>CAVXFD010000007.1:0-91162 GCA_963760855.1 uncultured Acidobacteriaceae bacterium | reverse complement strand
GATTTTTCGCAACGGCGCGTGTCGAACCTGTCCGCGCCCGCGCGAGAATTTTTGTCACACTCTTGTGTTGAAGCATGAGCGCCTGCCCTGTAACCCACTGCCCGCCCTCTTCCGAATTCACACATTTTGATAAATGGCAATTCGCCGACAAGCTCGCAAGCCCGGTCAATGCCGAATATGCCGGTCACGACTTATGGAGCACCCCCGGACTCGCATTTGCTGATTATCAGCGGATGCAAACGTGCAAACATGAATTGTTCACGGCGCGGCGCTATGCCGTGCCTTCCTTTGCGTTGAATGCTGCCGACTTGCAGCGGGTGTTGGTGGGCTGCATCGAAAATCGTGTGAACTCAAAAGCTTTGCGCGCAGCTACCGCACATCTTTCATTGGCCGACCGGTTGAAACGAGCTGAGGCAGCATTGCGGGCACGTGAACCGGGGCTCTTGAAATCTTTAGACGCCATGTGTAGTCGAGTTCGTTTTGCTGCGCTTGAAAGACGGGGACGCTGCGCGACTGCAACAGCTCGAAGTGCTGATTCGCAACATTGACAGCCAGATTCGCATCAACAAACACTCGCTCTGTGTACGTGCGCGTCATTTATAGCTTTTGGAGGGAAGGGCACGAGAGTAACGATATCGCGGAAGAGCTTGGATTGACAGCCGTTTGCGTCCGACAGCTACTCAAGAGAATTTGCAACGTGGCTCGCTCAATGGGCTTTGAAATCGAAAAATGCACGGACCGCTGGCATCTTCAGGAAGAACGAGAGCGAGAACGCGCACGTATCCGCGAAGAGCGCGCCTGCATTCGCGCGGAAAAAAGACAAGCCCGTGAAGCCCGTAAAGCAGAGTGGTTGCGCTTGTGCGAAGAACGCCGCCAAGCCTGTGAGCAGCGCGTCCACGTTCCACACAAACGCAAAGAAACTCCGCTTTCCAAGGCGGAGCGCTATCGCCAGCACAAAGAGCGGCGCGACCGTTACCGTGCGGCTGGCCAGTGCACACGATGTGGCGCGCCGCCCGAATCAGGCAAGTTACTTTGCGCGGCTTGCCTGCAAACACAGCGCGATGCAAACCTAAAGTACTTAGCGAAGAAAAAAGCTCCCAGCGCGGCGAAAAGGCACTGCACTTCCGCAATGCAGGCGGAATTGCTAACCATGCGTGGGGATTGGAAGAACTCGAGCCCACAGGAGTATCATCCACAACGTAACCGCCTGCCAGTGGTTACATGTCACATCGCACAGGGATACGTTGAGAACAAACTTAACGTAGCAAGGAACTGTGTCCCTATGCCAGAGCTAATTTTTCTTCCCCCCACTGAGGGTACCACCGAAGACATGAAACTCCGTGATGATGATAAAAACTGGTTAATTGAGGAAATAGCGAACGAGGTAGCCCGTGCCATCTCTGAGGAGATTGACAAGTTCAATCCGCAAGGCGTGCGAAAGGTCATATCATGGCTTCGGGACTGGGGATTGGCTGCGGCTGCTATCGCTACTCCACTTACGCTACTCGGCTTGCTGATTGCAGTCAGTATTTTTGCGGCTTCAGGGCTTATCAAGAATGCTGCATTCCAAACGCATACCGAAGATAGGTTAACTTCAATCGATACGGACATCGGTTCAATTAAGAAAACTCTTACCGAACTTGCTCCGTTCCTTCGTGAGGCGACGATTAAGCGAATGACGGAAGCCTCAAACCTGACCCCCAGGCAGTTGAGAGAGCAGTTGCCGGATTTGAAAAGTTTGGCAACGACCGCAAAGGCTGAAAACATAGCGATCAAACCTGAGATCGTAGAAGCAGTGGGCAAAAAGCTCGTCGAGGCTGGGGATGCTGATGCTTGGACTACGGCTATAGACTTTGTAAATTACAAATCGTTCTTAAACATCTCCTTGTCTGTCGCCATCAAGAACATACTGCCAGTGGGCGGTACACTGACTACCCACTACCATATCCGCTCCCCTCAAGGGATGGCAGCTCCGCGCTTCCAAGTTGCCGGTGTGGTACCAAGCGCGGAGGCAGCACATGTATTTGCTATGGGGACTCCCAATCCCGACGCATCCCTATCCATGGGGAATGACTGGATATTGGGGACGGGCGGGGCGGCGACATTGGACGGAGCGCAATTGAAGAAAGTTATATTTCGGAACGTTTATGTCGTCTACGACGGTGGGCCCTTGCAGATGGAGAATGTTTATTTTTTGAACTGCACTTTCGACATCAAGCAGCAAGCCAATGGGGAGCGTTTTGCGCTTGCGCTACTCGGCCCTTTGCCGGATACCACGCTGGACAACTCTCCGAACACCGCAGAGCTGTTTTTCCCAGCAACTCACTATTAGGGCACAACCGGACATCTCCCCGTGTTGAAATCGCGCCGCAAATAGCCGATACTGAGTGATGAAACGCCCATCGTTTCGAGTCATCGCTACAGACCATTTCCCGCAACCTCCACAAGAATATTCAGGCGGCGATTTTTATACGCGCAAAGCAGCTAAAGCCAAGTGCGCTGAGATTACGCAGACGCCAATGCAATCAGCATATGTTCGGCACTTGCTGCCTTGGAATTGTGAACCTGACTACCACCCCAGACGCGCGGCCAGAGCAAACAAGTACGCAGAAGCACGCGATCCGGAGTTCAAAGCTTTTATGGACAAGCTGCGCGCGGAAGCAGCGGCAGCGAAGGCACGAGCGCTAGGGAAGAAGCCCGCCTTATAGCCCCAATAGCCTATTTAAGGG
This sequence comes from uncultured Acidobacteriaceae bacterium, assembly GCA_963760855.1. Classification (GTDB taxonomy): domain Bacteria; phylum Acidobacteriota; class Terriglobia; order Terriglobales; family Acidobacteriaceae; genus Sulfotelmatobacter. The sequence continues at coordinate 88,433 of CAVXFD010000007.1, read as the reverse complement.
TGTTTCGAAGAAGAGGAGCGCCCCTATGCGACTCACGATACGGCACTTAGTTTTTGAGCGTTTGCGGTTCGTAGCCAGACGCTCTATCCAGCTGAGCTAAGGGCGCAGTGTGGGATGGGGACGTTAAGTCGTTCAAGAATTATAACGGATATCGCCAAGTACTAGGAACACCTGACGGACCCTCCAACCGAACTTATCGCGATCGATTTCGAAAACAGACCGCCAATCCTGAGGGCTTTCCACTCGCATAGTCTAAGGTGTTCACATTAGACAACCGATTGGTAACACAAGCCTTCCGTGAGTACTCCTCGCCCGGGCGTACCCGAAAAGTAAATCTTTCCGAGCGACGAGCAATTCCTACAAGGCGGTCGCCCGTCGCCCATAACCCTCGCCTGTCTTATGAGCAGGTTGCGGAATGGCAAGGCGTTTGCACATGTATAGGACAGACGAAGTGGCGCGCAACGGGGCGCTCCAAGGATGACTTCGGCCAGAGGTTCTCTTGGGCGCCCCTTGCATTCAGGAAGCGAAAGCCCTCCCCCCAATCTTCACTCAGGCTAGCGCCAACTGCTCACGCACTTCGACTCCGGCTTGGCGGAGCAGGCGTGCTACTGCGTCGGCCTTCAGCCGCGAGCCATCGTATGCCACCCGCACCGTGCGCTCCGGCTCATTAAACTTCACCCCACGAATTCCATAGACCTCGCGCATTCCATCGATGGCGCGCAGTGCGCTCTCGCCGGGCATAGCTCCATATCGAAAAAGAACGTCCAGATAAGTCATGAAGTCTTCTCACCTCGTGGATAAAGAGGCCACGTTCCCATGGCTGAATCCAATATAAAGCATTGCCTGCGATTTTCGGATGGTTCCGCTATCGCTTTTAGTTTCTGTCGATTGTAGCTTGACACTGGTTTCCTACTTAGCATAGGCTTTGCGTGGAGGCCAATATGCCACGAATACAGCACGGCTGGGTTACGCCAGAATCGGGCTCTTGGATTGGACACTTCAGAAAGAACGGCGTCCCGAAGGCCGAAAAGTTGGGCACGATCAAGGCTATGACGAAAACAGCAGCACGCGAAGCGCTGCGTTTGCTGATTGTGCGCGAACTTGGGATTACAGGTGATGGTAAGGCCACGCTCGCAAATTTTATCACGTCGAAATGGGTTCCACTGCACGAGGGGCAATGGCGGCCATCATCCCGCAGTACCGTGCTCGGCAAACTCAAAGCCATTACGGATCACTTCGACGGCGTTGCACTCGAAGATATTGACGCCGTGCAACTGCAATCCTACCTGAATACACTGGCACAGACGCAGAGTGGTTCTACCGTGCGCATGGCCCGCGCATACTTGAGATCAATTTTCGCAGAGGCAACCGAGCAGGACTGCTTAAGAAAAAATCCCGCGAGACTGTTGCGCGTGCCGAAACATCTGCGGCCGGTGGCGCATCCCTTTCTGACGCCAGAGCAGATAAAAAGCCTGATGGACATTGCAGCACCATTCAAGATGCGGACGCGTGAGTACGCGCTATTGCGTTTGTTCCTGTCTACTGGATTGAGACCGAGTGAACTTTTCGCATTGCGCTGGCGGAATGTGAACCTGGAGGAAAGCACACTGGAGATCGAGGCAACGATCTACAAAGGAAAAATCCGTCCATGGTCGAAAACAACCGAGCAAGGCGAGAAGATCGTGCTGCAGATGCCGGACATTGCGACCGCTGCGTTGCGGGACTGGCAGGAGCAAACGGTGTCACAGCTATCAGAGGGTGAGCTAAACCCGAATGCGTTCCTGTTCCCTAATGCAGATCAAGGATTTTTTGATTCAGGCAACTACTTGTCGCGTGTGCTGCAACCACTGGCGAAGGCCGCTGGGATTCCGAACCTTACCTATCAAATGCTGCGAAGGACTACTGCGACGATGGCAGCGAGTGTAGGTGATATTAAATCTGTGGCCGCGATGCTGAGGCACAAGCAAGCCAAAACCACAGCAGACATATATGCACAAGCACCACGCTGCGTCATAGCCTAGCTACACATATGGTCCAGGGCCATGCCGATGTTCTGGAGATCAAGCAACGGTTAGGACACAAGTCCATCCAATCGACCGTCGTGTACTCACACATCGGGGACCAGCAAGCCGACACCGCGACGCGGCGAGTACTGAATGAATTGTTCTAGAGCACAACGCAGAATGCCCCTAGGGACGCATTAGAGCGATTCCTAGGGGTTTTCTTTGCTTGGGTGTGGGTATTTGGCGTCAGGTTCCTGCGTTGGTACCATGGTATGCTGGTAGTTCTGTAGTTTCTGTAGATGGTGAAAGTATTGAAAGAATGTCCGCGGGATTGCCCATCCCACGCCGAAGCCGAGCACACCCCAAGATGTCGCAATGCCATAACCTGCTGAAAGCACTGGCTAGGCTATACCAGCATGTCGTCTAACGCGAACGGTCATGTCGGCTAAAGGAACGGCTCCGAACACCCCCATGTCGCCATGTCGCAACCACTACCTGTAGCCTACGGGCGCAGTACTATCCCTGCTTCTGCCTGTCCTATGGGGTTGAGTCTTAGCTGGCCGGATTCCTAGGTGTACGGTATACAGTCCTAGCTAGCCCTTACTTCTTTCGGAACCAGAATTCCGCACACGCTTTGCGCGCATCAGCTTGGGCTTTGACGCAATTGTCGTGCCCCTGGTCCGAGGCATCGCCGCAAGGTGCGAAGCCTGATGTGCAGCGTTCGTAGCCGTCCATTTTTTCATGCTCTGCTCGTGCAACTGCGGCCCGATGCTCAGCGTATCGCTGCCAGCCAAACCACACAGCGAAGATGACCAGCAGCGCGATGCAGAGCTTCTTCATAGCAGCACTGTAACGCGATCAACGCGCCTCTACAAACTGGAGGGTGTGTCACGTGGTTGCTGGCCGCGCTTGGGATGCGCGGGTGTACTCGCCCAACCATCCATCCATTTCCACTATGCCCGCGTCGTGCCGAGTCCGTCTATTCTCCAAAGGACTGTAACGCGATTAATCGTCGGCGTATCATGCCAGCATGAAAACGCTAGCAACTCTGGCCCTAGCGGGAATGCTGCTCGGCTGTGCTAAGCCTGTAGATCACGGCGCGGCAATCGATCGCATATATGCATGCCGCAACGCTTGCCGCGATGCAGCCTTCCAATGTTGGATGCTTCGTGACAACGAGCGGTATCAGGCAGCGATGCTGGAATGTGAAAGAAGATTCCATCACGATCTAGCCGTGGAATGGGCAAGAAAATGACTCGGAGGAAATGGGCACTGCTCGTAGTCTTCTTGCTGCTAGATGCCGCCATTTACACCGCTCAGTTTAAGTACGGAGCAACGAGTTTTCTAGTCAATACCTTGGTATACGAATGGATCAGCTATCCTGCCACCTACACGTCCGGCACGCTAAAGTATTTCAGGAAAGGTGCGAAGGTTCGTCTCATGGTCGACTATAGCCATTCACTCGTAATTACGGACGGCCTATGGCCCAGAGGACCCTCCGTACCTGGGTACTTGATGACGGAAATGAGGTACGCTGACGGCAAACTGACCCTGTCCTGGGGTCATGGCTATCTCCAAAGCGGCGAAGCAACTTTTGCGTGCAAAGAACACGCTGCGCATTCAATCGAGCATGATCTCACGGCTGCAAAATAACTGACAGGAAATGCAAAAGACCCACAGCGCGATGCTGTGGGCTTGTATACTTAGCAATGGCTTAGCACTACAGAATCCGTAGGACGCACTTAATGCATAGTGTTTGCTGCAGCTAAAAGCCTTTGTTTGCATTGGCATCTAATATAAAGCATCGTCCATCGAACCATAAGGGAAGTAATGCGGTCCGCCATCCATGCTCGCCGGAAGGGAGGAAATTCTCGTCGAGCATTGGTGGGGATTGTGGGCTGCGCAGTTTGTATAATCGCGGTGATTCCTGAATGACAGTCGATTCATGCCGACCAACCCATCCTTTCCATCGGAGACACTCGAACGGGATCCAGTCTGCGGGATGAATGTAAATCCTGCCACGGCGAAGTATGTCTTTGCAGATGAGGGGAAGAATTACTATTTTTGCTGCGCGTCCTGCCTGGAGAGATTCAAGACCAACCCCAGGAAATATCTGACTGCGCCTCCGCCGGCGAAAGCATCGGGACTGGTGATGCTGGGCGCCGCGAAGCCTGGGCTGCCGCACCCTATTGAAAACGTTTCGTCGGGCCGGTCGCAGCTGATTCAACCTCAAAGTTCTAAAGCCCATGCTTCGGGCTCACAAGCCCCGGCCTACGTCTGTCCCATGTGCCCGGAGGTTCGCGAAGCCAGACCGGGAGCTTGCCCTTCGTGCGGGATGGCGCTCGAACCGGATGTCCCGGTCGCTTCCACGCGTATCGAGTACACCTGCCCCATGCACCCGGAGATTGTTCGCCTCGCACCGGGTTCGTGTCCCATCTGCGGCATGGCGCTTGAGCCTCGCACGGTTACGGCCGCGGCTGAGGAAAATCCAGAACTGCGCGACATGACGCGGCGCTTCTGGATAAGCCTCGTCCTCACCGCTCCTCTGCTCGCGATCGCCATGGTTGCCATGCTCTGGCCGAATTTCTTTAGGGGAGGACTCGGCACCATTAGGGGCGACCGAATTGTAATGACGCCTTGGAATTCGATTCTCCCTTGGCTCGAATTCTCGCTTGCCACGCCGGTGGTGCTGTGGGGCGGATGGCCCTTTTTCCAACGCTTTTGGACGTCGCTGGTGAATCGCAGTCCGAACATGTTCACCCTGATCGGCATGGGCACCGGCGTGGCCTACGGCTATAGCGTGGTCGCCACGTTCGCGCCTGAGATTTTTCCGCAATCGCTGCGCGGCATGGGAGGCTATCCCGACGTCTATTTCGAGGCGGCCGCTGCTATCACCACACTGGTCTTGCTCGGCCAGGTCATGGAACTGCGCGCCCGTAGTCGCACCAGCGCCGCCATTCGTGCACTGCTCGATCTCAGTCCGCGCACCGCACGTCGTCTTAACCTCGACGGCACCGAGAAAGATATTCCGCTCGATCAGGTGCAACCTGGAGATCGTCTCCGCGTGCGTCCTGGGGAAAAAGTTCCGGTCGACGGCGTGCTACTCGAAGGTCGCAGCACAATCGACGAGTCAATGATTACCGGCGAATCGATGCCGGTGGAAAAATCGCCGGACAGCCCGGTCATTGGCGCCACCATCAACGGGACCGGTTCATTTGTTATGCGCGCGGAACGGGTGGGCAGCGAAACGTTGTTAGCACGCATCGTGCAGCTCGTCGGCCAGGCGCAGCGCAGCCGCGCTCCCATCCAGCAACTGGCGGACCGCGTGGCGAAATGGTTCGTACCCATCGTCGTAGCGGTCGCCGCGATCACCTTTGTCGCGTGGTTGGTGTTCGGTCCGGAGCCGCGCCTCGCTCACGCGCTGGTCAACGCGGTCGCAGTGCTCATCATTGCGTGCCCCTGCGCGTTAGGTCTCGCGACTCCTATGGCAATCATGGTCGGCGTGGGACGCGGGGCCCGCGCTGGAGTGCTGATCAAGAATGCCGAGGCACTGGAGATGCTGGAAAAAGTCGACACCTTGGTGGTCGACAAAACCGGAACCCTCACCGAAGGCAAGCCGCAACTGCTCGGGGTTTCTATATCGCAGGATGATAACTTTGAAGCCCTTCGCCTCGCAGCCAGCCTGGAGCGAGCCAGTGAGCATCCGCTGGCGAGCGCAATCGTCGCCGCTGCGGAAAGACAAGGCCTTTCGCTTTCGCAGCCGCGCGATTTCAGGAATATTCCTGGGAAGGGAATCACGGGAACCGTTGATAACAAACAAGTCGCCGTTGGCAACGCGGCACTCATGAAAGAAATGGGAGCCTTCGTCGCTGCGAACACGGAGTTCCGTGACGCCAATCCCGGCGTTGGTGCGACACTCTGTGTTGCAATTGAGGGCAAGTTCGTTCGGACACTCTCCGTCGTGGATCCGTTAAAGCCCTCGACTCCAGAAGCCATCCGATCCCTGAAGAACCAAGGTATCCAGGTGGTCATGCTCACGGGAGACAACCGCGCCACCGCGGAAAATCTGGCTCAGGCGCTCGGAATTGAAGAATTCGAAGCCGAAGTGTTGCCGGAAGGAAAGCTGGAGATTATTCGTAAACTGCAAGGGCAGGGAAGAGTCGTCGCGATGGCGGGTGACGGCGTCAACGATGCCCCCGCGCTGGCGCAAGCCGATGTGGGCATCGCCATGGGCACCGGCACCGACGTCGCCATGGAAAGCGGCGGGATCACGCTGGTCAAAGGCGATCTGACCGCAATTCTGCGCGCCCGCAATCTAAGCCGCGCCACCATGCGCAATATCCGCCAGAATCTTTTTTTCGCTTTTATCTACAACGCGATTGGCGTGCCCATTGCAGCGGGTGTTCTTTACCCGTTTTTCGGACTCTTGCTCAGTCCCATCTTTGCCGCCGCCGCCATGAGCTTCAGTTCGGTTTCTGTGATCACCAACGCGCTACGCCTGCGCCAGGCAAAGCTGTGACGATACCCCGGGGCTAAAGCCCAGAATCCTACCGCAATTTATTCGCAGCGCTGAAGCGCTGCGCCACCCAAAGTCAACTATCAAGTATCGGCACCTCGCCTCAAGGAGCGACACCTCTAGGTACTTGTCCTACAGCTTCCCCAAATACTCGATCACGTCCGGCTCCGTCCAATCCACCGCGCCAATGAACTTGCGGCGCACCACTCCGTTGCGATCGATGACGTAAGTCTCCGGAAACTTGAACGTTCCATAGAGTGCATTACTCTTCTGATCGGCATCGCGCACCGACAGCAAATTCACATTATGATCTTTCAGGAAATGCTCGTAGTTGTCGTGGTCAACATCCACGCTGACAGCCAACACAGTCACTCCTTTGGTTTTCATGCGCTGCTGCATCTGCACCAGCGACGGCATCTCCTCAATGCAGGGCGGACACCACGTCGCCCAGAAATTCAGGACCACTACCTGGCCTTTGAGCTGGCTGAGTGTGACGGTGTGATCTGCATCGTGCACGGTGAAATCTGGTGCGGCCGAGCCAATGCGTGGCGGCCGCGTGCCGCTATAGCACCCTGAAAGCGAAAGCAGAACGAAACCCAGGGCAGCACGGCTGAGAAAACGAAGGAGGCATCGCACATCGTTATAATAATAGATTCGGCGTATGCCTGCGACAGACACAGCAACCCGCCAGCCCGCCGTGTCGGTAGTCATTCCGGCTCGCAACGAAGAAGCGTGTCTCGGCGACTGCCTCCAGTCCGTACTCACGCAAACGGGCGTCGAATTCGAGATCATCGTGGTCGACGACCATTCCACCGACCGCAGCCGCGAGATCGCCTCTTCTTTTTCGGGCCCGCGCCTCCGAATCATCGACGCCGGTCCGCTCCCTCCCGGTTGGACCGGCAAGAACAATGCCGCGCATGCTGGCTCCAAAGCCGCTCACGGCCATTGGCTGCTGTTCACCGACGCCGATACCATTCATCTCCCGGGATCGCTGGCGCGAAGCATCGAAGAGGCCCAGCGCCATGGAGCGGCCATGCTTTCCTACTCTCCAGAACAGATGGTGAAAAGCCTGGTAGAGAAGGTGGTCATGCCGGTGATCTTCGGGGAGCTCGCCGCCAGCTTTCGCCCATCGCAGGTGAGCGATCCCAGATCGCCGGCGGCCGCCGCCAACGGCCAGTACATCCTGATCACGCGCGAGGCCTATGACGCGGTCGGCGGACACGCCGCCCTCGCCTGCGATCTGCTTGAGGATGTCGCCGTGGCTCGTGCCGTGAAGCGCTCCGGCAGAAAACTTTTCTTCCGCTTCGGCGGCGATGCCGTTCGCACCCGCATGTATCGCACGTTTGCGCAGCTGCGCGAGGGCTGGACGAAAAACCTCGCGCTGTTGTTCCCCTCACCGCTCCGCTTGGCTGTGCTTCGCACAATTGAATTTGTCTTGATTGGTGCGAGCTTTTCGATCGCCGTCGTGACCGCGCTTCGTGGCCATTGGGAACCTGCAATGTTAGCGGGCGTGCTCGGCGTCATACTCTTCGGGTTCTTTCTCATGCGAATCCGCCGTGCACATTTTTTCTGGGATGCAAACGTTCTCGCTGTCTTTGGCCTCCCTCTGTTCTCCTACCTTCTGCTGCGCTCGGCCAGAGCACACGCGAAAGGTAGGGTCCCATGGAAGGGCCGCACATATTCGGAAGACACTTGTTTGCTGGCAACTGGCCACTGAGCACTCATCATTGGCAACCGCTTTTTATGGTCTATCTCACGCGCAAGGCCGAATTCGCTGCATCGCACTATTATCACAACCCGGAATTCACCCCGGAGGAGAATCGCCGTGTCTTCGGCAAGTGCAACAACCCCAACGGTCACGGGCACAATTACGTCCTTGAGGTCACGGTAAAAGGCGAAGTCGATCCCCGCTCCGGTTTCGTCATCGACCTTAAGCAACTCAAAGAGGTTATGCAGCGCGAGATCCTCGACGCGATGGACCATCGTTTTCTCAACAAAGAAGTCCCCGAATTCCTGCATCAAATTCCCACCACGGAAAATATCGCCATCGTGGTCTGGCAGCGCCTCTTCAGAAAGCTCGAGCGTGCCAAGCTCCACCGGGTGCGGGTTTACGAGACGCCAGATCTATTCGTCGATTTCTATGGAGAAGAATGACCCCGAAGCCAGGAGCCAGAAGCTAGAAGCCGATTATGAAAGCTCACCTCTCCCGCCGCTATTTATTCTCAGCCTCGCACCGTCTGCACAGCGACGCGATGTCGGATGAAGAAAATCATGCGACCTACGGAAAGTGCAACAACCCCTACGGACACGGCCACAACTACATCGTTGAAGTGACCGTCAGCGGACAGGTTGATCCGAAAACCGGCATGGTCTGCAACCTGGTCGATCTCGACGGCTTCATGGAAAGGGAAGTGCTGTCCCGGTTCGATCACGAAAACTTGAACACGCTGCAAGAGTTCGCCCAGAATGTGCCTACTACGGAAAATCTGTGTATTCAGATTTACGAAATAGTGCACCGCGGCTTTCGCCACGCGCATCTGGAAAGAGTACGCTTAGAAGAGACCATGATGAACTCGTTTGAATATGCGGGCTAGAAGAAGCCGTCAGAACGTGATTTTCATGTTTAATCGCGGAATTACAAAATTACGCAATCGCTCAAGCAAATTATGAAGCCAACAACCGAACCCACCACCCTCACCAGCGCCAGTTTCGAAGACCTCGTTCAGGAGATGCTCGTGCGCCTCGGCGAAGACCCGCACCGCGAAGGTCTGGAGCAAACTCCCGAGCGTGTTTGTAAGTCCATGCAGTTCCTCACCCGCGGCTACACGGAAGATCCCGAAGCCCTGCTCAAGGGCGCGCTCTTTACCGTCAGCTACGACGAAATGGTGATCGTCAAGGATGTCGAAATGTTCAGCCTGTGCGAGCATCACATGCTACCGTTCTTCGGCAAAGTGCACGTAGCCTACATCCCTAACGGCAAAGTTATCGGCCTCAGCAAAGTACCGCGCCTGATCGAAGTCTTCTCGCGGCGCCTGCAGATCCAGGAACGGCTGACCACGCAAATCGCCGAAACCATTCAGAAAGTAATCGAACCGCAAGGTGTCGGAGTCGTCATCGAAGCCCGCCATTTGTGCATGATGATGCGCGGCGTCGAGAAACAACATTCCGAAGCCGTCACTTCCTCAATGCTGGGCTGCTTCCGCGATTCCAACGAAACGCGTTCCGAGTTCCTGTCCCTGATCCGTCAGCGTCCCAACGGAATCTGACCCGGTTCATTTTACGGGCGCCGATTTTCCAGCTAATATACGGACCGTCCGCAAACATCTAATCGGAGGAAGCAGATATGAGGAAGTCATCATTTCTGACCGTGGCTCTGTTCACCCTGGCGATTCTTGCTGTTCCAGTCAACGCGCAGGATGCCAAGAAGGAAACTCCGTTAAAGCCACCGGACAGCCCATCGAAGGTTCTGCTCGATTCCTGGAATGACATCGGCCGGAAGCTGATCGCCATGGCGGAAGATTTTCCCGAGGAGAAATACGACTTCAAGCCCAACCCAGCCGAGCGCAGTTTCGCGGAACAGCTTCTCCACGCCGCCAACGCGAATTACTTTTTCACCGATCCTGCCATGGGAAAGAAGATGCCCGCGGCAGAAGATCCCAAGCGTGCCGACTACAAGACCAAAGCTGATATCGTCGCCTTCGTGAAGAAGTCGTTCGCCGACGGTGCCGCCGCGATCAAAGCCAAGGGCGACAAGGGAATGTCCGACCTGCTTGTCGACCCCTTCGCCCACCAGCAGGTGCGCGTGCTGGACATGGCTTACGGCTTCATTGAGCACTGTGGGGAACACTACGGACAACTGGTGGTCTACTACCGCGTCGCTGGCCTGGTGCCGCCGGAGTCGCGACCGAAGAAATAGTCAGTGAACTAGCGCTGCATGGCGTACGGATATCGCAGTCCCCGTTCGCCGAAAACCTTCACCAGGAGCGCTCCTGAGATGAATCCGCCCACGTGTGCCCAGAAGGCCACGCCTCCCATGTTTTGCCCCTGCACCGACAAAGCCGTCGCGGTCCCGCTGAGAAAGTTCAGCACGAACCAGTATCCCAAAATGATTGGCGCTGGCACCCACAGCACAAATATGAAGAACCACGTCAGCACCCGCGCCTTGGGATACAAAATGAAATAAGCTCCCAACACTCCAGCGATCGCACCGCTCGCGCCGACCGCAGGCGCGGTCGAGTGGAGATTCACCAATACATGCGTGCCCATGGCGAGCAGGCCGGTGAGCAGGTAGAACACCAGGTATTTAAAGTGTCCCAGGTAGTCCTCAACATTGTCGCCAAAAATGTAGAGAAACCACATGTTCCCGATCACATGCATCCACGAGCCATGCAGAAAAAGCGATGTGAAGAATGGAACCACGATGGCCGCCAATGTATACCGGTGCGATCCTGCCAGAAACGCCGCCGTGTGATACGGCACGACTCCGAACTGATGGATAACAAGATTCAAGCTCCGCGGGTCGAGCATCCATTCGAACAAAAAAATCACCAGGTTCAGCCCAATCAGAAACCACGTCACGAAGGGAGTGCTATATCGAGGCTGGTCGTCGCGAATGGGAAGCATAGGGAATCTGGTAACGTAGTAATCGGTAATCTTACAAGAATCGTCGCCCGCTCTACGTGAGAAGCCTGGACGAATAGTGAATCCCAAATCGCCCGATCACACAATCGCCAGATCGCTAGATTCCCTATGAATGGCGTTATCGTCGTCGACAAGCCTGCCGGTTGGACCTCCCATGATGTAGTGAACCGCCTGCGCCGCTTCCTCCAGGAGCGCTCCGTCGGCCATCTCGGCACTCTCGATCCGCTCGCCACGGGCGTTCTTCCAGTGGTCACCGGATCTCTCACGCGACTGGCGCAGTTCTATATCGCCTCCGAAAAAACGTACGAGGGCATCATCCGCTTCGGCTTTGCTACCAATACTTACGACGCCGATGGTGAACCATTAGGCGAAGTGTCTATGGCTGCACCTGGCCTGGATACTCTTCAACAGCTCGCCAGCAAATTTCTAGGTCACATCGAGCAAGTTCCACCGCCGTTTTCCGCCAAGAAAATCAAGGGCATCCCGGCTTACAAACTGGCGCGAAGAGAGAAAGAGGTGATCCTGCAGCCGGTTCAGGTGGAGATCAAGGAATTCGCCATCACTTCCGTCGAAATTGACCGCGCCCACTTCCACGCGCGTGTGTCGTCCGGAACGTACATGCGTTCCATTGCTCACGAAATCGGCCAGCTCCTTGGCTGCGGAGCCCATCTCGAATGCCTGCGGCGCACCTCCGTCGCCGAATTCGACATCAGCCAAGCGCACACCCTGGAGGAAATCGAAACCTGCAGCGTTCAGGTATTCGCCGTTCGCCGTTCCGAGCGAGAGCGAGAAGCGGGGAATACACCGACGCCCGAAAACGCCCCCTGTCATTTTGAGCGAGAGCGAGTGAATGCGATCGGCAAAAATCTGGACGTCCTCGACCCCTCCGCCGCGAACGCAACTGAAACGCGAACCATCGAATCCCTCTTCATCCATCCGCGCCAACTCCTGCCACAACTCCCTTCGGTCACAGCCGACGAAGCCACCGCCGCCCGCATCCGCAGCGGCCGGCCCGTCAATCTCCCCGAACTCTCCCGCGCCCGCCAGGTCAAAGTCTTCTCCGGACAACGAGACCTCGTGGCCATCGCCACACGCGTCGCCGGTACGTTGTTCCATGCCAAGGTTGTCTTCGCCACGAACCAGGCGCCTATTTAGTGAACCAGGACGGAAGAATTTGACACACGGGGGCCATGCAATGTCCGATAACAGATATTATGTAAAGTTGAGTAGCTCAGGATTGAGCGGGTTGGGCTGTTTTCCTGGATTTGGGCCGCGTTCTGGCGGGCGTTTCTGAGTCGGCCGGCCCGCTTACATCTTGTACTTCCCTAGATCCTCGTCGTTCAGGCCTTCCAGATATTTTCGCAGCTCCTCGGCGCTCACGCGGTCCGACATGTTCGCGGCCTGCTTCGAATTCTTGAGCACGATCTCATCTACGAAGATCGGACAATCCACCCGCAGCGCCAGCGCCAATGCATCCGATGGTCGCGAGTCAATGCTGACTACCTCGCCACCGCGCTCCAGCCAGATCACCGCATAAAACGTGTCTTCGCGCAGCTCGGTTACCACCACCTTGTGAACCTGCGTCTCCAGCCCAGTCAGCACATTCTTGATCAGATCATGCGTCATCGGCCGCGGCGTGTTCACCTTCTCCATCTCCAGCGCGATCGCATTCGCCTCGTAAACCCCCACCCAGATGGGCAATACCGAGTCCCCCGCCACATCCTTCAAGATCACAATCGGCGTATTCGTGACGGGGTCCATCAAAAGTCCGCGGATGGTCATTTCTACTTCCATTAGGAGCTCCTGAAAACTCTGCTTCTTCGCTTTATATCACCAATTCTCCTAAGAGGCTGTTGGGAAAGCTCTGGGTTGCTCTTACTTTCGCGTACGTTCCCGGTTCGAGAGCGGATTCGCCGGGCGCGGTGAAGTTTAGTGTCTTGTTGTGCGAGGTACGGCCGATCCACTGTTGGCGCGCTTCGTTCCTTCCCTCAACCATTACTTCCAATATGTCCCCTATGTAATTCTTGTAGCGTGCGATCTGTATTTCCTTCTGACGCGCCATGAGCACTTCGAGGCGCCGCGATTTTTCCTGATCCGGGATTGCATCGTCCAACGCGAGCGACGGCGTGTTGGGACGCGGAGAATACTTGAACGTGAAGACCGCGTCGTAGCCGACCTCATCGAGCAAACTCAAAGTTTCCGCAAAGTCTTCTTCGCTTTCTCCGGGAAAGCCGACGATGATGTCGCTGGTAATGCTGATTGGGCGCCTGGCGGACTTCATCCACGAGATGCGTTCGAGGTATTGGTCGCGGGTGTAGAGGCGCTGCATGGCGTTCAGCACACGGTCGGACCCGCTCTGCACGGGCAGATGCACGTGGTCGCAGAGCGTGGGGACGGCGTCGATGGCGTCGATGATGTCGCGCCCGAAGTCTCGGGGATGCGAAGTGGTGAAGCGGACTCGGCGAATCCCAGGTACTTCTCCTACGGCGGCCAGCAATTCGGCGAATGACTTCTTTCCCGCTGGATCTTTATAGGAATTCACGTTCTGGCCGAGCAATTGGATTTCGGTATAGCCGAGATCGGCCATCTGGCGGGCTTCGGCGAGCACGGACGCGGAGGTGCGGCTGCGTTCTTTGCCGCGCGTAAAGGGGACGACGCAATAGGCGCAGAATTTGTCGCAGCCTTCGATAATGGTGATGTATCCGCGATGCGGATTGGTGCGGGCGGTGAACTCAGTCTCGAAGCATTCGTCGGTCTCGCGATCGTCGAGTCCGGTGATGCGAATCGGGCTCCCGGCTCTCCGGCTTCCGGCTTCCGGACTTCCCTGCTTCCGGCTGGGCCTTCTCCAATTGCACCAGCATCTGCGGCAGATTTCTGTACGAAGCCGATCCGCACACCATCGACACATGCGGCGCGCGCTCGAAAATCTTTTCGCCCTCCTGTTGCGCCACGCAGCCCAGCACGCCAAATTTCTTGCCCTGGGCGAGGAGTTTTTTGTAGTCCGCCAGACGATGGAAAACTTTCTGCTCCGCCTTATCCCGGATGGAGCAGGTATTGTAGAGAATCAGGTCGGCCTGCTCGACTGTTTCCACCTGCCGGTATCCCTCGTGAACCAGGGTGCCAATGACCTTTTCGGAATCGTGCACGTTCATCTGGCAGCCGAAGGTCTCGAGGTAAAAGGTCTTCTGTGAATCCCCAGACATTTTCACAGTATACCGCCCTTGTGATCCTGAGGAAGGCGTTGTTGCGGTCAGTGTGAGCGATGCTATGCGGGTCAAAAACGATCCGAACTGGGCGGGTTCACGGATGCGTAGTAGCCTTTGCGGGCATAAACGCGAAGTTTGTGACCGTCTTTTTGGGCCGTAATGTCGACTGCGCGATACTGGCCGTCGCGCTTGAAAAGAGCCGGTTTGTAGGAGACGAGATAACGGCTGCGAATGACCTGCTGCAGCTCGGCGAGACTGCCGTTGAGGCCGCGAACGGAGCCTGGGGTAAGTGCGGTTCCGCCAGTAAGCTCCGCCAGGTCAGCGAGGGCGTGCCCGCCTATCGACGATTCATCACTCGTAGTCTCTACGGCTGGACTGGCGACGCTTTCCCGTGTGCTAACGGTGTAGACGGCAACTTCTCCGCGTTGCGCTCGACTGATGGCCTGTTTGAGAGTGGCGCTGCTGGAGTTGTCTTCACCGTCGCTGATGACGATGAGAACCCTCGCTACGGGCCGGGTTTCGGGTCGGTGGGCCAGCTTATCCGCAGCGAAGGCGACGGCATCCCAAAGAGCGGTGCCTCCGGAAGGAACGAGTTCGCCCACGGCATGTGAAATGAGTTTTTGGTCTCCTGTGAAGTCCTGAACGAGAAGGACGGAGTTCGCGAAACCGATAACGAAGGCAAGATCATCGGGGCCGGTCACGACCTTTTGCAGGAAGCGAGTGGCAGACTCCTGCTCGAACTTGAAACGGCTCTCAACGGAATCGCTGGTATCGATGACGAAGCCGAGGCGCAAGGGCAATTGGGACTGGTTGCGAAGTGCGATTAAGGCTGCGGGGAGTTTGTTATCGTCACGGACGTCGATATCTGCGACGGTGAGGTTGCTCACCGGTTTTCCGCGATCGGTGGCCGCGAAAAATATTGCGACCTCGTCGGTAGAGGAGTGCAACGTCAGGCCGGCATACTTGGTGCCAGCGGTCCCCGGTTGCGGCGCGGTGCTCGCCGCTACATCGGCCGCCGCGCCAGGCTCTCTCGGAGCTGGACTCTCGTCGGTGTTACAGTCCCGGCACTCTGCCTCAGCTTCGGCTTCGGCGATCTGCGAGTTCTCCTTTGCCTCCTGCAAGAGCTTGCGGATGCGTTCGGGCAACTGCACAGGCCCGGAAGGAACTTCAGTCGCAACCGCGGGGGTAAAAGAGATTTGCAACCCAGGATTGGCCGCAACTGGGCGTTTTTGATCTTCCTTCATATCCTCGAGGATCTGAACGGCCTGCACTGCGGCGGGCGACTTTGGATCCTCGCGCAACAAAGTCAACAACTCCTGTTGCGCCTGGGGGGCCTTGTCTTGGGCGTCCCATGCCGCCGCAGCGAAGAAATGAACCAGTGCGGCGCCGTCGTGCTTGCGCTCATGTACCTGATGGGCGGTCGCGACGGCGCCAGCGTAATCGTGGTTCATGAGCTGTCCGTAGGTCAGGGCGGTAAGCAGTTCAAGATCAAGAGGAGCGATGCTAGAAGCCTTCTGAATCGCGTCCTGTGCGGCAGAAAAGTGTCTCAGAGCGAGTTCGGCGCAGCCCAGATTCAAATAGGAAGTAGGCAGGTGATCGTCGAGCGACACAGCTTGGGCGAACTCCGCGCGCGCCTGCTCATTCTGGCGCAGACCGAGGTAGGCTGAGCCGAGGGCATTGTGCGCCGCAACGAAACTGGGATAGATGGAAGTGGCGGTTGTCAGATGCTCGACGGCGCCCTGGTGATCTTTCCGCATCAGGAGCTGATAGCCCTTCTCGTACTCGCGCCGAGCCTTGCCGGGAGCCTTGAGATCGAGCTTCGATTGGGAGCCACTGCGACCCTCCAGCGAGCTCCGCTCCGGACCGCTCAGGAGCCACAGATCCTGATCCGGATTGATCGACTGGATCTGCCGGTACGGCGTCGAAAACGTGGGGGAAGCAGAACCAGGCAAACCCATGTTCTGGGCGGATGCAGTAGAGGCGAGAAAGAGAAGAAAAACAAGAAGAAGCGACGCTTGCTTGATCATGGCCCTCAGCCCCAGAGGGAAGATACTGAAAGGAACCGGTTCAATCGCTATCAAGTGGAGTTTAATCCCAGCCCATCGGTTGGGCAAGAGAAGACGATAGCTGCTACGGGGCGTAGCGCGCGAATAAAAAGCCGCTCCCTTTCAAAGCTGTTGGCGCGGGGCGCGGATGGGGGTAGTTAGTCTCGGAGGATCAGGCAAGAACTTCATCGAAATAGGCAAAGACGCGGGCAGCCGGGAGTCTATCCTCAATGGAAGCCGGCATTCGTTGACATTATTAGGCACGTCGAAATCAGGCACCTCAAAGGAGTAACAATGCAGAAGCGCAAACTTGGAAAAAGTAACCTGGAAGTTTCAGCCCTTGGCCTGGGCTGTATGGGAATGAGCTTTTCCTATGGACCACCCAAAGACAAGCAGGAGATGACGACTCTTCTTCACGCCGCCGTGGACCGCGGCATCACCTTCTTTGACACCGCCGAAGTCTACGGCCCATGGTTGAACGAAGAGCTTGTGGGCGAAGCCCTTGCTCCGTACCGCGGGAAGGTGGTGATCGCCACCAAATTCGGATTCGACGTCAGTCCCGACAAGGACCCTCGGGGAATGAAAGGCGCTGCCCCGGGCGTCAACAGCAAACCGGAGCACATCAAGCAGGTCGTCGAAGGCTCGCTCAAGCGCCTGAAAGTGGACGTTATCGATCTCTATTATCAGCATCGGGTTGACCCGAGCGTTCCGATCGAAGACACCGCGGGCGCTGTGAAAGAGCTGATTCAGGCAGGCAAGGTGAAGCACTTCGGGATGTCGGAAGCATCCGCGAAGACGATCCGTCGCGCTCACGCAGTTCAGCCCGTCACCGCGGTCCAAAGCGAATATTCGCTATGGTGGAGAAAGCCGGAGCAGGAAGTGATCCCCACGCTCGAGGAACTCGGGATCGGTTTCGTGCCTTATAGCCCGCTGGGCAAGGGCTTCCTGACGGGCGCGATCGACGAAAACAAGAAATTCGACAGCTCCGATTTCCGCAGCACGCTCCCTCGTTTTACCCCCGAGGCCCTCAAGGCAAACCAGGCACTGATTGACTTGCTGGGCGGGATTGCGAAGCGCAAGAAAGTCACTCCTGCTCAGATCGCACTCGCCTGGCTGCTCGCGCAAAAGCCGTGGATCGTTCCAATCCCCGGCACGACGAAGCTGAACCGCCTCGAGGAGAACATTGGTGCACTGACTGTCGAGCTCACACACGACGACCTTCGCGACATCGATGCCGCCGCCTCCAAGATCACTGTGGAAGGCGCTCGCTATCCGGAACGCCTGGAGAAGATGACCGGTCTGTAAACGGGATGCGGAGTGACCAGGAGCCGAACATGAGAAAACTGTTTTCACGCGGACTATGATTGGAAAGGGACTAATCTGAAACCCCTGAGAACCAACGGCAAAGTAGTGCCTTTGCGACGGACAAGTAACGGAGTCGAGCCCGGTGAACCCGACACGGCCACCTTAGCCCGCTTGATCTCCACCTATGCGCCGCACGACGGCAGCTTCGAGCTGCGCGTCCCTGGTGTGCACGCGAATCGCTTTTCGCGAGCAAACCAGGAGTGTGTGCACACCCTCCGTTTGCCTTCGTTGTGCGTCGCCGCCCAAGGGGCAAAGACCATCATCGTGGGGGACGAGGTCTACGAGTACAACTCGTCACGCATGATCGTTTTTTCTGTCGCCTTACCTGTCGCCGCCCAGGTCACCCAAGCCAGCTATTCCGCACCTTACCTTTCCCTAAAGCTCGACCTCGATCCGCATAAGATTGCCGAACTTGTACTGAAGGTTTTTCCCCACGGCCTGCCTCCTGCTCAAGAGCGAACCGCCGTTTACCTCACTCCGGTCGACGCGAGCGTGATCAACGCCGCGATCCGGTTAATGGAGTGTCTAGCGCAGCCCGGGGACGCCGAACTCCTCGCCCCGCTTGTGATCGATGAAATCTTGATCCGACTGCTGCGCAGCCCCATTGGAGTTCGCGTAGCGCAAATGGGCTTTGCGGAGTCCAGCGTCCACCGGGTTGCGAAGGCAATTTCCTGGCTGCGCGCGAACTTCTCTCAACCCATGAAGGTCGAGGACTTGGCCGGGCTGGTGAACATGAGTTTATCGTCCTTCCACGACCACTTTAAGTCCGTCACTTCGATGAGCCCACTGCACTATCAAAAGGTGCTGCGACTCCAGGAGGCGAGGCGTCTCATGTTGTCGACAATGACGGACGCGGGTACCGCGAGTCTGCGCGTGGGCTATTTAAGCGCTTCGCAGTTCAGCCGGGAATACAGCCGCTTCTTCGGGAACGCGCCGACCCGGGACATCGCCAGATTGCGTCAAGAGACTCGGCCCTGAGCGGGCTCAATTCTACGGGAACTTTTTCCGCCCCACCGTCGTATCTAAGCCATAAGGGAGGCACGATATGTACTGCAACGCTTGCGGCAATGCCATCGCCGAGGACGACCGCGTTTGCACGCGGTGCGGCAAGACGGTCGGATTTGCAGCCACCCCTAAGAAACTGATGCGCTCTCGGACCGATAAAAAAATCGCCGGCGTTTGTGCCGGGCTCGGTCAGTATTTCGGTCTCGATGTAACTCTGGTGCGCATCGTGTGCTTGTTCATCACGCTTGCGTCGGGAGTCTGTCCGGGCGTCATCACATACCTGCTGGCATGGATCATCGTTCCCTCGGAGCCGGAACTGAAGCCAATGGTCGCGGTGCAACAGACTGTGGCCGGCTAGAAATTTGCGTGCTCTCGCGGGCCGCTGCGACCGCCCGCCGGCGCAACAAGAGTATCCGACTGAATCTTCGCAAGAAGACTGCTAATCGGGAGTCATCCCCAACAAATCTTCATGGCCTTCGAAGACGGAAGCCATCTTGGTGAGGCGAAACAGCTGCTTCAGCCTTTGGTTCAAGTTGATCAGCCTCAGCTCGCAATGTTGCCTTTTGGCGGACACGTAAAGACCAACCAGCGCGCCGAGACCAGAACTATCAAGGTAGCTCACATCGGTTAAATCCAGCACGACGCGGTTCGTCTCCGGGATGAGGGCGCGAACCGTGGCCTGGAGCGTGGCCGAGGTGGCCGACGTGATTCTGCCAACACAGCGGACAAGAATTTCCTCCGGGGCCTTTACGGTTTCAAGGCTCAATTCTGGAAGTGAGATGGGGTTTGCGACCATGGCAGGCCTCCTTGGGTTGAACACTCGAACAACTTCCGAAAACTACGGGGTTCGATCAACAGAGTCGGGGCCCAAAAACAATCCAGCCGGCCCCGGGGACGGGAACAGCCCGGCTGAACGCATTTACGATACTCTAGGTGTCGCCAAAGTCAAGCCGCACGTCTCTTTGTAGTGGGTCTGTATCTTTTCCACAGGGCTTCCCGCGTCTCTGAATCCATGGCATGATGGAGCCATGCCGAAACGCTCAGCCGCGAAGCGCGACTTCATGCAGGTTGCCCGCGAAGTTGTTGAGCACGCGATAGGCGAACAAATGGATGGTTCGCCCCTGCCAGAACCTCCGAAAGACAATCGCAATCCTCATGCAGTCGCTCTTGGCAGCATGGGAGGACGCAAAGGTGGCAAGGCGAGAGCCAAAGCCCTTAATTCCGCCAAGCGGCGTTCGATAGCGAAAAAGGCCGCTAAATCTCGGTGGAATAAGGGATAATTTTACCTCACATCTTTGGTAATTAATTAGCAATTTATCAGTTGACAACCAAAAGTCAACTGTATACTATAGATTATCTCAGGCGCTTGTAGGAGTCCGCCTTGGCCCAAGATGATAAAGAACCCAAACATGAATGCGTCTACGTAGGTACGCACAAAGAGTCTTCCCTTGAACCGCTCGACAAGACTCCTACGGCTCCGGCGACCGAATTAGCGCGAAGCGTGGCATTGAGTGTGCTTGATGGCGAAAGGGGCAGTATGAGGTCACTACCTCACTTCGTGCGGAGAATGACGGAACGTGACTTCGATGTGTTCGAGATACAATACGCGATCTGCAATGGAGACTGCCTTGAGTCGGAATATTGCCCTGACTACAAAAGCCATCGCTATCGTTTCCGGTGTCTCATCGACGGACTTCAGTTTGACGCAGTATTTGCTCTTTCAGCAAGGCATGATCTTGTAAAGACACCCTTGCTGTATTTAATAACAGGCTGTTGGAAGACTGAAAACGGAAGGCGGATGACCCGCTATTGACAAAACGGAGGTATGGAACTTTGCAAAGGTTGTTGGAGGATGCTATGAGAAAACTTATTGCGACTACAGTTTGCTGCGAACCAGGTTGCGGCGGAACGATGGAAGGTCGGAAAGGAGGATATAGATACGTCGAGAGCGGACTTCAGTCCGTGGTCTTGAAAGATATTTTGGTTTTCCATTGCCCAAAGTGTAATGCGGTGGTTCCGGAGATTCCCGCCGTAGGAATACTTCACCGCGTGATTGCGCTGAAGCTCATCCTGAAAAGGACGTTTCTCACGGGAGATGAGATGCGTTTTCTTCGGAAATTTTTAGGTCACTCAGTTAACGAATTTGCCGAGATCTTGGGGTCGTCAAAATCGGTTGTCTGTCGCTGGGAAACAGATAAACACGGGGCTGGAACAGACCGAATTGTTCGACTTATGACCTTAGCGAAGCTTGTCCGAGAACTGGCGGGACAACCGGAACAAGTTCTTCGACGTGTGACCATCGAAACGCTGAGTTCCCAACTTGAAGCGGCATTCAAGCTGATTGAGGCCCGAAAGGACAAGGAGAAAGAGGAAAACTATGAGATTTCCCCCGAAGAGATCGCTCAATTTGCCGGATCACCAAGAGCCGTTGAAGAATCCCTCGAATTAGAGGCGGCGGTAAACTAACCCTTCATTTGCAGTTCAAACGGCCCTGCCTGACCGCAGGGTCTTCTTTTTTGACTTGACAACATGCGCGCTCAAGCATATAGTTCAATACATGAAACGGCTAACAATGGAACAGAAAACGCGAGTTGTGGCGGCGCTGGTCGAGGGAAATAGCATTCGCAGCACAGTGAGAATGACTGGTGTTGCGAAGAATACAGTCATAAAGCTGGTGCTCGATTTGGCCGATGAGTGCGCTGCCTATCACGACCGTCACGTTCGCAATCTCCGCGTGCGCCGTTTGCAGTGCGATGAGATTTGGCAGTACGTGGGTTCCAAAGCGAAGAATACCCGCCCAGAGAAAAAAGCAATTGGCTGGGGTGATGTCTGGACGTGGACTGCGCTCGATGCGGATACGAAACTTTGTGTTAGCTATCTCGTTGGTGGACGCGATCTGGGATGGGCGAAAGAGTTCATGCGTGACTGTGCGAGACGGATTCGTAATCGCGTACAGATCACCACGGACGGCCATAAAGCGTACTTGGAAGCTATCGAGGATGCGTTTGGCGCGGATATTGACTATGCGCAATTGCAGAAGATTTATGGCGCTGCGAACGAAAACGAGACGCGCTACTCTCCGGCAACCTGTATCGGCTGCGATATGAAGGTTGTGAGCGGTGATCCTGACCCCAAGCATGTGAGCACATCGTTCGTTGAGAGGCAGAATCTTTCGATGCGAATGAGCATTCGCCGATTCACTCGCCTTACGAATGCGTTCTCTAAGAAGATCGAAAACCACGCGGCTGCTGTGGCGATCTGGTTTATGTATTACAACTTCTGCCGTGTGCATTCCACGTTGCGCGTTACCCCAGCGATGGAAAGCGGCCTAGCGAACCATGTTTGGACTATCGACGAATTGTGCTCACTGCTGCCCGGCTGGATTTCGTCGGCACGTACAGCAGAGAATGATCTGGTTCTCAAGGCATTAGGCGAGAAATAGCATTCCGCTGAGAAGTGAGGGCCATGCCTGCATTCGCCATTCCGACTCTACACGACCAACCAAAAGATTTCGATTACCTCTTCATTTTGGCTGCACAAATTGTCGAGGTCAGCGCGTCCCGCCGTTGCAACATCGAGTTGGATTTTACGGGGTGCAGATTTCTGATGCAGAACGCCGTAGCCATTCTCGGCGGACTTGCCAAGCTGATTGAGCACAATGGTTGCTCAGTGACGTTCCGATGGGACACACTTAATGAAAAAGTGCGCCGGAGCTTGGAACGCAATGGGTTTCTCAATTTCTTTGGTCAGCCATCGAGTATTCCGACTGGCAAGAGGAAGCCGCGAAATGTCGTTCCGTTTCGCCAAGATTTGGTTGCAGATGAAAGCGCTATAATCCGGTACCTTTACCAGAATTGGATTGGCAGTGGCCATGTGCATCTCAGTCCACTGCTGACTGACCATATTGTTGCTAAAATGTGGGAAATCTATGCCAACGCCTTTGATCACGCAGATTCTCCGGTTGGCATTTTCAGTTGCGGCCAATATTATCCGCAGAGGCATCTTTTGAAACTCACCGTTGTTGATTTCGGGGCAGGAATCCCATTTAGGGTTCGGCAGCATCTCGGTAAACGGATGAATGCAGCAGACGCATTGCAGTGGGCCTTTCAACGCGGCAACAGCACAAAGTCCGACCCTGAAGGGATACCCCGTGGGCTAGGACTCGATCTTTTGCGTGAATTTGTTAAGCTTAATCGAGGCAAACTCGAAGTCTTCAGTTATGATGGGTTCGCACGCATTGATCGGATGCAAAATTTTGGAGCGAGACACCCGAGTTTCGTAGGAACAGTAGTGAACATCACGTTTAGCTGCGATGAATCGTATTACAGATTAGCCTCTGAACTTGTTAGTACCCAGCTGTTCTGAGGTGATGGCTTTATGAAAATCATAATCCTCCCGATCACTGGCGAAAACTGCATCACCATCGAAGATGGCCAGACCATCTACGACAAAGTTTATCCAGAGCTCAAAGCTGGACATGAAATGGAATTGGACTTCACTGGCGTAAAAGTTTTTGCCTCACCGTTTTTCAATGCTGCCATCGGCCAACTGCTAAAGGATATGGATTCCCCGGAATTGCGGCGGCTCAAACTGAGCGGCATACCGCCTTTTGCCCTTGAGACCTTGCGTAAGGTGATCGACAATTCGCGCCAATACTATTCATCCAAGAAACAGCAGAAACATATAGAAAACGCCATAGATGCGGAAAGAAAATAACGTCCTCAGCGATGATCATCAAAGCTAGGATCATTGACATACGGAAAACAGACCCGACTGGCGATTTTGCTTTCTTCGTAGACACGAACGCTTGGTATTGGATGACGTACACCCGTGCGAGCACGAAGGGATTACAAGCGCCGGAAAAACATCAGTTGGAGCAATACCTCCGTTTCATAAAAAAGGCCCGCGAAGCAGGTTCCAGTATCTACCGTTGCAGTCTTTCCTTTGCTGAACTAGCCCATCGAATCGAGGTTTGTGAGCGCCAGATTTTTTCGATTTATCATCGAGGGGGCGAGGAGATTAAAGCGAAAGCCTTTCGGCACGATGCGGCGCAACGCCCCAACGTGCTCGCAGAAATACAGGGCTCATGGGGGCAAGTGAAGTCGATGTCCCAGTCTATTCCCTTACCAGTGGATGAGGATGCGGCGGTGGAAGCCATGAAGTTCTTAAAGCTCTGTGCCGTTGACGGATACGATGCACTCCACGTCCAAGCCCTGCGACGCGGGAATCTCACAGCTATATTGACCGACGATGCCGATTTCGCAACGATCCCAGACGTCGCTGTGTTGACCAGCAATCTTGGATTGTTAAGGCGGGCGATGCAAGAAGGCCATTTAGAGGATGGTAAAGGGTACTTCGCTCCGAAGAACTAGGTCGCTATCCTCCTGTGGAAATCATACTGACCCACTACCGTCTCTTTCCATAAATGCGTGCACCCATCTTTCTCAGACTAATGCGAATCCGGCAGACTGTATTCGAAATCGTAGGAATGCTTTCCCTCGGCGATGTGGATGGTCAGCGTGCCGGTGAGGCCGACAAGTTGGCCGGTGCCGGAATCGGGCACGACAGTAATGTTGAGATCCGGGACGCCGCGAGCCATGGTGCCGCTGTGTTGCAAGGCAAAAGTACCGGTACGGGGCCCGGCGGAAGTGTGCAGCGTTCCAGTGACGCGTTCGACGGCGACATAGGCGCCGGAGCCCTTGACGTCGGTGGTAGCAGTGAGCATCTGTCCTTTGCTGGTGGCGTCAAGGTCCCCGTGGAAAGTTTTGTCGAGAGTCATCCGGCCGAGTGTGGGGTCGATTTTGTCGTCCTGCGGGGTGAGTTTCACGTCGAATGGTCCTGTGGCGTGAGCGGGCATGGGAATTCCCTTCTGACCGGGGGTGGTCTGGGCAGAGGCGACGCGAACGACTAACAGCGAGGCGACAATGCAGGCGGCCACGCGAGATCGATGCTTCGACGATCGCTGGTTCACGCCTGCATTGTCGCGTGAAGTTGGACGCGAGGTCAATTGCGAGTGTCGATCGTCTCTCCTTTCTCGATAAAGTTCCGGGCCCAGGAGAGAACCCGTACCCAACCCTGGCCGTGGCTCTTGGCTTGCTCGGGGTTGCCGGCGAAGCCGCTGTGGTGAATCTTCACCAATGTGCCGGTACCGGCGCGTTGCGGACCGCCTGGGATGCAGGCCATGAACGCTTTGGGGCTCAAGTTCCCAGCGAACGATGGTTTTGAGATTGCCCGCATAACTGGGGACCCAGGTCTGGACGAGGAGACGCGGGGGATCGACTTCGAGGTACTCGCCGCTGACCTCCTTGGTGTCGCCGTTGGCGCTGACGACCGGTGCTCTTCCATTTGCCGTGAACCCGCAGGTCAGATTCGAAGTTCGTGACCCGATACGCTTCTTTTTGTCCCCACCATTGCGGAAGCTGGCGAGGGTCGGTGATCGCTTCAAAGACGCGGGCCGGCGGTGCGGCAATGAAGATCTCGCAGGTGACGACATCTTGATCGGGAGTGATTGCGACGTTTGCCATGGTGCTCTCCTTATCTGGTGTCGAATTTGCAATTTACTTTTCGGCAAATCCTTTTAGGTTTTCGAGCACACCAGGCCAGCCGCTGCTGTAATCCTTGCGCGCAACCGCTTCTTGCGCCAGGCCGCTGTGCGTGACTTTTACATGCGTGCCGGCGCCATCGGGGGTTAATTCCCAGCGGACGACGGTGCGGACGGATTTGTTCTCGTGCCAGTTGCCGAACCAGGTGTAGACGAGAAGCCGCGGCGGATCGAATTCGAGGATCTCGCCGTGGCACTCGAACTCGCTGATATTGTTCACGACGACCGTTCCCTTCGCGGTGGCATAGCTGTAGTGGCCGCCGGTGCGGGCGTCCATCTGCCAGAACTTAACGGGGCAGGTCGGGTTGTTGAACCAACGCATAAGCTCGCCCTCATTGGTTAAGGCCTGGAAGACTCGCTCGGGAGGCGCGGCGATTTGGATTTCACTAACGACGGCGTCGTTGTTGGCAGCAATGACGGATTTAGGAGCGGTCATGATTGCGTCCTCTGGATTCCCCGGAGCGCCCCACTTCTCGCACGGGACGCGAGAAATGGGGCTCTCGGTCGTCTGCACTACGCAGATTATTTCTTAGCCACTTCGTTGCGTCGGAGGTCAAAGAATTCTTTCATCTCTTTGCCTTGTCCAGCGTTGAAGGTCCAGTCCTCGGTGTGGTGGTTGGGGTCCACGATGGTAAAGACGACCCGCTGCATATGGCCCGCATCGGGACTGGCGAGATTGGTGCCGTCAAAGAAATTGAAAGTGTAAGTTTTGCCGTCAGGCGAAACCGTAGCCTCCATGCGAGGCTGATTGCCGGCGCCGCAGTAGTGAGTCAGTAGAAGGCGGTTGGGACCATCGAGATGGATCATGGAAATCATGTCCTCGTGTCCTTCTCCGATGATCTCGCTCATCAGCGCAGAGCCGCCGGCGGTGTCACGGAAGACGACTTGCAAAGGTTCGCCTTTGGAGTTCTTGCCTTCCCAGGAGCCCGTAAGGGTCTTGAGTTGGTCGAAGGATTTCTGGGTGGCGGTTTGTGCCAGCGCGGCGGTTGCGGCGGCAAGCAAGAACAGCGAGAGAGTGATACACAGCGATTTCATGTTAGGCATCTCCCTTCGAAGGTTTCTGATTCGATTTCGGTGCATGGACCTGATTGGTTTCCTTTGCGTATTCGGCTTCGACAAACGTCTTCAAATTATTCAGGTTCATCTTCCAGAAGGCGCGGTATTGGTCGAGCCAGGAGTCTACGGCGCGCAGCGGCTCGGGATTCAGCTGGTAGACGCGGTGACGGCCTTCGCGGTGTTCGCGCACTAAATGAGCGCGGCGCAGAAGGCGCAAATGTTTGGAGATGGCGGGACGAGAGACGGGGAAAGCTCCGGCGATTTCTCCCGCAGGCTGGCTGCCTCGGCGCAGCAAATCGAGGACAGCCCGGCGGGTGGGATCGGCAAGAGCCTGGAATGTTGCCTCCGGGGAATATGTAACCGAACGGTTCCGCATAATGCGTAACCTTACAGTTACGCGAATGGCGTGTCAAGGAAAAAGTTTCCTATTGGATCCGCGGCCTCTGACCAGCGACTGTCTTCTTTAGACGTCCTAGCGGCTTGCGCCACGCCCTCTAGCGCGCTAGAGGCTTTGCCCATTCAGAACTAAATCAAGAAACATCTGATGTACCCGGGTGTCATCGGAGAGTTCCGGATGGAAAGTTGCCGCCATGACTCTTCCCTGCCGAACCGCAACCGCGTCCTTGCCTTCTGTGGCCAGGACTTCGACGTTGGGACCGACGCGCTCGATTCTTGGGGCGCGGATGAAAACCATTTCCAGCGGTGAGTTTCCCACTTTGTCCGGAACGAATCGGCCTTCGCGGATGGAGCTGTCGACTTGCCGTCCGTAAGCATTGCGCCGGATGGCGATGTCAATCGCGCCGAGGCCAGCCTGTTTTGGATTCTCAACTTCAGTGGCCAGCAGGATCGCGCCGGCGCAGGTG
This sequence comes from uncultured Acidobacteriaceae bacterium, assembly GCA_963760855.1. Taxonomy (GTDB): domain Bacteria; phylum Acidobacteriota; class Terriglobia; order Terriglobales; family Acidobacteriaceae; genus Sulfotelmatobacter. The sequence goes on along the minus strand of CAVXFD010000007.1, from coordinate 61,132 downwards.
CCGAACGTTGGCTTGATCCGCACAAATTCCTTTAGCTTTTCAAAGCCTTCTTCTCCCAACAACTTCAGGAATGTGCCGGACTCGCCACCGGGGATGATGAGCCCATCGATTTCGTCGAGTTGTTCGGACTTCTTGACCAGTACAACTTCAGCGCCCAACTCTTCAAGCCGGCGGCGGTGGGCGTCGAAATCGCCCTGCAGCGCCAGGACTCCGATCTTTCATAGCGGTCGCCGGTTTGTGGTCGTTCGACATTGGCAAGTCTCTGGCACAATCATACTTGTTCGATGATTCTAATTGGGAAGGGTTAGGTGAGGTCATTCCAGATATGGTCAAGGTCGTGTATTGCATCACCAAAAAAGCTGCGTTAACGGACGAGGAATTCTTTCGCTACTGGAAGAATATCCACGGTCCGATCGGGGCCCGGATTCCCGGATTGCGGCGACTCGTGCAAAGCCACGGCGTAGTTGTTCGCGGCGACAAACGCTCGCCTGACTATGACGGCGTGGCGGAGTTGTGGTTCGACGACGTCGAGGCGTTGCTGGCTGCGCGTCAATCGCCCGAATGGAAAGCGTCGAGCGAGGACGAAGCGAACTTCATTGACCACAGCAAAGTCGCATACTTCGTTTCCGAAGAGCATGTCATTCTCGACAATTTCAAGCGGTAATCTTTGCCCTTGACAAGAAAACGCATTCCCTATATATAACTATTCAGTTATGGAACTGAGCGGTTATGCACGTTCTTCCTCGCGTCTGGACGCAACCTTTGCCGCCCTGGCCGATCCCACGCGCCGAGCCATCCTGGCTCGCCTTGCTAAAGGCGAGACCTCGGTGATGGAGCTGGCGGAGCCGTTCGCCATGAGCCAGCCGGCGATTTCCAAGCACCTTAAGGTACTGGAACGAGCTGGACTGATTTCTCGCGGACAAGATGCGCAGCGGCGTCCGAGGCGACTGGAAGCGCGGCCACTGCGAGGAAGCCACGCAATGGCTGGAGAACTACCGCCAGTTCTGGGAGGCGCAGTTCGGCCGTCTGGATGCATTACTCAAGGAAATGCAAGCCGGCGAACACAAGACAAAGCGCAAGAAACGGGTACGTGAAGTCACAAAAAAAAGGAGATCGGCAATGAAAAATAGCGGAACATTCAACATTACGGCGCATGGAGATCGCGAGATCGTGGTAACGCGCGTGTTCGATGCGCCGCGGCGCCTGGTATTCGACGCTTACACTAAGCCGGAACTGCTGAAGACCTGGCTGCTGGGGCCTGATGGCTGGTCGATGCCGGTCTGCGAGATCGACTTACGGGCGGGCGGCAAGTATCGCTACGTCTGGCGGAACGACAGCAACGGACACGAGATGGGCATGGGCGGAATCTACCGCGAGGTGGTGGCGCCGGAGCGAATTGTAGCTACCGAGGTGTTCGACGAGGCGTGGTATCCGGGCGAAGCCCTGGACACAATCGTGCTGGTTGAGCGGGACCGAAAGACTACGCTGACGCAGACAATTCTCTATAACGCCCGCGAAACGCGCGACGCCGTGCTGAAGTCGCCGATGCAATACGGCATGGCCATGAGCTATGACCGGCTGGAGAAATTCTTGCCTTCCCTGGGGCGAGAGCCGATAAGCGCTTAGGTCCCTCGTGATACGGGAGCCTCTGCCGGTCAACAACTATTCCGCCAGTCAGTCTGATTTACCCCGGCTGGCTGGCGGTACAACTCCGTTCATCCGCAAATACTCCACCATTTGGCCGTAGTGATCGTAGGCATGGGCGACGCCGAATGTGGCCAAGTGCAGGCGAGAGGACTTGCTGTGCGCCGGGCTCTGCAACATATTCTCATTGGTCAATGTAGCCGCGGCTCTGTGACCCAGGGCAAAGGAATCTTTAAGAAACTTGATGATATCGGCTTTCGTTTTCAACTCCACCGGGCCGTTCCCGTCCTTGATGTTTTCGGGAATCTTCTCGCCGGCAAGCGGGGACCATAGGAAATAGTTGGAAGCACCAACGTGCTTCACTTGCACGGCAAAGGTGCGCACCCCCTTGTAATCGGCGCCGGGAATGTTCAAGCTCTCAGGAGAGAAATTGAATTTATCTTCCGGCATGGCTTCGGCCACCTCCACAACTTGTTTTTCGATGGCGCTGATTTCACGGTCCACAGCCGCAGCCAGGCTCGGCGGCTGCTGCGATGGTTGCGCCTGAGGTGCCAGGGCTGCGGCGCTCTTCGTGCCATGTCCCGCGGCGGTCACGAGAGAGACCATTGCAGCCACCAGAAGAAGTATCCGTTTATGTTTCATGGGAGCGGCCTCCTTAGTCATCGCCGAGAGTCCGGCGGAACCATGTTGTTCGCGCGATAGTACACCACAAGTTGGCCGTAGTGCTCCGCGCTATGCTCGATCGCGAACACCCAGATGTCGGAATTGTGGTGCAGCTTCTTCCCGAGCTTCGTCGTTTTGTCCAGCCCGGCGTCGCCCTGCTGTTTAATCACGTCCGCTCCGTCGGCGACTGCCTCCTGAACGAACTTCACCACATCGGCCTTGGTCTTGAAAGCGTCGCGCGAAGGGTTATCGCCCTCGCCAAAGTCGGGTCCGATGTTGGACCCGGCAACCACGCGCATCAGAACGAAATCGAGTGCAGCGGCGTGTAGAAGATTGAGCGCGAACGTGCGCTCATCCTTCTGCAGCTTGTAATCGTACTTGTCCTCGGGAAAGTCCTGAGCCATGGCGATGAGTTTGTTCCCGATACCGTTCCATCGATCCAGCATCTCGTCAGCGCGGGAGCCCGCGGGAAGCGGAGCTTGGGCTTGCGTCTGGGATTGAGCAAAGATGGTTGCGACCACAGTTAGCAGAGTAAGCACAACAAGATGCTTCATCGAGGTTGCTCCTGATGTTCGCCAATAAGGACTGCTTGGAAAGTAGACGTGCCGTGTGCGTCCTTGTTAGCAAGGGGGCAATGTTCGGCCGCTGGATAGGGGGTGCCCTATGCCTCGCAGTCTTTGCGAAGTACGAGAATTCATTCCCGAGACGTGGGCCACCCGCCTGCGGGCTAGGGCACTTGGCGTTCCCTCCCGTATATACTTTTTCCGTGTCTTTGGCTAAGCAGCTGCTTGTTACAGATCTTCGCCGCTCCGCGTGGGCGGATCAGCTTTTGCTGGAGGGCTGCGCTGCTCTCACCGTCGAGGAACTTGGGCGTGACTTCCGCATTTCACACGCCAATATCCTCTCAACACTCCGGCATACTTGTGATAGAGAAAGAGTCTGGCTCGATTGCTTGAGCACCACGCCAGACCTGGGAACGTGGCGGCTGCCGCCGGGTCCGGCGCCGGAATATTCGCTGGACGAGCTTCGGCAGAAGTGGCCTGAACTCTGGACGGGTTACGCCGGCTGGCTCGAAGGTCAGTCTGAGACCAGCCTGGAAGTCGAACTGATGTTACAGCTTCCGGGCGGAGTTGAGCAGCAATTTCCCCGCTGGAAAATCCTGCGGCATGTGCTGGAACATTCCACCATGCATCGCGGCCAGGTTATTGGCATGATTCGCATGCTGGGGCACCAGCCGCCTCCCAACAGCCCTATGGATTATTATCTTGCCGGCGAACCCCGTGTTGGCACCTGAATCGCGGCGTTGAAGACATCACAGCTTGCCCTTTCGATTCGGCTACAGCGGGAGAGCACTGGGAAAGCGCGTCTGGAAATCCAGCAGCCCGACCCAATCGGGAGTGATCGGTGATACGGACCATGGAGGAGATCATCTGTCCCATTTTCGCGACCCAAGCTTTGCCCTGCTCCGCCCCAAAGTAGCGCTCAGCGGCGGCGGCGTATTCGGGAACGATTCCGTTTAGCGGTTCCAAGCGCGCAATACCGCGGACCAATAGCACCTTGTGAGGAAAAGTGTTGTCGTCAATGGTGAGGGCAACTCTGGGATTGCGGGCAAGGGCCTTCAGCTTCGGCGCCTTGGGCGGCGTACCCATCACAAATTCGGTTCCATTCCAGTGAAACCATATGGGAATCACGCGGGGCGTGCCGTCGGTGGCGATATAGGCGAGGCGGGCGGGAATCTTCGATTGCAGAAGTTCGCGCGACGCGGGCTGCTGCAGGAGGGCGACGTCCCCTTGCTTGACGGGCATACTTTCCTCCCTTTCAACTTGGCCGTGTCGAAAGAATATCTGAGTTGGCCGCAGCAGTATAACTCGAATTTGCCACTAACATTTCTCTGGCATTCGAGTCGAATCAGCGGAGGCAGCGATGAGCATGAAACATGTTCGAGTTTATCTGGTGGTGTGCAGCTTGGTTATGATCTTGCATTCGAAGCAGATCATCGCAGCGCAGAATTCGGATACATCAAAGATGAATCCTGTAACATCCGCCGAGCGCGATGGACAGCACGATTTTGATCCCTTGATCGGCTCGTGGAAATATCACTTGAAGCGCCGGCTGCGTCCATTGACTGGGTCCACGGAATGGGTCGAACTAGAAGGTACAGGTGTCTGCTACAAGATTTGGGATGGGCGTGCGCAACTTGACACCATCGAGGTCGATGGTCCAACCGGCCACATTGAGGGTCTGACCTTGCGTACGTACAATCCGCAATCCCATCAGTGGAGGCTCTATTGGGCCAATAGCAAGAGCGGCATCATGGACCCGCCTCAGGTCGGCGAGTTCAAGGATGGACGCGGCGAGTTCTACGCCCAGGACACGATCAACGGCAAAACCATCTTGATCCGATATGTTTGGACCAACATGACGACCAGTACGCCGCACTTTGAACAGTCGTTCTCGGACGATGGGGGCAAGACCTGGGAAGTGAATTGGATTACCGATCAAACGCGGGTACAAGGTGAGTCTGGCAAAACGCAGTGAAATTATTCGTGTCCACCGAGGTCGCAGAGTTTACCTCAGCGGCTGACCGAGGATTCTTGAAGCGTGCTTCCTTCTTCTGCTGCGATCTGTGCGGACCGTCGCGGTGCAATATTTGTGTCGCTACTTCGTCTACAAAGGCAGGTGAACTTATTTAGCCTAGTTTCGCGTCGAACGGATGGAGGTGGTTATGGCTCATCGAGTCTGTCCCTGGTGGCTCGGCTACTTCCTGGCCAGTCCACTGCGCCGGCTCATGCTCGACCCAAAGAAGTTGTTGCTTCCATTCGTCCGCGAAGGAATGACGGTGCTTGAGCCCGGGCCTGGGATGGGATTCTTCACGGTAGAACTGGCGCGTCTGGTGGGGGATTCCGGGCGGGTGATTGCGCTGGACATCCAACCCAAAATGCTGGCGGGGCTGAAACGCCGCGTAGCGAAGGCTGGAGTTCTCAATCGCGTGGAGGCCCGTTTGGTTTCCGCTGGCTCGCTCGGTGTCGCCGACCTCAAGGGGCGCGTGGACTTTGCACTTGCTTTCGCCGTAGTACACGAGTTTCCAGACGCAAGCCACTTCTTTGCCGAAGTGGCGCAGGCCTCGAAACCAGGAGCGGAGTGTCTGCTGGTTGAACCGGCCGGTCACGTGAAGGAGGCAGACTTCCAGGCTGAATTGGAGTCTGCGGCCCGAGTCAGCTTCTCTACGGATGACCATCCTTCTGTTCCACGGAGCCATGCAGCACTATTAAAAAAGCAACTGTGAATCGCTAGCTGAAATAAATTTTGGCGGCGGCCGCACTTTTCGGGATGCTTGGTCGTTTTGATCGCTGAAAGGTCGGTATACCCCCCTCCCCCCGGTCTATTGGGATCATCGGGTTAGCGGAAAATTCCGCGCAAAATCTAGATGTCAAATCACTTAAACGATCAAAATCTAGAGAACAAAGGAGTTGGGAGCGGGCCGATCAGGCTGGCTGCGCTCCGTTCGCCTCGACCATGATCGCGCGAATGAAATTGCGGGCGCAAGGTTGGATGTCACGTTGCAGGTGTGGAAAAATTCGCCGCTGAGAACGCCGCACCGCCCAAAGAGAATGGCCCCGGAGGTCCGGGGCCATTGGGAAAATCACGTGGTGCAAAGCACTCTGTCGATTTCATTATTGGCGAGGCGAACGAGAGAGTCAAGTTTCTTGAGGAGATTATCTCTGTGTTTTCTCCTCAGACGGAACTCTCCTCCACAATTGGGAGAATGGACCCGGCGGGACTCGAACTTGAGGCGTCTACGCGGCGTCTGAGCCGCGTGCCGAAATCCTGAGCGAAGCGCAGGACCTCCGCGACTGTGACAGAGTGCTGTGTTCCCTTTACACCACGGGCCCTGAATGAGTCTTCTTCGTTTCAGCAAGAGATGGCAAGGTTAGAGATCACAATTTGATCGGGTGAGTGCAGAATTGGGATGAAAACCCACACCGCTGGCACTCGGGAATCCCACCCTTCGAAAAGCGCGAAGGGTGGGCCACCCGCCCAAGAGAACGGCCCCGAACGGTCGTCGTTAGACGGAGCGGCCTTGGCTGAACGTTCTTGGCGCTCTCGCTCAGTTCTGCTCGGAGTCGGAACAGTTCATGACTTTTCACTGTACCCCTGTCTATTTGTGGGTTGCTCGCCTATTTTGCTGCATTGTGCCGATCTCTTGGGGGGCTATCAAAAAGGACGATTCCTGGGGTCGGAGGCTAGTCGACCGACTAGTCTTGGACGTACAGACAGCAGTGGTCTATACCGGAAGATTGTTGACCCACAAACATTCAGTAGATATAGCCACTATGCGGGCACGGCAACATGTCACCATTAGACGGAGCGGCCTTGGCTGAACGTTCTTGGCGCTCTCCCTCAGTTCTGCTCGGGGTCGGAACAGTTCATGACTTTTCACTGTACCGCTGTCTATTTGTGGGTTTCGCGCCTATTTAGCTGCATTGTGCCGATCTCCTGAAGGGCTATCAAAAAGGACGATTCCAATGGTCGGATGCTAGTCGACTGACTAATCGTAGACGTACAGACAGAAGTGGTCTATCGCCAAAGATTGTTGACCCACAAACATCCAGTAAATATAGCCACTATGCGGGCACGACGACATGTCACCATTAGACGGAGCGGCCTTGGCTGAACGGCCTTGGCGCTCTCGCTCAGCTCTGCTCGGGGTCGGAACAGTTCATGACTTTTCACTACGCCCCTGTCTATCGCGACTTCATTTTTATGCTTGCAACTGGTGATTTGCTGTCGTTATAATCGCGGTAGACAACTCGATACAGGTGACGGTATGAATCTTGAGGAGCTTAAAGAGAAATTTATTGTGGATGACGAGCTCCCAAACGAGCGGCTGGCGCGCTTGGCTGAAAAGGCGCTTGGGCATTGCGTCGTTCACAAGAACGGAAGCGTCGAGCTTAGCGACAGCCGACTTTCTGGAAAAGACCAAGTACGGCTGGTTCTCTCGGCGCGCCTAATTGCCTCAAAGCTCGACACATCTCTGTCGGATGAGGTAACTGTGGAGCAAATAGCCGAATATACCGGACTGCCCAAGAATCAGGCCGCGGCGCGAGCAAAGGAATGCCTGGACGAGAGATTCGCGGAAAGAGCCTCCCGAGGTAGTTATAAGGCCCGGCCTCCTAAGGTCCAGGAATTTCTCGATGGCCTTTCGAGGGCAAAAGCCTAGGAGGGCAAATTATGAGCGGAGCCGGGATCATTTCCGCCCGAAGGCAGGCCGAAGAAGCGGTTGCTGATATGGCCGACGGTCCTCTTAAGGTTAAGGCGTTCGAGGTCATTCTCAATTCACTGTTGCGAACCGATGCTCCGCAGCTAGGAGGGGGGTTGCCAGCGGTACAACTCTCGCGCAAACCCACGCCTTCATCTCTGGCGGATCGGATTGATCTCCTCGCCGAAGAACAGTTCTTCGCGGAGCCGCGATCTCTGTCTGAGATACAGGAAAAGCTGAGAGAACATGGGTGGCATTACCCGCAAACGAACCTCAGCACGCCCTTGGTCAGGCTCGTCAGGCAACGAAAGCTGAGACGGCTCCAGTTGACCGTTGGGAATAAGAAGGTTTGGAAATACGCACTGCCCTGACGGTCCTAGCCGCCGCGGTACGTAAGGAGCTGGTATGAGCAACTTGCAGGGAATTCTCAGGTCCATCACCGAATCGATTCAGGTACTCGAAGATACGGAACTTCGGAAGATCGCCTTTCAGGAAATTCTCAGGCACGCCCTAAGATCCGAGAACGCTCTTACTAGTCAGAATCCAAGCGAGGTCCCCGCCATCCGTCGCGCCCCTCAGAAGCGAAGAGCGACGTCCGCTAGGCAAGACGGCCCCGCAGGGGCCCGGCCGGAGGTGATGGCCCTTGACATCAGTCCTGATGAAAAGGGACTTGTATCATGGGCGTCCCTGTCCGCGGATTGGAAAAAATTCTGCTGGATACTGGAGGCCGCACGCCTGAAGAACATCGACGGACTGACGAACGCAGAGATATCGCACCTTATCGGTAGGGTCTTCAGGGAATCGTACGCACCCAAGTTGGTCAACAACATCAGAGTTCAGATAAAGAAGGGAATGGTTAGGGCGAGCAATGTGAAGTCCGGCGATCGCGAATATCAGGTCTGGAGGGTTCTGGCTGCGGGGACTGAAGAGATCTCTGCCAGCGCGCAACAGGTGGCTAAATGAAAGGGAGGGTCAACGGATTTGTCGATCTCTTTCCGGGGTTCCACTCTCTGGGCCAGACGGAACAGATAGTTCTGCTCGCCTATTTTCACGCAATCGAGGAGGGGCGCGAGTCAGTTAATAAGAATGAACTGGAGCGGCTCTTCGCACTTGCTGGCACGCCTGTTCCTAAGAACCTGAAGCAGCTCTTGACCTATCTGTGTACGAAGGGCAAGAAGCTGATCGGCGTCGACGGAGAATTTCGGCTGCGCCGGGAGGTAATTAGGGAAATTGGAGGGCGGATCCGCGACCTCCGAGGATCAGCCATCCCTCCCAGATTTGATGGCGGCTCGCCCTTCGACTTCGGGGCCAGGGCCTTCGTGGACGTGAAGATCGCGGCGCTGCTGCAGGAACTGAGGAAGTGCTACCCCCAAGAATGTTGGAATGCGTGTGGTCTGCTGATCAGAATTATTGTGGAGCGAGCGCTCGACACCGCGGACGCAGGCGTGAGGAGCAAGGTTGGGCTCCGAGACAAGATAAATTCGTGCCGAGGGCTCGGAGTTCTTTCCAAGAGCGTTCGGGAAGCCTTGGACGGGCTACACGGCGCGAAAATCATCGGCGACATCGCGGCGCATCACTCAAGGATTCTTCTGGACAAGAACGATATTGACCTTGTGCTACCTGCCTTCCGCGTACTTCTCAAAGAAACAACTACTATCTAAGCGCACCTTACCCGCCAGCTACCATCCTCTAGTCTGCAGCATCTGCGCCTCATCCATCCCCGCACACGGCCAGGCCTTTCATTGCTCCTGCCAGGTCTTCGCTGACTTCAAGTAACACTTTAGGGTCGTTGAAATGCGTGGCGGCTTTGACGATGGCGCGGGCGCGCTTTGCGGCTTCTTCGGGATCGGCGAAGGTGGTGGAATCCTTCATGAAGATGCCGCTGCCGACGAAGACGGCTTCGGCGCCGAGCTGCATGACGAGGCTGGCGTCGGCGGGCGTGGCGATGCCTCCGGCGGAGAAGTTGGGGACGGGGAGCTTGCCGGTTTTGGCGACCATCTTGACCAGTTCGTAGGGGGCGGCGTGCTCTTTGGCTTTGGCGTAGAGCTCTTCTTCGCCGAGGACGGTGAGGATGCGCATCTCCTGCACGATCTGGCGGATGTGCTTGACGGCGTGGACTACGTCGCCGGTGCCGGCCTCACCCTTGGTGCGGATCATGGCTGCGCCTTCGGCGATGCGGCGCAGGGCTTCGCCGAGATTGCGCGCGCCGCAGACGAAGGGGACTTTGAAGGCGTGCTTGTCGACGTGGTGGGCTTCGTCGGCGGGCGTGAGGACTTCGGATTCGTCGATGTAGTCGACGCCGAGTTCCTGGAGGATTTGGGCTTCGGCAAAATGTCCGATGCGGCACTTGGCCATGACGGGGATGGAGACGGTGGCCATGATCTCGCGGATTTTTTTGGGCGAGGCCATGCGGGCAACGCCGCCTTCGGCGCGGATTTGCGCGGGAACGCGCTCGAGGGCCATAACGGCGACGGCTCCGGCTTTTTCGGCGATGGCGGCCTGCTCGGCGGTGGTGACGTCCATGATGACGCCGCCCTTGAGCATTTCGGCTAGGCCGGTCTTGAGGCGGAGAGAGGTGGAGCTACCGTTGTTGTTCGACATGTGTGGATACCGTGGGTACCTTTTCGCAAGCGCGAAGGATTGGCCGGCGGCGCGCAGCTACCAGCTGTTTGTATTTTACAGGGCATTCATCATTCGCGGTACCCCGGGGTTTGCGCGAGTAGGCCGGACCAATTTCGTGGTGAGAACTCCTTGCAGGGCCGACCTTCGGTTGAGCTGAAAGGGATCCTTCGATTTCGTAGTTCGGGCCGCGACCGCCCGAACTACTACGCTCAGGATGACAGGGTTGCGAGTTTCCTAGCGTTCGACATACTTCGCGAACATTTTTTCTGGGTCGATGGCGATGAAGGTGCCGCGGCTGCGGGCGAGGACCTCGTTTTTTTCGTTGAGGATTTCGGCGGTGTTGATGTGCTGGCGGCCGTGGACGCTGACTTCCCTGCCCTCGACGCGCAGCGGTTTGTGCAGCGGAACGGGCTTGAGGTATTCGACGGTCATCTCTTTGGTGAGGGCGACAACGTGGTGGAGTTTGTTGACCTTGCCCATGGCGTCGTCGAGGATGCAGGCGATGACGCCGCCGTGGCAGTGGCCGGGAGGTCCGGTGTAGCGCTTGCTGAGACGGAATTGGCAGATGAAGGTTTGGCGTTCTTCGTCGAGGATGAATTTCAGGCGCATGCCATCGGGATTGTTCTGGCCGCAGACGAAGCAGTTGTTCTTCTGCAGTTTCAAGTAGTGAGTTTCGTGGCCGTGAATTTCGGGCTTGCGAGGCATGGGGATGATTTTAACGGATGGAGCTTGAATCTTGATTCCACCGGGATTTGCCCACCCGAGCACCGACAACGAGCCCAATAAAACCTGCCGGGAAAATCGCCCAATACAGAAACACGACGCCGAGCCAAGCGTTCCACGAGTCATCCAGATAGAACCAGTGGGTGTACTGTTCCACCAATCTCACGAGCACGGAGAGCAACCCCGCGGCGATTTCAACGCCAATGAATGTCAGAAAACCGACACTCACGCCTCTTATTATGGCCTCGACTTTGCCTTCGGCGGACATTCTCAGCCATTATGGACGAACCACGTTCGCGGTCAAGGTTACTAATTCAGTGAGCATAATCCATGTCGGGATCCGCGATCCTGGCTAAGCCGCGGTGGTAGGAACGCCTTGCGAGGCTAGCGGTGGCGTTGCAGTGCAAGGGATCCTTCGACTGCGGTTGTGCTTCGCGTTCGCGAAGCACAACCTCCGCTCAGGATGACAGGGAGGCGGAGATCCTGCTTCTAACTCTGGGCGGAATCCTGTATACATATCGGTTTTGGAAATCTTCGAATTGGAGCGCTCGTGAAATCTCGTATTGCTATTGCTCTCGCAGCCGTTCTCTTTGCATTTTCGAGTTTGATGGCGGGTCCGCAGGATAAGGACGCGGACAAGACGGCCGTACCTGCGCCTGCGGCGAAGAAAAATCAGAAGAAGGATCAGAGCAAGGCTGCGCCTGCGGTAGAGAAAAAAGACGAAGAGAAGAAGGGCGGGATGACTGCGGAGACTTTTTCGGGGCTGAAGTTTCGGTCGATCGGGCCGGCGGTGGCTTCCGGGCGGGTGATGTCGATTGCGGTGAATCCGAAGAATAAGTTTGAATACTACGTGGGGGTGGCGTCGGGCGGAGTTTGGAAGACGGTGAATGATGGGACGACTTGGACTCCGGTGTTTGATAAGGAGGCGTCGTATTCGATTGGATCGGTCGCGCTGGATCCGAATGATCCGGCCGGGGTATGGGTGGGAACGGGTGAGAGCAACTCGCAGCGCAGCGTGGCGTATGGAGATGGAATTTACCGGTCGGATGATGGCGGGAAGAATTGGCAGAATCTGGGGCTGAAGAAGTCGGAGCATATTGGGCGGGTGGTGATCGATCCGCGGGATTCGAAAGTTGTTTATGTCGCGGCCGAGGGGCCGTTGTGGGGAGCGGGCGGGGATCGCGGCTTATATAAGTCGACGGACGCCGGAAAGACATGGAAGGCGGTGCTGACCATCAGCGAGAACACCGGCGTGGTGGACGTGGCGCTGGATCCGTCGAATCCGGACATTGTTTATGCGGCGGCTTACCAGCGGCGCCGGCATGTATTTACTTTGATTGATGGCGGGCCGGAGAGTGCGATTTATAAATCGACGGACGCGGGCGCGACTTGGAACAAATTGAAGAATGGCTTGCCGACGGTGGATATGGGAAGGATTGGGCTGGCGGTTTCGCTGGCTGACCCGAATGTGGTGTACGCGACGATTGAGGCAGCGGATGGGAAGGGCGGAATTTTCCGGTCGGACGATCGGGGGGCAAATTGGGAGCGGAAGAATGAGTTCGACGTGGGCGCGATGTATTACGCACGGGTGGTGTGCGATCCGAAAAATGTGGACCGCATTTTTGTCATGAACGTAGATCTGCGCGAGTCGCTCGATGGCGGCAAGACGCTGCACAAAGTCAGTGAGGTAAATCATCACGGAGACAATCATGCGATTTGGATTGATCCGGACGATACGAAGCATTGGCTGCTGGGGTCGGATGGCGGGATGTATGAGACCTGGGATGACGCGAAGAGCTGGGAGTTTAAGGCGAACCTGCCGACGGTGCAGTTTTACGACGTCGCGGTGGACAATGCGCTTCCCTTCTACAACGTGTGCGGCGGGACGCAGGATAATTTTTCGTGGTGCGGGCCGTCGCGCACGCGGAACATCAACGGGATCATGAATTCAAATTGGTTCGTGACTACTGGTGGAGATGGATTCCGCTCGGTAGTGGATCCGGTCGATCCGAACACGATTTATTCGGAATCGCAGTACGGCGTTCTGGTGCGGTATGACAAGCCGACAGGGCAGGAGTTGACGCTGCAGCCGCTGGAAGGTAAGGGAGAGCCTCCGCTGCGGTGGAATTGGGATTCGCCGGTGATCATCTCGCCGCACTCGCACACGCGGTTGTATTTTGCGGCGAATAAATTGTTTCGCAGCGACGATCGGGGAGATACGTGGAAGGCGATCAGCGGCGATCTCACGCGGCGGATTGATCGAAACAAGTTGCCGGTGATGGGCAAAGTGTGGGAGCCGGATGCGGTGGCGAAGAATGCGTCGACGTCGTTCTACGGAAACATTGTGGCGCTGGCGGAGTCGCCGAAAAAAGAAGGCCTGATTTACGTGGGAACCGATGACGGGTTGATCCAGGTGACGAGCGATGGTGGGCAGTCGTGGACGAAGTACGAAACGTTTGCGGGCGTGCCGGAAATGACTTACGTCAGCCGGCTGGCGGCTTCGCAGCATGATGTGAATACGGTGTATGCGGCGTTCGACAATCACAAGAATGAAGATTTCAAGCCTTATTTGTTGAAGTCGACGGATGCGGGAAAAACCTGGGCCTCGATTGCGGGCAATTTGCCGGAGAATGGGCCGGTGCTGGCGTTTGCGGAAGATCCGGTGAACGCGAAGTTGCTGTTTGCCGGGACGGAATTTGGTGCTTTCTTTACGGTGGATGGCGGCGCGCATTGGGTGCAGTTAAAGGGTGGGCTGCCAACGATTGCGGTGCGCGATATGGTAATGCAGGCGCGGGAAGGCGATCTGGTGATTGCGACGTTTGGGCGCGGGTTTTATGTGCTCGACGATGTTTCAGTCTTGCGAGGAGTCAAGGCAGAGTCGTTGGAGCAGACGGCGGCGACTTATCCGGTGAAGGATGCGTTGCTGTATATCGAGCGGCATCCGCTGGGAGGACCGAAGAAAGGATTTCAGGGGGATGCATTTTATACCGCGGAGAATCCCTCGTATGGCGCGGCGTTCACGGCTTACTTGAAAGAGAAATTGAAGACGAAGAAGGAGAAGCGGCAGGAAGCGGAGAAAGAGGCGGCGAAGAAGGGTCAGACGCTGCCGTATCCGTCGAATGATGAACTGCGGGCGGAAGCGGAGGAGCAGAAGCCGGAAGTTTATTTCATGGTTTACGACGAATCGGGCGCGCCGATTCGGCGCTTGGAAGGAAGCATTGAATCCGGGTTTCAGCGGGCGGCTTGGGATTTACGGTATCCCGTGGTTGCGCTTCCGAAGCCTGAGGAGAACGAAGAAGATTTTCCACCAGCTTCAGAGAATGGAGTTCTGGTGCTGCCGGGATCGTACTCCGTGCGGGCATTTCAGAAAGTGGATGGAGTGGTGACGGAGCTGGGCACGGCTCAGAATTTCAAAGTGGTAACGGATGGTCAGGGTTCGATGAATGCGGGGGATCTGGCGGCGCGGGACGAGTTTCATCGTAAGGTGGCGAGACTGTACCGGGCGGTATCCGGTGCAACGCGCACGGCGCACGAAGTTCAAGATCGGATGAAACAGATTCGCGAGGCGTTGCGGGATACTCCTGCGGCGGAAAAACAGTTGGACACGCAGGCGGATGCGATCGAGCAGAAGAACCGGCTGATCCTGCGGGCGCTGAGCGGAGATACAGAAATCGCTAAGAGAAACGAGCCGGTGGCCTCATCGATTAACGATCGTGTTGAAGCCATCATGGAGGGCGAGAGATTCTCGCTGGCCAGGCCGACGCAAAGTCATGTTGAGGATTACAACATTGCGGCGGCGGAGTTCGCGGAACAACTGAGCAAACTTCGTACGCTGGTTGAGGTTGATTTATCCAAGCTGGAGAAGGATATGGAGGCTGCGGGTGCGCCTTGGACTCCGGGGAGGGTGCCAGAGTGGAGCGAGAAATAGAGAAGTTGCTTATGGTTGGCGTCGGGTGCTACAAGCGACAGCAGGTTCCCTTCGGCTTCGCTCAGGGCAGGCTCTCGCTGCGCTCGGAATGACCAAACTTTTTCCGTCGTAGAATTTTTCGTCTTAAGATTTTGGAATCGTTTCGTCCACAGATTTTCTATAAGTCGCTTGCTTTTTGCTCAAGCACCTGTGGTAAACTCGCCGCCGACTGTTGCTTAGCGCTGTGGGGCGTGGCAACGGCCGTGGGGAGATCGTCTCGCTTCGTCTTTCTGGTCGGAGGACTGGGGAATGGGCCTCGCGTTAATGGCAGTGATCTGGGTGATCACGCTCGCCAGCACTTACTTCTTCGTCGCCAAGACATGGTGGCTACCGGTTGGCGCCTCTGCCGCTACCGGATTCATCGATCGACAATTCGCTCTCACCTTCGTGTTGATGGGCATTGTGTTTCTGGCGGCGCAACTCTCTCTCGGGTACATCGTCTGGAGATACCAGCAGAAACCTTCTTCGCCGCCGGTGCTCTATTCGCACGGCAATACCAAGCTCGAAATCATTTGGACCGCGCTCACCACGGTTTTGTTCATCGGATTGAATCTGATGGGAGGGCCGGTATGGGCGAGCCAGCGCTGGGATCCTGCGGGTCCGGGCGCGGTGCAGGTGGAGGTAACGGGGATGCAGTTTGCCTGGTACTTCCGCTATCCGGGGCCGGATGGAAAATATGGGGCGACGAGTCCGAAGCTGATGGATCCCTCAGCGGGAGGCGAGGCTGCGGTCGGGCTGAACACTTCCGATCCGGCGGCGAAAGACGATGTGGTGACGGGCACGATGTATTTGCCGGTGAATCGCGAAGTTGATATCAGTTTGCGCTCGGTGGATGTGATCCACAGCTTCTTTGTGCCGTCGCTGCGCTTCAAGCAGGATGCGGTTCCGGGATTGAATATTCACATGCACTTCACCCCCACGGCGATCGGCGAATATGAGATTGCATGCGCCGAATTGTGCGGCTTAGGACATTACAAGATGCACGGTATGGTTCACGTGGTCAGCCAGGAAGATTATGACAAGTGGCTGGCGGCACGGGAGGCGGAGAAACAATAACATGGCGACCCCGGTTACGGTTCATGCGCACGCGGCTCCTCAGGGTTTCATCCGGAAATATATTTTCAGCCTGGATCACAAAGTCATCGGCATTCAGTATTTCTTTCTGGCTCTGACGGCGGTGTGGGTGGGGATGTTTCTTTCACTCCTGATGCGGATTCACCTGTATTGGCCGAATGCCGTGTTGCCGCTGGTGGGAGAGATCAAGCCGGAACAATATCTCAGCCTGCTAACCATGCACGGAACGATCATGGTGTTCTTCGTGCTAACGACGGCGCCGCAGGGCGGGTTCGGAAATTACTTTCTGCCGCTTCAGATTGGTGCGCCGGACATGGCATTTCCAGTGCTGAATATGCTGTCGTTCTGGACGACGTTTGTCGCATTCCTGACTATCATTGCAGCGTTTTTCGTGACTGGCGGTGCGCCGCTGCACGGGTGGACGGGATATGCGCCGTTGAGTGCGCTGCCGTCGGCGGGGCCGGGAGAAGGATTGGGCGCAGATTTGTGGATTACGAGCATTGCGATTTTTTGTATCGCGTCGCTGATGGGAGCGTTGAATTTCATCACCACTACGCTCGACCTGCGGGCGAAAGGCATGACGATGATGCGCATGCCGCTGACGGTTTGGTCGTGGTTCATCACCGCGATTCTGGGATTGCTAGCGTTCGGAGTGTTGCTGTCGGCGGGAATCCTTCTGCTGATGGATCGGAACCTAGGCACGAGTTTCTATGTGCCGCTGGTGGTAGTGAATGGACAGATCATGGGGCACAAGGGCGGATCACCGCTGCTGTGGCAGCATCTGTTCTGGTTCTTCGGGCATCCGGAGGTTTACATCGCCATTCTGCCGGGGATGGGCGTGGCATCGCAGGTTTTATCGACGTTCTCGCGGAAACCGATTTTCGGATATAAAGCGATGGTTTACGCGATGCTGGCCATCGGATTTTTTGGATTCATGGTGTGGGGCCACCACATGTTCATGAGCGGCATGAGCCCGTATTCGGCGTTTGCGTTTTCCATTCTGACGATGTGTATTGGGGTGCCTTCAGCGATCAAGACATTTAACTGGCTGGGCACAATGTGGAAAGGACATATTCGATTTCAGACACCGATGCTGTATGCGATCGGGTTCGTTTCCCTGTTCGTTTCAGGCGGATTGAGTGGACCGTTCCTGGCGCAGCCGGTGCTCGATATTCAACTACACGATACGTATTTTGTGGTCGGACATTTCCACCTGATCATGGGCGTGGCGGCGATCTTCGGAATGTTCGCGGCGACCTATTACTGGTTTCCGAAGATGTTTGGCCGAATGATGAATGAAACCTGGGGACGAGTGCATTTCTTCATCACGCTGGCGGGGACGTACGCCATCTTCATGCCGATGCACTATCTCGGCATCGCCGGCGGGACGCGGCGGTATTCGCAATATACGGAAGTGGCATACCTGCAGAAGCTGATGCCGATTCACGCTTTCATGACCTACGCGGCGATCATCACGATTGCGGCGCAGTTTATTTTTGTGTTCAATCTTTTCTGGAGCATGTTCAAGGGACCGAAGGCGAGCGACAACCCGTGGGAGGCGACGACTCTGGAATGGACGACGACAACGCCCCCTCCGCACGACAACTTTGGTGGAAAAACTCCGGTGGTGAACCACGGGCCGTATGAATACGGAGTTCCGGGAGCGGCACGGGATTACGTGATGCAGACGGATCCGGCAACGTCGGCAGCGCACTGAGAGCGCATCCGGGGCTAAAGCCTGTTGGGTTTTACGGGGCTGGTATCGCAGCGCTGAAGCGCTGCGCCACCCAAAGGCGAGTTAGGCGCATTCGGACGATTCAGCGGCACGTGCGCGAACTGAAACTGAAGGGGATTAATTGGCATCTGAAGTGATCATGCCGACGTATAGTCCAAGTAGTCCGGTTAGCCGTTTGGGTGGGCGCGGGGATGTTCCAGTTCCTCCGAACGGTGGGGATGATGGAGGGGAGAACTCACCCGGGTCAAATTTTCCAAATTATGGGGCGAGGCTGCGAAGAGCACGGCTGGGGCTGATCTGCGGGATCGCGACCGTCAGCATGGTGTTTATCTCGCTGACCAGCGCCTATGTGGTGCGGCAGGGTTTGCCCACGTTTGACGGTGCGACGAACTCCTATGTCCGGGACTGGGGGCAGGTTCAGCTTCCCTGGGTGCTACTGGCCATCAATACCTTGTTATTGTTGATCAGCAGTCTGACCATGGAGTTTGCGCGCCGGGATATCAAGCGGCGGGCGGCGTTGGCTCCGCTGCAATCGATGCCAGGGATTTCTCTCGGTGAAGAAAAGAGTTTCCCCTGGCTGGGTTTGACGGTTCTGTTGGGCTTGGGGTTCCTGGTGGGGCAATGGATGGCCTGGGGCGAGTTGAAGGCCCGCGGATTTTTTGTGGACACGAACCCGAACAGTTCATTTGTTTATCTGCTGACGGCGGCGCATGCGGTGCATCTGGCTGGAGGGATTGTTGCTTTGCTGTGGGCGGCAGTGACTTCCCTGCTCCACCGGCCAATTGAGGGTCGCCGTATTGTGGTCGATGTCACGGCCTGGTATTGGCATTTCATGGCGTTGCTGTGGATCTATGTTTTTGCGTTGCTGGGGTTTGCTAGGTAGCGAATAAGGGAAGCGAGCCAGACGCGCCCTTCAGTCGCTTCGCTCATTCAGGGCAAGCTCTGAGGAGTTCGCGCGGGGGTTGCTCAGGTCCTTCGGCGGGCAAAGGACGCCCGTCTCGGGATGACAAGGGAAAGGGGAACTTCAGGAATGGCTGACGCCACGCTGCAACATGATGATGTCGCGGTGCATGGACTTGCGGGCGAGTATGAAGCGCCGCTGTTCGGAGCTTATTCGAAGAAGGTTGGCATGTGGCTGTTTCTGGCCTCTGACTCGCTGACGTTCGGAGCGTTGCTGTTTGCCTTCAGCTACAACCGCATCTACACGGCGTGGCCTACGCCGTTTGGCAAGGACAGCATTATCAATGCGACGGTGATGACGGCTTGCCTGCTGTCGAGTTCCCTGACCATGGTGATGGCGGTGTTCGCGGCGCAACGGCATGACCGGGCTTGGACGCGGAACTGGCTGCTGGCGACGATGGCGTTCGGAACGGCCTTCATCGTGTTGCACGGGATGGAGTGGACGAAACTGATCCACGAGGGGCTGACACTGCCGGGATTCCCGAAGCCGGCGGGAGCGAGTGAAGGTGAGTTCGCGAAAATCTCGACCGGCGTTCCGCAATTTGCCGCGACGTTCTTTGGACTGACGGCGATGCACATGTTGCACGTCACGATTGGCGTGATCTATTTAGGGGTGGTGGCGTTGCGGAAATTGTTCCTCCCGATTCTGGGGGCGCTGTGGCTGGCGGGATTCTTGCTAATTCCGTCGGACAATGTTTTTCATTACGGAGTGCATGCGCTGTTGATCGGGCTCATTGTGGCGAGCATCATTCTTTTTCTGAAGCCGAAAGATTATGACGCGCACGATGTGGAAGTATCCGGGCTGTACTGGCACTTTGTCGATCTGGTGTGGATGTTCATTTTTCCGCTGGTGTATTTAATGTCGACCAAGGTGTAGAAGCTCGGGGGCTAAAGCCCTTGAGGAGAGGAAGGCGTTATTGCAGCGCTAAAAGCGCTGCGCCACCCAAAATCAGGCTGAAGTGAGCGAGGACCTAACGATGCACGATGTGGCGACGCACGACGATAGCAAGGGGCAATATTTCTGGGTGTGGGGAGCGCTGCTGGTTCTGACCGGAATTGAGGTCTGGCTCGGCTATCGACAGATATTCGAGCCGGTGCGGATGCTGGAAGCGCTGCTGGTGCTGTCGGTGATCAAATCGGCATTGATCATCGCCTACTTCATGCACTTAAAGTTTGAGAAGCCGCTCATGCGCTGGCTGCTAGTGGTGTCGGTAACGAGCTGTTTTGTGATTATGTATTTCTTCTTTTTTCCAGACGCGGGACGAATCGTGCATCTGGGAGTTCGATAGGTGCGATGGAAGTTATGTGGAGCAAACTCCGTGCTATCGGTTTGACGGCGGTGCTTGGGCTTCTGACGGTGCCGGCGCTAGCGCAGGGTTGTGCGATGTGCAATGCGGTGGCAAGAAGCACGCCAAAGGAAGGCCAGCGAGCACTGAATCGGGCGATTCTCGTGATGCTGGTGCCGCCTCTCGGGATCATGGTGCTTGGAGTAGGATTCGCCTTCCGCTACGGGAAAAGGCGCGATGAGGAGCAGGATCGCCAGGGAGAGTAGCGATCTGCGGCTAAAGCCGCTGTTGATTTAGGTTGGGATTTACCGCGCGGCTAAAGCCGCACTCTTTCAAAGCCAAGGCTCCGGTTGGAATGACGGAGCTGATTGATCTCACACGCTCAGGCAGCGGCGGCGCTCACCCTGTCACTGTCAATCAAAGTGGCCGCTTCGCGTGCCCCGGTATGGCGCAGCACCTCGCAGGCCCATTGGGTTTTCGCGCTCTCGGAACAAGCGACGTAAACCAGGACACCCAACTTGCGAAGCTCGGTTTCAAACCGGTCCGCCTCGTCACTAGAAAAGCCCAGACCCACAAGAGTTCTGGCGTTGCCGCAGAGAGCAGGAGCATCGCGGGCCACCATCAGAGCATGGAGAAACGCCTGCGAGCGAACGAAGAAGCCCACGGTGGGAATCATTACGGCGCCGAATTCGGAGAGCCAGCCGATGAGTCCGGCATTAGCGGCATTGGTTCCGCGCTCAGAACTGAAAAGGCTGGCATCCCGAACCAACGCCGCGACTGGATGGGTGGGCGATAACATCATGCAAATATCTTCGTTGTCGAATCCGGCTTGATTGAGCGTGTGCACCACGTCATTCAAGGGCACATTTTGGGGATACATTCCATAGGCGGCGGCTGAATTTACTGCCATATAAATTCTCCACATCGGCGAATATTGTTAATGCCAACTGCGATACCCAACTGCAATGACCGGGAATCTACAACCAGAAAACTGAGGCTAAATTTGAAGTGAAACTGTTTGAAAATTACACTTCCTGCAGGAAATTGAAACTCGGGTGAATCATGTAGGGGAGCCTGGGTTCCTGAGTTTGTTAAAAGCAGGTTAAATTTTCCCTTCGAGAAGGATTGCGATCCTCGGCGTAACTCTTTGCGGCGAGTCAGGCGTGCAATAGATTCTAGCGACCCGGAGCAAATTCCCCGGCCCATCTGGCCTCGTCCTCGTCCATTACATTTATTTACAACGGTTAAGCGGAAGAGAGAGTGGCAAGGACCGTGCTGCCGTTAAAGGACAGTGGATTGACTGTGTGCGGTCACTGATGATAACAGCGTCCTGGCGACGTCTGGCGTTGTGTACAGCGATCACGCTAGCGGCTGCTGTGGCCCCGCCGGCGGATGCGCAGCAAGCCGATCAAGACAGCACGCCGACGGCTTCCCAGAACTTCGATTCGGACGCCGTGCTACAGCAGCACACGAACGAGCACGACATGCCGGCCTCAGGCGAGGCGACCACGCAAGAGACGAAGTCTTTTAGCGGCCAGATCGTAAAGGAAAATGGGGAACTTGTTCTAGAGGACACGGTCACGAAGGTTAGCCACAAGCTGGATAGCGCAGCGAAGGCGAAAGAATATTTTGGCAAACGCGTGAAAGTGACGGGGAAACTGGACCCGAACAATAACACCATTCGCGTGGAGAAGATTGAACCGCTGTCGTGAGGGGCGCAACGCTCCTTGTGGATCTGGGCTTTAAATCCCTGCTTTATAATAAGAGGTTCGGCATCAGGCGCGGAGGGCGCTGGGGGATTCCCCGGCGAGCGAAGCGCCTGTTGACGGCCTACTTACCCGATGTCTCAGACCACAGCTACAGACGGCATTGTGGTACGCGGAGCTCGCGTCCACAACCTCAAAAATATCGACTTTGAAATTCCGCACAATACCCTGACCGTGGTTACCGGGGTCTCGGGATCGGGCAAATCGTCCCTGGCGTTCGACACGATTTATGCGGAAGGACAGCGGCGATACGTGGAGTCGCTTTCCGCCTATGCGCGGCAGTTTCTGGAGCGCATCGAGAAGCCGGATGCGGATTCGATTGACGGAATCGCACCGGCGGTGGCGATCCGGCAGAAGAATACGACGCGCAATCCCCGGTCCACGGTAGGAACCGCGACCGAGGTTTATGACTATCTGCGTCTGATGTTTGCACGCGTAGGGCGAACCTATTGCGCAAACTGCGGACGCGAGGTGAAGAAAGATACGGTCGACGAAATCGCGGATGCGATCCTGGCGCTGGAGCCTGGGACACGGTTACAGGTTGTTTTTCCATTGCGGGCAGTGGCAACGGCGGAGCCGGAAGCAGCAAAGAAGACCGCTCGTCCGCGCAAGAGTAAGAAAAGTGTTGGGACGGACACGGGGTTGACGGAGCAGTTAAAGACTCGTCTGTTTGATTTGCGGAAGGCTGGGTTCAACCGGTTGTATCAGGCCGGACAGGTCGTTGAGTTTTCCACTCCGGAATCACTGCTGGACTTGAATTTCAACCAACCAGTCTTCGTCCTGGTGGACCGGCTGGCGGTTTCGGCGGAGGTGCGGTCGCGAATTGTGGATGCGGTTGAGACGGCGTATCGGGAATCGGGGGAAGTGATTTTCGACCTGCCAGCGCGAGACGACCAACCGGCACAGCAGTTGCGATTCTCCCAGCGATTCGAATGCAAGCACTGCAACCTGCGGTACGAGGAACCGGAGCCGCGGCTGTTTTCTTTCAACAATCCCTACGGGGCTTGCCCGCGCTGCCAGGGTTTTGGAAATACGATTGACTTCGACCTTGATCTGGTGATTCCCGATAAAACGAAAACACTGGCGGAAGGGGCGATCGATCCCTGGAATAAACCGAAGTACAGGCCGCTGTTCACGGAGATGAAGAAGTTTGCCAAGCAATCTGGAATTCCGCTGGACGTGCCCTGGGGTGAACTCGAAGCGGAGCAGCAGGAACTCATTCTGGACGGCGAGGGCGACGGCGATTTTCTAGGGGTGCGCGGATTTTTCCAGTATCTGGAGCGGAAGAAGTACAAGTTGCACGTTCGAGTTTTCTTGAGCCGCTATCGGGGTTATTCGACCTGTCCGGAATGCCATGGAAACCGTCTGCGGCTGGAGGCGAGGCAAGTCAAGATTAACGGGCGCAACATTTGCGACGTTTGCGCGATGACGGTGGAGGATGCGGCGGCCTTTTTCGGCGGCGTGAAATTGAGCGCCGAGGAGGCGGAAGTTGCGGAGAGATTGCTGCAGGAAATCCAGGAGCGGTTGCGCTTTCTGAACGACGTGGGCTTGGAGTATTTAACTCTCGACCGGCTTGGCCTCGACGCTTTCGGGAGGCGAGGCGCAGAGGATTCAGCTGGCGACTTCGCTGGGGTCACGGCTGGTAGGAACCTTATACGTGCTGGATGAGCCCTCGATCGGGCTGCATAGCCGCGATACGCACCGGCTGATCAAGATCTTGCATGATTTGCGCGATTTGGGAAACACGATTCTGGTGGTGGAACACGATCCTGACATCATGCGAACGGCGGACCGGATTCTGGATCTTGGTCCGGGAGCGGGAGAGAATGGCGGGAAGCTGGTGGCGGCGGGAACTTACGAAGAGATTCTGCGGAATCCGGCTTCGCTGACTGGGCGCTATCTTGCGGACGATCTGCGCATTCAGGTTCCGGCAGTGCGGCGGCAACCGGGCGGGCAACATATCCGGATCAAGAATGTGCGGGCCAACAACCTGAAAGGGATCGACGTCTGCATTCCATTGAGGATGCTGGTGGCGATCACGGGAGTTTCCGGGTCGGGAAAGTCGACGTTGCTGCATCAGGTGCTTTACCAGGCGCTGGCGGAGGCCAAGCAGCAGCCAACCGGAAACGGGGCGCGGGGTGCGGCGACCTGGGAGAGCCTGGAGGGCGACCAGTTTATCGATGAGGTAGTGTTGGTGGATCAGTCGCCGATCGGACGGACACCGCGTTCCAATCCAGTCACTTACATCAAGGCCTTTGATGCGATTCGTGAACTGTTCGCCTCCCTGCCCGAGGCGAAGAAGCGCGGCTTCAGTGCAGGACATTTCTCTTTCAACATCCCTGGGGGGCGTTGCGAGACTTGCCAAGGCGACGGCACGGTCACGGTGGAGATGCAGTTTCTCGCGGACGTGGAACTGATTTGCGAGGAGTGCAAAGGGACGAGATACAAGGCGCAGGTGCTGGAGGTTCGCTATCGCGGCAAGAACATTCACGAAGTGTTGAACCTGACGGTGAAAGAAGCGCTGAAGTTCTTTGCAGAAGTGCCTAAGATCACGGAAAAGCTGCGCGTGCTCGACGAAGTGGGGTTGGGATATTTGCGGCTGGGGCAATCGGCGACTACGTTGTCGGGAGGAGAGGCGCAGCGCATGAAGCTGGCAGCGCATTTGCAGCCTGCGGCGCGTGAGATTGGGCGGCCCAGCGCGGGCGGGCAGGATCAGCCTCGCCGGGGGCGTCGACTGCTCTATATTTTTGACGAGCCGACGACAGGATTGCACTTTGACGATGTGAGCAAACTTCTGGCAGCGTTTCGCCGTCTGATCGATGCAGGCGGGTCAATTCTGGTAATCGAACATAATCTGGAAGTGATCAAGACTGCCGATTGGGTGATCGATCTGGGGCCGGAGGGCGGAGCGCGCGGCGGAAGGATCGTGGGAGCGGGGCCGCCGGAGGCGATCGCAAATCTGCCAGGCTCTTACACGGGCAAGTATCTGGCTCATTTGCTGAACGGGCATGGCAGCGGCAATGGAGCGTCGACTCCCGATGGAAGCAAGTAAATCTCTCGCGAACCTGTTGCTGGCGCTGGGCGTGTGCGCATGCCTAGCGGCGCAGGATGCAAGCGGACTTCCCGGACAATCTTCTTCTTCGTCATCGTCGTCATCGTCGCCCGCGGCACAGTCTTCTTCTGGACAATCTTCCTCCAAACCATCGGAAGGACATCGATCGGCTCACCACATTCAGGTTCCGGATGAGGATTCGCCGACACAACCGCCAGAGCTTACGGAGGCGGAGGCGGCGATCGAAAAACAGGACTACGCCGGAGCCGAACCGCTACTGCGCAAGCTGGTCGAACGGGATGCGACTAGCTACGTGGGTTGGTTCGATCTTGGGTTCGTGGAAAACGCTCTGGGCAACGTAGACGGGTCGATTGCAGCCTATCGCAAGTCGGTGGAGGCAAAGCCGGACGTTTTCGAATCGAACCTGAACCTCGGGCTCCAACTTGCGAAAACCGGACAGCCTGGGAGCGGAAGAATTTCTGCGGGCGGCAACCCACCTGAAACCCACCAGCCATGCTGCGGAGGGGCAATACCGGGCATGGCTTGCCCTGGGGCACACGCTGGAAAAATCAAAGCCGGAGGAAGCGGTTGCGGCATATCAACACGCCGCTTCCCTGCAGCCGAAAGAGGTCGAGCCGCACTTCGCCGCGGGAATGCTTCTGGAGCAGGAAAATAAATTTTCCGACGCCGAGTTTGAATACAAACGCGTGCTGGCGTTGGATCCTGAGGTCCTCGGATGCGGCCATCGCTCTGGCAAATCTTTCCATGCGCGGACGGCGGTTTCCTGAGGCCGAAGATTATCTTCGCAAGGTGCTTGCGGAGCTTCCGCACTCCGGCTCGGAAGCGGCAGCAGTCGAGATCCAACTGGGGCGGGTGCTGGCTGCCGAGGGCAAGATGGACGACGCAATTGCCGCGATGGAGGCGGGAATCAAGCTGGCTCCGGGAGACGAAGCCGCGCGGCGCGATTTGGCCGAGGTGTATGCGAAAGCCGGGAAGAACGATCTGGCCGAATCTTCTTATCGCGCCCTGGTAGCCGCTCGTCCTAACGACGCCGAGTTGCATCGTAGCTTGGGGCAGGCATTGCTGCGGCAGAAAAGATTTCCCGAGGCACAGCAGGAGTTTCTCACAACGGTGAAGCTCAAGCCTCGTTTTGGAGAAGCTTACGGCGATCTGGCTTTCGCGGCGGGCGAAACTCAGAACTATGCCCTGGTGATTCGGGCGCTGGATGCCCGCGTCAAACTGCTGCCGGAAACTCCAATCACTTATTTCCTGCGAGCCTCGGCTTGCGACCATTTGCATGACTTCAAGACTGCGGCGGTGAATTATCGGCTCTTCCTCAAGACCGCCCAGGGGAAGTATCCTGATTATGAGTGGAAGGCGGAACATCGCTTGATTGCCATTGAACCCAAGAAATAAGCTTGAAGTAAGTGGATTTCGAAATGGGAGATTTGCGGTGGTGGCGGGCAGCAGCGCTGGCAGTGGTGGTCGCGGTTGGGTTGATCGCGGCCGGTTCAGCCAAAGAATTGACGGTCGCTGAATTGAAAGACCGAGTGGCCGGCGCCTCCCTTGGGGATCGCCCCGCCTTGTGCATTGAGATCGCAGAACGGCAGGAGGAAGCGGCGAACCGGCTGTATGCAGCGGACGACGTTGATAAAGCGGAGGCAGCGCTGGTGGACGTCGCGGCATTTTCTGAGTTAGCGCGCGATTATGCGATTCAGTCCCACAAGCGCGAGAAGCAGAGCGAAATTGCCGTCCGCAAGATGGCTCGGAGACTGGGAAACCTCAAGAATAGCGTCGCCCACGAGGAACAAGGGCACATTCAGGATGCGATTGACCGGCTGGAGCGGGTTCGTGACGATTTGCTGACGGCTATGTTCCCCAATGGGGTGAAAAAATGAAGGCTCTCTGGGTGCGAGCGAGTGCGGGCTTCTGCTTGCTGGGGCTGATCGGCGCGGCGGTGACGGCATCTGCCCAGCATCGACGGGATCCGTTTACCCAGCCGGAGATTGATCAGATCCGCGACACCAGTTGGGAGCCGCAACTACGACTCGGGTTGTATGTGAAGTTCGCGCGGGCGCGGCTGGTGGGGCTCGAGGAGATGCGCAACAATCCAAAAACGAAGGACCGGGCCCAGCAGACGCATGACCGGCTAGACGACTTTTTGCTGATCTACGACGAGTTGAACGACAACATCGATACCTATGTCGATCGCAAGAACGATATTCGCAAGCCGTTGAAGGTGATCATCGACGCCGATACGGAATTTCAGGCGAAACTTTTGGCGTTGCGAGATGCGGCTGGCGTTCCTCCGGAAGAGGCGAAGCAATATGAATTTATCCTGACCAGCGCGCTCGATACGGTAGATAGTTCCGCGAAAGATCACCGTCAGCTTCTTTCGGATCAAGAGGAAGCGGCGAAGCATAAAAAGAAAACGAATGCGGCACCGTCCGGCAGCCGATCGGAATGAAGGTTTGGACGAGCTGGTTCTTGTTAGTGCGGCGGAAATATGGTCCGTGCTAATCTGGGCTCACTGTGCGTGAGGGATTGCTCGATATCTTCCATGAGGAACACCGACAGTTGCGTCCTGCGGCTGCGCTTCCCGAATTAAAGATTGAATTTTTTGCGTTTGCGAACGTGAACAACACGATTCGTTTGCGCGAAGGACGGCTGCTGGTAAGGCTTTCCGATCTGCTGGAAGGCGCGCCGGAGGCGGTAGTGCGCGCCATTGCCCATATCCTATTGGCGAAGATGTACCGCAAGCCGATTGATCGCGGACATGCGGTGCGCTATCGGAAATATATTGCGAGCCATGAAGTGGTGAGCAAGGCGCACCTGGTGCGGCAGATGCGGGGGCGCAAGCGGCTGCATTCTCCGCAGGGACATGTTTACGATCTGGATGCGGTGTTTGAGGATTTGAACCGGCGGTTTTTTCATGGACTGATGGGGCGTCCGCGGATGAGCTGGAGCCCGACGAAGACACGGCGGATTCTTGGGCACTACGATCCGGCGCACAATGCGATTGTGATCAGCCGGATTTTTGACCATCCTTTAGTTCCCCGCTATGCCGTGGAATACATCGTTTACCACGAGATGCTGCACCTGAAGCATCCGGTGAGGCTGCGCGGGAGCCGGAGGTGCGTGCACTCGGCGGAGTTTCATGCGGAGGAGAAATTGTTTCCGGAGTTGGAGCGGGCAGAGGCGTTTTTGAAGAGGTTGTGAGTTGAGTGGCCTGGCTGCGCCGACAAGGCTCATCGTTGTTACAGGTTCGCGTTGATCGCGCGATCGAAATCGGTGACAGGCATTTGAACGTCTGCTTTATTTCCTCCTAGAAGCACCTTGTTTCTGGACCGCTGCAGGCGCAGAATGATCCAAACCACCGGCCCAAGGAGGGGTTATGAAGATAACCTACCGCAGGCAGTATGGGTTCCGGTTGCCGGCACTGCTGCGCTGGAAACAAGCGGTGCTCTGTGCCTTGATCATTGATTTATTACCCGCGCCGCTATTCGCACAAAAACGAATGACGTACAACGGGCCGGTGATCGTGCTCCCCAAAAGGCCGGATGACCGCGTTGTTGTCGGTCAAGGCGACGCACAAACGGGTACCGGCGAAAAGAAACTATGCTCGATCCAGCCGTTTCCGGGAATGCCCACCACTGCCAGCGTTACGAGCTTGCAGGTTCCCCACAAGGCTCAAAAAGAGTATGAACACGCCTGCGCGGCCCTGAAGAATAAAAAAGTTCCAGAAGCTGAGCAGCACTTGCGCAAGGCAACAGAAATCTACCCGAAGTATGTGGCTGGATGGGTAATGCTCGGTCAGACTCTGGAAACCAGGCAGCAGGCAGCAGAAGCCCGCAACGCCTGTTTGCGGGCGTCCAGCGCTGATCCCAACTACCTGCCCGCCTATCTTTGCTTGGCGGAGATCGCGGGGCGCAATCAGGAATGGAATGAGGTTTTGAAACTGACCAGTCGCGCGCTTGAACTGGACGCTGTAAACGATGCCTACGCATATTTCTTCAGCGCGATTGCCTATTTCAATCTTAGGAAATTGCCCGAAGCTGAAGAGAGAGCTTTGAAGGCCGAAGCGATTGACCGGGAGCACTACGAGCCGCTGTTGCAGCTCCTGCTAGCTCAGATTTACGAAGCCAAGAACGACGCGGCTGGTGCTACGTCTCATCTTCGGGAGTATCTGAAACTTGCTCCGGAAGCACAGGATTCGGACAAGCTGAAGAAGGTTTTGGCGGAGGCAGAGAGCGCGAAGTAAGCGTGCCCCGCACGTTTTCAAATCTGGTCAATGAGTGTAATCGGCCTGATTTCGTCAGTTGAACTCGAATGTCATTTAAGGCGTCGTCGAAACTGCATGATGTACGATGAAGCTGCCATGGCAGGCGGTCCCTCGAAACCCCTTTTTGACGCCTTAAAGACCCGCGCCGAAGCACTACAACAGATGTGTCCCCACCTTGTTGCCGATGTCTATCTGTACCCTACGGCTGATGGCGGCAAGAAATTGACCGTGCACCCCGGTTGGGGCTGCCCTTGCTCGTGCTCGAAATCGCTCGACGCCGCCTACGATGGATGGCCGTTGCTGGATGCCCCTTTAGCTCCCGGCGAACGGCGACGGCTCGGTTTCGTGTTCCTGAGCGGCGAGGACGCTGCTTGCATTCTGCGCCGAGCTGGGACATTTTATCTCTGGGAAGGACGCTTCATCGGGGAGGCTACGGTCGTTGGATAGGTAGTAGAAGGTGCTCGAAAAAGGGCTGTTGGCGTAACATCCCGATTTCGCTCATTGACCCTGTCTGGCCGCCTCCTTGACAACTGTGCGGTGCCAAGCAGATATTCAGCGGTATGGAAGCGCGACCCATGTTCTTCCACTCCGCGGATCTGCCCGATGATCGAGAGAAGCCCCTCGAAGGTTTTCGGCAAGGGCTCGGGGTTTGTCTCGTGGTTGTATCTTATGTGTGGATGAGGGTAAGTATTCTTGCGGTCTTCGCGGCTGGGTGCTGCGCCGTCGGCTACGCCGCAGTTCTGCTGCTACGGTGCCTCGCAAAATTAATCCTTTTCGTGACGGGCTAATCGTCCCTTCCTTGGGAATGCAAACGCGCAGAGAAAGTTCAATTGGCGCAATATGTATGGTCCGCCGCCGAACTGCAAGAAGAATCGGTTGCGACGAGAACAGTCTGCGAAAATGTATTCGGCCTCTGGTGGAGACGGATCTCCGGGCGCATGATGATGATCCGCACGTGCCTGTCCTTGATAATCGCCACGGTGGTAGAAGACCTCGTTACGTCACAGGTTTTCAGGCACGTCGTTTGACTGTGTTTTCGTCGTTCCTATCTTCTGCGGACTCCTAGGAAAAGAATTTCCGATTCCACTTCGTCTAGTTGGAGAACACGGCCGCTTTGTGCAGGGGCTGATAATCGTTCCCACTGGCCAAAACTGCCCAACTGATCCTGGCCAGCTTGTTGGCAGTTGCGACGATCACCACATTGCGTGCGGTTCTGGTTTCCAATGCACTAATCCACTTGCCCAGACTGGAGCCTTCGCGTTTGACACGTAACACCGCGGCCCGTGCTCCATGAATGAACATCTTGCGCAGATAGGGATTCCCCCGCTTACTGGTGCCCAGCAGTTTGGCCCTGCCGCCAGTTGACCATTGCCGTGGCACAAGTCCCAGCCACGCCGCAAACTCCCGGCCCTTTTTGAAAGCCGCACCGTTCCCGATAGCCGATACGACGGCGGTCGACACCAATGGACCCACTCCAGGGATCTGCTGCAATCGAACACAACTCGGATCACTGCTCGCAATCTGTTCGAGCTGGGTGTTCAGGCTCTCGATCTGCAACTGCAGGCCTTTCCACTCCTGCCACAAGAAATCCAACAGGCGACGCATGGCTGTGCTCAGTGCTTCGTCGGCATTTTCCAGGATCTCGGGCATCTGCCGACGCAGGCTGGCCGGCCCCTTGCGAAAACTTATCCCCCTCTCCAGCAGGAAAGCTCGAATCTGATTGATCACGCTCGTCCGGCGTGCCACTAATCGGTCGCGCACTCGATGCAGCGCTTGCAGATCGAGCTGATCCTCCGTCTTGATGGGAACGAAACGCATGTTCTCCCGCTCCACGGCTTCGGCAATCGCCTCCGCATCGCGGTAGTCGTTCTTGTTGGACTTCACGAACGGCCGCACAAACTGTGCCGGAATCAGGCGCACCTGGTGCCCTTGTTCGCGCAGGGCTCGTCCCAGAAAATGCGATCCCACTCCCGCCTCCATCCCAATCAAAGATGAAGGTAAATTGGCCATGTACTCCAGGAGCTCTGAACGTGAGAACTTCTTGCGGATCACTACCTGGGAACGGTCTCCCAGCGCGATGAGGTGAAAGGTAGTCTTGCCCAAATCGATTCCGATTGATTTAATCTGCATGGCGATGATCCTCCGTCTGGCTGTTTGCCGACCCAATCATTACTCCTGTTGGCTTTCCTGACGGCGGACCATCTCATTATCGCCATTACACTCATCGTCAAACGCAGCTCACTTCGATCACTCACCTGATGCCGCGAACAACCAGAATGCGAACATTCCCAGCCCACAAATAGGCGCGTGCCATCGCAACGGACCCGGTCGCCACACGCCACCGATCCCAAAGAGGATTCCTCCGAGAGAAAGCAAAACTCCCCATCTGAATATTCTGAGGAGCAATGGATCGTAATACGGAAAGTGGTGAACTTGAGCATACGCAACCGACGAAACGGCCACGACGGCTGAAGCTGTTGCAAAAACGAATCCGATCAAGGACAAAATTGCCGGGACACTTCGCTGTTTTGGTTGGCGCGTCCAACTTGTCCAGCCCCAAATCAGCGCAACAGGCGTCACCAAGTAAGCGATTACGATCAGAATTCCAAGCATGATCTGAACGGAGATGCTCACAGCCAGGTGCCTCCGGCCCGTATTGTATGTCCGGCCACAGGTTGTTGGCGATAAATCGCGATTACGCTCATTGGCCGCGACGTGGACGTAGCCGCTTGGTTTGGATCCACTAAAACGCTGCAATTCTCGATAACCCACCGTTCTTTTTTGGCAGACCGGCGTAACTTCGAGATTCCGACAAGTGGCTGTCGCCAGCCCGTTTAATCCCCTATTTCTCCGTGTGATGCGAATCACAGCCGTTTGTGAGATCGTACATTGACGGTGCCGCGGCGGACGGCATATCCTTAAAGTTGAAATTGAAATTCATTTTCAAGATCATACGGACTATCTAAATGCTTCAGGCTTTTATTATCACGCTGCGCGAGGGGGTCGAGGCTGCCCTGATCGTGGGGATTACGCTGGCCTATCTTGCCAAGATTGGGCGCAATGATCTGCGAAAAGCCGTCTACGCCGCGCTGGGCGCCGCGTTCGTCGGGAGCATCGGCGTTGCCGTATTGATGTCGCGGCTGAACCTTAACGAAGATTCGTTTGAAGGCTGGGTCATGCTGGTGGCTGCCTTCTTCGTCATCACCATGGTGATTTTCATGATGAAGACGGGACGCAAGCTGAAGGGACAGATTGAGGGCAAGGTTGGCTTGCTGGCGGGCAACGACGCGTGGATCGGCCTGTTTTTCTTTGTCTTCCTGATGGTCCTGCGCGAAGGCGCGGAGACGGTGCTGATCCTTTCCGCGGTGACGCTGAATTCAACCGAACTGATGAGCTTCCTGGGAACGCTGCTGGGCGTGCTGTGCGCGATTGCCTTCGGCGTGATGTTTGTGAAGGGCAGCGTACGGATCAACCTGCAGAAATTCTTCCGGGTGACGACGGCAATTCTGTTCCTGGTGGCGGCGCAGCTGGTGATTGCCGGGCTGCACGAGCTTTCGGAGAGCGGGGTTATTCCATCGTCGAAGACGGAGATGGCGATCATTGGGCCGATCGTGCGCAATGATCTGTTCTTTTTTGTGACGATCTTTGCGCTGGCGGCGCTGATGGTGTTGTTTGATGCCAAGCGGCGCGAGCCGGTGCTGGACTCGCCTTCGGCGGCGGAGCGGCGTAAGGCGCTGTGGACGGCGCGCAAGGAACGCTTGTGGATGGCTTCGGTATACGGCTTCTCGTTCGTCTTCATCGCGCTGGTAACGGCGGAGTTTATATACACCAAGAGCGTGAGTGCGCTCTCTCCGGCGACGGAAGTTGCGTTTACAAATGGTCAGGTAAAGATTCCTTTGGCGCAAATTTCGGATGGCGATTTGCACCGCTTCCAGGCGAAAGAAAACGGGGTCGAAGTGCGCTTCTGGCTCTATCAGAAACCGGATGGGAAGATTTCGACCGTGCTGGATGCGTGCGAGATCTGCGGCGCCGTGGGTTTCTATAAGACTGCGAACGGGGTGGTTTGCAAGAACTGCGCTGCGCCGATCAATCCGCAGTCGGTGGGAACGGCGGGAGGGTGCAATCCGATTCCGCTGAAGGCCACGCAAACGGCGGATGCGGTAATTATTCAGGAGGCGGACATTGCGGCGAATAGCCGCTTGTTCGAGAAACAGTAAGGGATGTTCGTCCGCCTCGTTTACGAGTCGTTCCGGCGCCAAAAGCGGCGCAAATTGCTGGCCGGCGCGGCGATTACTCTGGGCGTGACGGTCGCCACGGCGATGATTGCGGTCGCCACCGATATTGGCGACAAGATGAATCGCGAGCTGCGCACGATTGGCGCGAACCTCCTGATCACCCCTCAAGAAGATACGCTGGATGTGGAAATTGGCGGCGTCAACCTGAAGCCGCCGAGCGACGGCGCTTTCCTGAATGAAGCTGACCTGCCAAAGATCAAGGGAACGTTCTGGCATAACAACATCACTGGATTTGCTCCGGTGCTGCCGGTGAATGTGACGCTGGAGCGAGACGGTAAGACGGAAAATCTGACGCTGCTGGGAACCTACTTCGCAAAGCAAATTTCGTTTGGGAAAGAAGAGTTCACGACTGGAATTCGATCGACGCATCCGTGGTGGAAGGTTTCTGGCGCGTGGCCGGGCGATGGTTCGCAGGATGTTTTGCTGGGAGAGCGGCTGGCGGCGCGGCTTTCGGCAAAGACAGGTGATGAGCTTACGGTTTCTGGCCGGCAGTTACGCGTGAGCGGGATTCTTTCTACTGGCGGCGCGCAAGATGATGAAGTGGTGGGGCCGATTGCGCTGGCGCAGGAAATTCTCGGGAAACCCGGCGCGGTGCGGCGAGTTTATGTAAGTGCGCTGACCAAGCCGGAAGATGCGCTGGGACGGCGCGATCCGAAGAGCATGTCCGGGGCGGTGTATGACCGGTGGTACTGCTCGCCTTATCCGCAATCGATTGCTTTCCAATTGCAGGAGGCGATTCCGCACTCGCACGCGGAACAGATTCGGCAGGTTGCACAGAATGAAGGGGCGGTGCTCACGCGCATTGAGGGACTGATTTTTCTAGTTACGCTGGCGGCGCTGTTCGCTTCAGCGCTGGCGGTTTCGGCTGCGATGGCTACGGCGATTTTCGAGCGGCGGGCGGAAGTCGGGCTGATGAAGGCGCTGGGCGCGGGGCGGTTTGCAGTTGCCTCCATCTTCTTTGCGGAGGCAACGCTGTTGGCCTTGCTGGGAGGACTCGTCGGCTTCGCGGCGGGTGGGATGCTGGCGCAGCAGATCGGCCGCTCGATTTTCAATTCGGTGATTACGATTCCGCCGGTGCTCTTGCCGGTGATTCTGGCGATTGCCGTGATCGTCACGTTCGCAGGAAGCGCGGCGGCGATTCGGAAAGCGGTGGGGCTGGATCCGGTCTTTGCGTTGCGAGGTGAACTGTGAGCGGATTCGCTTCAGAGCAGCCGCATTCCGCGCAGGACGTTGCGGCCGGGCGCGCGAATGCTCCGCACACATCGATGTTTGTACGAATGCTGGTGCGGGCGGCGGTGCTGCGGCGCGGACGGGCGGCGTCGGCTTTGTTCGCCATGGTTGTGGCGGCGGCCGTTGCTACAGCGATGCTGAATCTTTATGTAGATGTGCAGGCCAAGCTGCGGCGCGAGTTTCGCAATTATGGGGCGAACATCATCGTTGTGGGAAAAGACGGCGCTTCCCTTCCCGCGAATGCCCTCACACAGGTGGAAACTGCGGTCGCCGGGCGCGGGGTGGTGGCACCCTTTGGGCTGGTGGTGGCGAGAACCAGCGATGGTCAGCCGATTGTTGTGGCGGGAGCGGATTTTGATCGGGTACGGCAGCTTGACCGGTGGTGGTCGGTGAGCAGCTGGCCTTCGGCTACGCAACAGGCGCTGGTGGGAGTGCGGGCGCTTTCGGTTGTCTCGCCAAAGAATCAGCCGTTCGATCTTGAGTTTCAAGGACACACGATTCACCTCTCAGCAGCTGGAACAGTGCAAACCGGAGCGGCGGAAGATAGCCGGGTCTATCTTTCCCTTCCGGATTTTGTTTCGTGGACTGGAGTTCAACCCTCGACCGTCGAGGTTGCGGCGAATGGATCGCCCGAAGAAATCGGGGCCATCATGAATCAGCTTCAGCAGGCGATGCCGGCGGCCGACGTGAGGCCGGTACGGCAAATTATGGAAGGTGAAGCGCGCGTACTGGGCAAGACGCGCGCCACGCTGCTGGCGGCGGCTTCGCTCATTATTTTGACGGCGGCGTTGTGCGTGCTTTCTACATTGATGGGATGGGTGTTCGACAGGCGGCGCGACTTTGCCATTATGAAGGCGCTGGGCGCTTCTGATCGACTGTTAAATGGATTCTTTGCGGCGGAGGCGGCGGCGCTGGGTGCGCTGGGCGCGGTTATCGGATTTGTTCTTGGAATCGGGATTGCAGCGTGGATTGGGCGGGCGAACTTCCATGCGCCGGTGGTGCCGCGGTTCAGCGTTCTGCCTTTTGTGCTGGCTGGTAGCATAGTGGTCACGCTGCTTTCGGCGATCCTGCCGATTTCGCTGTTGCGTCGCGTGCAGCCGGCGGTCATCTTGAGGGGAGAGTGAAATGATCCAAATCAAAGACGTGACCAAGCTTTACCCGGCGAAGGCTGCGGGAAACGAGAGCGGGAACGGCAACGGGAATCAGAATGGCGCCATTCATGCGCTTGACCACATCTCGCTGCATGTGGCGCAGGGCGAGTGGCTGTCGATCATGGGGCCATCCGGGTCGGGCAAATCGACGCTGGTGAATTTGATTGGGTGCTTGGATCGGCCAACCTCAGGCGAAATCTGGCTGGACGGACAGAACGTCGCCGGAATTTCTGCGAATGAATTGAACCGGGTGCGAGCGGAAAAAATCGGATTTATCTTCCAGCAGTTCTATCTGATCCCATTTCTTACGGCGGTAGAGAACGTTATGCTCGCGCAGTACTTTCACAGCATGACGGACGAGAAAGAAGCGATTGATGCGCTGACTCGCGTGGGATTGGGCGACCGAGCGCACCATCTGCCCTCACAGCTTTCCGGAGGCGAGCAGCAGCGGGTTTGTATTGCACGAGCCCTGATCAACGACCCGAAAATCATTTTGGCCGATGAGCCTACGGG
The DNA here is from genome assembly GCA_963760855.1 of uncultured Acidobacteriaceae bacterium. Classification (GTDB taxonomy): domain Bacteria; phylum Acidobacteriota; class Terriglobia; order Terriglobales; family Acidobacteriaceae; genus Sulfotelmatobacter. The sequence continues at coordinate 24,909 of CAVXFD010000007.1, read as the reverse complement.
AAATCTCGATGCGCTGAATGAAGAGCTTGTGCTGCGACTGCTGCGCGAGTTTCATCAGCAAGGACGGACGATTGTGATGGTTACGCACGATCCGGTGGTGGCACGGCTCGCCGACCGGCGCATTGAGTTCCATCATGGCAAGATTGCGTCGCAGGAAGTTTTTGCGATGGCCGATGAGGAGCAGTTCGACGAGGTGCTGGAAGAGCTCTGGGTGCTGGCCGAGCACGGGGAGATCGCCGAGGTCGAGCGGATGGAGGTTCATGGGGCGCTGCCGGTGAGCCTGGCGATTGAAAAGATGATGCAGATGGGGCTGGTGGATTCGGCGCCGCATCCGCCTCTGGCCCATGGGCACAAGCCGTTCGTGAATCCTTGTCACGATGCGCTCAAACCGGTGTCGGCGTCGGTGGGCGATGGGACGCTGATTGTGGAACTCACGCCGAGAGGGCGCGAGCGTGCGGGCAGCATCATCCGGCGGCACAGGCTGGCTGAGCGGCTGTTCACGGATAGCCTGGCGATGGATAGCGAATCCGAGATCGAGCAGCAGGCGTGCAAGTTCGAACACATCCTCTCGCCGGAGGCGACTGACAAAATTTGTGCCTTCCTCGGGCACCCGCGTACTTGTCCGCATGGTGCGCCGATTCCACCGGGGCCATGCTGCGGCAAAAGCTCGGAGTTTGCTGGGGCTGCGATTTCTGCTTCCGTTGCGCGGAAGCATTCTTAGTAAGCTTTTGGACCTTCGAAGTCTTCCGTTGAGCTAGACTGCACGGCTCAAGCCGCGCCCTTTCAAACCCAATGCGGCTGAAGCCGTGCCCTTGAAACCCACGCGGCTGAAGAAGTGAAGCCATTCCCATCCCCTACGGCTTGAGCTTTGCGTTTCCCAAGCGTGTAGAGGAAGCTTCAAGACTGACTTGGGGAACAAATCTGGTCATCGGCCCTGCGCCGTCCGCGCTGTTATTATCGAGGCGCAACTTCTCCCATCATGACGACCACGCGCAGACCCACCATTGGTGTGTTCGACTCCGGCTTCGGGGGGCTGACCGTTCTTAAAGCATTACTTGAAGTCATTCCTGGCGCCGATTACATTTATTTTGGCGATACGGCGCGGCTTCCCTACGGGTCTAAATCCGTAGAAACCGTGGCGCGTTACGCGGTTGAGGCCGCCGACTACCTTCAGAACCAGGGGGCAGAAGTACTGGTGATCGCATGCAACACGGCAACCGCGCTCGCGCTCGATCGAATCACTTTGGCGGCTCACGTTCCCGTGGTAGGGGTGGTGGAACCAGGCGCGGAGGCTGCCGCTTTGGCCAGCAAGAATAAGAGAGTCGTGGTGATTGGGACTGAAGCGACCGTCAGCAGCCACGCCTACCGGAAGGCGCTTGAGGCGCATGGGTTAGAGGCAAAGGAGAAGGCGTGTCCGCTGCTGGTGCCTTTGGTGGAGGAAGGATGGGTCGATCATCCGGTGACCGAGGAGGTTGCGCGGATTTATCTGGGTGAGGCCTTTGGCGACGGTTTCCGCGAGGCGGATGTGTTGGTGCTGGGTTGTACCCATTATCCGCTGCTCAAGCCTCTCCTGCACCGCGTGGCGCCTGCGCACGTGAACATTGTGGACTCGGCTGAATCTACGGCTCGGGTGGTTGCGAGCCAGTTACAAAGGCTTCTGTCACCGACCGCGGGGATTCATGAGGAACGGCGAGCCCTGCCGCGTTTAAGGTTCTTCGCTACGGACTCGGTGGAGAAATTTCAGCGGCTGGGCGTGCGTTTTCTGGGGCATTCGATCGAAGATGTGAAGCATGTGGACTTGAAGGAATAGAGGGTCTATCGGGGGCGGCTCGGAGACTCTCACGCGGCGACCTTATCGCAGCGCTAAAAGCGCTGCGCCACCCAAAATCAAAGAAAGATTGCAGTGGAAAGCCTCAGAGGCTGAGGCCCGCATCGATTTGGAAAGCTTTGCGCGGCGCTGAAGCGCTGCTCTTCCACGGTACTGCGAGGCATCCTGCTTCGGGCAGGAGCTGGAAGTCGTGCCCTTCCTTAATGGGAAGGCTCTGTATTATTCAGTGTGCGACTGGAAACCCGAAGGTCTCAGTACAAATGGAAGTCGACTTCGACGGCCATTTCGACCTTGACGGGGTGGCCATCTTTTTGGCCTGGTTCAAAGCGCCAGGTTTTGACGGTCTCAAGGGCTTTTTCGTCCAGTCCCATGCCGAGGGAATTCACCACGCGAAGATTGGTCGGTTTCCCGTCGGTATCGACTACGATCATGAGCGTGCAGGTGCCCTGATACTTGGCTTTGCGAGCTTCTTCAGAGAACTCAGGCTCGGGGGAATAGATGGGACGCGGCGGAGTAACACCGCGGCCGGGGCGGAAAACGCCGCCGCCCATGCCACCGCCTTCGCCCGGTCCTACGCCGGGACCTGTACCGGACCCGACACCACCACCGCTGCCCGAGCCGATGCCAGATCCGTAGCCGGTACCATTCGACGGGATGATGGCGGAGGATTTGGGGTCACCAAGGTTGGGCAAGTTGTTCATGGCCACCTTGATGTCAGGCGGTACGACGACCGTGGGTTCGACGGCCAGCTTGGGATTCAAATTTCGAATCACAGCAGTCGGAGGGGTGATCTGCTGCATGGAAAACTTTGGCAAACGTCCCTTGGAAGCTTGCAGCACGTCGCGGTCACCACCACCGCCGCCACCCCCGGCTTGCGTTTTCGCGGGCTTCAGCGAGTAGTCGCCGGGATCGATCAACTCGGTGGTGCTCTGCGGTTTGGCCACGGCTTTGGTCACGATGCGCCGGCCCATGATGGTGCCGCCGATGATCAGAGCGATAACGATGACGTGAGCCACCGTCGAACCGAGGGCTCCGTTCTTTTTATAGTTGTAGAAGCCCCAGATATCCTTGACCGGAACCGGCTTTGATTCCAGTTTGAGGGGCGGAAGCTTCTTGGGAAAGAAGAACTCATCCAGACCGCGGGACAGGGATTTCCACAGCGGCTCGAAGGTATCGGGCGCGAGCAGGAGATTCAGTTCAGGCTCTTGCGTGGGTGTCGGTTTGACTTCTACGGATGACATGTTCCCCGATTCGGATGGTCCGGCTGGACAGAGGCTGGGCTGCCCCCAACCCGACGCCCTGCCTAACACAGATGAGTGGTCTTTCCAACAAGTTGCCTTTTATGTCTCGCCTGACTTCTTTAATTGTATTGTAGTGATCGTGACCCAGGCGGCAAGATCACCTGTCCATCTTGGCTATTTACAAAATTGTACCTCTTCCCGCCCCAGTTTACGAAGTGTATTTCCGAGTGCATGAAGATGCAAATGGTCACTATTCAGTGTCACGCTGGTAAACAGGAGTTTCTCGGTTCCTGCCTTTCTTCGCCAAATGGACGTTCCTGAGAGGGCTCCCTATAATAAAAAGATTCAATCCAATTGGAGAAACCGACCGAGTGCCGCTCGAACTGAAAGCGACCATCAATCTGCCTAAAACTGCCTTCCCGATGAAGGCCAACCTGCCTCAGAACGAGCCGAAAATGCTAGCTCGCTGGGAGGAGTCGAGAATTTACGAGCGTATCCGGGAAGCGCGCAAAGGGTCGCCTACCTACATTTTGCATGATGGACCGCCTTACACCAGCGGACCCATCCACATGGGCACGGCGCTGAACAAGTGCTTGAAGGATTTCATCGTCAAATCGAAGACCATGGCGGGGTTTGATGCGCCCTACGTTCCGGGGTGGGATTGTCATGGCCTCCCGATTGAGATCAAAGTCGATAAGGAACTGGGCGGCAAGAAGCTGCAGATGCGTCCGACGGACGTGCGGGCGGAGTGCCGGAAGTATGCCCAGAAGTTCCTTGATTTGCAGCGGGAGCAGTTCAAGCGCATTGGCGTATTTGGCCGGTTTGACCGTCCCTACGCCACGATGAATCCGCAGTACGAGTCGGTGGTGTTGTCGACCTTCTTTTCATTTTACGAGAATGGATTCGTCTATAAAGGACTGCGGGCGGTTTATTGGTGCATGCATGACGAGACTGCGCTGGCTGAGGCAGAGGTCGAGTACGAGAACCACACCAGCGACACTGTGTTTGTGAAATACGGGTTGCTCGATGACCCGGCAAGCGTTGACGCAGCGCTGGCGGGGAAGAAAGTTTCGACGATCATCTGGACGACTACGCCGTGGACGCTGCCTGCGTCGATGGCGGTGGCATTCCATCCACACGAAGAATATGTGGCTTTGGAATCGGGCGGCGAAGTTTACATTGTGGCTGCGAAGCTGGCAAAGGAGGTGGCGGAGAAGTGCAATCTTGCCGACCCGCGTGAGCTGGCCCATTTTCCTGGAAGCAAGATGGAGCGACTGAATTTCCAGCATCCTTTTCTGGATCGCAAGATTCTTGGCGTGCTGGCGGATTACGTCACGATGGATACGGGAACAGGTGTGGTCCACACGGCGCCGTCGCATGGCGCGGAAGACTTCATTACCGGCATGAAATATGGCCTCGATGCCACCAGCAACGTGGATGAGAAAGGGATTCTGCGCAACGGGCTGGCGGAATATACCGGGAAGCGGGTGTGGGACGCGAACCAGCCGATCATCGATCTGCTGAAGAGCCGCGGGGCTTTGCTGCATACGGAAAAGACGGAGCATTCTTATCCGCACTGCTGGCGCTGTCATAATCCGGTGATTTTTCGTGCCACGGAACAGTGGTTCATCTCGATGGAAACGCCGATGCCGGCAGGGTTGGCGGCCGAAGTTCAGAAAATGACACGCTGCGCTCGCGGACGCTAGAAGAAATCAAACATGTGAAGTGGGATCCGGCGTGGGGCGAGGAGCGGTTGTCGAACATGATTGCCACGCGTCCGGACTGGTGCATCTCGCGGCAGCGGGTGTGGGGCGTTCCGATCGCGGTGTTTCTTTGCCAGAGCTGTGGGAAGCCGCTGAATGATCCGGCGGTCAATCGCACAGTGGTTGAGTTGTTCGCGCGGTCTGGGGCGGATGCGTGGTTTACCTCCGAGTCAGACACGATCCTTCCGGCCGGCACGAAGTGTCCACATTGCGGGAGCACGAAGTTTGAAAAGGAAACCGACATCTTTGATGTGTGGCTGGAATCGGGCGCGAGCTATCTGGCGTTGATCGCCGACGAGCCGACTTATCCATGGCCTTCTGATCTTTATCTGGAAGGTGGAGATCAGTACCGGGGATGGTTTCAATCGTCCCTACTGTGCGCGATGGGGACGCACGGAACGCCTCCGTATAAAGGAGTGGTCACGCCGGGATGGACGCTTGACGAAAAAGGCCAGGCCATGTCGAAGTCGCGTGGCAATGACGTGGATCCGGTAGATATTTCGGATCGGCTGGGCGCGGAAGTGGTGCGGCTGTGGGTGGCGTCGGTCGATTTTCGGGAAGACGTAGTGGGATCTGAGCAGCTGATGCTGCGCATCGCGGACAACTATCGCAAGATTCGCAATACGTTTCGCTACATCCTGGGGAATCTCGGAGATTTCGATCCGGCGACTGACGCCGTTCCTTTCGAGAAAATGGAGGCGCTCGATCAGTACATGCTGCGCCAGACGCAGGCTTTCGCCTCCGAGGTGAAGGGCTCGTACGAGGAGTTCGCATTCCATAAGATTTATCACCGCCTGAATCACTTTTGTATCGTCGACTTGAGTGCCTTCTACTTTGATGTACTCAAGGACCGGCTGTACATTTCTGCGCCCAAGTCGCAGGGGCGCAGCAGCGCCCAAACCGCGATCTGGCGGATTGGCGAGGCGTTGGTACGCCTTCTGGCACCCATTATGACTTTCACCTCCGAAGAAGTCTGGCAATACTTGCCGAAGGTGACGAATCGTGCAGAAAGCGTGCACCTGGCGCTGTTTCCCTCGCCCGGTGATTCCGCTCCCGAAGCTGATTCCAAGTCCGATGAGGAGTGGACGACGCTGCGCGCGGTGCGCGACGAAGTGCTGAAGGCGCTGGAAGAGGCGCGCAACAATAAGCTGATCGGCACTGGCTTGGAGGCACAGGTCACCGTTACCTCATCCGATCCAGCGTACGCGGTGCTGGCTCAACATTCCGACCAATTGCGCTACTTGTTCATCGTTTCGGCGGTCAACCTGGTGCAAGGCTCGGCCAATGGCACAAGCGGAGTGCACGTTGAGGTGAAGAAAGCGGATGGGTTAAAGTGCGAGCGTTGCTGGAATTACTCAATTCACGTCGGCGAGGATAAGTCATATCCGACGGTTTGCGAGCGCTGCAGTGCGGTGCTCAAAGAGATTGGCGAGTCGCACTAGCATGGCTTGGGCGGCTAGGCATTAAGGTTGAGGACTGCATACCCCGATCGAGCTACCCGTAAATTGGCAAAAATGCGAGACATTGTTGCCTCGTGTTGGTTCTGTGCATCATTAAGACGACGGTATAATCTGCCCGCATCGAGATACCTGTGAACTGGCGAAAGCTGCGAACGTTCGTGCTGACAGTGCTGGTTCTGTGCCTCATCCCGGCCACGCGCTACTACCAGATCGATGAACCCGTGTTGCGGTATTTGAAGGGAACGCGGGAAGTCGATCCGCTGGCGCTGCATTTGGCGGGGGAATTCGTCGAGAATAATCTGGGCACCGAGCAGAACGCCGATGGATCGGTGACGGTCCGCATGATCGCGCAGCAATATTTATTTGTTCCCCACTGCATTCTGGTGCCGGCTGGAGTTCCGGTGCATCTGCGCATCACCAGCGCTGACGCCGTCCACGCACTTGCCTTTATTGGGACGGAATACAACGTGAAGGTTCTTCCGGGAACGATCAGCGCAACCCGGCTCGAATTTTCAAAGGCGGGAGAGTATAAGACCGTATGCCGCGAGTTCTGCGGAGCAGGACACTACGCCATGAGATCGGAGTTGAAAGTTGTGCCACGAGAGCAGTTCCCGGTTTTGCGCGGGGGAGAACGGGGGAATTGTGCCGTCCAATAGCGGACAGTTCTCGGGGTGGAATTTCCTCCGCGCCACTGCGCTTGTGGTTGCAGCGAGTTCGCTTTTGCTGCTGGCGAGTGATAGCGCGCCGGAGCGGGTACCATCTTATGTGTCGTGGTCGCAGGAGACTTTGGCGGCGGCCTCGGCTGGAGATGCCTTTCGGGGAATGCTTCTGGCAAGACGCTGCGATCACTGCCATGGTGCGGAGGGCTTCAGCGCCGCCGGTTCAACTCCGAACCTCGCGGGCATGGACAAGTTGGCCATTTGGAAAGAGCTCGAAGACTTTCGCAGTCAGAAACGAATGTCGCCGGTAATGGAGCCGATCGCGGAATCGCTTTCGTCGCGGGACGTGGGTGATGTAGTGGCTTACTACTCGAAGCTCCCGGTGTTTACCGACCCGCAGGATAATCGCAGCTTTCCTGGTTCACAGCCCAGTCCGGTGCATGCGGGAATCGCATCGCATTTGATTTCGTTTGGAGATGGAGAGCGTGGGATTCCGCCGTGCCAGGCATGTCATGGTCCAGTTGCGTATCGTCCCGGAGCGCCGTCTTTGATGACGCAGAATTCTGAGTATGTTCTGGACCAACTTACGGCATTTGCGAATGCAAGGCGGGCTAACGACATTAATATGCCGATGCGGACGATCTCTTCCCTACTCACCGAGGATGAAAGACAGGCGCTGGCGGAGTACTACGGGGCAGGGCTCGGGTTGCAGCCGGCGAGCTCGAGGTAGTACGAAGTGTCTGCTTCGCGGTCAGCGAAAAGCAGTCCTTCGACGATCTTGGAGCAAGCTCTCACGCGGCCTTCGGCCCTGTTCGGAATGACAAAGGTTTTCTATAACAGACGGACAACGAGCCCAAGCCTATCGTAATTCTTCCATGGCGGCGTCGAGTGCGGCCTTGCCGGGGCGCGTCAGCGACTCCGGCAGCGTGGCCAGGGGCTGATCGACCATGTTCAGCATGTCGAGGAAGCTGGGGGCTTTGGTGTTGACGTAGAAAATTCCGGTGAGAACTTCGTTCTTGTCGTGCGCTTCGCTCAGGCGAGTCATGGCGGCGATGCGGTCGGTCGGGTCGTAGTCTTCTTCCAGTTTGCGCAAGCGCAGGCTGGAACCGTCGTGCATGGTGACGTTGACCGTGCTGCCCGGATCGTACTCCACATCGATTTCTTCGAAGTGTGGGATGAAGCTCATCTCCTGCAAGGCCTCGTCGTGATCCTTAACGTATTTATAAGATTTGGTGGAACCTTCGTGGTCATTGAAGGTGACGCAGGGTGAAACCACGTCGAGCATGACCGTGCCCTGGTGGGCGATGGAGGCTTTCAGCATCGTGCTTAGCTGGCGCTTGTCGCCGGAGAAGGAGCGTCCGACGAAAGTTGCGCCCAGTTCGATAGCCAGGCCGCAGGTGTCGATGGGAGGAAGGTCGTTGATCACGCCAGACTTCAGCTTCGATCCCAGATCGGCGGTCGCGGAAAACTGGCCTTTGGTGAGGCCGTATACGCCATTGTCTTCGATGATGTAAATCATGGGAAGATTGCGGCGCATGAGGTGAACGAACTGGCCGATGCCGATGGAGGCGGTGTCGCCGTCGCCGCTAACGCCGAGCGCGATCAGATTGCGATTGGCCAGCATGGCGCCGGTGGCGACTGACGGCATTCGTCCATGCACGGAGTTGAAGCTGTGGGAGCGATTCATGAAGTACGCGGGACTTTTGGAGGAACAACCGATTCCGCTCAGTTTCGCGACGCGCTCGGGCTGCACGCCCATTTCATACATGGCTTCGATGATGCGTTCGGAAATGGCGTTGTGGCCGCAACCGGCGCAGAGCGTGGTCTTCCCGCCCTTATACTCGATTACGGTCAGGCCGATGCGATTGGTTTTCGGTTCTGCAGCGGGCGTGGTCGCCATTTACTTACCCTCCATGGTGCTGAGTTCGTCGGTGACGGAACGGGCGTCGAGCGGCAGGCCGTCGAGATGGCTGATGCTGCGCAGGCGCGGAGTGAGTTCCGACTTCAAGTCGAGTTTGAGCAGGCTCAGCATTTGCGCGTCGCGGTTTTGCTCCACTATGTAGATGCGATCGTGCTGCTCGATGAATTCGTGCACCTCGCGCGTGAAAGGGTAAGCTCGGAGGCGCAGATAGTCGGTTTCAATGCCATACTCATTGCGCAGCTGGTCGCGGCTTTCGGTTACACCCCAATGCGAGGTTCCGTACGCGATGATTCCGATTTTCGCATTCGTGCCCTTGATGATTTCCGGCCGGGGCACGAAGGAGCGGGCGCTCTCGAATTTGCGGTTGAGGCGCTCCATGTTGTTTTCGTAGTCGTCGGGGCGCTCGCTGTAGTTCGATTTATCATTGTGGCCGCTGCCGCGCGTGAAGTATGCGGCCGCAGGGTGGTCGGTTCCGGGCAGCGTTCGATATCCCACACCATCGCCATCGAGATCTTTGTATCGAGAAAAGCCGCCGAGTTTGGTGAGAGCTTCTTTATCCAGCACCTTGCCGCGCTTGATGGGAGTCGTGGGATATTCGAAGGGGTCGGACATCCAGTTGTTCATGCCGAGGTCGAGATCGGACATGACGAAGACGAGCGTCTGGAATTGTTCGGCGAGATTGAAGGCTTCGGAAGCCATGCTGAAACATTCCGCGACCGAGCACGGGATCAGCATGATGTTCTTTGTATCGCCGTGGGAAAGAAATGCGGTAGAGAGAATATCGCCTTGAGAAGTGCGCGTAGGCAGGCCGGTAGACGGGCCGACGCGCTGGATATCCCAAATCACGCCCGGCACTTCCGCATAGTAGGCCAGACCGGAAAACTCCGACATTAATGAAATGCCTGGGCCGGCGGTCGCGGTCATGCTGCGCGCACCCGCCCAGCCGGCGCCGATCACCATACCAATGGCAGCCAGTTCATCCTCTGCCTGGACAATGGCGAAGGTGGCTTTGCCATCGGGGCCGATGCGGTAGTCCTTCATGTACTCGATCATCGTCTCGACCAGCGACGAGGAAGGCGTGATGGGATACCAGGTGACGACGGTGCATCCGGCAAACACGCAGCCAAGAGCCGCGGCGGAGTTGCCGTCGATGATGATCTTGCCCGCCGTCTTATTCATGCGCTCGATGTAAAAGACGCCGCGCTTTTGCAGATTTGCCTTCGCGTAATCAAAACCAGCCTGGGCGGCGGCAAGATTCAGATTGGCGGCTTTCACTTTTTTCGCGAACTGTTTACGGATGGCTTTCTCAACTTCACCCATTTCGATTTCGAGGAGCTGAGCGACCACGCCGACGTACACCATGTTCTTAACGAGCTTGCGCAGCTTCGCTTCCGGGCAGACCGTAGCCACTATCTTGTCGTAAGGAACGGAGTAAAAGACAAGATCGTCGCGGAGTTTGTCCAACCCCAGCGGTTCGTCATAAAGCACGGAACCGCCCGCGTCCAACGACATGACGTCATCCTGCGCGGTTTCGGCGTTCATGGCGACGAGGAAATCGATTTCCTTCTTGCGGCCGATGTAGCCGTCCTTATTGGCGCGAATCGTGTACCAGGTAGGAAGACCGGCGATGTTCGAAGGAAACAGATTCTTTGCCCGAAACTGGGACGCCCATCTGGAAGATGGCGCGCAGTAAGACTGTGTTCGAACTCTGTGAACCTGAGCCATTCACCGTGGCGACCTGAATGCTCATGTCATTGACGATACGCTTGCGCCCCAATTGCCCGCCTGCTCCCTGGGGCACGACATCCGTAGTGGCCATCCCGACACCTTCCTTATTCATAAGAGGCGGAGTTCTCCGCCCGAATCTTAGTTTGAGGGGAACAGACAATTATACGGCGACGGCGCTCCCGGGGCACGCCTAATCGCCCGTCCGAAGCCGGGAGGAACCTGCTTGTAAAACGGGAGAAGAAGATCACTCCGGACTTAGGACTCGGTTTTGAAAAACTGGGCAATGTTCCGGAACTTATTATATCGTGACACGATCAAGTCAGCGGGAGGGATTTTCTTGAGCTCGGAAAAATGTTTCTGCAGGCTGACATCGAGCAAGTTCGCGGCGGCTTCGTAATCGCGGTGAGCGCCGCCTTCGGGTTCAGGAACGATATCGTCAATGCAGCCGAGTTCGCTCAGATCGGTGGCTGTGATGTGCATGGCCTCGGCGGCCAATTCTTTTTTGGTAGCATCCCGCCACATGATGGCGGCACAGCCCTCAGGAGAAATCACCGAGTAGATGGAATTCTCCATCATGAGAACGCGATCGGCCACGGCGATGGCGAGGGCTCCGCCGCTGCCACCGACTCCGATGACCGTGGCGATGATGGGAACCTCGAGACGCGCCATCTCGCGCAGGTTGTGAGCAATGGCCTCGGCTTGGCCGCGCTCTTCGGCATGAATGCCGGGATAGGCGCCATCAGTATCGACGAGAGTAAAAATCGGGCGGCGATATTTTTCCGCAATCTGCATCACGCGCAGCGCCTTGCGATAGCCTTCCGGGTGCGGCGTGCCGAAGTTACGGTAGACGCGCTGCTTCATGTCCCGGCCCTTTTGAGTGCCGACGACGAGAATTTCCTCGCCGTGAAAGCGAGCCATGCCGCAAACAATGGCCGCATCGTCGCCGAAAGTGCGGTCACCGTGAATTTCGCTGAAGTCGGTGAACAGGCGTTCGATATAGTCGAGGGTTTGAGGACGCTGCGGATGGCGCGCGAGTTCCGTTTTCTGCCAGGCGGTCTGTGGGGCCTTCATCTCTTCCCTTAGGGTACGGATGCGCTCCTGGAGTTGTGCGAGCTGGCGATGAGTTTCCTCATTCTGTCCGGTGCCGGCCTCGATTACCGCAACCTGACGCTCGATCTGGTCCAACTCCTGCTGCGCTTTATCGTTGGCATCCATGGTTTTCCAGTTGATCGTAATTCAGGAAATCACCCGCACACTGCCGCGGCCGCACAACTGCTCAACCCGCGCGATGAAGCCGCGATCTGGCAGGACATTATAACCTTCCGCTTCCATGACCACCATGAAATCGCCGGAGCGTTCTACATCAAACAATACTCGGGCCTCGCCCTTGCGCTCCTGAAATAAAGTGTGAAGATCGTCGACAGTAGATTCGGCGGCGGTTTCTAGCGGAACGCGGATTCGAAGCGCGCGCGGAAGCGGGACCTTGGCGTCTTCCAGCGGCATGATTTCCGCTGCGGTTATTTTGGGATTTGCGCCCTCTTCAATTCTTACTCCCGCCCTCACTAGCACTGGGACTTCCAGCTTTACTTTGTCGCCCAGGCGTTTGTAGGCTTCGGGAAAGACGATCATATCGATCGAGCCTGACATATCTTCGAGCGTAGCCTGAGCGTAGAAGTCTCCACGCTTGGATTTGAGAACGCGCACGTTGCCGATGATGCCGGCGGTCGCGATAGTTTCATCCTTGCCCGTGGATTTTGTCATCGCGCCGATTTCGACGATGCTAAGGGCTTGCAGGTCTTGCAGCTTATCTTTGTATTTTTCCAGGGGATGGCCGCTGATGAAAAATCCCAGGATTTCTTTTTCGGACGAGAGTCGCAGGTGCTCATCCCAGTCAGGAATGTTGGGAAGCTTGTCGTTGTTCGCCTCGGACTCTTCCTGCTGAAAAACCCCAAACAGCCCATGCTGGCCTGATTCGGCGTCGCGCTGGGCTTTTTGGGCGCGTTCCATAGCGCGGTCGAGCACGGCCATGAGTTGGGCGCGGCGGCCAAGAGAATCCATCGCGCCGCTTTTGATTAGCGATTCCAGGACGCGCTTGTTGAGCAGGCGGAGATCGACATTTTCGCAAAATTCGTAAATCGATTTGAAGCGGCTGAGTTTCTTGCGGGCGGCGACGATCGATTCGATGGCATTGCCGCCGACGTTTTTCACCGCGGCCAGGCCGAAGCGGATGGCTTCCCCATGCGGCGTGAAGTTCGCGTCGGAGACGTTGATGTCCGGGGCCTCGACGGAAATGCCCATCTCGCGGCATTCGTTGATGTACTTCACCACGTCGTCGGTGCTGCCGGTGACGGAAGTGAGCAGAGCCGCCATGAATTCGACGGGATAGTGCGTTTTCAGGTACGCGGTGTGATAAGCGAGCAGCGCGTAAGCGGCGGAGTGGGACTTGTTAAAGCCGTAGCCGGCGAATTGCGCCATGAGATCGAAAATCTTTTCGATCTTCTTCGGAGGAAATTTGCGTTGGGCCGCGCCTTCGACGAAGCGTTCCCGCTGCTGGGCCATCTCTTCGGCTTTTTTCTTCCCCATGGCGCGGCGCAGCAGGTCGGCTTCGCCGAGAGAGTAGCCGGCGAGGCGGTTGGCGATCTGCATCACCTGTTCCTGATAGACGATGACGCCGAGGGTTTCTTGGAGAATTTCTTTCAGCTCCGGGAGTTCGTACTCGACCTTTTTGCGGCCGTGTTTGCGATCGATAAAATCGTCAATCATGCCGCCCTGGATCGGACCGGGACGATATAGCGCGTTGAGGGCGGTGAGATCTTCGATTGAATCCGGCTGATATTTTCTGAGCACGTCTCTCATGCCGTGCGATTCAAACTGGAACACGCCGGAGGTTAGACCTTTGTGGAAGACTTTCTCATAGGTTTCGGCATCGTCCAGGGGAACGGTTTCGAGAGCGATCGAAGTTCCGCGAGTTTGTTGGATGAGCCGAAGCGCGTCGGTGAGAATCGTCAGCGTGGTGAGGCCGAGGAAATCCATCTTCAGCAGGCCCATTTTTTCGATGGCGACCATGTCGAAGGCGGTAACGATTTCGTCGTTCTTGGTTTTGTGCAGCGGGACAAGCTCGGTCAGGGGCTTCGGAGAAATAACCACGCCGGCGGCGTGCACGCCGGAGTTGCGCACCATGCCTTCCAGTTTTTTCGCGGTCTGCATCAGTTCGCGAATCTGGCCGTCTTTCTCCATGGCCTCGCGCAATTGCGGAGAATCTTCGATGGCCTGATCGAGGGTGATGTTGAGTTGCGTGGGAACCATCTTGGCGATGCGATCGACATCGGCGTAAGGGATATCCATGGCGCGGCCAACGTCCTTGATTGCGGCCTTGGCGGCCATGGTGCCGAAAGTGATGATCTGCGCGACGTTGTCCCGGCCGTATTTTTGAGTGACGTAATTGATCACTTCGCCGCGGCGATTCATGCAGAAATCGATATCGATGTCAGGCATGGAGACGCGCTCAGGATTCAGGAAGCGCTCGAAGAGCAACTCGTGCTGCAGGGGATCGATATCGGTGATGCCGAGGGCGTAGGACACCAGCGATCCGGCGGCGGATCCGCGGCCGGGACCGACCGGGATGTCGTGCTCCTTGGCGTAGCGGATGAAATCCCAAACGATCAGGAAATATCCAGGGAACTTCATCTGCTGGATGATGGTAAGTTCGCGCTCCAGGCGCTGCTCGTAATCCGCAGATCGAGTGCTTGAGTTTGCCTTGCTCGTGCAGCGGGCGCAACGCTGCCATTCGCCGCGCGAAGCCTTCTCGGGAGACGTGAACGAAGTAACTGTCGATGGTGTATCCGGCGGGAACGTCGAATTGCGGGAACGGCGTCGCGACTTTTTCCAGGCGCAGGCTGCAGCGCTCGGCGATGTCGAGAGTTCGCGTCAAGACCTCGGGCGAGTCTTTGAAGACGCGATACATTTCGTCATGGTTCTTGACGAAGAACTGATTCCCGTCGAACTTCATGCGCGCCGTATCGTGGATCGATTTGCCGGTCTGGATGCACAGCATGACGTCTTGCGCGTGGGCGTCGTCTTCGCAAAGATAGTGGCTGTCGTTGGTGGCGACGAGGGGCAGGCCGAGATCTTTTTCCAGCTGGAACAGGCCAGGATGGATTTTGTGTTCCATGGCGAGGCCCTGATCCTGAATCTCGAGATAGAAATTTTCTTTACCGAAAATGTCGCGATAGGTTGCAGCAGCGGCGAGAGCGGCGTCGTACTTCCCTTCCGTCAGACGTTCGGCGACTTCACCTTTCAGGCATCCAGAGAGACCGATCAATCCGCGGGAATGTTCTGCCAGAAAATTCTTGCTCACGCGGGGCTTGTAGTAAAAGCCGTGCAGATGAGGCTTCGGAGGTGATCTTGACCAGATTGCGGTAACCTTCCTCGTTTTGGGCCAGCACCAGCAGATGGTTGTAGGTATCGCCCTCGGGCGGCGTGCGCACGATGTTGTGATCGTCTTTTTTGCAGATGTAGAGCTCGCAGCCGATGATGGGCTTGACGCCGTACTTATGCGCCGCATTTACGAAATGCACCGCGCCGAAGATATTTCCGTGGTCGGTCATGGCGACGGCAGGCATGCCAAGTTCAGTGACGCGCTGACAAAGCTTATCGACATCGCAGGCGCCATCGAGCAGGGAGTAGTCGGTATGCAGGTGCAGGTGAACGAATTGGGATGCGGAGTTCAATGTCATTCTCGTTGGCGCCATTCTAACGGGAAAATGCGCGTCTCGAGACGCTGCTTTATCCACAGAATGAAGCTCGTAAGTGGAAAACGGGCGAGAGGCTATTGACCTTCATTCACGCCGGGCACACGGAAGTCCACGCCACGGTCGTCATTCGCCTTGGTCGTCGCGGGAAGATCGAGTTCAGAGAGCGGAATCTTCTGGGTATGCTGCGGCGCAAATACCCACACTGTCTGTCCCACGATGGCGTAGTTCTGCACTTCCTGCTGGTGCTGATCACGGAAAACCAGCACCGTCGGCACGGCGGCCTCCGTGCGTTCTGGCGCGCGTGGAGGAGGAGGAGCGGAGCGCGCATAGGCATCCGGGTCGCCTTGCTGGCGCATCCTTTGCTCATCGAGGCTTTGCTGGTTCATCTCGTTCGCCAGGCCAATCTGATCTTGCTGGTCCTGGTCGTAGGAGGAATCGGAGTCCCACCACCAGTAGGGATCGACTCCGCCGCCCAGGTAGGGATATCCGTAACCCCAACCGCAGCCGTATCCATATCCGTAGCAATTGCTCCCAAATCTGCTCCCAAATCGTGGATAGGTACGGATTCGCAGGCCGACGCCGGAACGATTGAAGCCTCTGGAATTCAAGCCGCGACGGGATAACGGCGCGCCGTAGGATCGTCTGCCGGCGAATGAACGTGAGGCAAAGCTGGATGATGAGCGAGCGCCGAAGGAGTGGCCGCCGCCGAAACTGCTGTGACCGCTGAAACTACTGTGCCCGCCGAATCCGCCGTGCCCTCCGCCGGATCCGTGGCCACCGCCGCGCTGCGCTTCAAGTTGCAAGGACGCCACAAAAATCAGAAAAGCCGCAATGCACATCAGGCGCCGCATATAACAATTATATGCCCGATTCGGACGTTGGGATTCAGAAATCGAGTCTTCAGCAATCGAGTCTATGGAGAGCTAGCGCTTCTTGCTCTTCTTCGTGGGCGGTTTGTTGGACGCTTTCTTTGGTGCGCCCTTCTTTGCCGGATGCTCGGCCGAATGTTTGGCTGAGGCCTTAGCGGCGGGCTTGCCCGGCTTCTCTGCTTTAGCGGGTTTCGCTTTTGCCGCGGGCTTACCAATCGCCTCCGGTTTCGCCTTGGCGATTGCCGCGATGACCGGCACGCTGGCGGCGGTTGCGGCAGCCGCCGCCTTTTTCGCTTTACCTTTCGTCGGCTTACCGGCTGCTTCTGACACCGGAGCCGCCGTAGTCGCGGCTGCTTTGGGTCCCCGCCCGCGCCTGGGTGGCGGAGGTGGTGGCGGCGGGGGCGGGGCGAATGGCTTGAGGAATTTTAAGGTCTCCGTCCGGGAACGCAGTTTCCCATCAAGCAACAGCATGAATACATCGCGCGCGATCTTGGGATATTCCGGCAACTGCGGCGTGATCAGGAGTTCTGTCATCTCAGGGAGCGGAATGCGCTTTTGCACGTCTCGCCATTTGGTGAAGAAGTTTTTGATCTTCTGCGCCACGGCCTGTTGCCGCGCCGTTACCGCGAGAAACAAAACCATCTCGGGACGCGCCGAAGAAAGCAGATTCCAGGTTCGCGAAGGTGTTGCCGCTTCCTTCCCCATGAGCCGCTTGGCCAACTCTTTAGCGTGATCTTCAATGTCGCGCCAAGCCTCGACCAGGTCCTTCCGGGGAATCTGTCGCCGCAGGTCGGAGACATCTTTATCGGAGAGGTGCGCCGTCAGAAAATGCATCACTGACGCCGAAGGATCGACGGTGTAACCCAGATCCACAATCTGCTGACGGATTTTCATCAGCTGGCTGAGGCCGCTGGTATCGACCTTGGCTACGGTCCAGTGCGGGTGCAGCACTTTCAGGAATTCTTCTTTCTCCAGAGCGCGTACGACGGCCAGCGGGTCGTCTTCGTGCGCTAACTGAGCGATCTCGTGGCCTATCGCAACCCTGGAAATGTGCTCGATGTACTTATTTTCTTTGGCCGAGTCGTAGCGTTGTTGAGTGCGTTCCTCAAGCGGCCAATGGAAACGCGCCGAGAAACGAGTCGCGCGAATCAGCCGCGAGGGATCTTCCACGAAAGAATAGTTGTGCAGGATCCGCAGAAGCTTTGCCTCAATATCGGCCACGCCGTTGAAAGGATCGAGCAGCAGACCGCGCGAGCCTTCGTTCAGCGACAGCGCCATCGCGTTGACGGTGAAG
Source organism: uncultured Acidobacteriaceae bacterium (assembly GCA_963760855.1). Lineage (GTDB taxonomy): Bacteria > Acidobacteriota > Terriglobia > Terriglobales > Acidobacteriaceae > Sulfotelmatobacter. The sequence goes on along the minus strand of CAVXFD010000007.1, from coordinate 7,392 downwards.
TCGCGGCGGCGCAGGTCTTCCTGAATGCTGGCGGGAGACACGACCGGCGGCTTGCCGACCTTTTCATAGTGCTCGGAGCGGGCCATGCCGATCTCGGCGCGAACGTTGCCGGGCAGAACTAGAAAGAGCGTCCGGACATCTTCATCGTGGCCGGCGAGTTGGGCGCCAGCGCGTTCGAAGTCCTTCTGCAGCTTGAGGGGATTGCCTTGAACGGTGAAATCGAGATCGCGGATGGTAAAACCACTGATGATGTCGCGGATCGCGCCACCGGTAAGATAGAGGGTGATTCCCGCCGTGCGGGCTACTTCTTGCACGAGGTTGACGCCCTTCATCTGATCCGGCGTCAACCGGATTTCCATGGTGTAAATGTAATCAGCCATTCGTATTCAAGCGATCTAGATCAAACGGCACACCGGAGCCCAGTTTGCTGGAACAATCCGGTTCGGACTGAAGTTTCCACAGGATTTCCACAGGACGGAGCGTCCCAACCCCGGCAAACCGACTCCGAACTCGGCACAAGCCATTCAATACAATAGACTTATAAGGACTTTAGTCACACCAAGGCAACTTAAAGGAATAACACAACGTTTACGATTTGGCTACTGCCAACGTGGATTCCCGCGATTTGAGGCGAAATAGTGCGAGAATCACCGTGCGGGACGGCTCATTCCCGCGCAGCTCTGAAGCAACGCGACCCCCATGCCCTCGACTCACAAGAAGGTGATTGTCCGGAAGATGGACCGGGATTCGGTCTCCGGATATGTCTCGCCTACGCAGTTTGTGAACGAGGGCAAACTGGAATTGCTGAACACCGCCGGCAACGTGGTCGCCATGGACCTGCACGAGATCAAGGGAGTCTATTTCGTGCGCGAGTTTGGGGACTCGGAGTCGCTCACGCGCAAGACTTTCACTTCCCGCCCCCGCTCGGAGGGATTGTGGGTGCGCCTGCGCTTCAAGGATAACGAAATCCTGGAAGGCCTCATGCCGGCCGACCTGACGCAGACTACGCCGGAAGGTTTTCTGATCAGTCCGCCGGACCAGCGCTCGAACACGCAGCGCATCTTCGTTCCGCGGACCGCGCTGGAGTCGCTGACGGTGCTTGCCGTTATCGGGGCGACGCGTCGCCCACGCCGTGGCACTGTGGAAGATCAGCGGCAAGTACCCATGTTCGAGGAATAAGCCCCTCTTCCAGCGCTTGAGCTTCCGAGCGAACATCTTGTCCTTGCTAGTCGTTAATCCTTCTTTTCCCTACGCAGTCTCCCGGAAGCCAGCCGCCGGTACCAGGTGACGGCGCTGAAATGCAGTTGCAATCCGGGAGGAGTTGGGATAAAAAGGCTGGTCCCACGCGCACGGGAACCTGTCGCGCGTGGCGAGATGGATTGGGCCACTTCCTTCCTCCTACCCCCGTCCGTTCTCCGCAGGCGTAGCTACGTCTCAGTAAAGGTGCCAAAGTCATGAGAGCTTCCTGCCGCTTCTCCTCGTGTCTGGTATTCGCCGTAATTGCGGTGTTGGTTGCGCTTTATTGTCCATTCACATTGTTCGCGCAAGAGGCGACCTCGGCTCCCAGCGTAGGGGTGGCGCCACGTCCGCTGATTACCCAGCCTGTCGATGAAACACAGGTAACTGTTCTGAAAGGAAACACGCATCGCTTGGCGCGCCCGGAATTCGACCTGGGAACGGCGCCAGCCACGCTGCCCATGCAAAGAATGCTTCTCGTCTTGAAGCGAAGCGCGGAGCAGGAATCCGCGCTGAGGAAGTTGCTCGACGACCAGCAGGACAAGGGTTCACCCAACTATCACAAATGGCTGACTCCCGAACAATTCGGCCAACAATTTGGGCCGACCGACGGCGACATGCAGACGATCACCGCATGGTTGCAGTCTCACGGGTTTCAGGTCGGATACGACGAAAGGGCGGACGGTGCTTGAGTTTTCGGGCTCCGCCAGCCAGGTGAAAGAAGCATTTCATACCGCCATTCATAAGTATGTCGTGAACGGAGAACAGCACTGGGCGAATTCAAGTGATCCGTCGATTCCGGCGGCGTTGACACCGGCGGTGGCGGGGGTATCGACGCTGCATAATTTTCTCAGCAAGCCGCAAAGCCATTTAGTGAAGTCCGCTGTTTTGGCGCAGGTGGTCCAAGGAAAAGGGAATAAGCCGCACGTGACTTTCCCGGCGCAGAACGGCCAACCTGCATTTAACGCCCTCGCACCGCAGGACTACGCGGTGATCTATAACATCAATCCCGCTTACCAGACCCTGACCGGGCTAGGCGCAACGATTGGCGTGGTTGGCCGCAATGATCTTTACAACGGCGGCGAGGACGTGCAGGACTTCCGCAATGAGATCGGAGCGGGAAACGATAGCTTCGGCGGGGACAATCTCAATATCATCGTGGACGGTCCAGACCCGGGTGACTCAGGCGGCGATGAGGAACTGGAAGCAACTCTGGATGCAACCTGGTCCGGCGCCATTGCTCCTAATGCGAACATCGATTTCGTCGTCTCCGGCTCAACTAACACTACAGACGGCATCGACCTCTCTGAGCTGTACATCGTGGAGAACAACCTCGCCGACATCATGACGGAGAGTTTCGGCACCTGTGAGTATTTCTGCGACCGACGCGCGGCTTGCCGGGATCAACGCCGTGGCAGAACAGGCCGCAGCTCAGGGAATCACATATTTCGTTTCCACGGGCGACTCCGGGGCCGAGGGCTGCGATGATCCGAGTAATCCTCCAGCTACGGGGCCCGTCTCGGTGAACGCACTGGCTTCGACGCCGTTTAATATCGCGGTGGGTGGAACCATGTTCAATGAAAACGGTGACCCCAGCAAATACTGGACTTCTACCGCAGCCGATTTCCGAGACAGCGATCTCGTACATTCCGGAAAACGCGTGGAACGAGAGCAGCCCAACCAACGGACTTTGGTCCGGCAGCGGTGGGGCTAGCGCCGGAAATTTTGGAGATAATCAGATATCTTCACCTGGTACAACCAACGGGGTGCCAAAACCTTCCTGGCAAACCGGCACCGGGTTGAATATACCCGCGGACGGAGTGCGCGATCTGCCAGACGTCTCGTTAACCGCTGCCGGGCATGATTTTTACCTGCTCTGCCTGGAAGGGTCTTGCGTCGCCGATAGCCAGGGATATATCTACCTGGCGGGTGTTAGCGGCACGTCCGCCGCGACGCCCTCCTTCGCCGGCATCATGGCGCTGGCCGAGCAAAGCGCGGGTGGCCGGCCAGGACAGGCAAACTATGTGCTCTACCCTCTAGCCGCGGCGCAGGCAGCACAAAACATTTACCCTTCGCAGTGCAATGGCTCGAATACATCCACTCCTCCCGCCAGCACCTGCATCTTCAATGATGTGACGATTGGGAATAACGTTGTTCCCGGCGAAGTGGGTTCCGATTATCAGGCCGGAGCCGGCTACGATCTGACCACCGGGCTCGGCTCAGTCAATGTGGCAAACCTGATCACCAATTGGAATAGCACCACATTCAACGCGACGACAACGACGTTAACTCTGGGTTCGACCACGAACCTCACACACGGCACTCCCGTTAATGTGACTATCACAGTCGCGCCGAGCAGCGGAAGCGGCACGCCCACCGGCAATGTTTCCCTGCTGGCGGAAAACGGCCCCATAGATTGCTTTGGTCTCGACGGCCGCGACAGATGGTGGGAAGCTGCCGGCAGGATCGGTATCGTTCTCGACGACTGTCTTGCCGGGGGGAGGCCCGTACTGTGTCTGGGCTCACTATTCTGGGGATGCGACGTACGGACCCAGCAATTCCAATAGTTCGATGCTCACCGTGAAGCCGGAGACGAGCACGACCACTTTGAGTTTGCAAGGTTCCAGTGTGACTGGAAATTCGCTCAGCAGCCCTTTTCCTTTCGGCAGTCTTGTGTTTGTGCGGGCTGACGTTGCCAGTGCCGCCCACAGCACGACAGTGTGCCAGAGCCCTTCTTTTGCTGGCTGCCCGACTGGGAGTGTCAATTTCACGGACACCTTAGGTTCCATACCCGCGACAAATCCTCAGGTAAGCCCTCCGGTTCAAGTGGTCAACAATCCGGCTCTCAACAGCCAAGGCAACACCTCGATCGGCGATGGGATCATCAGCTTCGATGCTGGCAACCACAGCATTTCGGCGAGCTACTCGGGTGATCCCAGTTTCACCGCCAGCAGCAGCAACAGCCCAGTCACCTTCACGATTCAGCCCGGCTTCATTGCGGTCTCCGGCCTGGCGCCGGTAAGCATCTCGGCTCCTGGCGGTACAGGCAGTACTACCGTAGGCATCATCGCGTCGACGGGTTTCACCACGGCGATCACCTTCACTTGTAGTGGTCTGCCCGCCGAAACCACATGCTCTTCTTCGCCCGCGATCGGGCAGGGCCCGACCACAGTGGTGACCACCACTATTACGGTAACCACTACCGCTCCACATACGACATTGCTGCAGACTAAGGAGCGCGCTTATTTTCTGGCCGCGATTTTCGGCGCATTGCCGGTAGGTGGAATTTTTGTGCTGGGCGCGTCTGGACGGCGGCGATGGGGCGCAGTGCTTGGGTTGATGATGCTGCTTGCGATGCTGGTGACCATCCCTGCGTGTGGTGGCGGCGGAAGCGGGGGCGGAAGTCAGCAGAAGCAAGATCCCGGGACACCGGCGGGCACCTCAACCGTGACGGTGACTGCTACGGCAGGATCCCTTTCTGAGCAAGGGAGCTTTGTTTTGACGGTGCAATAACGCGACTGGCCCGTCATTGCTGTCAGGCGCAGCGACATAATGGCGGAGCCTCGTCGTCTCGGGTGTCGGTCCGTTACAATCGCGCTGACACTCTCTTCACAGACCTATGAAACTATCTGCCATTGCGTCCGCGCTGGGCGCACGACTTGAGAACGGTTCGCCTGATATAGAGATTACCGGGCTCAACGGCATTGAACAGGCGGGGCCGGGCGAACTGACGTTTGTTTCCAATCCTAAATATGGGGCGGCGGCGCGTTCGACGAAAGCGTCTGCGGTGATCGTGGCCGAAGAGTTTCCAGCCGTTTCGACGGCGATGCTGCGGACGAAAGACCCTTATCTTGCCTTTGCGCGTGCGCTTGAACTCTTCCATCAGCCGCTGCGATACGCGCCGGGAGTGCATCCGACGGCGGTGGTGCATCCTTCAGCGAAGATCGGGCGCCGTGCGCACCTCGGCCCCTATGTGGTGGTCGATGAGGATGTCGAGATTGGAGACGACGCGGTGTTGCTCGCGCATGTAGTGATTTACCGGGGAGTGAAGATTGGAAGAAACTTTTTTGCGCACGCACAGGTGGTAGTGCGAGAGAATTGCCGCATTGGCAACAACGTTCTGTTACAGAACGGGGTAGTGATCGGGTCGGACGGCTTTGGTTTTGCCAAGACAACTGAGGCGCATTGGTACAAGATTGCACAGCCGGCTCCGGTCGTGATTGAGGATGACGTGGAAATTCAGGCGAATTCATGCATTGACCGCGCCAGCGTTGGAGAAACGCGCATCAGGCGCGGGGTCAAGATTGATAATCTGGTTCAGGTCGGACACGGATCGCAGGTGGGCGAGGACGCACTTCTCTGCTCCCAGGTGGGCCTCGCGGGTTCCACGGAGATTGGCAACCGCGTGATTCTGACCGGGCAGGTTGGAGTGGTTGGGCATTGTAAGGTTGGCGACGACGCGATTGTGACGCCGCAGAGTGGCGTGGCGAACGACATTCCGGCCGGCGCGGTAGTGAGCGGCGCTCCTGCCGTGGATCACAAACTGTGGCTGAAGTATTCTGCGCTGTTATCGAAGCTGCCGGATATGGCGCGGGCGCTTCGGACGAAGGCTCGGAAGGAATAGCGGCTCTTCCGCCGATCACGGGCAGATCGAAAGCCACTGGCGATGCGATCGCTAATTATTTTCGTGCGACGATGCGAGATGCGCGGCAGTTGCGCCCTCGCGGCATTCCTCAGGCAAGCCAGCATCGATCGCCGCGCGAACCTTTTCCATCAAACATTCGCGGCTGCCAAAATCCGCAGGCTCAATGGGCGGATGAAAATTCACCGTCACCAGGCCTGGCTTGATGGCAAATCTTCCCTTGGGCATCACGTAACGCGTGCCGGTGATGGTTATCGGAACCACTGGCACTCCACATTCCATTGCGAGATAGAACGGCCCTTTCTTAAATGGGAGCAGCTTGCCGTCGAATGAACGCTTACCCTCCACGTAGATCGTCATGTTGAGACTCTGCTGCACGACCTCTTTGGCGGCACGCACCGACTCAATGCCGGCATCGCGATTGCCACGGTCAACGGGGATCAGCGACCCCATGCGCATTGCCTTCCCCAGGACCGGGACCTTGAACAACTCCTTTTTCACTAAGACCGAGGTGCGCTTTGGGATCAGGGGAACGGTTATCGGCGGGTCAAGATTCGAAACGTGGTTTGACATGAAAATGTAGGTACGCGCCGGGTCCAGGTTATCGAGGCCGATGGTTTTTACGCGTACGCCGGTAAGCCGTACGCCATTCCATGCTCCTATCATGAACATGCGATACAGCAGGCGTATGTCGCCGGTGATAAAGGTCCAGGGGAATCCGATCACTGCGGCAACGGGCAAGGCGAGCGCCCAGAAGACGAGCATTGCGATGGTGCGGATCATGAGTCGATGTGCCTCTGCACGAGCCCGCTGTTAGTGCGAAGAGGGCGCCGGCGGAGACTGCGCCTCGCCTTTGAGCCACGCAGTCCGGCGCGCGTGTTGTTCCGCGCTAACGTTGTCCATATCTTTGAGTTCGTAAGTGATCTCTTCGCGACCACCCAGTATCCATTTAAGTTCGCGCTCCGCGCCATGACGGCTGCGCACTCGTACGGTGACCGTGTCTCCTGCAGTGAGTCCAGCGATCGCCTCGGAGGATTCCTGTCCTGCTATCTTACCGTTGATTTCGAGAATCGTATCGCCGGTCTGCAGACCGGCGTGCTCGGCCTCGCCGCCGGCCGTGACTGCTTCAACTGTCATGGGGCCATCGAAATTGCGCGAGGCCGTAAAGCCCGCGTCTGCGACCGTGTTTTTCCCGACCACAAGATGCAAGCCTACGCTACGAAAAAAATCGTTCCAGGGAGGTTCCTCGGTGCCCGAGACAAATTTCGCAAAGAACCAGCCCAGGTCCGCGTGGGTTACCGCTTCCGCAGCTTCGCGGACGCCATCGGAATCGGGAAAGAATTTTCCTTTCTTCGCGTAGTTTTGGTTCATCCATTGAAACACTTCGCGCAGAGAAGCCTGTCCGTGGCTGGCCTCGCGCACGGTCAAATCCAACATGATCCCCAGCAATTCTCCTTTGTTGTAATAAGAAATGCTCCGATCCGAATGGCGATAGTATGCGTAACCCTCAAGCC
>CAVXFD010000006.1:0-266105 GCA_963760855.1 uncultured Acidobacteriaceae bacterium | reverse complement strand
GCCATGGATCGTCTGACCGCGCTCGGCTACATTCATACTGGTTTCGCCGACATGCGGCCCTGGACTCGCCTGGAGTGCGCGAGACAGATCAAGGAGGCTTCCGATCTCATCGCAGAGAACGAATCGCAATCAAGCGAAGCGGCGCGCCTTTACCAGGCGTTGCAGAAGGAATTTGCTCGCGAAGTTACCTTGCTCAATGGCGGGGAGAATGCGGAGTTTCAACTGGAATCAGCCTATACGCGCAGCACCGAGATCGTCGGCAAACCGCTGACCGACGGCTACCATTTCGGACAGACCATCGTGAACGATTACGGCCGACCCGAGCAACGGGGCTTCAACGATGTTTCGGGACTGTCGGGATGGGGGGAGTATGGTCCCTTCGCAGTTTATGCCCGCGGCGAATTACAGCATTCCCCCTCCGCCCCTGCTTTGCCGCTTACTGCTCGGGATGCCATCTCTCAGGCTGATTTCAGCCGTAGCGGCGTTCCCACGCCCTTCCCTGTACCCCCCGACACGCCCACCTCCGCTTTCAATCAAGGCCGATTCCTGGATACGTACGTCGCACTGAATCTTTCCGACTGGCAACTCTCCTACGGAAATCAGAGCCTCTGGTGGGGACCCTCCCAGGGCGGCCCAATGATGTTCAGCGACAACGGGGCGCCGATCAGAATGTTTCGGGTCAACCGCGTCACACCTTTCACTCTTCCGAGTTTCTTGGCAGTCCTCGGACCCATGCGGCTGGAGGCCTTCATCGGACAGTACTCAGGGTATGAATTCCTCAATAGTCCATTGGGTCTGGTCGGCCAGTACGGTGAGTCGCTGAATCCGCAGCCGATTGTTCATGGCCAGAGGATCAGCTTCAAGCCAACCCGCAACCTCGAAATCGGGCTTTCGCGCAACACCGATTACGGAGGGCCCGGCTATCCACTGACCCTGCATTCCTTTCTGAGGAGTGTATTCTCGACCGGTAACACACTGGCCGGCAACCCCAACAAACCGGGCGCGCGTCGCTCCGGGAATGGATTTCAGTTATCGGATTCCCGGACTCCGCAATGGAGTGACTCTCTACGCCGAAGGCCTGGCCGAACATGACGAAGTCACTCCCCTTCTTGGCCCCGACGTAGCCGCATGGCTCGCTGGAATATACATTCCCCGGCTTCCCAAGATCCCGAAACTGGATTTCCGCGTGGAGGGTGGGTATACCGATCCTCCCAGCAGCGGAGGCGACGTCGCCTATGGCGCCTTTTACTGGGACGGTGGCTGGATCACTGGATTTCAGAATGCGGGTCATCTGATGGGGAGCTGGATGGGGCGCCAAGGGCAGGGCGCTCAGGCCTGGACCACCTATTGGTTCAGTCCTCGCAATAAACTCCAATTTGGATTCCGGCATCAGAAGGTCAGTAACCAGCTTGTCTCGAACAACGGGGCTTTGGCCGGAGGCACGTTGGCCGATGCCAGCGTCCGCGCGGAGTTTTGGCCACGCTCCAGCTTCAGCCTCTCCGCCTCCGTGCAATACGAGATGTGGAATTTTCCTGTGATCGTTACAGGCAGGCAGTCAAACGTAACCTCAGCGGTTCAGCTATCCTTCTGGCCGAAAGGGTTTTCACGGAAGGTTTCAGACCAATGACCAGGTAATGTTACCGCAAGCGCGCGTGACGCAGGAGGAAGTTGCTCTGATAAGGTTGCTTTCGTACCGAAACCATTTCGCTTCTCTTGTGTTCAATCGGGAATCGTGCTTATTCTCTTGGCTATCGTTTACCAATAGTGCTTGACACTTCCGCGCTGAGCGGAATATGACTAGGGGCTAGACAAACATCATATGGAGACATGGATAATGTTGGTAGGGGGAGAAAGAGCCGTTCGGTATGATTCGCAGTCGCCTTAGCTTTGCGCGTTTATATTTGAGAATTCTCACCTTGTTGTTACCGGCCTGCGCCTATTTTATCGCGGTCAAGGTGCGGTTCGGTTTCAACCTCTTGCTGTCGCACGCGGCCCCAGCTGGACTTCCGTCCTATTGGGGCATTCTCCTTCTCACCACGATTGTCTGGGCCATTGCCGCCGAAGAATCCGAGCTATGGAACGTTGAGCAACTATACGCTCCCGGCGGGAAAACCCGCCGCCTGCTGGAGGCGTTGGCATTTACCTATGCGGTAGTTATGGCCGCGGGATTTCTGTACCGCCAAGCCAGCTATTCGCGCGTCGTCATCGCGATCAGTGCCGTCGCTCTGTTCGTGCTCGCCACCATCACCCGCATTGCATTCCGCGTATCTCTCGAATTGGTTCGCAAGGACGGCAGGAACGAAGTCAAGATTCTGGTGGTGGGCACCGACCGCTTCGCTCGCCGCGTTGGAACTTCGCTTCTGCATGGCGAGGTGCTCCCCTGCAGAATTGTGGGCTTCGTACGTCTTCCGGATCAGGAGGTTGCGGTAGAGGGGCCGGTCTATGAACTCGACCAGATTCCGGTCTTCTCCAATGGCAACTCTATCAACGACATCATCATTGCCCTGCCCGCCGCTCGTCTAAGCGAGGTCCAGAAGATCACGCCCGTGTTGGAGAAACTCTGTGTCCCCACGCGCGTCGTCGTCGATTTGGGTGAAGGCGTCGTCCTCCGCGATCGCCTGATCGACCTGGGTGGGATCCACATGCTCGATCTACGTCCCACATTGGCCGAGACGGGTTCTTACCTCTTCCAGAAGCGCATCTTCGACGTGGTCTTGTCGGTTCTTATTCTGTTGATCACTCTGCCCATTACCCTGCTCATCGCTCTTGCTATCAAATTGAGCAGCCGCGGCCCCATTATCTTTGCTCAGGATCGCGTGGGCCTGAACGGCCGCGTCTTCCGCATGTACAAATTCAGGACCATGCATGTAGGCAGCCGCGAAGAGGGCGACACGCGTTGGACCTGCGAAGAAGATCCGCGTCGCACTGCGGTAGGCACGTTCCTGCGTACTACCAATCTGGATGAACTTCCCCAGTTTCTCAACGTGCTGCGAGGCGATATGAGCATTGTCGGCCCTCGTCCGGAACGTCCTTTCTTTGTCGAGCGGTTTCTGGCAGAGTTCGATCGTTACAACTCTCGCCACATGTTCAAAGCTGGAATCACCGGATGGGCCCAGGTCAACGGTTGGCGCGGAGACACCTCCATTGCCAAGCGCGTGGAATACGATCTGTATTACCTTCGCAACTGGAGTCTCACCTTCGATTTGCAAATTATCACGATGACTTTGCTCCGGATGTTTACCAGCAAGAACGCTTATTGATTCCGGTGACGGCCGGGCAAATCAAAAGCCAATCGCCGGCTCTCTCGACGCTCTCAGCTATCCCCAGACCACTGGTCGATAATCGGAACAAAGGGTTTAGAACCCTTCCATAGCATTTCTTGCCAAAAAGTCACCCTCTGCTGTGATTCCCGGTACTGCGCTCCTTACCGACCCGGCGAGAAGATATGGGGTAAAACGATCTTGCCTGGAGGGATAGGCTGTGAAACGAATCTTGATTCTTGGGGCTGCGGGCCGGGACTTCCATAACTTCAATGTCTTATTTCGCGACAATTCCAACTACCACGTAGTCGCCTTCACTGCCACTCAGATCCCCGATATTGCCGGTCGCCGCTATCCGGCCGAACTTGCCGGAACCCTGTATCCGGACGGCATCCCCATCCTCGAAGAAAAGGACATGGAAGCGCTGGTTGCCGAATATGAGATCGATGTCGTCGTGTTCTCCTACAGTGACGTCTCCCACCAGAACCTGATGCACCTTGCCTCGCGCGCCGTCGCGGCCGACGTGGACTTCTGGCTCCTAGGAACCGAACACACGCAAATTCGCTCGTCAGTTCCAGTCATCTCTGTCTGCGCCGTGCGGACCGGGTGCGGAAAAAGTCCGGTCTCGCGCCTGGTGGCCGAAGAGTTGCGCCAGCGGGGCCTAAAGACGGTCGTGATCCGTCACCCCATGCCTTACGGCGATTTGGCGGCCCAGGCCGTCCAACGCTTCGCCACGCTGGAAGACCTCGATCTTCAGCACTGCACCATCGAAGAACGCGAGGAGTATGAGCCCCACATCATAAAAGGAACCGTGGTCTACGCTGGGGTTGACTACGAGAAGATTCTCGAATGCGCCGAGAAAGAAGCGGATGTCATTTTGTGGGATGGCGGCAATAACGATACACCTTTTTATGTTTCCGACCTGGAAATCGTCGTGGTCGACCCGCACCGCGCCGGCCACGAACTGTCGTACTTTCCTGGCGAGGTCAACTTTCGACGAGCCGATGTAATCGTGATCAACAAGGTCGACACCGCCTTCCAGCGCGACGTCGAGACGATTCACCACAACATCAAGCTCTACAACCCCAAGGCAACTGTCTTCGAGATGGCATGCCGAGTCTCTGTTCCGGACCGGTCGCGGGTCAAGGGACAGCGCGTGCTCGTCGTGGAAGACGGTCCCACACTGACCCACGGCGAGATGCCCTACGGCGCCGGAGTAGTAGCGGCGCGACAAAGTGACGCCGCCGAATTAGTAGACCCGCGCCCTTATTCCGTGGGCTCCATTCGGAGCACCTTCGAACGTTTCCCGCATTTGACGAATTTGTTGCCGGCTATGGGATACAGCGCCATGCAAAGGCATGAACTGGAAGAAACCATCCGCCGCACTCCCTGCGATCTCGTCCTGATCGCCACTCCCATTGACCTTGCGCGGGTCGTCAAGCTCGACAAACCAAATCTTCGCGTGACCTATGAAGTGGAAGAACTCACCAAGCCCGGCCTGGCCGAAATGCTTGTACAGTTCACGCACGAGCACGAGCCAGTTCTGGCGGGAGCCAGAAAATGAATGGCAAAGATTTTCTCTCCATCCGGGATTTCTCGTCCTCGGAGATCCAGTATCTGCTCGTTCTTGCACGTCAGGTGAAGGCCGACCCTACGGCCTTCAGCACCGCTCTGAAGCGTCAGACGCTGGCCATGATCTTCGAGAAACCTTCTCTGCGCACTCGCGTCACCTTCGATGTCGGCATTCAGCAGTTGGGCGGATTTTCCCTTTACCTGTCTCCCGGCGAAATCAATCTCGGCAAACGCGAGTCTGTATACGACGTGGCAAAAAATCTGGAGCGCATGGTGCAAGGCATCATGATCCGCACTTTCAGCCACGACGTAGTCGAGCAGATGGCACGATTCGCCTGCATTCCCGTCATCAACGGACTCACCGACTTCGTGCATCCCTGCCAGGCGATGGCGGATTACCTGACCATCTGGGAAGCGAAAGGCAATCTGGAGGGTCTCAAAATCGCCTTCATCGGGGACGGCAACAATGTGGCGCGATCCCTGATGTTTGCCGGAGCCCAGCTAGGCGCGCTGGTTTGGGTCGCCACTCCTCCGGGATACGAACTCGATGCCGAATCCGTGCAGTGGGCTCGCGATCGCGGCGCCGAGACCGGTGGCACCTGCACGCTGACCAATGATCCGGAAGAAGCAGCCTCCAATGCCGATGTGATCTACACCGACATCTGGGCCAGCATGGGGCAGGAGGCCGAAGCCGAGAAGCGACGGCATATCTTCCCGCCCTACCAGGTCGATGGAACTTTGTTCCGCCGCGCCAAGCGTGATGCGATTTTTCTGCATTGTCTTCCCGCGCATCGCGGCGAAGAAGTTACCGACGAAGTCATCGATTCGCCACGCTCCTTGGTATTTCAAGAGGCGGAGAACCGGCTGCACGCCCAAAAAGCGATCATGCTGGAATTGATGAAAGGCGAATTCGTCAAACTTCCGGGACTTTTGGAACTGCAGGAGTTGATGCACGTGTAGGAACAGTAGCTGTGACTCGCTGCCATTTATGAAGACCATGCTTCTTGCCGTGGGCGGAAACTCCCTCATTCGTGCGGGAGAAAAAGGAACCATCGGCGAGCAACGGACCAACGCCCGGCGCACCGCGGTACAGATCGTCCGATTGATCCGCAACGGCTTCCGCATCGTCCTTACGCATGGCAACGGTCCGCAAGTGGGCGCGGCCCTTCTGCGCTCAGAGCGCGGTGCCAGCCAAGTTCCCGGAAATCCGCTCGACGTCTGCGGAGCTTCCACCCAGGGCGAGATCGGATATCTTCTCGAGCAGTCCTTGCAAACTGAATTGCAACAGGCGGGCCTTCATACCCCGGTCGCCACGGTTCTCACCCAGACGATCGTCTCTGCGGACGATCCTTCGATGCTTCATCCCACCAAACCAATCGGCCCTTTCTACTCTCTGGCCGATGCCGAAAAGCGTAAGCAGCTCTTAGGATGGGAAATTGTTGAGGACGCCGCCCGCGGTTATCGCCGCGTCGTTCCCTCGCCCGAGCCGATTGAGATTGTTGAACTGGAAGTCATTCGCAATCTGGTTCAGCAAGGCGTCATCGTCATCGCGTGCGGAGGTGGCGGCATTCCCGTGGTCTCGAACCACGCGCGCTTGCAAGGCGTCGAGGCCGTCATCGACAAAGACCGCGCCTCCGCACTGCTCGCTTCCCGCCTCGCCGCCGACCTCTTCGTTATTTCCACTGACACTGATTACGTGTACCTGGACTACAAAAAGCCAACCCAGCGCCCGCTGCCGCAAGTCACCGCAACCCAGTTGGAAACGTACGCGAAAGCCGGCCACTTCCCTCCCGGAAACATGGGCCCCAAAATCGAATCCGTCTTGCGTTTCCTCCGCAACGGCGGCAAGGAGGCCATCATTACTTCCTGCGAGAATCTCTGCCAGGCAGTCCTAGGCTTTGCTGGCACACACATCTTCGGCGACCACGACACTGCGGAAGTCGAGCGGAACGCAGAGCTCCATCTGCCGGTGAGAGGAGGCTGATGCCACACTCAACCACCAACTCGGTCAAGCCAGCCGCGCCCGCTCTGGACTCGATTCGCGGCGGAACGAAATTGAACCATGTCGTCGAGTCTCAGCAATTCACCGTGCCCCTGCTCATGGAATTGTTCGAGCGCTCGCGCGGCATGGAGCGGGTGGTGGCCCGCGGAGGCTCGCTCGATTACCAGAACCGCATCATGGCGACCGTGTTCTATGCGCCCTCGACCCGCACTCGGTTTTGTTTCGAAGCTGCCATGCATCGACTTGGCGGCCGCGTCCTGGCTACGGAAAATGCCGGCGTGTTCTCCTCCGAAATCGAAGGCGAGCAGGTGGAAGATTCCATCCGCATCATCGGCGGTTATTCGGACGTGATCGTAATCCGCCATCCCGAAGATCACGGCGCGCGCCGCGCCGCGGAGGTCTCGCCCGTCCCGGTGATCAATGCCGGAGATGGCAACGGCGGCCAACATCCCACCCAGGCCTTGCTCGATCTCTACACGATTTACCGCCAGCGTCCGCTGGATGGCCTCAGCGTCGCCATCATCGGCGAACTGGATAAGGGGCGCACTGCGCGGTCGCTGGCGTATCTGCTGGCCAAGTTTGAACGTGTGAAGATGTTCTTCGTCAGTCCACCGCAACTTCAGATGAGGCCGGACATTCTGAATTATCTCGACGAGCACGGCGTCCGCTATGAACTGGAGTCCGAGATCAACCGCGTAATTGGCGAGGTGGATGTGGTCTATCAGACTCGAATCCGCCCCGAGCGCATGCACGACACTCACGGCCTCAAGCGCTATGCCATCGATTCAACAACAGTCGAGCGCATGAAGCCGGACGCACTGATCCTTCACCCCTTGCCGCGCACCGTCGAGTTGGACAAATCAGTCGATGCCGATCCCAGAGCCATGTATTTTCGCCAGGCCCGCAATGGCCTCTACGTGCGCATGGCTTTGTTGACCATGCTGTTGGAATAGGAATTGCGATCGCATGATTGGAGAGTTTTATGGCAAAAGCGATTGTGAGCCCACACCCGGAGAATCATGATGCGCAGTGGCTGACCACCATCGCATCGCTGATCGTCGGCGCCGCGTTCTTTGCTCTTTGGTTTTGGTTACTGCCACCTTGGCTCGGCTTTCGCGTGGAGACGGCACACTGGCGATGGATCGCTGCTCTGCCCTCCGTGCTTGGCTTCGCGGTAGCGCTGCGCTGCGTTTACGATTTCGGGCGCACCGGACACGGCACGCCCGCACCCATCGCCCCTCCGAAGAAGCTGGTAGTGGTCGGCTTCTACCGCTACGTGCGCAACCCCATGTACGTCGGCTTTTTCGTGGGATGGATCGGCCTCTGGGTAGTTTTCGGCCGAGAGCGTTGGCCGGCGATCGCAGTCGCCGTCGCGGTGATCCTCGGAGTGGCCCTCTTCGTCCAACTCTACGAGGAACCGACGCTGCGCAAAATGTTCGGCGCGGACTACCAGGAATACTGCCGCAATGTACGACGCTGGTTGCCACGTTTACGGCCGTGGCAGAAGTAAAGCCAAGTGAACTGGTTTATTTTTTTGTCGAGCGATTGAAAGGAACCTATGACCACGCAATTCATAGAACAGCCCCTGCGCACCCACGACTTCATCGAACTCGAGAACCGCTACGGCGCTCATAACTATCATCCGCTCGATGTAGTCCTCGAGCGCGCCGAAGGCGTGTGGGTCTATGACGTCGAAGGCAAGCGCTATCTCGACTGCTTGGCTGCCTATTCCGCGGTGAATCAAGGCCACTGCCATCCCAAAATTCTGCACACTCTCGAGGAGCAGGCCCGCAAGGTCACTCTCACCTCACGCGCTTTCCGCAACGAGCAACTGCCTCTGCTGTGCAAGGAACTCCACGACTTGACCGGCTTCGACATGGTTCTCCCCATGAACTCAGGCGCGGAGGCCGTCGAGACTGCCATCAAGACCGCCCGCAAGTGGGGCTACAAAATTAAAGGCATTCCCGAAGGCAGAGCCGAGATCATCGTATGCGCCAATAATTTTCACGGCCGCACTGTCACCATCGTCAGCTTCTCCACCGACGAACAATATCGCGATGGCTTCGGACCGTTCACTCCCGGGTTCAAAGTAATTCCGTTCGGCGACGCTCGCGCCCTCCGCGAAGCCCTCACCCACAACACCTGCGCATTCCTTGTCGAGCCCATTCAGGGCGAAGCCGGAATCGTCATTCCGCCTGAAGGATTTCTCCGCGAAGCCGCGGAAATCTGCCGCAAGAACAATGTCCTGATCATGGCCGATGAAATTCAGTCGGGTCTTGGACGCACCGGCAAGCTTTTCGCTTACATGCACGAACAAATCACGCCCGACGTATTGATCGTAGGCAAGGCTCTCGCCGGCGGATTCTATCCGGTTTCGGCCGTATTGGCTTCTCGCGAGATTCTCGGCGTTTACCACCCCGGCGACCATGGCAGCACCTTCGGCGGCAATCCCATGGGCTGTGCCATCGCCCGCACCGCGCTTCGCGTCCTCGTCGAAGAAAAAATGGTAGAGCGTTCCGCCGAGCTCGGCACATATTTTCTGACGTTGCTGCAAACTCTGCGCAGCTCCGACCTGAAAGAGGTTCGTGGCAAAGGCCTGTGGATCGGCATCGAACTCCGCAGCCCGGCGCGCCCGTACTGCGAAGCCTTGAAGGAAGAAGGAATTCTCTGCAAGGAAACGCATGATCACGTGATTCGCATTGCCCCGCCTCTCGTCATCAGCCGACAAGAAATTGATTGGGCGTTTGAGCGAATCACGCGAGTGATTCAGAAGCACTGATTAGCGAAACACTGAATAACGAAACACTGTCCAACAAACCCGAGTTTCCAGCAATCTCGGGTTCTCGCCTTTGGAGGCGGCCTTTGTGACCCTCCCGCGCTTCGTGGTTCGAAACCTTCTGCGCAACAAGCGGCGGAGCATCCTTACTTCCCTCAGCCTGGCCTTCTCCTTTCTCTTACTCATTCTTATGATCACGATCTGGCACAGCTTATTTGTGGAGCCGTGGACCGTCCACGCCGGATCGCGCCTCATTTGCCGCCATCGCGTCTCGCTGTTCCTCTCCATGCCTAGTTACTATCGAGAAAAAATCCTCCCGCTGGCGGGAGTCGTCAACGTCGCTTCCATGAACGGTTATGACGGTGCGTACAAAACCGGCGAGGGAAAGTACAATTTCGGACGGTTTGGCACTGATCCCAGCAATTTTCTGGATGTCTATCAGGATATTGAACTACCCGAGGCTCAAGCCGCAGCCTGGAAGCACGATCGCGCCGGAGCTATCGCGAGCGTCGACCTGGCTCGCAGTCTCGACTGGAAGATCGGCGATCGGATCATTCTGGAAGGCGTGCTCCAATCCCCAAACGTCGAGTTAACCCTGCGGGGAATCTACCGAACAACCATGGCCAGCGGTCCCCTGTTTTTCAACTGGGAGAGTGTTGAGCAGAGTGTGCATCGTGGCCAGACGCAAGTTTTCTTGATTCGTGCCGACTCCCCGCAGCACGTAGGGCCCATCGCGAAGGCCGTCGACAACTTGTTCCACAACGCGCCAGTGCCCACGCGCACCGAAGCAGAACGAGCCTTCAACATCGAACTAATCACGGCGATCGGCAACGTGAAGCTGTTCATCCTGAGCATCTGTCTAGCCGCACTCTTTGCTATGGTTTTGATGTCGGCCAATACCATCGCCATGTCGATCCGCGAGCGCACGCGCGAGATTGCCGTCCTGAGGTCTCTGGGATTTACCTCTCCCACCCTCTTATCGCTGATACTCGGCGAATCAGTTGGCATCTGCATAGCGGCGTGGCTGCTGGGCTCGATCGGTGCGTTCGCTATCGTTTACGCTGTGGTGCATACCGCCGGCGGAGAAGGCTTTCAAGTGCTCTTGAAATTAAAGTGGCCGAACATAGTGTTCTGCTTCTTCGTCGCAGTAATGGTCGGTTGCCTCAGCGCAGTCTTCCCGGCACACCGCGTCTCGCACACCCCCATCGTCGAGGGCCTCCGCCACATCGGGTAGTGCTTCGAGAAAGCTATTACCCGATGTGCCGCAGGCCCTTCACAATCTCAGCGCTCGCGGCGGAGTATGAGGGAATAATGCCACTCAGCAATCCGACTAGCGTGGCCAGCACCACAGAGAGACCGAGCATTCCCCACGTCGCACGCAAGCCATTGAACAAGCCCGTCATCTGCGGAGCATCGGCCATTAGTCGAACCGTGCCCGCGCCAGCCAGCGCTCCGAGCAGCCCACCCAATAACGCCAGCACCACGCTCTCGCTCACGAAGAGGGTCAAAAGAAGTCGCCGAGTGTATCCCAGCGCCTTCAGCACGGCCACTTCGCGAGTCCGCTCCCGCACCGACATCGCCATGGTGGTCGCAGTCACCAGCAGGATCGCAAAAGCCACCGCCGAGCAGATGCCCAGGATGAATGCCTTCACGTTGCCGAGCGTGGCAATGAAGTCGAGAGCGAAAGCTTTTTCGGTCTCCGTCTTGGTGGGATAGGGAGAGTTGTGAAACCTTTCGTCAATCGCTTGCGCGACTTGAGTAACATTCTTCGGGGAGTCCACCATGATGGCGTAGAATCCGGCGTAGCCTCGGAACCAGCCGACCGACTCCTGAAGGTATTGTTCATCAAAGAAGAGCGTGTCGGAGGGAACCGCCGCGGTGTAGATGCCGCGAATGGTGAGTTCGAGATTAACCGGAAAGATGTTGCCCTTGATCACCACGCGGTCACCTAGCTTCCAACCGTGTTTCTGCGCCAGTTTGGCATCGACCATGCATCCGGCGCGATCGCGCATCCAAGCCTTCAGTTGCTCGTCCGGCAGTCGATTTTCGGGATAAGCCTGCAAGATCGCCTCCGGATCGGTAGCGAACTGCGCAAAAGCATTGTCAGACTTGTCATTCATGTAGAGTCCGCCAAACCAGGTCATGGGAGCGACCGCAGTCACCCCTGGGACGGAGCGGATCTGCTGACGGTGGGAGCTGGGTAAAAAGTTGGCAAGCGAAACCTTGTGCCGCAGCAGGAGCCGCTGCGCGGACTGGGGCGTCCCCTGGTCGACGTAGAATCTCTGCCAGATCGTCATCATCAACGTCAGGAGCAACATCGAGAACGCGATGCTGAGCACGGTTAGAACACTGCGCCGCGGGTTGCGAAGAGCATTCTTGTGCACGAATCCAGCGAGAGTCATACGCGGGCTTCTCCAGAGGAGACTTCCCGCCAAGCGCGGAGGGCGCTGCGGGGATTGCAGTCAAAGGAATCATCCGCCAACCACAACCTGATGCGCAGTGATCCGCCGCACGTCTAGTGGTGCGACCAGCCTCAGACTCGAAAAACTGGCTTCGCCAGCCTGTGGAGGAAGGTTAAGCCGATCGAACTACGCCTGCGAGCTCTGCATGTCCTTCTGATATCTTCACCGCCTTCGCAATTGCCTGTAGGTTTTGTGTCCTGTGCGACTCCCCCGGTTGAAAACTCGCCACCGCTGTGTGAACCCCGCTTTCCTCGTCGTGCTTGCCCTCATAACAATTTTGCCGTTGCCGCTGCATGCGGCTGTAACCGAACTGACTTTCTCTACCACCGCCTTGCATTGCGGCATCGTCGAGGTGGACCGCACTCGAACTGTTGTCGTTTTTGTAACCAATCACGGAAAATCGGATGTAAAGATTTCAACCTTGAGTTCTAGTAATAGCGAGTTCAAAGTCTCGAAGGTGGAGCTGCCGAAACTTCTGGGCGCAGGAAAAAGGCTTCAAGTCAGCATCACTTTCGTTCCCACTGGGGTCGGGCCAGTGAGCGGACACATCACCGTTCTCAGCAACGCCTCCAACCCGACGCTTACGCTGCCAGTATTTGGAACAGGCGAGAGCACGGAAAGTAAGCGGCGGTTGACCATCGCCCCCGCGACACTAAGCTTCGGCAATGTTGGCGTGGGAACTACAGAGACTCTAACCCTCGGCCTGAGCGCCACGGGTGAAAGCGTGACCATCTCTTCGGTGTCGAGCAGCAATTCGCAATTTACCGTTCCCGGCGTGACGCTTCCCTTGACCATCCCCGCGGGCCACGAACTGTCACTCAATGTGGAATTCAAGCCGCAAAGCAGCGGGACAAAATCGGCCGCGCTTTCCTTCACCAGCAACGCCCAGAATTCTCCCGCCTCCGAACCTCTGTCCGGCACAGCTACCTCTCTCTATGTCACGCTTTCCTGGAACGCCAGCACTTCACAGGTTTCAGGCTACAACGTTTACCGCGGCACATCCGCTGAGCGGTACTCTCAGCCGGGTCAATGCAAGCCTAGACCCGGATACCAGCTATACGGATGCAACGATAATCGGAGGCAGGACCTACTACTACGCAACTACAGCGGTCAACTCGGGCGGGCGGGAAAGTGGTTACTCAAATCGCGTTGAGGTAGTAGTTCCGTAAGCGATCCACCTGGCAGAGCGGCGCTTCGGGCACCTGCCCTGGGCAAAGTCGAATGGGCCGCGTAGGTCTCCTCAATCATAAGCGGGCTTCAGCCCCGGTGGTCGTGTTTTGCGTCCAACTTTCCGCAAACCTAGCGCATCTCTTCCGCTTCCTGCGAAACTTCCTGCTCAACCTGGGTGTTCACCGCGGTCAGCGCTCCCGTGCGCCGCAACTCCGGAAAGATCCAGGCCCACAGCGCAATCACCGCCAGAGTGCCCACTCCTCCCAGCACCACCGCAGGCACGGTACCAAACCATTGCGCGGTCAATCCGGATTCGAACTGCCCGAGCTCATTTGAGGTCCCGATAAAAACCATGTCCACGGCCATCACGCGCCCGCGCATTTCATCCGGTGTGCGCAACTGCACCAGCGTCGCGCGAATGATCACGCTGATCATGTCCGTCGCCCCTAACAAGATGAGCGAAATCAGCGACAGCACCAGGCTTCTCGAAAACCCAAAAACGATCGTACACACGCCGAACCCCGCCACCGACCACAACAGGATCGGCCCCGCGCGTCCGCGCAACGGTCGATGGGCGAGCGCGACTGCCATCATTGCTGCGCCCACTCCGGGAGCGGTTCGCAGCAATCCCAGTCCCCACGGCCCGGTGTGAAGAATTTCACGGGCATAAACGGGAAGCAGTGCAACTGCCCCGCCCAACAACACAGCGAACAGGTCCAAGGAAATCGCTCCCAGGATCAGCTTCTCGCGCCATATAAAATGCAATCCCGCGAAGACCGTCTTCATCGTGGTCGGCTCGCGCCGCCGTGCCTGCTGTTTCGCCTTGATGCGAAATGTAGAAACCAACGCGCCTAGCGCAGTCAACATGGCAGCGCCGTACACTGCCGACGGGCCGTGAAAAGCAGCGTAAAGAATTCCGCCCAGAGATGGACCAAGGATTGTGGCCGCTTGAAACGTGGTCGCATTCCAGGCCACGGCATTCGGAAAGTGTTCTTCGGGTACCAGCTGGGGCAAGATCGACCGGCTGGCCGTCCCGTTGAAGGACCGCACAACGCCGAGCAAAATCAACACAACATAAATCGGACTCACGGTGTGTGTGCTCCGCTCCGCCAACACGAGCAAAAGCCCGGAGCATAATGCATATCCCGCATAGCAGGCGCCCAGCACTTTTCGCCGGTCGAATCGATCCGACGCGTGCCCGGAAACGAGAAACAACAAGATGCCCGGAAGAAATTGCGCCAATCCCACCAAGCCCAGATCGAGCGCCCGCTTCGTGATGTCGTAAACCTGCCATCCCACCGCAACCGCCTGCATCTCGACCGCAGCCACAATCAGAAATCGCGCAATCTGGAACAGCACAAAATCCGGATGGGTAAACGCGATGCGTCCAGCTCTGGCGTCGGCGGGCGGTGGCATTGATCTTCTAATGTGCCATAGAAACGGCTCACCTGCATGGCCTACTCCACGGAGCCGCTAGAATCGAGTGATGCAAGTTTTTCGAACCATCGGCTGGATCGCTTGCGTCGTTTACTCCACGATCCCCGCCTTCTGGTTGCTGATTCATCCTCACGCAGAATTTTGGCGCTCACGCCAGAAATCGCCGTACAGGATACTCCTGCCAATCTGGATCGGGATGTGGATCACCGAGGCCGCGATCACGGAGCCGATGGCGCAGCCACCTGCTCTATGAAAATCGCTGGACCTGGATTCCAGCAGGACTACTATTCTGCGTCGGCGTGATGCTCTATAAGCTCTCCCATCACCACTTCACTCTGGCACAGCTCGGCGGATTATCCGAGATCCTACGCGACCATCGCCAGCAGCACCTGGCGACGACGGGGATTCGCGCCCATGTTCGCCATCCCGTCTATCTCGGGCATCTCTGCGAGATGCTCGCCTGGAGCGTAGGCACGGGACTGGCAGTCTGCTGGGCGCTGACCGCGTTCGCAGCAATCACCGGCGCAATTATGATTCAGATGGAAGATAAAGAACTCGAATCCCGCTTCGGCGAACAACATCGTAATTATCGCTCCCGCGTACCTGCGCTTCTGCCAAGAATAAAACTGAAATAACCTGTGCGTAGTCCCCGCCGACGTTCTCAGCACCTCTCTGCATTAGAGAATTTCTCCCTTCCGCACAAAGTCGAAGACCCACTCGCTATAATCCACTTTGGCTGATAGCTGATAGCTGAGAGCTGAAAGCCGAAACTCCGCATGCGCTTCGAATTTTTCGTCGCAACCCGCTACCTGCGCGCCAAGTTGAGGCGCTTTGCGGGCGTTAGCCCGCAGCCGAAATCCCAAGCAACGCGAGGGACCCCCAGATGAGGTTCGAGCTGTTTATCGCAACTCGATACTTGCGTGCGAAAAGACGCCAAGCTTTCATCGGCATCATTACCGGCATCTCCGTCCTCGGAGTCGCCGCCGGGGTCGCCTCGCTCATCGTCGCCCTCGCCATCAACAACGGATTTCGCCAGGACTTGCAGGAGCGCCTCATCGGATCCACCTCGCACATCAGTCTGCTGCGGGTGGCCGACGACGGCATCAAAGACTGGCCGCCGCTGCTCGAACGCCTTTCCAAACAGCCGCACGTCATCGCTGCCGCACCGGCAATCTTCGAGCAAGTCCTCGTCTCCCGCGGACCGCGCGCCCGGGGCGCCGTCCTCAAGGGTATGATCCCGGCCGATGAGCGCAAAATCGGCGATCTCCTCAACACCATAAAAGAAGGTTCCGCGAACGCCCTCGATGAAACGCAGGCTCCAGAGAATGACCATGTGGGGACAGTCGCCTCGGCTGTCCCCAGCGCATCAACGCCCGAAGACGAGTCCCCCGATTCCCTCGCTGGCGTCCGCGCCCGCGTAGCCGCTATGCCCCCAATCATTCTGGGCAAAGACATGGCCGATAATCTTGGCGCGACCGTCGGTTCCGTTGTCCTCGTCACCAGCCCGCAAGGCGAACTCACGCCCTTCGGCATGGTCCCGAAATACAGCCGCTTTCGCGTGGTGGGAATCTTCAACTCCGGCTTCTACGACTACGATTCCTCCTGGGCCTTCACGAGACTCTCAGATGCTCAACGCCTCTTTGGCCTCGGCGACCTGATCTCGGTCATCGAGTTTAAGGTCGACGATATCTATAGAGCCGATCAGATTGCGCGTGAAATTGAGGACGCCGCGGGCAAGGGCTTCATGACCACTAACTGGATGGAACAAAACCAGGCACTATTTCACGCCTTGCGTCTCGAGCGCCTGGTCACCTTCATTACCATCGGTCTCATTGTCTTCGTGGCCGCGCTGAATATTCTGATCTCCTTGATCATGATGGTTATGGAAAAAACCCGGGACATCGCCGTCCTGATTTCGATGGGCACCCGCAAGTCGCAAGTGCGCAACGTCTTTATCGCGCAAGGCGTTTTGATCGGCGTGATCGGCACCGCCATCGGCCTGTTGATCGGCTATGCCATCTCATACGCCGGAGGCCACTACCACATCATCTCGCTCTCGCCCGAGGTCTATTCCATCGACTACGTCCCCTTCGCCCCGCGTCCCATGGACGGCGTTCTCGTTGCCATCGTAGCCATCGGCGTGTCCTTCGTCGCGACCCTCTACCCCTCCTGGTCGGCCGCCCGCACCCTGCCCGCCGAAGCCCTGCGCTACGAATGATACTGGGCGTCATCCTCCATGGATTTGTCATCCTGAGCGGAGTTTGCGCTTCGCGGAAGCGAAGCACAAACGCAGTCGAAGGATCCCTATCCGTCGGCACAACGGCCGGCTATGCAGGGAATTCTCACCACGGAACTTTCCCCGCTTCCCCGCCGTACAATTAAATGGAAGCAATAGAAAAGTAAGGAGGTCTCAATGTTCACTTTCCTCCTGTGGTGCATCCTCTTCGTAGTCTGCTGGCCGCTAGCCCTGCTCGCGCTGATCGCCTACCCATTCATCTGGCTATTACTGCTGCCGTTCCGCATCGTCGGCATCGCCGTAAAGGGAGTGCTGGAGATCGTTTTCCTCGCCATCACACTCCCGATCCGCCTGCTGGCCGCGCCATTCAGGATTTGAGTTCCGCCCAAAATTTTGATTTTGGGTGCCGCAGCGCTTCCAGCACTGCGATAGACCCTGATAACCTCGATGGGCTTGAGGCCTGAGTTGGCCCGTCGGCGATCCTAACATTCCATCACCCTCAGCCGCTCACTTACGATCAAACTCGCCCCGGTCGCGCGCTGGACATCCTCTGCTGTCAGTCCCGGAGCCACTTCCTCCAGCACCAGCCCCCAATCAGTCACCCGTATGTACGCCATCTCCGTCACAATCGTATCCACGACTCGTACCCCGGTTAGCGGCAGCGTACACTTCTTCAAAATCTTCGGCGCGCCGTCCTTCGTCGTGTGCTCCATCGCCACCACCACGCGCCGCGCCCCAGCGACCAGATCCATCGCCCCGCCCATCCCCTTCACCATTTTTCCCGGGATCATCCAATTCGCCAGACTGCCCGACTCATCCACTTCCATCGCTCCCAGCACGCTCAAATCAATGTGCCCGCCGCGAATCATGGCAAACGAATCCGCGCTCGAAAAATACGACGTCCCCGCCATCTCGCTCACCGTCTCCTTGCCCGCATTGATCAAGTCCGCATCCTCCTGCCCCTCAATGGGATACGGCCCAATCCCCAGCATCCCATTCTCCGACTGCAACACCACTTCAATCCCCGGCGGCACATGATTCGCAATCAGCGTCGGCATCCCAATGCCCAGGTTCACGTAGAACCCATCCCGCAACTCGCGCGCAATCCGATTCACAATCCGCTCGCGCTTCTCAATATCTTTTGCAGATTTCGATATCGTGCTCACTTTATCTCCAAGTGGTCAGTGATTAATCCCCCGTGGCCAGTTACCTATTAGAACCGATCAATACTAGCCACTGACCACTGATCACTAGCCACTGATTGACTTCCTCACCGTGCGCTTCTCAATGCGCCGCTCATACAACTCCCCCTGAAAGATCCTCTTCACGTACACCGAAGGTGTATGAATCGAATCCCCATCCAACTCTCCAACTTCGACCAACTGCTCAACCTCTGCGATCGTCACCTTCGCCGCCGTCGCCATCATGGGATTAAAATTTCGCGCGGTCTTCCGGTACACCAAGTTCCCCGTTCGGTCGCCCTTCCATGCCTTCACAAATGCGAAATCCGCCTTCAAACCGTGCTCCATCACGTACGTCCGCCCGTCGAACTCGCGCGTCTCTTTGCCTTCCGCCACAATCGTCCCAACTCCGGTCGGGGTAAAGAACGCTGGAATCCCCGCTCCTCCCGCGCGAATGCGCTCGGAAAATGTCCCCTGCGGGACCAGATCAAGATGAATCTTCCCTGTGAGCACCATCTCTTCCAACAGCCTATTCTCGCCGACGTAGGTCCCAATATGACGCACAATCTGTCCCGCGGCCAGCAGCAGCCCGTTGCCGAGTCCGTCCACGCCAACATTATTGCTGATGGTCGTCAGATTCTTCGATCCCTTCCGAACCAATGCGCGAATCAGATTCTCCGGAATCCCGCATAGCCCAAACCCGCCAATCATGATGACGGCACCATCGCCCACATCATGAATCGCCTCATCGGCATTCGCCACAACCTTATTCATAGCGTGAGAATTCTAAATGACAGATCACCACGGAGGCACGGAGCCACGGAGAAAAACAAAATCCTAGCAAAGGTACCGCGGGTCCTGATTCGGTTAAGGACCCATTCATTGATTTTCTCCGCGTCTCCGTGGTGAACTATTCGTTCTTCCCCGGACTTTTCTTCAGACCGTGCGCCAGCTCAAACTCCTCCGCCAACTGCCGCGTCGTCAGATTTTCCCGGATGTGCGCCAACCGCTGCTCCACTTTGAACAGCGCATCTTCCAGGTTTTTCTTGTTCGTGATCGCAATGTCCCGCCACATCGAATAAGGACTGGCCGATATCCTCGTCATCTCCCGCAGGGCCCTCCCACCCGCCGGAAGCAGCCGCGCCTCTTCTCCAAATTCATCCACCAGCACCGCGGCCAGAGCAGTTGAAATCATCTGCGGCAAGTGGCTGATCCACGCACACAGCCGGTCGTGATCCTCGGGTGGCAACATGGCCACTCGCGCCCCGATCTCATCGATCCATCCCACAAATTCCGCGAATAACCCCTCACGCAGATTCTGTCCGGGCAGCGGGGTCAAGAACCACGCCGCATTTTTGAACAAGTCGGCGTCCGCATAGTCGACGCCGCTGTTCTCCTTCCCCGCCATCGGATGCCCCGCTAGAAATCGCTGCCGCGCGGTCTTTCCAAATACGTTGAGCGCCTGTTTCGCCACCGCCGCCTTCGTGCTTCCGACGTCCGTCAACAATGTACCTGCTGGCAAAGTCGGCCCTAGCCTCCCGATCAAATCCACAATCGCGAGAACGGGGGTCGCTAGCACTACCAACTGGCTGCCTCGCACAGCGTCGGACGGCTCGCAGAATCCGTTGTCAATCGCCCCACACATCTTCGCGCGCTTCAGCGCCGCCTCCCGGTCGCATCCCACAATTCGACCCGCGAATTTCCGCTTCCGCAGCGCCAGCGCAAACGAGCCGCCGATCAGCCCCGTCCCGATAATCGTGATTTGCCGAATCGACATAAAGACATTTCACCACAGAGACACAGAGCCACAGAGAAGAAAAGAAAATCCTAGGATTCAAAACTCGCTGCCTGTGGGAATGCCATGAAGTGAGTGGGGTTCAGATTTCGCTTGCCTTCCTCTGTGTCTCGGTGCCTCTGTGGTAATAAGGGATTAAGCGATTGTTCTTCCCACCGCCGGCGCAATCATCCGCAACTCGTCCATCAACTTCGCAAACTGCTCCGGGGCCAGCGATTGCGCCCCGTCCGACCACGCCTTGTCCGGAGCGCAATGCACCTCAATCAGCAGCGCATCCGCTCCGGCCGCCACCGACGCGCGTGCCATCGGCGGAACTTTATCGCGCCGTCCCGTCCCGTGAGAGGGATCCGCCGTCATCGGCAAATGGGATAGTTTGTGGATGATCGGAATCGCCGATATGTCCATCGTGTTCCTCGTATATGTCTCGAATGTCCGAATCCCGCGCTCGCACAGAATCACTTCATAATTTCCACCCGCCATAATGTATTCCGCCGAGAGTAGCAACTCCTCGATCGTCGCGGCAATCCCGCGCTTCAGAAGCACCGGTTTCCGGACCTTTCCCAGTTCGCGCAGCAGATTGAAGTTCTGCATATTGCGCGCGCCCACCTGTAGAATATCGACGTACGGCAGCATCATGGGAATCTGAGAGATCTCCATCACCTCGCTGATCACCAGCAATTTAAATTTCTCGCCCGCTTCACGCAGCAACTTGAGCGCATCCTCCCCGTGTCCTTGGAAAGAATAAGGAGAACTCCGGGGCTTGAAGGCCCCGCCCCGCAAGCCGCGCGCTCCTGCCTTCGCCACCGCTTCCGCCGTCGCGAACAGTTGTTCCCGCGTCTCCACCGAACACGGCCCCGCCATTACCACCACCTCGTTGCCCCCAATAGCAACGTCATTCGCCAGCTTCACAATCGTCCCTTCCGGACGAAAACTCTTTCCCGCCAGCTTGTACGGGGAACTGATGCGATGAACCTCCTGCACTCCCGGCAGCAGTTCCAGGTTGCGGATGTCAAACTCAATTCCCGCTCCCACCGCGCCCAGCACGGTTTGCCGCGCCCCAGTCGACCGGTGCACCTCAAAACCCAGTTTCACCAGGTGCTCAATCACCTGCTGAATCTGCCCCTCATCCGCAATGTCCTGCATCGCAACGATCATAAGAAGATCTCTGCTCTTTTTTAGCTTCTAGCTTCTAGCTGTTCGCTCTAACCAATCTTGTCATTCCGAGCGCGGCCGAGCGCGAGACGAGCCCCGAGCGAAGTCGAGGAGGAGAAATCTTCGCGTCCGTCGCCATCGATCCCGATCGGCTTCAATCATTCACTTCCGAATCCAACTCCGTCTCGGTCTTCTCCGCTTCCGTCGCCGCCCCAATCCCTTCCTTCTGAATATTCCGCATGACATCCATGATGCGCTCAAAAATCCTTACCAGATCTCGCCCGGGGAGCGGCCCTAGATTCATCTTCTGCACATTCTCAAACACAATCCGCTCCCGCTCCGGCTCATAAATCGGCAATGACGTATCCCGCTTCAACCGCCCAATCTCCACCGCAGCTCTCGCTCGCTCGCTCAGCAACTTCACCAACTGCCGATCAAGCTCATCGATTTTCTTACGCCAATCCGCAATGTCCATAACGTTCTTAATTCTGACCTGTCATCCTGAGCGAAGGTTATGCTTCGCGAACGCGAAACACAACCGCGGTCGAAGGATCTCTATCCGCCAACCGACAGTCCCCTCACAAACTCTCGCACCGCCTGCGCTTCCCGTCCCCGATTCCGTTCAATCGTCTCCACAATCGCGCTACCCACTACCACCGCGTCCGCAAATTTCCCGACTTCGGTGAACTGTTCGGCATTCGAAATCCCAAACCCCACGGCAATCGGCAACTTGGTCGCACGGCGTAGCCGCTTCACCAATTTCTGTGCGTCGTCCGCCAACTGCTGCCGCGCTCCCGTCACTCCAGTCCGCGATACAGCATACACAAATCCCCGCGACGCCTCCGCAATGCTCTTCAGTCGCTCATCCGGACTGGTCGGCGCCGCCAAAAATACAGGAGCCAGATCGTGCGCCTTCATCGCCCGCAAGTATTCCTGTGCCTCTTCCACCGGCAAATCGGTGACCAGCACGCCGTCCACTCCTGCGGCCCGCGCCACCATGCAAAATTTGTCCATCCCCATCCGCAGTATGGGATTCAAATACGAAAACACCACCAACCCCGTGGATTGCGCATGTTGCCGCACATCCGCCGCCAAGGTTAGCACCTGCGCCAGACAAGTTCCGTGTTTCAGCGCACGCTCACTCGCCCGCTGAATTACCGGCCCATCCGCCACCGGATCGCTGAACGGCACCCCCAACTCAATCACATCTGCCCCAGCATCGATCGCTGCCAGCACCACATCCCGCGTCGTACCGAGATCCGGGTCGCCACAAGTCACATACACGACGAGCCCAGGTTTCCTATAAAAAGATAAAGGCATAATGAAATAAGCGAAAGACCTACCCTGTGAACCTCTGCGTCCTCTGTAGTGAAGATTTTGACTTTTCAATCCAGCGAGAGCGACTCCCGCATGATCCCAATATCTTTATCCCCGCGCCCCGAAACATTCACAATCACTACATCAGACCTCTTCATCTTCGGCGCGCGCTTCACCAGTTCCGCCACCGCGTGCGCCGACTCCAGCGCCGGAATAATCCCCTCGGTCCGCGCGAGCAAAGTGGTAGCTTCCAGTGCCTCCGCATCCGACGCCGGAACATACTCCGCCCGCCCCGCATCTCGCAACGCCGCATGCTCCGGCCCAATCGCGGGGTAATCCAGCCCTGCCGAAACAGAATGCGTACTCGCAATTTGCCCTGCGGAATCTTGCAGGACGTAAGAGAACGTTCCCTGCAAAACTCCCGGCGACCCTCCGCGAAAGCGCGCCGCATGTTCTCCCAGCGCTTCGCCGCGCCCCCCCGCCTCCACGCCAATCAAATGAACTTTTTTGTCCTTTATGAATTCGTAAAAAATTCCAATCGCATTCGACCCCCCGCCCACACACGCTATCACCGCCGCCGGAAGCTTTCCCTCGGCCTTCAAAATCTGCGCCCGCGCCTCCCGCCCGATCACGCGATGAAAATCCCTTACCATCGTCGGATACGGATGCGCCCCCAGCACGCTCCCCAACAAATAATGCGTCGTCCGAACATTTGTCACCCAGTCACGCATCGCCTCATTGATAGCATCCTTCAACGTTCGCGAACCGGAATTGACTCCGCGCACTTCCGCCCCCAGCAACCGCATGCGGAAGACATTCAACTCCTGCCGCCGCATGTCCTCGGTCCCCATGTAAACCACGCACTCAAATCCCAGCAGCGCGCAAACCGTCGCCGTCGCCACGCCGTGCTGTCCCGCGCCGGTCTCCGCAATCACCCGCCGCTTGCCCATGCGCTCCACGAGCAGCGCCTGTCCCAAACAGTTGTTGATCTTGTGCGCACCGGTGTGCAACAAATCTTCCCGCTTCAAATAAATCTTCGCTCCACCCAACTTCTCGGTAAGCCGCCGCGCAAACGTCAACGCCGTCGGACGCCCCGCGTAAGTGCGCAGCAACTCCTCTAGTCGCTGCTGAAACTTTGAATCGCGCTTCGCCTTCTCATACTCCCGCTCGAGCTCCTCCAGCGCCGCCATCAAAGTCTCCGGCACATACCGCCCGCCGTAAACGCCAAATCGCCCCGGCTCGCTGGAAGAACTCTTCGTTGTCATCCCGAGTCGAGCCATCCCTTTTGCCGGCTGCAGAGCGCGAGGGACCTGCTTTTTACTCGTGTCGGATATCACTTTCGCCGTAGCCATGATCTAACTCGCCTTCCTATCCATTTCCAGCACGGCTCTCACAAAAGCCCGAACTTTCTCGGGATCTTTTTTCCCCGGCCGATCCTCAACCCCGGAAGCCACATCCACTCCCCAGGGATCGAAGACTCGATCGCCTCGCCAACATTCTCCGCCGTCAACCCGCCCGCCATAATTACCGGCACCGCGAAGCCCAATCTTTGAACCATGCCCCGACATGTTTCCCAGTCAAAACTCACACCCGTTCCGCCCGGGCGACTTTCCGACCCGAATCAATCAGCATCGCGTACATCTTTTTTTTCGCCTCATCGCTGATGAACATGCCACCGTCGACTAATTCTTCTCCTTGCACGGCAACGATCGTCTTGAAGCGCCCTTCATCGCTGATCCTGGTCCAATCTGCTGAACTGGATTTTCCCCAGCCTAGTGTAGAACTGCACCGCCGTCAGACCGACACCCCGCACGATCTCGCGAATGCGCTCAGATTCGAGATCCACAAATACTCCCACTTTCTCCACGCCGTCCGGCAGCTTCTCTACAATC
The DNA here is from genome assembly GCA_963760855.1 of uncultured Acidobacteriaceae bacterium. Lineage (GTDB taxonomy): Bacteria > Acidobacteriota > Terriglobia > Terriglobales > Acidobacteriaceae > Sulfotelmatobacter. The sequence continues at coordinate 241,853 of CAVXFD010000006.1, read as the reverse complement.
TCCCGCGCCGCCTCTACCGAAATGTTCCGCGGACTCTTCTGATAAAACACAAATCCCACTGCATCCGCGCCAGCATCCACTGCAGTCAGCGCATCCTCCAAATTGGTCATCCCACAAATCTTCACCCAAGTCATAAAAGAAGTTGTCCGCAGAATTGTCAGAAGTTTGACTCGCCGCCTGCTATGTGCGACTCGGTACTCGCATCAACCCCCGCAAGGCCTCCCCGGGTGACTCCGCCCGCATCAACGACTCTCCAACCAGAAAAGCCTGATAGCCCGCTGCCTTCAGCTGGACAATATCCTCTCCCGACCGAATCCCGCTCTCCGCCACGCTAACCACATTCTTCGGAAGCCTCGCAGCCAGCCGAAACGCCGTCTCCGCATCCACCTTGAAAGTCCGTAGATCGCGCGTGTTCACTCCGATCAAGTCGCACCCGCCATCCAAAGCCCGCTCCAACTCGTCCTCGTCATGCACTTCACACAAAACGTCCAGCCCACGCGACCGGGCACTCTTCGTCAACACGGTCAATTCCTGCTGCGCCAAGGCTGCCACAATCAGCAATACCGCATCCGCGGAATTTGCCCGCGACTCGAGCAACTGAAACTCATCCATGATAAAGTCTTTCCGCAGACACGGCACCGTCACCGTCGCCGACGCCTTCCGCAGATTCTCCAGTGATCCCTGAAAAAATTCCTCGTCCGTCAGCACTGAGAGGGCCGCGGCTCCCGCCGCTTCTAACTCCGCTGCCAACTCCTCGGCACAAAATTCCTGCGCGGATCAATCCCTTGGACGGCGACGCCTTCTTCAATTCCGCAATGATCGCCGTGCCCGCCCGGCTCTTTCCCTGCAGAGCCCGCCGAAACCCGCGCGGCACATGCCGTTCCGCCAGCGCCTCCAACTCTCGCAGATCCGCTGCGCGTTTCGCCTCAGCTACCTTCCGCCGCGTTGTCGCCACAATCTGATCGAGAAATGCTCTCATACGAGGTCTGGTAATTATAGAGGACTCAAGCTCCAGCCAACTCAACCGCCCCAAGAACCAAAAAAACAAAGCCTCCGCCACCCTCGCGGGCAGCGGAGGCCAAGGGTTAAACCTTTCCAGCCTACTTCACGGTAGTTTTCTCGGGTTTGAATGCATCCGCGAACGCTTTTCCGTTCGGCGTTCCCACGCCGGTTACGTTGTCCCACCCCACTTTGGTGTGCAGCGCGGTCGGGCTATTGCATGATGTCCCGTCGCCGGAACTGCTGGGCAAGGCCGAGCAGTCTGTGCCGAACGAAATGACCAGCGAAGTATCCTCCTGATAAGGATAATCCCAAATTGCGCTGACAAACTTCGCCGGTGCGACCGACGTGAGACCACCCAACACCTCACTTGGCGTGTAGTGATTGGTCCCCGTCGACTCCACAATCGAGGCCTTTACGTTGGTCTTGGACGTAACTGGAACGACGTCCGTAATCGCTCCTGCAGGCAACGAATACACGTACTGCGCGGCCTGGCCCAACGACGCTCCCGCTTCCTGATTGGCGATGGCCCACAAACCGGAGAACATCGGGCAAGCCACGCTCGTTCCTCCCCACACTTGCCAAACCAGTTCCGGAAGCTGGCCCGGAACGCTGATTGCAATTGCCACTCCCGTGTAGGGATCCGCCAGCCACGCAATATCCGGAACCTGCCGATATTTCCCTGGCAGTTGTTTTTGAAAGGCAGGCTTCGGAAACCCGGCCAAACAGTTTCCCTTGGTGTCCTGCACGGCGCAGTTGCTTGGTCCGCCGCCCGCTCCGCCGATGAACCCGAAGGCCTCTGGCGGATCCGGCACAAACCCCGCGCTAGCCAGGAGCGTTTGGTTATTGCCCCATCCTGCTTGCCAGGCGATCGAGTTATCCGGGTTCAATGCCAGGCTTACTCCCCCAATCGCGGTCGCCCACGGAGAATCCGCCGGAGCGCTCACCGCAGCAGGGATACCGTCAGCTGTGTAATCCCCGCCATCTCCCGAAGAGAAGTTGGTGGAGATTCCGGAGATCGCCGCAGTCTCGGCGATCAAGTCCTCGGTTTCCAGCACCGACGGTGGAGTAAAAGACTCGATCGAAGCGTAGCTGCCGGAAATCACGTTACCCAGCCCATAGTTCACTGCGTAGAAAAGGGCCTGGTCCACATCCTGGAAGCTCGCTGAAGGCGGAACTACCAGGTCGATGTTGGCTCCGGGTGCAATGGCGTGCGCCCACTCGACATCGATGTTGATTTCAGTACTATCAGGAGCCTCGCACAGACTAGCCGTCGGCGTATAAATGACGTTGAAGTTCGACGGACCCAGCAACGGCAAGCCAAACATCGCCGAAAACGCATTGGCGTCATTCTGAATGGTCGGCGAACCACACCAGTCCAGAATCACAATGGTTTGTCCCCTCCCGTTATATCCCTCGGCATACAGTTTCGTAAGATTGTAAGCCGTCTGGATCGGTCCGGGCGTGTAGCCGCATCCCGCACTCGTCAAGCTCTGCAGATTTAAGTGATTGCCCGTGTAAGTGCCGATAGGGAGTTCCCCATCGTTGTTGGTAGAGAAATGTTCCGTCACCACGTTGTCGAAGCAGTCCGAAGAATAGAAATTTGAATCCGTAGGCGTTGCTGCCGACGCTATCCTTGCGAAATTCGATTTTTCCGCCGGAAGTTTCGCCGCCCGCTGCATCGCCGGATGCTCATATTCCCCTGAGTCCAGTCCGGCAACCGCCCTCACCAGCGGGCCCGCAGCTCCTTCTACATAAGGATCACTTGCGTTCGCGCGGATCACCTTGTCTCGCACCTGATAGCTATTGATTTGCACATGGAACGCCTTTTCGACGTCCCCCACCGTACCTCGCGCTCTCACGAAAAAATTGTCCCGACCCACTCTCAGCACTTTTAAGTTGTGCGATTCAAAAAATTCTTGCACTGTTTTGGCTTCTTCCGCCGTCGGCGCAAACCGCGAAGCAATCTGCGACCGGGTCAACCAGTGGCGGTAGTTCGGCGAAGTTGAATCGTAGAGGTCCCGCGCTACTGCATCCATCTCTGCGCGGTCATGCGGATTCAACCAGATGCTCACTTCAATGGTTTTCGACGGATCTTCCGTTCCCAGATTCTTCGCCGTCGCCACGTAGCTGGGGGTATTGTGTGCCACAAATTGTCCGGCCGCCGCGCTGGCCGGCGCTGCCGCGCATAGGGTGAGGGTCAGTACAACAAGACTCAGCCCCATCGTCCTCATTCGGTCGACGTGAGCTGTGGGGGATAAAGCTGGCTTCTGAGACATAGGTCCTCCGTGGACTCTGTTCCTGCGAACCCTGCTTCTACGAACCAGGCAAGCCGGTTGAACCATCGATGATGGTCGAGCACCCGCGCTAACCACCGTTGGAAGTAGCGAACTTTAAATGCGACCCTGCGTCCTGAATCCAGCTCCGCTGCTTGCGCTGCGAGTCATAGCAATTCTGGACTCTACCCCAAAGGTCCGGACATCCTAATGGCTGCGCTCAGGAAAGACAATAAGTCCAAAGGCTCTCCCAGATTTTTTTCCTAGATCTCCCCGAGCAAAACGCTCGGACCTTCCCTCACTTCTATTGGCAAATGCTCTCGAGTTCCTTGTACGGCTTGTCCACGTGCTCCGGGTACTTGATCTGCTTGACCTGCATCCACTGGTCCAGCAGTGTCCCCGCATCGTGCAGCCCCACATCCGGATCACCGTCGTAAGCCGGATCACTTTCCGCCTCTTCCAGCGTCACTAGGGTGAATCCCTTCTTCTTCAGCAGGTCGAGCGCATCCGGCAGGATCGTGCTGCTGTACGCTCCCAGATGCATCAGCAGCACATAGTTGATCTCGTGACCGTAGATCAGCTTCGCCTGCTGCCGCCCCAAATCGAGAAACTCTGAGGCCGTACTCAAATAACTCGACCGCAACCACGCCATCGCCTTCACGTCGTTCTTTGTTACACACCGTGCATACGCCGTGTTCCACAGGTAGTCTTCCCAATCCAGCGTTACCTGTGCAATCCGGTACCCATGCGCTTTTAAATAAGCCCGCACTGCGCGCCGCTTCTCCACCGTGTCACCCTCGTGCAAATAGGGATACCGGAACCAGTGCCACCTATCCTGGCGCTCCAGCAACTCCAGTGCCGGCTCGTCCTGCTCAATCTCCCGCTCGAAAGCCTCTGCTGCGTTTTGCTCCAAATCCATGTGCGAATAGGTATGATTCCCCACCGGTTCCGCCGCCGCCCACAACTTCAGCGCTTCCGCGCCGTCAGGACTCCCTTCCAGCTTTTTAGCATTGACGAACCCGTACACCGGAGGCACGTGCCGCTTCTTCAAAATCGCTAGCACGTTCGCGGTTGTCTCCGCCTGCGAAACGCCCGGCGGTAATTGTCCATTGCGCGGCAAATCGTCAAATGTGATGGCAAGCTTCTGCGCAGCGCATAGGCCGCACGGTGACAGAAAGAAACAGAGGCAGAGGATTCTAATTGCAGATATCATCCCGAGAGTTTACTGGAGAGGCGAGGTGTTATTGAAAAAGAAAGGAAACATGAAGGGAAAAGTCCAACAATTTCCACGAAGGAAGATCAGGAGAATATTGCTTGGTGCCATCGAAGGGACTCGAACCCCCACACCGTTGCCGGTACATGGACCTGAACCATGCGCGTCTGCCAATTCCGCCACGATGGCAATCTGATTTGCAATGCAGCGGCGGCCCGCAGGCCGCCGTGTCAGGAAGAACATTTCTATTTTACAGCCATGTCACAGACTGTCAAACCACCTTCGCCACCGAGACACGTAGAACTCTACCCCAGCTTCGCCGTCATTGTAATCTTCGCGTTCAGCACCTTCGATACTGGACACCCTTTCTCTGCCGCCTCCGCATATTTCTGAAACGTCGCCGCGTCCGCTCCCGGAACCTTCCCCACTACATCGATGTGGCTCGATGTAATCGTCCATCCATCTTCCAGCTTTTCCATCGTCAGCGTGACGTTCGTGTTGATGCTCTCCGGTTTCAGATTCGCTCCGCCCAACTGCGCCGACAGCGCCATCGAAAAACACGCCGCGTGCGCCGCCGCAATCAACTCCTCCGGATTCGTCCCCGGCCCGTTCTCAAACCGAGAGGTAAACGAATACTGCGTATCCTTCAACACTCCGCCCGGAGCCGAAATCGTTCCTTTCCCATCCTTCAGCCCACCCTTCCATACCGCGCTCGCTTTACGTTCCATCACCTTCTCCTTGTCACGAATCGAAAAATAAATCCCGATTCCATTGTAGACGGACAGCCCTCACCTGTCTGGAACAACAGATCCTCTCGATCCGCCGAGCCTCAATAAAAATCAGAACAGCTCAAATAGAATCCGCATCCCGGGCAACTCAACTTGCACCGGCTGTCTTTCAATCGCTCCGAACAGTTCGGACAAAATTGCTCCGGAGATCCCCGCCCGGTATCCACTTGCTTTTCGACCGCATTACGACCTGCTACCTCTTCTGGTTCGTTCCCATGCATCCGCGAAACATAACCGTTCCTAAACCCGGGCACAAGTGGAAATTCGTCTTCTATGCAGCGGCGATCTGTTCGCCACAAAACAAAAAAGCCTTCCGAGCCGGATTCGATCCCGCTGGGAAGGCTATTCATCACCCTACTTCAACCTTTACTAACCCACCACCACGATCACCGGAATCTCTATTCCTGGATGCAACAAGTCGATCAACACGTACTCTCCATCGATGTAATCGATGTAGCAATCATCGGTATAGGCCCAGTCTCCCGGCCACGGATTCGCCAGAGCGAACCAGTATCCTCCGTACTGAAACCTCGGTTGCCCTTCCACTACCCTCGTCTGTACTTTGAACGTGTGTTGACGCCCAAAATGCGAACGAAATTTATCGTCGGGAATTTTCTGTCCCTGCCCTGCCGCCGCCCGCGTCGCATGATCGCCGCCGTTGTTCTGCATCGGTCGATCTTGCGCCGCCCCCGGCCTGGCGTCGTTATTCTGCTTCATCTCCTTGCTGTTTTCCTTCTCCTGCTGCTTCTGGTCCTTCTCGAGCTGCTTTTGATCCTTCGCCGGCTTCGCATCCTCAGCCTTACCTGGCGCTTGCTCTTTCGGCGGCTTGGCCTCGTCCTGCCGCGGCTTGGCTTCTTCCGGCTTCGCTTCCTCCTGCTTCGGTTCCTCCTGCTGTGGCGGACGCGCGTCATCCCGTGCATCCTGTGCTCTCGCCGTTCCGCCGGTCACTAACAGCATTCCAAGCAATCCCGTTCCCATCAATCCCGCACTTAAGCTTTTAAATCTCACGTCCTGAAGTCTCATAGATGATCTCCTTCACCCAAGCTTCTGCTTTGCCTCCAATTCCGGGCCTCAATCAGATGCCGCCCTTCCCTCCGCCGGATGCTGTCTTCCTCTCCCACCCCGATCTACCCGATCCACCCGATCACTGCAAAATTTTGCGCTTTCCACAGTTTCTTGCGCTAGAATGCGATTGCACTGAAGAGCGTCTGTCCTCCCTGTTCTTGCGGACCCGCTCTTTGCCTTCCCCCAGGAGGTAGTAGATGTATCGCCCGTATTCCAATTCCTTGGCGGATTCACGTCCGCCCATGGACGTTCAGTCCCTGATCCGCGATCTCGCCCAAGACTTCGTCACCGCCTTCAACACCGGCAACTACGACCAGGTCGCCGCTCTCTTCGCGCCCGACGGCGCACTCATGGCCCCTCACTACGACCTCGCCTACGGCCCAAAGGCCGTCGAGCGTCTCCTTCGCGAGCTCGGCGATGCCGGATATCAAGACCTGCGTCTCGAAACCATCCGCGTCGAATACTCCGCCGACATGGCCGTCGAGATCGGCCGCTACAATGTGGCCATCCACCAGTCCGATGGCACCCTCCAGGCCGACCGCGGCAAGTACGTCCGCGCCTGGCGTCGCCTCGGCGCCTGGCTGATCGTTGCCGATAGCTGGAGCTCGAACCTGCCGCGCCCTTGTTAGGATTCTCGTGTGAACTGAGAAACTGAGGGTGCCCCATCCTTCGCGTAGTTTGCGAAGGAGCCCGCCCTGAGCGAAGCCGAAGGAGGTTGAGGCTCAACATCACGCGAGCGCGAACAACTTCAGTCCCAGCACTCGGCCATACCGTTCAAAGTCGCGATCGGTCGTGAAGATATCCCACTGTCGCCGTTGCGCCACCGCGCAAATCAGAAAATCAATCGCCGAGCCAGCGATCCCCCGTGCCCGGCAGAGATTATGCATGTGCGCCGCCTCTTCGTAATCCGCAACGTCGACTCCCGGTTCGCCAAAGGCCCTCAGATAATTCCGCAGTTTGTCGAAACGGTCCTGCTCGCGAATGCCAGAAAGCAGTTCCTGCCGGATCGCTCCCATCATCTGTACCCGGCCTTCCCGGATCAACTCAGCCAAGGCTCCGGTCAGCGCCCGCTCGCGCGCATTCAGATCACCCGCCTTGCACCGAAGCGCCAACGACCAAACCGGGGTGTCCACCAAAACATTCATGCCCGCGCCTGGCGCTTGCGGCCATGCCGTTCTGCCTTGTAGTCGTATCGCGGATCAAACTCAAAACTGCCAAAAGCCTCCAGAATGCGCATCTGCTTCCGCCGCTGGATGTACTCAGCCAGCGCCGCAGTCACGGCTTCTTTCTTGGTCTTATGGTTCCCCGCCCGCTGGGCTTCTTCAATTAATCGATCATCTAAAGCTAGGTTGGTTGCCATGTGTAGATCATTACACATTAAAATGTGTGATGCAAGGGCTGGCTTTCCCAATCCCCTAGGGGGACGAGACCATGGAATCCCGCCTTTCGCAAAGAACGCGAAAGACGGGGCACCCGGCGAAGCCGAAGGGTGGGATGCAACAGACGTTTCCTTCTTCCCTCAAAAACCTTCGAAAAAAATTCCCACAAAAGGGCCGCTCTTTCACGGTCGTGCAAGGGTCATGTGACGTGACCATTGAAACGCGGAAGAACCCCGCGAGCAATCACCATGCGGGCAATCACCATCGAATCGCGGACTCGCGTAACACGAGCGGCGCTCCAGCGCTGGGTGGCACGTTCCAGTAAGTGGTTGGGCTTCAGCCCCTGTGGATCGTTCGTCGGGAAGCTCGGAAGCGTACGACTTCAGCGCTGCCGCAAGCCCAATACCTCCCAGGCAAATACTCTGACCGACTGATGCACCGGATGCACCAACCGATCGCGCCTACATTCAGCCCGCGCCGACAGATTGATGCTTGCGACATGCTTTGCAACTGCCTCGAACGATTCAATCAACGGGGTAAGGTCGATATTGGGCGGCAGGTGCTCGTATCCGATGACAACCACTGCCTTTCTCTCGGCGCACTGTAGGTCCACCAATTTGTAGCAATCCCCAATAGTGCTCACGTTTCCCTTGTAGGGATGCAGAAGATTTACTGACCAATTCTCTGCTTCGCGTCCGTTATCTCCGAACGGGCGCGCAATCTTGAACTCCATTGCCCATTGGCTAGGGATAAGCAGATCGGGAGTCCGCTTAGTGCGCACGCCCCCGCGGTACTTCGGAAGTCCGTTGAGATACCCAGCGAGGAGCTTGACCAATTGCGGCTCGCCATAAGGGCCAACCCCGAGCTGAAACGTACGGAATGGCGCCGCTGTCGCGTCGATGTGTGCCAAGCCGTCGGCTATGTCGGCAATGGTCTCTTCTAAGATCATCGGAGTTAGAACGGCAAAGGGCCACAGTACGCCGTGACCCTTCACAACAGCTATCAGAAATGTCTTGATCTAACTTTTAGGACGACCTGCCTACGAGCACCCGCTTGTACTCCCGCAGCTTCCACAGCGGTAGCACGAACCGTTGCGGGTCATGATGCTGCCGCAGAAGCTGCAGGTGGGAGCGTCGCCCAAGTCGATGATGCCGGCCAGCGCGTCGGCGGCGTGGATCGCGCCGGGATTCGGGCTCCCGGCTTCCGGACGCCGGATGGCGGACGCCGATTCTTCCGGCAACTGTCCGCTGGTCACGGACGACTTCGGCCGCAGATTTTCGAAGAGCAACTGCTGCTGTCCGGTGAAGCGCAACTGCAGCCAGCGGAAGATGTAATCCATGATCGACTTGGCAAAGCCGATGTCGGGATTGCTGGTCCAGCCGCTGGGCTCGAAGCGGGTGTGGGCGAATTTTTCGCAGAACAATTTCAGCGGCACGCCGTGCTGCAGCGAGATGGAGACGGCCAGCGCAAAGCTATCCATCAATCCGCTGACCGTCGACCCTTCTTTCGCCATGGTGATGAACAGTTCGCCGGGCTCGCCGTTGGGATAGAGTCCGACGGTGATGTAGCCTTCGTGGCCGCCGATGTTGAACTTGTGCGTGATCGAGGCGCGCTCTTCCTGCAGCTTGTGGCGAACGGCCCGTGGAGGCGCATTCATATCCTCGGGCTGCTCATGTGGAGTTGCGGCCGCGATTCTCGCATCATCTTTGGTGGAGTTCGCGGTCTTCGTTCCCGCCGCGGAAAGTGGTTGCGCTTTCTTGCAGCCGTCGCGATAGACTGCGACCGCTTTCAGGCCGAGCTTCCAGGCCTGCAGATAGGCGTCCATGATGTCTTCGACCGATGCGTTTTCGGGAAGATTGACGGTCTTCGATATAGCTCCGGAGATAAACGGCTGCGCGGCCGCCATCATCCGCAAGTGGCCCATGTAAGCGATCGAGCGCGTACCCTTGGCCGGCTTGAAGGAGCAATCGAAGACGGCGAGATGATCGTCCTTGATATGCGGCGCGCCTTCGATGGTTCCGGTCGCGTCGATGTAACTGACGATCGCATTCGCCTGATCGTGGTCGTAGCCGAGCTTGAACAAAGCCGTCGGCACAGTCTGATTGACGATCTTGATCATCCCTCCGCCGACAAGCTTTTTGTACTTCACCAGCGCGAGATCCGGCTCCACGCCGGTTGTGTCGCAGTCCATCATGAAGCCGATGGTTCCGGTTGGGGCCAGGACTGTGACTTGGCTGTTTCTGTAGCCGTGTTTTTCGCCGTGAGAGAGGGCTTCGTCCCAGCATTGTTTGCTGGATTCGTAGAGGGATGCGGGGACGTTGTTTTTATTTATGTTGTTGACGGAGGCGCGGTGCATGCGGATTACGTCGAGGAACGGTTCGCGATTGATGTACCAGCCGGGGCAGGCACCACCCGGCATGGTTTGTGCCGTTCCGCTCGCTTCGCTCACTGGACGGACGAATGCGTCCGTCCCTCCACGAGTCATGCCTAGGCGCGTGGCTACGGTTTCCGTCGCCGGGGTTAGCGGCTGGCATTGTTCGGCGATGCGACTCGATTGCAGATAAGCTTCGCCGCACATGATGGCGGTGACGCAGGCGGCGTAGTCGCGGCCGGCGTCGGAGTCGTAGGGTAGGCCTGCGGCCATTAACAGCGCGCCTAGATTGGCGTAGCCAAGACCTAGCGGACGATAGTCATGCGAGTTGCGCATGATGGCTTCGGTGGGGTAGCCGGCGTTGTCGACGAGAATTTCCTGCGCGGTGATGAGGATGTCGACGGCCTGGCGATAGGCTTCTACGTCGAAGGTGCCGTTGGGCGCGAACTTCAGAAGGTTCAAGCTGGCGAGGTTGCAGGCGGAATCGTCGAGGAACATATACTCGCTGCAGGGATTGCTGGCGTTGATGCGAGCCGTGTTCTTCGAGGTGTGCCAGCGATTGGTGGTGGTGTCGTATTGCATGCCGGGATCGCCGCAGTGCCAGGTGGCCTCGGAAATTTTACGCATCAACTCTTTGGCTTTGTAGGTGGTCATGATGCTGCCGTCCTGCACCTTCTTGGTGGAGAAATCGGTGTCGCGGATGACGGCGTACATGAAGTCGTCGGTAACACGAACGGAGTTGTTGGCGTTCTGGAAGAAGATGGAAGAGTAGGCGTCGGAATCAGGATGGCTGCCGTCGTATCCCTGGGCGACCAGGGCGTGAGCCTTGGCTTCTTCCTTTTGTTTGCACTCGATGAAGTCGACAATGTCTGGATGGTCGACGTTGAGGATGACCATCTTGGCGGCGCGGCGAGTTTTGCCTCCGGACTTGATGACGCCAGCGAAGGCGTCGAAACCTTTCATGAAGCTGAGCGGACCGCTGGCCGTGCCTCCCCCGCTGAGACCTTCGGTGGAGGAGCGCAACGGAGAGAGATTGGTTCCGGTGCCGCTGCCCCACTTGAAGAGCATGCCTTCGGTTTTTGCGAGAGTCAGGATGGAGTCGAGTGAATCCTTGACCGAGTTGATGAAGCAGGCGGAGCATTGCGGGCTGCTGTAGCCAGTGACGCCGAATTCGACTTGTTGAGTCTTGGGATTCCAGTGCCAGTTGCGGGCATCGGAGTTGGGCTCGATCCGGTCGCAGCCGACGTTGAACCATACCGGAGAGTTGAAGGCTGCGTATTGGCGAACGAGAATGTGGACGAGCTCATCGTGGAAAGTAGCTCCGTCTTCGGGAGTCTTGAAGTAGCCCTGAGCCAATCCCCAGTTGCGAATGGTTTCGGCGACGCGGGTGACGAGCTGGCGTACGCCGGTCTCGCGCTCGGGAGTGCCGACCTTGCCGTGAAGATATTTCGAGGCAACGATGTTGGTCGCGGTCATGGACCAATCCTTGGGGACTTCGACGTCTTTTTGCTCGAAGATCACATTGCCTTGCGCGTCAGTGATCTGAGCGAGACGGAGATCCCATTCGAGTTCGTCGTAGGGGGAGATGCCGGGCTTGGTGAAGAAGCGGCGGAAGGAGAGGCCAAGGGCGGTCTTCTTCTGTGCTGTAACAGGAAGTGCGGGAGCGGCCGCGGGGGAATCAATGTTGGTGGTTTTGAGCTCGGGCATTGCTTTCTCCATTAGTAATTAGATTCTAATCAACATGACCCGATTCGGCGTCCATGAGGGCGGAGGGGAGAATTGGGCCGTGCCCGAACGGGAAAATGTTCGGGATGAAGCGTGTGTTGTAAAGAGCTTGCGTCCTTGCGGGGACTAGTGTCTCAGGGGCTAAAGCCCACATCATCGGTTGCATCGAGCGGCGCGGCTTAAATCCGCGCCCTTTCAAAACAAACCCAAGTGCCACGGCTGAAGCCGTGCCCTGATACGAAACCGAACGACCCTTCAATCGCAGCGCTGAAGCGCTGCGCCCACCCAAAAGCCTTTGCGTTATGCGAAACCTGCGCCGCCCAAAATCCGGGCGGGTTCTGCGCTTTTCAATCCCTTCCGGCTAGAAACCGGAGGGGAGGGGGAGAGGACGGTGGACATTCTTGTTCGCTCCTGAATTGAGATGCGGGAGCGAAATGGACTCGCCAGCCGAGGGTGGTCCCTGCGCCGGCACCGTGAAGGTATCGGCAGACGCGGACGAGGGCGTCCGCGCCACACCTATCGCACTGACTTCCAGGGACGAAGAGAAGCCGGCAGGGATGCCGCTGGCTTTCTCGGCTGAGGAAACCATCCATTGGTTGAGGGCGCTGCAAATGCTGCGGCGCTGATCCTGGTCTTCGATGACGACGAAGCGGAGGAAGCAGCGTCCGGAGGAAAGGCGGGCGCGCATGGGGTTGATGCGAGTGAACATGCGGTCAAGAGTGAAGGCCATGTCGTCGTCTTCGGAGAACTGAACAACGGCGAGCATGCGCTTGGTTAGCTCAGCGGCTGAAGCCGCATCTTTCGGGGGGACTGAATCGCAGCGCTGAAGCGCTGCGCCACCCAAATGCCCGCCACTTGGATACGAGGTTCCTGAAGACGCAACCGGCGAAAAAGAGGCTGCCGAGCTTTGCTCGGCTGCCCCTACTTGCATCCGAAAGCGAGAGATCCTTCGCTCCGCTCAGGATTGCGGCTGCGGGGCTCAGACGCCCCGCCAATCGCCGCAATCTCCTCGGCGATAGCGAAGATGCCGGGCTTGCTGGGGACCACGAGGAGACTATGGGGGGAATCGCAACGGAACCAACTTGACCATTGCAGGCGGCGCGGGTCGATGGGACGGTCGAAGCCGTGCCGGGCCAGTGAATCAGTAACGAGACGGGTTAAAGCTTCCATCCGGGGCTCCTCAAATTCCAAGTAGATCAGGGGGCTAAAGCCCCATGTGCTTAGTGGCTGCTTGGCGGCCTGTTCGACTTCGCTCAGGGCAGACCGCTAAACCGCCGCTAGCTTTTCTGAAGTCGTCCACCCGGGGGAGGACGGGGGAACGGCCACCGCACTTATCAACGTCCAGCTTATGGTTCCCCCTTGCGGACAAACCCCGAGCTGAATGGATATTACCTATTTGTTTTGTTAGTTTTACGGACATGGCGCCAAGTCACCTCTGGCTTGGCGCCATGCCGTCCTCTTTTACTCTCTTCTACTTCACCTGCCGAAACTCGCCCCGTTCCCGCGAGGCGACTTTCAAAGCTATGGGATTGCAAAGTTACTCCCGCTTATTGTGGCTGTCAAGAGGGAAACACCATAGGTTGTATCTCCAGCAATGACGGGCTTGATGCGGGGTCTACGGTCTGATTTTCCACAAGTGGAATTCATCGTGTGTTCACAAATCGTGGTGCATGGGCTAAGGTCCGGATTGGTTCGGCGTGGATTGCGCGGCTCTGAAGCGCCGCTCTGTCCCGGCACTGCTGGGGGTGGCAATTGGAAGCGTGTTGGTTTCTTGGTTTCAGCACGGCTCTCAGCTTTAATCCTCGCCCTGGAAATCGTGCCCGCCTCAATCGTAGAAAGAGCGCAGGGTGGGCGAGGGATTACGGTCGGGTTGAGGGAGTTTGCGAACTGGAAAAGAGAAGGTCACGCCAGTCCGGCCATGTCGGGTTTCGGGTAACGGTAAATTCTCTGGCTGTGGTGGAGTTGCAATTGGCTCGGGAGTTTCGTCCGCGAGCAAGGGGACATAGATGTCCTCGAAGATCTGCCGAGGCGCGATGCGAAGAACGCCGTCGGAAGATTCGACGAGGTAGTCGCCCTTGCGGCCGGAGTGTTGACGGCCGAGCACGTCGGTGAAAGTGAGGCTGCAGGTGAGTTGTTTGGCTTTGACCAAGAAACGGGTGCGGTAAGTGATCCATGGAGTTGATGCTTTCATGAGTGCTGACCGTTGTTGTCTTTGATGGTGAAGTGAATGGTGATGGTTAGTGAATGTTACTGATGAGCCCGTGTTTCAATGCATGCCGGTTACCGTCATCGGCAAAGTTGTCGAAACTGTTTGTTGAGGGCGAGAACGAATGTACGAGCGAAACGGAGCTTGGGTCAATTCAGTATTTTTGGTGCAGTTGAGGAAAATCTTAGATGCGACCTGTGGCGAATTCGCGGGGATGAAAAGTTTGTCGAAGGGATGTGGTTAAGCCGCGTGCCGGGCGGACGTTCAGTTGGCTGGAGAGCTGCGGAACGAGACTCGGACAAGGTAGAAGGACAGATTGTCCACAGAGATTGCACAGGAAATGCAGAAAGGGCAGAGGGCAGTGGCTAGTGGTTAGTTCTCAATTCTCGTTTCCGGTTTCTAGTTTCTGGTTTTGTTTTGGAAGAACCATGCGAGTAGGCGTTGCTGGAATTGCTATGGATCGGCACTGATGGCACCGCAGTGACCGGCTTTGGGCACTTCGCATAAAACTGGGTTGGGATTGCGAGCGTGGCTTCGCTCAGGGCAGGCTCTCGACTGTGTGGCCGCTTCGCAATTGCGAAGCGGCCACTGCGCTCAGGATGACAATTCGGTTAACGGCCGGCTAGCGCTGGTTCGTGAATGTGCTTGCCGGATTTGAAGGCTTCGTACCGTTGGTTGACTTCGTCCCAGTTGATTACGTTCCACCAGGCGGCGAGATATTCCGGACGGCGGTTGTTGTATTTCAGGTAGTAGGCATGCTCCCAAACGTCGTTGCCGAAGATGGGGAAATGGCCTTGCGTGATGGGGTTGTCCTGATTGGGCGTGGTCATAATGTGCACGTCACCGCCGGGCTTGCCGGCGAGCCAAACCCATCCGGAGCCGAATTGTTTGGCGCCGGCGTCGTTGAACTTGGCCTGGAAATCTTTGAAGTTGCCGAAGGTTTTGGTGATGACTTGAGCGATGGGACCGTTGGGATCGCCGCCGCCTTTTGGCTTCATGATCTTCCAGAACATGGTGTGATTGACGTGGCCGCCGCCATTGTTGCGGACTGCGGCGCGAATGTCTTCGGGGATAGCGTTATAGTCGCGGATTAATTCTTCCGCAGTTTTCTTGGAGAGTTCGGGATGCTTTTCGATGGCTGCGTTGAGATTTTTGACGTAGGCACCGTGATGCATGTCGTGGTGCAGGGTCATCGTCTGCTTGTCGATGATGGGTTCGAGCGCCGCGTAATCGTAAGGCAGGGGCGGTAGTTCATGAGCCATGATTTTTCCTCCAGAGTTCTATATTGTACTGATGACGGGGCCAGGAGTACGGATTCAGGCGAAGCGGCTTCTTGAAATTTGGATGATGAGGAGCGGCGTCGCGGTTGCGAAGAGAATTTTACACCGAGGGAGAGCAGGGGCTAAAGCCCAGTCTGATCTGCGGATCTTGCCGGCGCGGCTGAAGCGCGCGCCCTTTCACAAGCGAAACCTTCACCTCATCGGGCGCGGCTAAAGCGCTGCATTTCCACGGTTGCGCAGGCGGCACGGAGCGCGGCGGCACACAGGATAACGATACTGAGGCAGGAGGGCGCAATCGCGCCTCGCTGCGCTCGGCTGGACGGCCGAGGCGGCCCGTCCCTACATAAAACTTCTTAGTTGGCTGGGGAGCCGAGGACTTCGCGGACTTTGCGGGAGAGACTTTGCAGGGTGAAAGGCTTTTGCAGGAAGGCTTTTTGATCTTCGGAGGCGAGCGGAGTGGCGAAGGCGTCTTCGGCGTAGCCGGAGAGATAGAGAACCTTGGCGTCAGGACGCGTAGGCAGAAGTTGCTGGACGAGTTCGTGGCCGCTGAGGCCGGGCATGACGACGTCGGTGATTATGAGATGGATGGTGTCGGGATGGCTGGCGGCAAGGGCTAGAGCGGCGTTGCCGTTGGCGGCTTCGAGAACGCGATAGCCGCGAGACTCAAGAGTTTCGCGAACCAGTTGGCGGACGGATTCTTCGTCTTCGACGAGAAGGATGGTTTCGGAGCCGCCGCCGGTGGCGAGAGAAAGCGGAGTGGTGCCGTAGGCCTCGGAAGGGCCATCGACACAGGGAAAATAAATGGTAAAGACGGTGCCGCGGCCGGGCTCACTTTGGACGAAGACGTAGCCGCCGCTTTGCTTGATGATGCCGTAGACGGTAGAGAGTCCGAGGCCGGTGCCTTTGCCTTTTTCTTTGGTGGTGAAGAACGGCTCGAAGATGCGGGCCTGAGTTTCGCGGTCCATGCCCTGGCCGTTGTCACTGACGGAGATCATGACGTAGGGGCCGTGCTTGATGAAGGTGTTTTCGGGGCGGTAAGAATCGTCGAGGGTGACGCTGGCGGTGCGAATGCAGATTTTGCCGCCGCTGGGCATCGCGTCTTTGGCGTTGACGACGAGATTCATGATGACTTGTTCGAGCTGCCCGGCGTCGGCGCGAGTGCAGCCGATGGCTGGAGCGAGGCTGGTAGTGAGTTCGATATCTTCGCCGATGAGCGGGCGGAGGAGACGTTCCATGTCGGCAACGATGGCGTTCACGTCGATGACTTTGAGTTCGAGATGCTGTTTGCGGCTGAAGGCCAGAAGCTGGCGCGTGAGCGTGGTGGCGCGATCGGAGGCTTGCTGAATGGCTTCGGCCTTGGCGTGAAGCGGATTTTCGGGAGTGAGCTGGTCGAGAAGCACTTCAGTGTAGCCGCTGACGACCATGAGCAGATTGTTGAAGTCGTGAGCGATGCCTCCGGCGAGACGGCCGACGGCTTCCATTTTTTGCGATTGACGGAACTGATCTTCCAGAACGCGGCGCTCGGTGACGTCTTCGGCAATGGCTTCGAGAACGTCGGCGGGCTCGTCTTCGATGGCGACGGCGCGCCCACTGATGCGCACGGTAATCACGCGGCCGTCCTTGCGCTTCCAACGGACTTCGAAACCATCCATCCGACCCGTACGGCGGAATTCATCGACCAGGCGTGAGTATTCGCGGGGATCGAGGAAGACGTCTTTTTGCGGATCGAGGGCCAGGAGTTCGAGCGCGGAGTTGTAGCCGAGCATGCCTATGAGGGCAGGGTTGACGTCGAGAAACGCGCCTTCGAGGCTGGAACGATAAATGCCATAGACGGCGGTCTGGACTAATGAGCGGTAGCGGACTTCGGAGCGGCGGAGGGCCTGCTCGTTGCGCTTATGTTCGATGGCGGCAGCCAACTGGCGCGAGATCAAGGCGAGAACCTCTTTATCGCGTTCGCGCAGGGCTGAGTTTTCGGAATAATTCTTGAGAATGATGGCGCCGAAAACGTGGTGGTTCACCTGGAGCGGTACGCCCAGCCATTGCAGCGCAGGGCGACCCGCGGACTTGACTTCACGGCGCTGCTGCAGTTGCTGGAGGAGCTTCGGAGTGCAGAGCAGCGGCTCACCGGTGCGAAGAACGTACTCGGCGAGACCACGCCCGGCTTTGGCGGGAGCGGGGGCGGACTCCTGCTCGTCGACGAAGTAGGGGAAGCTGAGCAGTTGCGACTCGGGGTCGTGCAGCGCGATGGAGAAATTACGAGCGGGCATGAGTTCGTCGACGATGCCGTGGATGGCGGCGAAGAACTGCTGCAGATCCTGAGTGGCACAGGCTTTTTCGGAGACGCTATAAAGGGCGGAGTTCAGGGCTTCGGCGCGCTTGCGGTCGGAGATATCGCGATAGACGAAGTAGAAGGCGGCGCTGCGGCCGTTGACGACCAAGGGAGCGGTGGAGAGGGAGACATCCAACAGGGCTCCATCACGGTGGCGGCGCTGGGTTTCCAGAGTGAGCTGTTCTCCGCGCTGCAGACATTGCGCAATCCAGTTCGCTTCGGCGGCGCGATCCGGAGGAAGGATGAGAGAGTCCAGAGGCTGCGAGAGGGTTTGCGCAGTCGGAATATCCGAACATGCGCTGAAACTCACGGTTGACGCACTGCACACGAAAAGAAGAGTCGACCACAATCAGGGCATCGGGAGAGTTTTCGAAAAGTTGTTCCAGATATTGACGGCGAAGGTCGAGAGGATCTTCCTGGGTGGTTACGTTGGGATTGGATGCGGCGGGATTCCAGGATAAAGAAGAGGGTTCGGCGGCGCTGGGAATGGTTGGGGGAATGAAACGAGGGCGACGCTCCGCACTCGAGCGCCTGCTGCAAAGTTTTGGCGCGCAAAATTTCCCTGGATTGCGCTGACCGGGTGACACGACCACCCATCGTTGGCTCCCCCTCTGAAGCCCAGCAAAATCGATACTAGAACGGGGTTGGTTTACTCGAAAGTTACTGAGGTAATGGAAGCGACATCGGAGAATTCAGTGTTGGGGGAGATCCTTCGCTCCGCCTGAAAAGCGGCTGCGCTCAGGATGACAACGGTGTGGAATGGCGGCTACAGATTTCAGGATTTGGTGGCGAGCATGTCGCAGACGCGGCGGATGGTATCGCGCTGCGCTTCGCTGAGAGTGAGGAACTCGAAGCCGTAGCGCAGGCCCTGGCGATAGCGAACGATGGCGCGAACCTTTAATGGGTAGGGACTGAGGGGCAGAGGAAATTCGAGAGAGACGATTTCACCGGACTCGAGTTCTCCGGTGAGGGTGGCGCCGATGCCATCGGGACCAAGTTCGGTGGAGCGTCCCCAGCAACTCTGGAATTCACCGTTCTGAAACATGCGAACTTGCAGGCGAACGTCGATGGCAAAGCGGGGGTAGCGGCGGACGTGGCCGGGGCCGAGTTTTTTGCCTGGAGCTGCCATGTTGAAAATCAGTCGTCCGTGGCTAGTGGTCAGGGGTCAGTAACAACCTTCGGACAATTGATTTTCCTGACCACTGATCACCGACCACTGACCCCTTTACTAGTTGCCGTGCAACAGATAGCCGGGTTCGAGCGGCAGTTTGCCGCCTACTTTGACGACGGCGACGCTGCTGTTAATGGAATACACATCCACGACGCCGACGGCTCCGGGCGTGGAGGCCACCTTGTTGACGAGTTCTTCGTCGGAGGTGGCGACCATGATGGCCGGATGGCTGGCGCGTGCATGATTGGAAGTTACGATGAGGCTGTTGAGTTCGCTCTCGGACATGCCGTAGACCTTCTCAAGAACCATCTTCATTTCTGGCGAAGACGGAGAGCGCATGACGACGGTCACGGGCTTGCCATCAGGCCAGCGATTGGTCTGGGCTTTGCAAACCTTGACCAGATCGCCAACGGTGATGGCACCCACTGAGTTGGATTTGTTGGAGACGACGGCGAGATCGCGTGCGGCGGCGAGCGAAGCGGCGACGATCACGAAAACGAAAACACGTAGAAGGCGTTGGCAGAGCACTCTGGTTCTCCCGCGATGCGCACGAACTTTAGAGAGATTGTGCTTGATGAGAGGTTACTTGTTAAAGGTAACTAAGGTCACGAGGCGGGGAGGGTGGAGGGACGATGGGGCGTAAATAAAAGTGGGCGCGGCCGGAGGCCGCGCCCGAGGGTTGGGAGATGCGTGGACTAGTTCTTGTTCCGTCGCGCGAAGCTTGAATGGAGTGGAGGCCGCACGACGAACATAGACTTCGCGACCGCCGGAGAGGCAGCGGAGGAATTTTGGAGAACGATTACTCCGGTCGAAACCTGCCCGCTATCCAGTTCGACGAACGGGAATGTCGTGCCATCCACGGCATAGAACGTGAGATTGAACCCGCCGAGCAGGGTGCCCGTTTTGCTGGTCGATGCCGTGGCTGAGAGGCCGTAGCGCCCACCTGAGCCAATGGTCCCGTAGGTGCCGCCGCTTAGCGCAACGCCAAGTGTCGGGCCCCCACTGGGGGCGTAGTTTTCGTCAATGATGCCGGACGACAGCGTCCCGCCGCTAGCCGCGGTGAATTCTGCAATGTCATCCACCTCGACAGCCCCGCTGCCGACGCCCGAAATATTCGTGCCGCTGAGATTCATTCCGTAGCCTTGTGCCGCCGCGAACGCAGCACCAGCCGTCTGTGGGTAGGCGGCACCGACCGAGATTCCGACACCGTCGATCTCCAGGAGCAGTACGCCACCGCTCGAGGGGTAGGCGGCATATAATGAGCCTCCTTCAAAAGTGGTGAAGCTGCTCAGAGTGTATCGGCCAGCGTTCGTGGGGTCCACAGCATAGGATGCGCCAAAGGGGACGGGGGACGTTTGCGACGAGACGTTGGTCCCCGCCAGATTGTAGTCTTCTGTACCGGTTATGGTTCCCGAGCTGGTGGTCATAAGTCCACCAGCACCAAATTCGGAACCCGCCAAGGTGAAGGCCAAGGTCCCGTTCGCTATCGTGGGGCTGGTTTGCGAATAGGCGTCGCCGGATAGGGTCGCGGTGGCGTCCATCTCGATAAACTTCAGATGAGTGGCGTCGATGGCAACCGCGTCAAACGTGCCATTGAACACCGAACTGCTGCTGGAGCTTACGACTGCGAGCGTTGTCGCCGGTGTGGCGGAGGGTCCCAAGGCCAGCGAGCCCGTAATCGTTGAGCCTGAAAATGCCAATCCGTTCTCGTTGAAGTCGTCCTCCCCTGAGATACTTCCACCGGAAACGGCGAAATTGCCGACCGTGGCCCACGGACTGCCACTGTTAGATGCGGCCCCGGATAGGCTGAAGGCGTAAGAACCCGAAGGCGTGACACCGGACGCCTGCAGGTCAAGAGTTCCGCTGCCGCTGCCGAAACTATCAAACTCCGTGATCAGACCGTGAGAGCTCGAAGAGAGAACGAAATCAAACGTGAGGTTGGGAAGGGTCGAGATATTCGTTTGGATCATCGCCTCTCCCCTTCCGTCCTGTCCAATGCTGTAGGTGCTGTTGTTATTGATCGATGCGCCAGCCTGAAACCCGGAAGCTGCGTCATTGATGTCGAAAGTGCCGGCCGTGATCCCGCCTTTGCCATTGCCGCCGCTGCCATTGGCGGTGAGAGTGCCAACGATTGCATAAGGCGCTCCATTGGCCTGGTCGGTACCGGAGATGGAGAAAACGTACGTACCATTCAAATTGCTGTTGCTAAATGCTCCGCTGGGCGGGGCCACAGGAGTGGCGGGGCTGCTGCCATTGCTACCGCAGGCGGCGAGAAACAGAAGAGTGGAGAGTGCGAGGAGCAGGATGGTTCCGTTGCGTACTGACATAACTTCCCCCTGGAGAAAACTGGCTAGGACTGGTCACCTGTGGTTTGAGGTTAGCACAGGCGAATCCACTTGCTTTGAACCCGAACCATGAAAATAAGTAGCGCGCGTAGGGAAAAAAATCTTCGCCAAGTGCAAGATATACATAACTTTACATTCTGGAGTGGGGAACGGGGTTTGAGTGCGGCGGGTGCGAATGGGGGATTTTTTTCGATGGCGGAATTTTACGGAGGGTCGTGGGAATTCCGGTAGCATGAGTAGGCGCGGCGAACCGGCCTGGCGGGCAATAGCAGGGATCCTTCGACTACGGTTGGACTTCGCTGATGCGAAGCTCAACCTGCGCTCAGGATGACAGAGGAATTTCGGGATGACCAACTTCGGGTACAGGGCTGCGGCTTGCTTGCTGGCGATGGCGCTGGGCGTGGCGGCTTGGGCACAGGATGATGCCGGAGCGGGACAGAACGCCGACAGCGGGCTGGTGATTGAGCCGACGGAGTTGCCGCTGACGTATACGCATGGAGCGTACCAGGTGCAATTTCACGGTCGCGGCAATTACGTGCCGGTGCTGCACTGGCATGCAGAGCGCGGTGCGTTGCCGCCGGGGATCAGACTGGAAGATAACGGGCTGCTGCACGGATCGGCTCAGAGGGCGGGGGAATTTCACTTTATCGTGGTGGTTCAGGATGGGGGACAACCACAGCAGATGGTGCAACGGGGATTCGTGATCAAGGTGGTGGAGGGGATGGCGGTGGCATGGAAGGATCTCCCGCAAGTGAATGTGAACCGAATCGAAGGCAGCGTGGAGGTATCGAACGCAACGGCGGATGACATGGATCTGACGTTTGACGTGAAGGCGGTGGCGGAGAATGGGCGGGCCACGGAAATTGGGTATCAACATTTTCCGCTGAAACGGGGAACGATGGGAATGGCGCTGCCGTTTGGGGAGACGCTACCACACGGAGGATATGTGATCTATGTAAACGTGGTGGGCGAGGTGCCGCGGCGAAATACGATCTACCGGGAGCAGTTGCAGACACCGAGGCCGCTGCAGGTGGTGGTGGGACCGTAGAAGTGGTCAGTGATCAGTGGTTAGTGGTCGGTTGCGGGCGAAGAGTCATTTTTTACTGGATACGGAACACCCATCACTCATCACTTGGGAGTTGCTGGTACGACGGTCACGTTGACTTGAATGTGTGGTTTCTGAAAAACTTAGGTGCCGCGTTATAGTCGGAATATTCTCGAATGGAACTGCTGCTTAACCTGGCGTGGTTGTTGCTGCTGTTGCCGGCATATTGGCTCTGGCGGCGAGGCGCGAGAGCGCGGGCGGCGCACAGAGTGACGGCGCTGCAGTGCCTGCTGGCGCTGGGATGCGCCGTGGTGCTGCTGTTCCCGGTGATCTCAGCCACGGATGATCTGCACGCAATGCGTGCCGAGATGGAAGAATCGGCCACGAACAAGCGCGCGGTACGCCAGGCCGCGAGCGAAAGGCATTCGGGATGGGTCAACCGGTTGCAGGGATCTCCGGCATTGGTGGGGACGGCTGTGATCGAGCCCGCGCCCGAAGCCGGGAGGCTTGAAGTTTGTGTACGGTGTTTGGCTCCACGGGCGGTGTTTGGTGTTTTACGCGCAGGGCGCGCCCCTCCGCGTTCCTTCCTCGGGTAGTTTGTCAAATCCTGCTTAAATCATCATTCGTAAACCGCTGATTGGATGTAGCAATAAATCCGCAGCGAGGATTCCTATCTTTAGAGAATCCTTACGAAAGAGCCTGGATACTCATTATCGGGCGTAGCGGTTGAGCGGCCTGGTCCCCGGAAACACAATGAAATTGCATTTCTGCCGAGCCTTAGAAGATCGGGAAGTATTTGTGGAGTCATTGATGCGAAGCAAATTGCGGAGGAGTTGTGGCGCACTGATCGTGCTGGGTTGTGCCACGGTCCTGGCCGCGGCGCAGGCGGCACCTCAGGCGGCCCAAACGATGCCGCAGGTTCCGCCTCAGACTTGGACATGGGAGCAGGTGAAGGAGCGGTTTGAACTGAACAATCCCACGCTGCTGGCAGACAAGTTGAATATCGACGAATCGAAGGCGCAGGAGATTACGGCGTTTCTGCGTCCAAACCCGACGCTCAGCCTGTCGGTGGATGGAACCCAAGTGGTTCCCAATAAGGGCGTCTGGCGACCGTTCGCGGGGACTTTTGAAACCCCCGGGATTAGCTTTCTGCAGGAACGGCAGCACAAGCGGCAGTTGCGCCTGGAGAGCGCCCAAAAGGGGACCCTGATCGCCGAATCGAGCCATGCGGACATGGAAAGAACGATGCTGTTCAACTTGCGTAGCGCGTTTGTCTCGACGCTGCAGGCAAAAGCGGTGCTGCAGTTGGCCAAAGACGATCTGGACTACTACGACAAGGTGCTCGATATCAGCAGAGTTCGCTTCCAGGCCGGCGACATCGCGCAAATCGATCTCGACCGGTTGGAGCTTCAGCGCGTGCAGTATGAATCGGACTTGCAGGCGGCGGAGGAAAATCTGGAGACGGCGAAGATCCAACTGCTCACGCTGCTGAATTCACGAATGCCGATCGACCAAGTTGACGTTGTCGGGGTGTTCGATTTCAACGAGGAACTCATGCCGCGAGAGGAGTTCCGCAAGATCGCTCTGGACACGCGGCCGGACTTGAAGGCCGCCGTCGAAGCCGTAGATAAGGCTCACACCGACTACAAACTGGCGGTGGCGAACGGCTCAACGGATCCCACCTGGAGCGCATGGTTCACGCACAATTCGTCCACCAATAACCCGTTTGCCACAAATACGATTGGCGGCAGTGTCAGCATTCCGTTCCGCATTTTTGATCGCAACCAGGGGGAGAAGCTGCGCACGAAACTAGATGTTACGCGCAATGAAAAATTGCGCGACGCGGCAGAAGCGCAAGTGTTCAGTGACGTGGACACCGGCTACGCCACGGTCGCGAGCAATCTGGTTCTACTGCGGCCTTACAAGGCCAAGTACCTGCAGCAGGCGGTGCGAGTGCGGGACACAATTACATTCTCGTATCAACATGGCGGTGCGTCGCTGCTGGACTTTCTCAACGCCCAAGCGGAGTACCGCAGCGTGCAGTTGAACTATGTGAACCTGGTCGGCTCGTATTTGACGGCGGCAGCGCAGTTGAATCAGGCCGTGGGCAAAGAGGTCATGCAATGAAAAAGCGATACTTCAAGAGGCTGCGGAAATTCTCCGCAGCGGCTAAAGCCGCAGCTCAATCTATGTTGCGCGCGGCGTGGCTGGAAGCCGCACCCTTTCCAAGCGTCGCGGGCAGCGGTTGCAGGGGCGCGGGCAGAATCTCTCCGCCTACGGCTCGTTATGCAGGTATTGGATTGTGCCTGACTCTGGCATTGGCGGTTTCAGGATGCAATGAAGGCAAGGCGGACCCGAAGGCCGAGGCGCCACCTCCGGCGAACGTGCAGGCGGATCTGGACGCAAACAATTTCAAGGTCGATCATCCGGAGCTATTTCCGCTGGCAACGGCGGTCGAGTATAAAGCGGCGCCGGCTCTGAACGTGACCGGTGTGGTGCAACCCGATATTGCGCGGGCTGTGCCGGTGATTTCGCTGGCCTCCGGGCGAGTGGTGGAGATCAAGGCCAGGCTTGGCGATGTCGTGAAGAAGGGACAACTGCTGCTGCGAGTGCAGAGCAACGATGTTTCCGGTGCTTACCAGACCTACGTAAAGGCGGTGAATGATGAACGGTTGGCGCGAATCCAACTGGAGCGCGCCCAGATTCTTTATGAAAAGGGCGCGATCGCCAAGAGCGCGCTGGAACAAGCGGATGACGCAGAAGGGGATGCGAAAGCTGACCTGAATGCCGCGACCGAGCAATTGCGGCTTCTCGGCATCGATAAAGACCATCCTTCGGGCATTGTCGATATCGTGGCTCCGACCTCGGGCATTATTACCGACCAGCAGGTTACGAATGCGTCTGGCGTGCAAGGGCTGGGCTCGCCGAATCCTTTCACGATCTCCGATCTAACGTATGTGTGGATCATCTGCGACGTTTATGAGAATGACCTAGACGCGGTGCACGTGGACGAGTACGCCGATATCCACTTGAATGCATATCCGAATCAGGTGTTCAAGGGACGGATCGACAACATCCTGCCCGTGCTCGATCCCAATATCCGGACGGCGAAGGTGCGAATCGAAGTGCCCAACCCAGGGATCATGCGGGTGGGGATGTTTGTTACGGCGACTTTCTATGGCAAACACGCTGAAACGTATGCGGCGATTCCGACGACTGCGATTCTGCACCTGCATGACCGCGAGTGGGTGTATGCACCGCTGGGCGCGGGACACTTCAAACGCCGGGAAGTGGTTACAGGAAAGATGCTG
The DNA here is from genome assembly GCA_963760855.1 of uncultured Acidobacteriaceae bacterium. Classification (GTDB taxonomy): domain Bacteria; phylum Acidobacteriota; class Terriglobia; order Terriglobales; family Acidobacteriaceae; genus Sulfotelmatobacter. The sequence continues at coordinate 216,350 of CAVXFD010000006.1, read as the reverse complement.
CCCAACAATATGCAAGCGGTGGTTTCCGGAATGAAGCCGGGAGATCAGGTGGTTTCGAACGCGCTGCAGCTGCAAAACACGGTGGAGCAATAGATGATTCGGAAGGTCGTTGACTTTGCTCTCAATAACCGCTTGCTGGTGCTGGCGTTCGCAATCATCCTTTTCGCCAGCGGCATTGTCGCGTTCCGTGATCTTCCGATTGAGGCTTACCCCGACGTGGCGGACAACTACGTGGAAGTGATCACGCAGTGGCCGGGAATCTCGGCGGAGCAGATCGAGCAGCAAGTTACGATTCCGCTCGAAATCGTGATGAACGGGATTCCACACGTCGTACACCTGCGATCTTTCTCGCTGTTCGGACTCTCCGACCTGAAATTGATCTTTGACGACGAATCGGACAACGACTGGAACCGGGAACGGGTGCTGGAGCGGCTAAGCCAGGTGACGCTGCCGCCGAATGTGGTGCCGCAGATGGGGACGGACTGGAGCCCGGTCGGACAGATTTATTTCTTCACGCTGCGGAGCACGAACCCGGCATACGACCCGATGGAGTTGAAGTCTCTGGAAGATTGGGTCATCGAAAAGAATTTCAAGGCTGTGCCGGATATCGTCGACGTCGCCAGTTTCGGTGGACCTACGCGCGAATATCAGGTACGCGTCGATCCGAACAAACTCATTTCGTACGGGCTGAGCCTGGCGCAGATCGAGCAGCAACTCACCAACAACAATACCAATGCAGGCGGCAGCTTCATACAGGAGGGGTTGCAACAGATCAACGTGCGCGAGGTGGGACTGGTCGACCGATCGCAGGATATTGCCGAGACAGTCATCCTGACTAAGAATGGGACTCCGCTTCGGATCAAGGATATTGCGGTGGTGTCGCAGGGTCCGAAGATACGGCTGGGGCAGTTTGCCAAAGCGATTCACCGGGAAGACGGAAAGATTATTGATAACGACGATGTGGTGTCAGGCATCGTGCTGCTGCGGAAAGGCGCGGCTGCGGATACGGCGCTGCAAGGGATTCACGAGAAAGTGGCGGAACTGAACGATCATATTCTCCTCGCCGGTGTGAAAGATCGTTCCGTTTATCGATCGCAGCGATCTGGTTCACTTCACCAGCACATACGGTGCTGCATAATCTGACGGAAGGAATGATTCTGGTATCGATCATCCTGTTTTTGTTTCTGGGCAATATCCGGGGCGCGCTCATTGTGGCGGCGACGATTCCGTTTTCACTGCTGTTTGCCTCGATCTGTTTGGACTTGCGGCATATTCCGGCGAACCTGCTGTCACTGGGCGCGCTGGATTTTGGCATGGTGGTGGATGGCGCGGTAGTGATGGTGGAAAACATCGTGCGCCATTTGGGACACAAGAACGGGAACGATAAGACTCCGAGCGAAAAAATCAGCGAGGCGTCGCACGAAGTGCAGCGGCCGGTGTTTTATGCGATCGCCATCATTATTACGGCGTATCTGCCGATCTTCACGCTGCAGCGGGTGGAGGGGCGGCTGTTTCATCCCATGGCGTGGACGGTGGCATTTGCGCTGCTGGGGGCGTTGCTGTTCTCGATTTTGATTGCGCCGGTGCTGGCAAGTTTTGCCTTCGCGAAGGGAGCAACCGAGTGGCGCAATCCGATCATGGATTTTCTGATCGAGCGCTATCGGGTTGCGGTGAGGTGGGCGATTCGCCATCGGGCGGTCACGATCGGCGTGGTCCTGATTATGGCTGGTCATGGCGACTTTATCTGGCTCTTCAGCGGCGCCATCGGCTCGGAATTTCTGCCTCACCTGGATGAAGGCGCGCTTTGGGTGCGAGGCACGCTGGCACCCAGCACCGGGCCGGACGAGGGCATACGGGTAGCGAATCAAGCGCGAGTGATCCTTTGTTCTTTTCCGGAGGTTCCGCAGTGCACCAGCCAAACCGGGCGGCCGGATGATGGAACAGATACGACGGGTTTTTTTAATACCGAATTCTTCGTTGACCTCAAGCCGAAAGAAGAATGGCGGCCGGTGTTTCACGAGGACAAAGACGAATTGATTGCGGCCATGCAACGCGAACTGGACAAGATTCCGGGCGCGGTGTGGGGATTTTCCCAGCCGATTGAAGACAACATGGAAGAGGCGGTCAGCGGAGTAAAGGGCGCGCTGGCCACCAAAGTTTTCGGCGATGATCTTAAGGTGCTGGAGGAAAAGAGCGATCGAGATTGTCAATGTGCATGTGCGGAGATCAAGGGCATTGAGGATCTGGGAGTGTTCCGCGTGCTGGGCCAACCGAATCTGAATGTGACGGTAGACCGGGCGGCGGCGGCGCGATACCAGATCAACGTGGCCGATGTGCAAGATGCGATCCAGACGGCGGTGGGCGGAAATGCACTGACGCAGGTGCTCAAGGGCGAAGCGCGGTACGACCTTACGTTGCGGTATCTGCCGCAATATCGCGACACGCAGGAGGCGATCGAGAACATTCGATTGCTATCCCCGAGCGGAGAGCGCGTATCTCTGGCGCAGCTGTGCAAGATCACCGAAGCGGACGGCGGTTCCGAAATCTATCGCGAAGGCAACCAGCGTTATGTTGCCATCAAGTACAGCGTGCGCGGGCGCGACCTGGGGAGCACGGTGGAAGAGGCGATGAAGAAGGTCAATGAGCAGGTGAAACTGCCCACTCGGGTACAGCTTTCGGTTGGGAGGGCGAATACGCGAGCCAGAAGAGAGCGAACGCGCGGCTGCTAATCGTGCTGCCGATCACGATTCTGATCATCTTTATTCATCCTTTATACGATGTTCAAGTCGTCTCAAGTGGGCGCTGCTGATTATGGTGAACGTTGCGATCGCACCGCATTGGCGGGTCTGCTGGCGCTGCTGATTACGGGCACCAATTTCAGCGTTTCCTCGGGCGTGGGGTTTCTGGCGCTGTTCGGCGTGTCGGTGCAAACGGGAGTGATCATGCTGGAGTACATCAACCAGCTTGCGAGCGCGGCGATTCACGATCGAGGATGCGGCGGTGGAAGGCGCAGTGTTGAGACTGCGTCCGATCATGATGACGATGCTGGTGGCGACCTTGGGATTGCTGCCGGCAGCGCTGTCGCACGCGATCGGATCCGATTCGCAGCGGCCGTTCGCGATCGTGATTGTGGGCGGATTGATTTCGCGATCTTGTCATGAGCATCTTTCTGCTGCCGACGATTTATGTGTGGGTTGCCGGGGAACGGGATGTGCTGCCCATGCTCGGAGGAGTGTTCGAAATGGGCGAGCATGTGGATTAGGAGCAGGCCTGAGTTCTCAGTTGTCAGTTCGCAGTTTCTGGCTTCTACGTTCTGGTTTCGTGGAAGGATTACAATCCGGTGTCGATCGAGATGTGTGATTGCAAATGCTGACCTTCCGGGCGAGATGGGTATATTCTGACGATACTGTTTGCTTCAGGAACCAACCGATGCCCGATAAACTCGAGACTGATGTAGAAGAAATCTTGGCGCGCCAAGCGCTGGAACTTGATCGACTGAGGGACGCTCTGGGCTTACTTGGAGTTAGTCCGTGTTCGTGCTGTAAGAAGTTTCTTCGCCGAACTGAGCCGGGCGCCCTGTTCGATAACGGTGGCGAATTGATTTGCTACGGCTGCATTCCGGAGTGGTGGGCGGGGCGCTGTGTGCAACTGGGCACCAAAGAGCGTGAGAACCTTGAAGGCAAACTGGTCTTCTGGCTGCGCGATTACCATCATGCCGAAACATTTAAAGACCCGGCCAAGCTGCCGGACAGTTCGCAACAGGAACTTCACATTGTGGCGAACTGCCTGGAGTGCCGGGGAACGGGGAAATCGTTGGGGCAGGAGCGTTGCCGGTACTGCGATGGGCGCGGGACGGTGTGGGTGATCGTTTCGAGGAAAAAAGCGTAAGCTTCCGAACGAAGGAGTAAACCGCAGCACCTTCAGGCGCTAAAGCCCACATCTTGGCCAAGCCGGATGACACGGCTGAAGCCGTGCCCTACCCAAGACCTTACCCTACCCAAGACCTATACCAAGACATAGCATGAGCGAGACTGTTCCCCACCCAAACCCGTTAACGAGGTTTTAACTGGCAAGTCGGAAACGTCCTCCCAAAAATTAAGAGTTCCGAGGTGGTGTTGAGTCCATTCGTCTCGGCCAGTAGCTCGCGTTAGACCCTTGCTTGACCTGCTGTGCTGCTTCCCTTGCGGGCGCGCTGCCTGCGATCTTCGCTCGGGCTCCGGGCTCACCGCCAACCGGATAAACCTACTCAACGCCTCGGAACTCTATCCTGCCTTCGACTGGGTTTCTCGTTCTCCTCGACCAGCGCTTTGCTATAGACCCTTACTCGCCTTCCCTCCTCACTTTGCAGTGTGGAGAGTGACTGAGCTTGAGCCCCGGACGCTGCACCAACCGGAAAAACTTAAGAAACTGTCAAAGAACGATTCTGTTGTACTCCTTTTAAAATTTGAGTCAATGAAAAGAGCGCTAGTTTATCTCGTGTGTTTTCAGAGGAGTGCAGGTCGTCCACAGGCGGGTGACAGGATTTTGTGCATTTGGGAAGACGATTTGCGGTCAGGCCGCCACCAGCGTAGTTTTCGCAACGCGGGAGAGGAGTGCGGCGAAGAGTTGCAGGGTTTTGCGACTGTGACGGGTCTGTGAATATCGGGTGAAAGCCGCGCCGGACAATGGATTTCGTGGATTCGGGCAGGGAAGGTGGGAGGGGTTCAGGTTGTAAAATCGCCAGCGTTTAATGGCTTGACAATGCAGGTAACTCTGCTAAAGTTCGAGAAAAGCTGCAAATATCGCAAAACTCGCAGGTACCCAAGGTTATGAAGAATGTTTATGAGGTTCTGAGGCAGAAGGAAATGGAGTTGACCCGGCTGGAGAAAGAAGTTGAAGCGCTGCGGCTGGTGGCTCCCTTGCTGTCCGAGGAAAAAGAAGTTAGCTCCGACATCGGGAAACCGGCTTTGGCCACCGCGGTGAATGGGCCGCAGCAGCCAATCCGCATCCCATCACCCCCGGTGGTTGCGGCGGCACAGCCGGTGCGGGCAGCCGGATGGGACGATACCGCGAAGCGCTGGCCGTAGGGGAGAAGCGTCTCCTGCTTCCATAGACCGGTGTGACGTCCTTCAGGGGCCAAAGTTCTTCTCCTCTTTCCGGCTCTGATCGGCACGACTGAAAGTCGTGCCCTTCCCTGACAACGTCAAAAGTAGCACCCATCCCTCACTCCACGAACGTCGTGTCCTTCCAGACTAAAGCTCGTTTGACGCAGTGGGCTGCGCGTCACGATTCTAGTCGCGCGGTTGGGACTACGATTCGACGATTTGGGGGAGCGCTTCGAGCAGGCGATCGACTTCTCCTGGGGTGTTGTAGTGGACGAGGCCGATGCGGAGGAAGCCGCCGGATTTTTCCACGTCGAGTTGCTCGGTTAGGTTGAGAGCGTAGTAGTTTCCATCCCAGGTGAAGAAGCCTTGATCGCCGAGTTTCGTGGCGAGGGCGAGCGGGGTTTGGTTTTCGTTCTGATTGACGACGCGGACCGCGAGCGTGGGGCAGCGCCAATCGAAGCATGAGGGATCGGTGATGCCGTAGATCTTCAGTTGGGGAATTTCGGAGATGCCGGAGATGAGGCGTTCCATTAAACTGCGCTCGTGGCGGTGGATGGACTCGAAGGCGGCGACGATGGCGGCGCGGCGGTCAGATGCTTGAGGCTGATGGCGACGGCCGAGGTCGGCGAGGTAGTCGACGCAGGCGGTGATGCCGGCGATGCATTCGTGGTTGAGGGTGCCCCACTCCCAGCGGTTGGGGACGGCGTCGGTCAGAGGGCGAACTTTGTAGGGACGCAGGCGTGCGAGATGCTCGCGCTTTCCGAAGAGCACACCCATGTGCGGGCCGAAAAATTTGTAGCTGGAGCAGACCAGGAAGTCGCAATCGAGATCTTGCACGTCGATGAGGCCGTGCGGGCTATAGTGGACGGCGTCGACATAGGCGAGAGCGCCGGCGGCGTGGGCGAGGCGGACGATTTCTTTTACTGGGTTGATTGTGCCTACCGCGTTTGAGGCGTAGCCGATAGCGACCAGTTTGGTTTTCGAGTTGAGCTTCGCGGCGAGGTCCTCGACATCTAGCGTGCAATCATTCTTGTGAATTTCGGCCCAGCGGATCGTCACACCTTTTTCTTCTAGCGCGAGCCAGGGGGACACGTTGGCATCGTGATCGAGGCGGGTGACCAGGATTTCGTCGCCGGGGCCGAGGTCGCGTCCGATGGCGCGGGACATCATGTAGGTGAGGGTGGTCATGTTGGGGCCGAAGACAATTTCGTCGGCGGCGCAATGGAGGAAGTCAGCCATGGCGGCGCGGGCATCGGCGAGCATGACGTCGGTGTGGCGACTGGTGGCGTAGGCTCCGCAGGTGTTGGCGTTGTCGCGGCGCAGGTAGTTGGAGATAGCGTCGATGACGCGCTGCGGGACTTGCGTGCCGCCGGGGCCATCGAGGAAGACGGCGGGGTGGTCGTTTACGGTTTGGGCGAGTGAGGGGAATTGGGCGCGGGCCCATTGAACGTCGAGGGCAGTGGCGAGGGCGCTTTCAGTGGTTGGCATAGTTGTCATCCGTTATCTTCCCACGGCTGTAACTAAATCCGCCAGCATGCCGTAGGCAGTTGCGTAGAGGCCGGGATTTTCTTCGGTGAGGGCTAGGCCGGGGAAGATGTCGGTTTCGAAATAGATGTAGGACGAGCTGCCGGCGATTTGGGACATGGGATCGGTTAGCGGGATTTGTTCGGGGCGGACGGTCGCTTCGATTCCCTTCTCTGTTTTTGTTTTTTTTGCGCGGCAGATTAGTTTGTAGGGACGGCCTGCTTTTTTTGCGGCCTGCACGGCTTCGGCGCTCAGGTTGCAAATTCCTTCCCTCTGGATTTCTTCTAGATGGATTGGTGCATCCATCAGGACCGTGATTAGGGCCGCGGTTTTTACAGCGGCGTCCCAGCCGTCGATGTCGTGGGTGGCGTCGGTTTCGGCGATGCCTAGGGATTGGGCTTTCTTTAGGGATTCATCAAAGGTCAGGCCTTCTTCCATGCCGGTGAGGATCACGTTTGTGGTGGAATTCAGGATGCCGTGAAAACCCTGCAGGTGGATGACGGGGAGCTGGTCGAAAAAAGAGAAGATGGGGACGCCGTCCATGACGGTGGATTCGAAGAGGAAGCGCTTGCCTTGGGCGGCGGCCAGATCGCGGAGCTCGCGGTAGGCGTGGACGATGGGTCCTTTATTGGCGGTGATGGCGTGGGCTCCATGATCGAGGGCGGCGCGGATGTGGTCGACGGCGGGCTGGCCGGTTTCGACGTTGAGAGAGGTGGCTTCGAAGAGGACGTCCGCGTGGGCTGCTTTCAGCCAGTCTTGAACATTGGATGGCGTGTGATCAGATTTTTCCGATCTCGCGGACGAGGCGTCCGCGGCTCCATGAGCATCTATGCCTTCGGGATTCGCGATCCAGCCTTGACGGCGGCTGGCGATGCCGGTGATGCGGTAAGTGATTCCGTGACGGGAGCGGAGTTCGGATTGGCGGTCATGCAGGAGTTGGGCTAGCGTGCGGTTGACGTTGCCGAAGCCGAGGAAGCAGAGGTTGCAAGTGCGAATGTGAGTATCCTTGCCAGGGGCTAAAGCCCTGATCAAATGAGCATGCTAACGCGGCGCTGAAGCGCCGCTCTTCCACGGTACTGTACACGCCGGTGAGCGTGCGAAAGGCTCTAGCCCATGACCTGGGTGTGCTCGGGTTTGATTTTGTAGATCACGCGGACTTCGCCGGGCTGGCCGTAGGGATATTTATCGACACCGAGATATTTCTTGGCCATCTTGTCGATGTGGGCGCTGGCGCCGTCTTCCGTGATCTCGACCACGCGTCCGCGGATTTCGATATAGCGGTAAGGATTTTCGGGATCGATGATGGCGAGGGAGACGCGCGGGTCGCGGCGGACATTCTTATCTTTTTGACGGCCTTTGGCGGAGTTGAAGATGACGTGTTCGCCGTCGTAATCACACCAGACGGGCGTAACTTGCGGACGGCCGTCGGGCATGAGCGTGGCGAGGCTGGCGAAAGCGCGCTTCTGGAAAAGATCGCGATATTTTTCGGGGATTGCTTGCGGCATGAAGATCTCCTTGCGGTCGAGCAATGAATTGTCAGGACATTATAGACGCCGAAGGGAATTTGCCGCCTTGGCGCAATGCCAGTATTCTGGCAGACCAAGGTACGTTGAAGGAGGGACATGCGACTAAAGTCGCGGTTAACTATGACGAGAATTTACGGCGCGACTGAAAGTCGCGCTCTTTCAAAGCTAAATCTCAGGGCGAGGACGGTAAGCCGGGTTTTCGGGATTGTCCTCCTGACGGCAACGCTTCTGCCTACGGTGTTGGGCGCGGCGCAGACGGGAAAATATCCGCAGACGATCGTTTTCATGACCGACTTTGGGGTGGTGGATGATTCGGTGGCCCTGTGCAAGGGCGTGATGTATTCGATCACGCCGGAGGTGCGGATTGTCGATCTCACGCACGAGGTGACGCCGTTTTCTATTCTCGATGGGGCGCGCTTTTTGGATGGGGCGACGCCGTATTTTCCGGCGGGGACGGTGTTTGTCGTGGTGATCGATCCGACGGTGGGCAGCACGCGCAAGGCGATTGTTGCCAAGTCGAAACGCGGGCAATATTTTGTGCTGCCGGATAATGGGTTGCTGACGCTGGTGGAGCAGCGCGACGGGATCGAGGGCGTGCATGAGATTACGAATCCGGATTGGATGATTGGCACGAAGATGTCGTCGACGTTTCATGGGCGCGACATTTTTTCTCCGGCGGGTGCACACGTGGCGCGGGGCGACGATTGGACGAAGGCTGGTCCGGAGATGGCGGTGGGGTCGCTGGTGCGGCTGGAGTTGAAGGCGGAGCGAGTGGACGATCGCGGAGTTTCGGGGGAAGTGATTGCGACGGATGGTCCGTTCGGGAATCTAGTGACGAACGTGGATGCTGAGGGTTTTCTGAAGCTCGGTTACCAGCGGGGGCAGGAGGTTCCGGTGAAGATCGGGGACAAAGAGGTGAAGATCAAGTTTGTTCGGACCTTTAGCGATGTGCCGGTGGGACAACCTCTTTTATATATCGACTCGCGGGGACGGTTTGCGTTGGCGGTGAATCAGGGGAGTTTTGCGGCGGTGTATGGGGTGAAGCCGCCGGTGGAATTGTGGATTCCGCGGGCGAAATGAGCCCGGAGTCGTGCCGATTGCAGAGATTCCTCGCGCCAAAAAACGGCGCTCGGAATGACAAACGTTTTGGTGCATCCGATCACTCTCCTGTAAGCTGCTGCGCCAGGCGGGGCAGGACGGCGCGCAGGAGGGCTTCGAAGCTGGACTTGACGCGCTCGCCGGTTTCCATAACCTCCTGGTGGGAGAGGGGCTGGTCGAGGATTCCGGAGGCCATGTTGGTGACGCAGGAGATGGCGAGGACTTTGATTCCCATGTGACGGGCGGCGATCACTTCGAAGGCGGTCGACATGCCCACGAGATCGGCGCCGATGATGCGGAGATAGTTAATTTCGGCGGGGGTTTCGTAGCTGGGGCCGAGCAGCGCGGCGTAGACGCCTTCGTGGAGAGTCATTCCGAGTTTGGCGGCTTCGTCGCGAGCAATCGCGCGATAGTCTTTGGCATAGGCGTGGCTCAGGTCGGGAAAACGGACGCCGAATCGGTCGTCGTTGGGGCCGACCAGGGGACTGGTTCCCTGCAGGTTGATGTGGTCGCGGATTAGGACCAGCGCGCCTTGCTGATAGTTGAGATTGATACCGCCAGCGGCGTTAGTGAGGATGACGGAGCGGATGCCCATGCGTCCGAAGACGCGCATGGGGAAGGCGACTTGCTGCGGGGAATACCCTTCGTAGAGGTGGACTCGGCCTTGCATCACCGCCACAGGGACGGCGACGGACTTGCCGATTACTAATTGTCCGGCGTGTCCGATGGCGGTAGAGCGCGGGAAGGCGGGGATCTCGGCAAAAGGGATTTTTGTTGCGTCGGTGAGGGAGTCGGCAAAGCCGCCGAGGCCGGAGCCGAGGACGAGGCCAATGCGAGGGCGCAGGGGAGTTCGCTGCTGGATGGATTGGGCGGCAGTTTCGGCTAGCGAGAATTGATCGTTCATGTCAGCTGGCTAACATACCTCAGGGGCTAAAGCCCTCGGTCCCGCGACAGCATTAATCGCAGCGCTAGAAGCGCTGCGCCACCCAAAATCGGGACTGTGCAGCGCGGGTGAAGCTGTGCCCTTTCAAAATTATTCAGCCCTCTAGTATTTTTTCTCGAACTTGGCGAATTCGGATTCCAGTTTCCACTGTTCGCGGGCACGTTCGTTCTTGCTTAGGAAATCTTCGCAGGCCGCGGAGGGTTTGTCTGAACCTTGCATGTATCCGGCGCAGGCTGGGACGATACGAAATACCAATTTTGTGTCAGTCCAGAGGCCTTGGCCCGGGAGGAAGCTGTGCTCCAGACTCTGGCGGGCCATGCGTTTGAGGTCCGCGTAGGATAGGCGGTACGTTTCTACCGCGCGCAGGTATTCGTGTGTCATGTCGGAGCGGGAGACGCCTTCGTCGTCGCTCGCCAGCGCTACGGGGACGCCGTACTTCATATAAATCGGGAGCGGATGATCGTCGCCGCTGACACCGAGGATCAGATCGTTGGAGGTCAGGGCGATTTCGACGAGCACGTTGCGCTCCGCCATTTCGTGGAGCAGGGCGATGGGATCTTTTTCGTTCATTACGGAAACGCCGTGCCCGATGCGCTCGGCGTGGCCACGCTCGACCGAGGCGTGTATGTGGAACGTGAGATCCTCCGGCGGAACGAGGCCCATGGCTAGTTCTCCGGCATGCAACGCGATGTGGACTTTGGGGTAGACGCTGTGCATGTAGTCGACCATGGCCATGTGCTGGTTGAAGTCGTGAATGGGGACGTACCAATCTTCGGGCATGACGAGATTCAGGCCGACGAACCGGGGATCAGAGGACGCGAGTTCGAAGCCGAGCAGAATCTGGGCGAAGACGATTTCGGGGCGCAGTCCGCGCAAGACCTGGTAAAGATAGCGAACGGTGACGGAGCAGCCCGGAGCGGCGTCCGGGGTTCCGCACTTGAGAATTTCTCTGGCGCGGGCGTCGTCAGCGGCGAGGCGTTTGCTGGTTTCTGCCGCTACGTTTTTCATTCCTGCGGCGAGCAGCGCGTCGCGCATTTTGGCGTAATCCGGATTCCAATCGACTTTTCCTGCAAGTAGCGCCGCGCCACCGGCGTCGGCGGTGTGCATGAACTCGACATACTGCAGATTGTCCATTCCGGCACGGTTGGTGGCGGCGGCGATTCCTTCCGCCACGTGGGTGTGCGAGGCCAGACCGAACTTGTCGAAGGTGGCGAAGAAATGATCGTGACCGGATTCATCGCCCGGCTTCCAGTTGCGCATCGACCAGGCATCGATCATCTGGCCGTAGAGGACGTGATCGAGATAAGCGCAGCGGGCCGCGGGTTTAGAGGTATAGCTTTCGCAGGTGTCGCAGGGAGGAGGAAGCAAGCGGGAGGATGTACGGTCCACGCATAGGTTACCGGAGGCGGCGAAATCGATGAAGTCCTCAGCGTAAATGGCACCGTCGAGATGGTTGTGGAGATCTCCACCTTTGGGCAGGTCACGCAGGAAGGCCAGAAGCAGTCCGGGCTGCTTGCGAACAGAGTCGAGGTAACGGGCGGTGCGCTGCTCGGCGGTTTGGGCAGGGGCAAGTGTGGTCAAAAGAAAGAACAGGAAAAAGATTCGCCCCGCAGCGCTTTTGTTCGGCGATATCGGCACTGGACCTCCCGGATATGAGTTCGAAGTCAGGAGAGGAATTGTAATTGGTTGCGGGCGGGAGAATCGGACAAAAAGGTTGCGGCAATCGCTCAGGGGCTAAAGCCCAATCCGTTTTAGGCTTACGCGTCCTTCGACTTCGCTTGCGCAGGCTGCTGAAAGCGCTGGCGCCACCCAAAATCCGGACGACTGAAGCGCCGCTCTTCCACGGTTGCGCAGGCAGTTTGAAGGTGAATCAGCGGAGCCAGGCGATGGCGGCTAGGACGATGGCGACTACCACGAGGACGCCGAGGATATATTTGTTGGCGGCGAACCACGATTCGGATTGAGAAGACGAGAGAAATAGCGTGGAGTCTTCTGCGCTGAGCGTTTTGGACGGCAGATCCAAAACCGGCTGTGCGACCACTTCCTGGGCAGGAATCTCGACTGTCGGAGGCGCGGATTGCTGAGGCGTCTCACGGAGGGACAGTTCGACGGCAGGAGCTGATTCGGCGATATCTGGCGAGACTCTCTCTGGCGAAACTTGGATGGGGATTTGAACCGCGGGGAAATCCTCAACGAAAGTTGCCCGCACTTCCTGAACTGCTACGGCCGCTTTCGCATCGGGTGGCGGGACTGGGTCGTTCTCTGAACTCACTTCGGGCTGCGGGAGGCGCTGTCCGCGCCATTGCTTCTCTTCGCAATCGACACAGAACGTTCGGCCTTGGGAGACGGGAAAGCCGCAGGCCTGGCACTTCTGCAAATTTCTCAGAGCGGGAGGAACCGCCAGGGTTGAAGGACTCTCCGTTACCAGTGAGGTGGTTTGAGCCCGCATGGCTGCCGACCAGAGCAGAGGCTTCCTGGGAGCTGCCGCGGCCTCTGGTTCTGGCGGATGCTGAGCCACGGGGACTGGCGCCGAAGGCGCGGGGACTGGATCCAGCTTCGCCGGAGTCAATCGAGACGCGTTCAATTCCGGCTGCGCAGCTTTGGGCGCGACCTCATTGTTTGGTGGCTGACTCTGTGGAATTTCCGGAAGCGCGGACACAGGTTGCGCGACCTTGGCGTGCTTCACGGCAGTTTCCACCATCTCAGCGAGTCGCAGGAGAGCGGACAGATCGCGCTCATCAAAGGCGCGAGGCTTACCGGAAAGAAGTTCGAAGACTCCGAGCACTCGGTCGTCGCTGACGACAGGCATGACTACGACAGAAGCGATTCCGAGCTCGCGGCAGATGTCGCGATTGACGCGAGGATCGCGTTCGGCATCATCGCAGCGCAGAAGCTGGCGGGTGCGCACGCTCTCACCAGATAGTCCAAATTCCATGGAGAGCAATGCACCCAGTTCCGGGGCGTTGGAACCGGCGCTGGCGCGGCATTGCATGTCGTTGCGTTCGCCGCGGCGCAGGGCGATGGCGGCTCCGCTGGCTCCAGTAATGTACTGCGCGCGCTCGGCGAGGAGTTGGAGAGCGGCATCAAGATCGGCCTGAGCTATTTCGGCGAGAGAGTGGCCGGCATCTTCTGCCGGGAAGCGCAGCCCGGCTTCCGAAGGGTTTGGCAGAAGAGAATTAGCGGCGGCGATCGCGGCCGAAACGCTCGAGATCGCGGATCCGCTGGCATTGGTGCCCGGCATGTCTTCCTCCATCGCAGGCGATGAAGAACTCTGGTCGAGTATTGAGTAATGATCCATGGCGCGCGTTGCAATCGCTCTGGAGTCGAGGAAGACGAGGCGCGATCGGCCTTGCCAGGACTCACCTTCCCAATTTTCAGGATGCGTTAATTGGAGTCTCGCTCGGAGAGGGCATGGTGTCAAGAATCGGGTAGCACGAAAGTACCTAGAGCGAGGCGTCAGGCGTTGGCAATTACCACATGGGCTCAAGGGGCCTCAGTTTGCGATTCAGCCCAACGCTAATTGGAAGTGGGTCAGTTATTACTCGATGAGATCCCTCGTCCCGCCGGGAAAAACGCGGGCCTTCGGGATGACGTGGTGGGATGAGAGTCAAACGGGACGCTGGCGCACGGCTTTGTTCGCCAGGCGATTCGCCTCGGCGTTGTCTTCGCGCGGGACATGAGAGATGGAAAACCTGAGGGCACGAGCCAGCTTGCGGCAAGTCCAATGCAGGGAATAGAGGCGGGAACTGCGGCAAATGTACTCGCCGCGCATCTGGCGGACCACTACTTCCGAGTCGGAATAGACATGCAGGGCCTTGGCGTTGAGGGAGACGGCACACTGGAGGGCTTCCATGAGCGCTACGTATTCGGCGACGTTGTTATCCTGGTGACCAATCCACTTGGCGATGCGGATAGGGCCGCTGGCGCAGCCATCGATGATCACCCCAATGCCAGAAGGCCCCGGGTTTCCCTGGGAACCACCGTCCACATAAGCAACGAGTTCTGACATCACTGCGGGCCCACTCTCAGCAAGATGCGCCGAGAATGTTGCGGCGTCAAGATGATTATTCGGTTCTTCGGCAGATTTTTGTGGAGTGGAGTGCATTGTGCAATCTTCTGTGCAAATCCGATCCGAATTGAAACTGGGAACTTCTAAAAGACCGATCTGCAACGAGTTGCATTGTTCGATTTTCACAGCGTTGTAACTCGAGCTTTGCACCAATTGTTTGCGTTGACATTTATGAACGCTCTGTTAATGTTGGTTGCGTCGACGGTCGAAAGGGTTAGCGAAATAAACCTTGCTGACCCGAACTAGACTGAGTGATCAGCCCGGCGAGGCAACTTGTTGGGCAGCCAAACCTGAAAAAACCGACGGCTCTGCGAGGGGCAGTTGGGGTTTGGGACTGTGAAAGCAGTGATCGCATCAAGGGGCTGTGACGGTACATGCGTCCACGCGGTTGACTCCCTCGCAGGAGTTGGCAGCTAGAGCATAACCAATGTCACGGCCCTTTCAATTTTTTCCCCCCTTTTCGCTCCAACAACATCTCTAATCAAGCTCTGGTTACGTGTTCGCGAGCAAAAGAATCTGTTTTAGAAATCCGATCCTAAGCGGCTAAAGCCTTTTGTGAAGCGAGTTCTGACGGCATGGCTGAAGCCATGCCCTTTCAAAACTTAAATCAGAGCTAGCTAGCGTCCACCTCGCCCACGATCGCTTCATCCACGTAGCACCAGATCCATCTTTCTCCGGGCTCGATGGAGCGCATGACGGGATGGTGGACGTGGCGAAAATGTTTGGTGGCGTGTTTGTTCTTGGAAGAATCGCAACAGCCCGACGTTCCCGCAAGACCATGCACAGGCGCAGGTGAACCCAGGTGTCGCCGAGCTTTACGCATTCTTCGCAGACGTGCGTGTTGGTGGTGGTGATTTTAATTTGATCCAGATGCTTGCATTGGGCTGACATGATTTCTCTCCCACAGTCTTGAGTTCAAATCTCTTTCGAGTTCCTTGCGGTCCCAGTGCGCGAGGTTCGCTCCGGCCTCGTAGGTGCTCTGCAGAAAACTGAGCAGAGTCTCCCGCGGGGACGGCGGATTGACGAACGTCGTCATACATCAGGAGAAACTCGTGAAGTTGTGGATGATAGAAAGCGGTTTGCGGCTTCACGACTTGTTGGGCAAAGCCAGGCGGCTCGGGAGCGGCGTAGGCATAGAAAGCTGGACCTTTGATTTCGCCGCCGCCAGGCCAGAATCCGGCGCTGATCACTTCGTGGGAGTAGGCTTCGCGGGTGATGGAATCGGCCTCCGGTCTTGGAGGAGCGCGCCGGCCGGAGAAGCGAGTGACAGCGAGGTCGAAGCTTCCCCAGAAGAAATGGACTGGACTATCTTTGCCGATGAAGCCGGCGCGGAATTCCTTGAACACGGTGTCGGACAGAATCAGGATCTGCCAGAAGCGGTGGGCATACTCTGGATCGTAAGAGGCGTGCTGAGTATCGATCTCGAAGGGCACCGGATTCGGGATCTCGACCGGCATGGTCCAGATTTTCACTTCTATTCCCAACGACTTCAGGGCGGCCATGAATTCGGAGTAGAAAACGGCGACCGACTGCGGTCTTAGCGCGATGCTCTTCGATGAATTCCAGCTCGTCTGGATGGTCGAGCTTGTGGTCGATGAAATCGAATTGCACTTCGAAGATTCCGTCGCCATAAGGAATGGCCGAAGTTGTGAGGCCGCGTGCGTTGACGTAGAGCGGAACTTCCCACCAGTGATTGACGCGCGGGCTCAGGGCTAGGCGCACTTTGCCGACGACCTGGGTCCACATGTGGAGGGTGGAGTAGGTGTCCTGCCAGGCGTCGAACGGGAGTTCAGGCCAAGCTAGCTGACTCGAAGTATCAATGGGTGCAGCCATGGGGACCTCGGTTTCGGATCAGAAAATGGTAACACCGGATGAGCACTTTCGATGGCTCTGCAGTTTGCGGGAGGCATCGTCAGCAGCGCAAGAAGATCATCTCAGGCGCTGAAGCGCGAGCTGATTTTCAATGACTTAACGGCACGAGTAAACTCGTGCCCTTCCCGTTCGTTTCGAAAGTTGAGTTCTCAAACTAAACTGCTCTTGTAATTGGGGGGCCTCAAGGCGCGACTGGAAGTCGCGCCCTTTCAAAGCAACGAACACAGCCGCATCAATTTTTCTTTGGGGGCAAGTATTTCTTTTCAATCGAGGCGACGATCACATAATTCGGATCGACCATTTCGTTGAGGTGAATCTTGGCGACTTTCGAGAGTAGCTCGTAGGCGTCGAGTTCGGACAGGCCGTAGTCTTTGTGGATCCAGTGGACGAGTTCGGTGAAGGCGATGCGGAGAGCGTCGTCGAGGGGACGGTAGGCGCCGACGGTCATGATGGCGTCGTCGTTCTCAAACTGGGGCCAGGCGATAGTGCGGCCCTTGATTACGCTCAACTGCACGCGGGCTTTCAGCGGAACTTCGATGGCAGAGCCGGCGATTTCGCCGTCGCCCATGGCCGCGTGGCCGTCGCCGATGTAGAAGAGGCCGCCCTTCACGTTTACCGGAAAATAAATCATGTTGCCGACGCTGGCTTCGGGGGAATCCATGTTGCCACCGAATTCGGCGGGAACGACCGAGCTGCGCGCCTCGCCCTCGGCAGGAGCTACGCCGATGCAGCCGAAGAAAGGATGTAGGGGAATCTTTACCGAGAAATCAGTATCGAGCGCCTTGAAGGTGGCCGTGTTGGCGGCGTGATCGATGTGGTAGTACCAGATGCGCTCGGGCAGCGGCGCGTGCAGCATGGGAGTGTAGTTAGTCTCGTTGAGCGCGCCGAAGCCGGGAGCGAAGGCGCCCACGCCGGTGTCACCATCGACATCAAGCGAGAGAATCTTGACGGCGAGCGTGTCGCCGGGTTCCGCGCCTTCGACGAAGAAAGGTCCGGTTAGCGGATTGTCACCTTTGACCATGCTGAGCGTGTCACCGGGCTTGCGGAGGACATTACCGAAGCAATCGAGCGTGTTGGTATCGAGAATGTCGCCGGACTTCAGGTGCGCGACGGGCTCAGCCGTGGCGAATAGATATTTGACGTTGGCGTTGGTGGCCGTGTAGTGGACGGTGTTTTGGGCAAGGGCTGAACCGGCTAACAGAGCGACAGCAAGCAGACGAGCGATCACAAGGAGCCTCCAGATGGATTGCCAATTGTATCGAAGATCCGGGTCGTGCCCCGCTTCCCAGGGAGGAGGCAACCAAGAGAGTGCGCAGGAATGAACTCCACGCACATCGATCAAACACGAGAAATCCTAAGCTCCCTTCTGCTTGGCGTAGAACTTGCGGACTTTAGCACGGTTGCCGCAGCGCTTCATGTCGCACCAGCGGCGGTGGTGGTTCTTGCTGCTATCGAGGAAGAACCATTCACATTCTTTGGAGGAACAGGCCCGGACGAAGGACAAATGGTCGGAGGCGAGAAGATCGGCCGCCGAACGGGCAATCTGCCAGAGCAGACTATCGAAGTCGTCCAGGTCGTCGAAGCGCCACTGGAAACCCCTGTTGATGGGGACCAGGCGCAAGTGCTCTGCGGCTATTCGAGCTTCTGCGTTAAGTTTGGCGAGCGCTCCGGCGGGCACGGCGCGGTGATTGATGAGCGGCCAAAAAACATCGTGGATGGCCTCGCGCAGTTCTTTGGCCCGGCGCAGAGCCGCCTCTGCGCGATCAGGGAACTTGGAAGCGCGCTTGACGAGTTGATCCGCCTGGCTTGGATCAAGCAGGCCGGTGTCTTCGCCGAAGCGGGCTAGATCGCTGTAGTGTTCGAGCAGCTCCTTGGGCTTGATGTGGCGGTCATCGAGGGTGTTGACGAAGTCGAGGCAGGGGTTGCCCGCAATTAGATCAAAGCGCGGCGGATGCCGTCCCTCGGATTTAGCTTCCGTCATAACGAAGCAGAGCAGTCCTCAGTTTCATAATATAACCATTAAAACTGTATTGACAAGTTACACTCCGATAACTATAGTCTGCTATTAACCTGTTAAATAAGTTTTGCAGGTTACATCGCTTCGGAGGGCTGATCTCATGTTTCTCCATCAATCGTCGCAGATTATGGCCATGATTCGCAGCGGAAAGATGATTAACATTGGAGGGAGACCTGTGATTGTGCCCAATCCACGCAAAGCCGCGCCCACGCACGACCGGGGACTCGCCATCAAACTGGCGCTCGCTTTCGTGGCGATCTATGTGATATGGGGATCGACGTATCTCGCGATCCGCTATGCGGTGGAGACGATTCCTCCGCTGGTGACGGTGGGAGTGCGGCAGGCGGTTGCGGGTGCAATCATGATGGCGTGGGCGTGGGCGCGGGGATTTCGTCCGACGCGGCAACAATGGATGGCGGGATTCGCACTGGGAACATTTTTCTTCCTGATCGGACACGGATCGCTGTTCTGGGCGGAGCAGTATGTGGGATCGGGATTGGCGGCGCTGCTGATCGCGACGGAACCGATGTTCATATTGGTGTTGGGCTGGATGATGGGACAGCAGAAGATTAGCCGCGTGAGCGCGCTGGGACTAGCGGTTGGCGTTGCAGGGGTGGCGATGTTGATGGGAGCGGAATTGTCGGTGAAGGGGTCGAGCCTGCTGGGAGTGCTGGCGGTGCTACTCGGGTCTTTGGCGTGGTCAGTAGGAGTGGTGATTTCGCCGCGACTGAAGCTGCCTTCGGACGCGCTGGGGCGAACGGCGCTGCCGACAATCTGTGGCGGGGCCATGTTGCTGATCGCGGCCGGATTTGCTGGGAGAGTTTCAACAAACGCACTGGGCAAGCATTTCTTTGAAGTCGTGGGTGGGGCTGGGATATCTGATCATCTTTGGGTCGGTGGTGGCGTTCACTTCTTATATATGGCTGCTGCAACGGGTTCCGCCCGCTTTGGTGGCGACACATACCTATGCGAATCCGGTCGTGGCGGTTTTGTTGGGATGGGGTCTGGCGCACGAGCCGCTGTCGATGCGGGTGGTGGTAGCGACAGTGGCGATTCTTGGAGCGATCGTGCTGATCCGGCGGGGAGAGAGAACGGTAGAGGTCAAACGCGCGGACGCGATCCCGCCGGCAGCCATAGTAAAGACGGAGCAGGAATGCGCCTGAATATCGCCGCAAAATAAGCGCAGCAGCACACCGCGCCCATGGCGAAGCGCTACGCGCCGTAGACGGCTTTTATCTCACGGCACGCAGAAACTTACCTGAAGTGGCGTCGACCAAGCCGATGCCTTTGGAATCGCTGTGGGAAGTTCCGTACATGATCGACCACACAAGTTCCCTGTTCTTCGAGTCCCAATCGAGGGCATAGAGGACGGGCTGCTGCGGGTTCTTCTTCAAAATGCCTGCCCCGCCGTTCTCCTGAGCCGTGGCAAAGGCCTTGTCGGAATCGACGATCAAGAGAAGCGACTGAAACATTGAGCGGGACATTTCCGGTGAGGAAGCGCTCTCGACCGTGTCAGTGACGCCCATCGCCGGCTCGTCATTGAGGCGACTGCCGGAGCAAGTGAAAGATCGCCAGGTACCACGACTGGGAGAGGCGAACATGGCGTGCCAGATGGTGGATTTTCCGTCCAGGCCGGTGCTCTCGGCGTTGAGACCGGACTCGAGGTGAACGGGCATCGCGTCCGGGGCCCAGCGCGCGGCGACGCCGGCGATCTGCGAGAAGCAATTCTTGGCGGTGTAGAGCACGGGTTGCTTTTTCTCGGCTACCGGGGCAGGGGCAGGGCTGGACGAGTTAGGCGCCGAACCGCACGCGATAAAAATCAGACAGGTCAGAAAAACGATGGGGGCTCCGATGGTGCGGTAGCTCTCATGGTATACCTCCGCATCGAGCGGCTTGGCTCTATGCGAAGCCATTCTAGCCCTCTCGGCGATAGAGAACTGTGACCTGCGTCACTTGCCGTTTTGCGGAGAAAATAACGCGAATTCTCTGAATTTTGCCGGGAATAAAATCCGCCTTCTTGAGTTATAGGCTGCGAGCACCGCAAAACTCAGGAGGGTATATGAATCAAAAACAAGACGATCCGAAGCTGCTGGCAGATCGCACGATGATGGCGTCGACCGTCGCGGCTTTCTCAAGTGCATGGCATGGGCGGGCACGGGACTGGTGTGGACCATGAGTGGCGGAATTCCGGTTTCCCAGGCTTTCGCCAAGAGTGATTGGAAAGTACGGCAAGTCGAGCGATCTCACTTTCGTTCAGATCAGCGACAGCCACATGGGCTTCAATAAACCCGCGAACACGGATGTGATCGGAACGCTGAAAACCGCGATCGCCCAGATCAATGGCCTGGCGCAGCAGCCTGAGTTCCTGCTGCACACCGGCGACATCAGCCACCTTTCCAAGCCGGAAGAGTTCGATAACGTTGACCAGATCCTGAAGAGCGCCAACGCCAAGGAAGTTTTCTATGTGCCGGGCGAGCACGACATGCTCGACGACGGCAACGGAAAGGCCTATCTCGAGCGCTACGGGAAGAATGCGAAAGGCGCGGGCTGGTACAGCTTCGACAAGAAGGGCGTGCATTTTATTGGGCTGGTCAATGTGGTGAATTTGAAGGCGGGAGGTCTGGGCTCGCTGGGCCAGGAACAACTGGAGTGGATGGAAGACGACGTTCAACATCTCAAGCACAGCACGCCGATCGTGGTGTTCGCACACATTCCGCTGTGGTCGGTGTATCCGGAATGGGGCTGGGGCACGGAGGATAGCGCGCAAGCGTTGGGATACCTGAAGAAGTTTGGATCGGTGACGGTGCTGAACGGGCACATTCACCAGATCATGCAGAAGGTGGAAGGCAGCGTCACTTTTCATACCGCCAGGTCGACTGCATTTCCGCAGCCGGAGCCGGGCAAGGCGCCTTCGCCGGGACCGATGAAGGTTCCCGCCGATCAATTGAAAAGCGTTTTAGGAATCACGGACGTGAACTTCGTCAAGGGGAAACATTCTTTGGCGGTGGTTGATTCGACCTTGGCGTGAGCCGCAAGCCCTACAAGAAACTTTACCCATAAAAAAGGAAATTGAAGATGAGGAAACATTCGCGAGCTTATAGCTTTTGCAGGATCGGTGATGATTGCACTGGTACTGCTAGGAGGGGTTGGCCGGAGCGTCGACGCGCAGCAGGCGGCAACCCCCGAGGTGAAGATCGACAACTTCAGCTTCGGGCCTGCAACCATCACAGTGGCTGCCGGAACAACGGTGACGTGGATCAACCGCGATGACATTCCGCACACTGTCGTGAGCTCTGATTCAGTATTCAAGTCGAAGGCTCTCGACACGGACGAGAAGTTTTCCTACACATTTTCCAAGGCAGGGACTTATTCCTACTTCTGTTCGCTGCACCCGAAAATGACGGGGCAAATTGTGGTGCGGTGAGCCGCTGCGAGACCTATGATTCCTAGGAAGCCATGCATCCTTTTGACCTCCAAGCCGCCCTGCTCGCCAAGCACGCGCAGCATGTAGTGCTGATCCACTTTCCGATTGCGCTGTTTCGTGAGCGGGGTGGCTTTCGACTTGTGCGGGCAACGGTTCAAGCGGGCTGGCTTGGCGGATGCGGCATACTTCAACTTTCTGATAGCGGCATTCGCAACGTTGCCGGTCGTGGCCTCGGGGCTGCTGGCGTGGCAGTGGCAACTCGAAGGGCAGCGGCTGAAGGGGATTCTGCTGCTGCATCTGGTGTTTGCCTGCTTGTCGAGCGTCATGATCTGGCTGGTTTGGTGGATTCACTATCGCGCGCGAGGGCGCACCAACGCTCCGCCGAGTTATCGAATCCCCCTCGAGTTGCTGGGCGTCGGCCTGGTTGCGTTGACGGGACATCTCGGTGGGTTTCTCACCGGGGTTAATGGACCGGGCTAGGTCGTCTGCAAACGAGATGTCTGCAATTGTGAAGGATCCTTCGACTACGCTTGTGCTTCGCGTTCGCGAAGCACAACCTCGCTAAGCTCCGAGCGTCTGCCGCTGATGACAAAGCGGGACTTCGGTATGACGACAGATCGATTCGATGCTTGAGTTTGTCGACTTTCGCGAAGCACAGCCTCCGCTCAGGATGACAATACTCCGAGGATGGCCGCCATGAAAGTGCAGGATATAATGGCCCGCACACATGGCACTTACCTCTGGCACCAAACTTGGACCTTACGAGATTCAATCGCCGCTGGGGGCGGGCGGGATGGGCGAAGTGTATGTCGCGCACGATGCGCGGCTGAACCGCGAGGTCGCGATCAAGATTCTTCCCGCATCGTTCTCCAGCGGATCCCGACCGGCTGCAGCGGTTCGCGCAGGAATGCCGCGCGGCGGCAGCGCTCAACCATCCCAACATTCTTTCGATTTTTGATATTGGCGAGGACCGTGGCGCGCCTTATGTTGTGTCCGAATTGCTGGAGGGCGAGACGCTGCGCGACCGGCTGCGCAGCGGGGCGCTGCCTTCGCGTAAAGCGATCGACTACGCGCGGCAGATTGCCAGCGGGCTGGCGGCGGCGCATGAGAAAGGGATTGTCCATCGCGACCTGAAGCCGGAAAACATCTTTATTACTAACGACGGGCGGGCAAAGATTCTCGATTTTGGGCTGGCGAAGTTCACGCGGCCGGAAGTGGACAACTCCGGCGAAGCGCCGACGCAGCAGATCGCCACCGACGCGGGAACGGTGATGGGGACGGTCGGGTACATGGCGCCGGAGCAGGTGCGCGGCAAAGCTGCCGACGCGCGTGCCGATATTTTTGCCTTTGGCGCGATTCTTTACGAGATGCTTTCGGGCAAGCGTGCGTTTCACGGCGACTCGCCGGTCGATACGATGAGCGCCATCCTCAAAGAGGATCCGCCGGAGCTGTCGGAGACGAATCGCAATGTATCGCCGGCGCTCGAACGGATCGTGCGGCATTGTCTGGAGAAAAATCCTGCGGAGCGTTTTCAATCGGCGCGCGATGTGGCTTTTAATCTTGAAGCGCTCACCGACATCTCCACTTCCAGCCGAAGCGGCGCGCAGGCTGTGCGGCTGGAAGAAGAGTCGGCGAAGGCTCGGCGCTGGCTGATGCCGGTGCTGGGCGGGTTGCTATTGCTGGCGTCGTGGGCGGGTATCTATCGCGTTGGCGCGGCGCGGGACGGCGGCGAATCCGACTTTTCACGAGGTCACTTTCCGCAACGGAACGATCTGGGACGCGCGCTTTGCTCCGGACGGGCAGACGATTATTTACGGCGCGGCGTGGGACGGGTTGCCGCAGGAAATTTTCTCGACTCGATTCGACAGCACCGACTCGCGGACGTGTGGGCCTGCCGCCGGCGCAGATTCTTTCCATCTCTTCGAAGGGAGAGATGGCGATCTGCCTGCATCCGACGCCGTTTGCGCACTTCACGCAGACCGGAACTCTGGCGCGGGTAGCGCTGGCGGGAGGAGCTCCACGGGAGGTGGTGGAAAATGTGATGTGGGCGGACTGGACGCCCGACGGGCAATCTCTGGCGATCATTCGCCCTGCTCCGGGTGTCCTCTCTCATCTGGAATATCCCATCGACAACGTGATCTATGAGCCGAAGGGATGGGTAAGCCATGTGCGTTTTTCACCCGACGGCGGATCGATTGCCATCGCCGATCATGTCCCCGGCGGCGATGACGGCCGGGTTGTCATTCTCGATGCGCACGGAAATCCAAAGGTCAGTTCTTCGTTTTATTCCAGCGTTGAAGGATTGGCGTGGAGTCCGAATGGCAAGGAAGTCTGGTTTTCGGCTGTGCCGGGCGGATCGGCGCGGTCGATTTATGCGCTGGATTTTTCCGGCAAAGAACGCCTGATTTATCGTGCTCCGGGTGGGCTGACGATGCATGACGTCAGCCGCGCGGGCCTGGTTTTGCTGACCGCGGATAAGACACGGTTGGGGATGTTCGCGCTGGCGCCGGGCGAGACCCATGAACGCAGTCTCTCGTGGTTTGACTGGTCACTGCTCGGGGATATGTCGGCAGACGGCAAGACCATCGTTTTTTCGGAGACCGGCGAAGCGGTGGGCACGAACTACAGCATCTTTCTCCGCAAGACCGATGGCTCACCGGCCATTCGTCTGGGGGAAGGCGGATTTGGCGCGCTTTCTCCAGATGGGAAGTGGGTAATTGCCGAATCCGGCAACCCCGCCAAGCTGACGCTTCTACCGACCGGCGTGGGAGAACCTCGTCAGATCGGCGACGACAAAACCGACCATTTCAATGCTGCCTGGTTGCCCGACGGAAAGTCGATCGTCTACGGCAGTGCCGAACCCGGACATGGGCGTCGCGTTTACGTGCAGAGTATTGATCAGGGTAGCGCACCGCGCGCGGTGACTCCCGAGGGCACGATCGGTTCGTTGGTTACGCCCGATGGCAAGTACCTTCTTGCCGCCAACGGAAAGCGCGAGTACTCGCTCTACCCGATGGCCGGCGGGGATCCGCAAAAGGTGAATTTCGTGGTGGCTCCTGACGAATTCGTCCTGCGATTCTTCGACGGCGGGAAGAGCGTGTTGGTGCGGACTCGGACGGTGCCTGCAAAAATAATGCAAGTGGATCTGGCGACCGGTCGCCGACAAGCATTTAAGGAGATCGTGCCTGCCGATCCGGCTGGTGCGCAAAGCATTCCCAGCATGCGGTTCAGCGAAGACGGAAAATCCTACGCTTACTCATTGGGACGTTTCTTGTCCGACCTTTACGTGGTCGATGGGTTGAAGTAGGCGAGCGAAGCTCAAGGGTGTACCCGACCCACAATGGCATTCTTGTCCCATCGAAGGCATTCTTGAAACTTCCACGATCCGCGTAGACTGAGGTGGGAACGGAGGCGAGCGCGTTGAAGCCATTCAAGCTTCCTGATTACACCCACGAGGGCCGAACCGATGACGCCGGTGCACGAAGAACTTCTCCGCGAATTTCAGGACTTCGCTCGAACCGCTCCCACGGACAAGGCAGTGATGGAGCGAATCTCGCAGCGCTTGCATGAAAAGATGGCGCGCTACAACTGGGTGGGATTTTATCTGGTCGAGGCAGCGGACCCGGGCGCACTCATCGTTGGACCATTTGCCGGAAGCTTTACACCTAATGCTCGCATTCCCCTCAACACTGGACTTTGCGGCGCCGCAGCCACCAGCGGGCAGACCGTGGTGGTGCACGACGTCTCGAAAGACTCGCGTTACCTCGCGGGATCGCCGCTCGTGAAAGGTGAAATCGTCGTCCCGATCCTCGTCAGGAAGAAGCTGGCAGCGGAGCTCGATATTGAGAGCTATTTCACAAACACGTTCACGGAAAAGGAACAGGAGTTTGTCGAAGCCTGCGCTGCAGTGGTGGAAAAGTTTCTGGACAAAGGCTAGGCGGTCTGGGTTCTCGATTTTGCCGCTGAAGTGCGACGGAGGAGATCGGGAGACTTCATGCGGCGACAGTATTCCTCGAAATTCGTGCGGGGTCCATTCCAGCGAAGGTCCGCAACCGTGTCAAAGACGGGGACATCGAGCCTCAGAGTGGCGAGGGTGCGAAACAACAAGGCCTCATTCCACGCGCTGAACAGCGATTCGGAGAGCGCGCGGGCTTTGCGTATAGAAGGGTGCCATTCTCGCCAGTCCTTGGGAATGTGTTCCAGATGGGGGTATTGCGATAGGACCAGAGCTGCAGCTTTTGCTCCCCACCCGGGCACACCGGGAAAGCCATCTGCACTATCGCCGACCACGGCGAGGTAATCGGGAATCGATTGCGGCTTTACTCCGAACTTGGCGATTACGCCAGCTTCGTCGCGGACGAGCTCGCGGCGGCGGTCCAGTTGGACGACTCGTGTCCCCGCTACACATTGGCTGAGATCTTTGTCCGGCGTGCAAATGAAAACCTGGTTCACACTGTCGTCTTTCGCTGCCTGGCTGGCGGCGGAAGCGAGAGCGTCATCGGCCTCGAAGTAGACCATGGGCCACACGAGTACTCCCATCGCTGCAAGAAACTCTTCGAGAATGGGGAACTGCGAGAGCAACTCCGGAGGTACGCCTTCGCTGGTCTTATATCCGGGATAGAGATCGTTGCGAAACGACTCGACCACGTGGTCGGTTGCGACTCCAAGGTGAGTGGTGCCGCGCTCGATCATGGACAGAACGGACGTTACGACGCCGCGGACGGCGGCGATTTCCTGACCGTTGGTGTCCGAGGCGGAGGGCAGGGCATAGAAGTGGCGGAAGAGTTCGTAGGTTCCGTCGATTAAGTAAACATCCATGCGGCTCCGATCGGATTCAGCAGAGGGATATTAAACGATCCGCACGCTGACTGCTTCCCACCCTTTCGTCAAGAACGCGAAAGAGTGGGGCACCCTCTTCAGTGGTCGCCCGCCTAGGGCACTGGGTGGCGGAAGCAAACAGCAGGTTTCTCGCTTCGCTCGGAATGACAGGTTTTTTTGGACGGTCAGGGTTTTCGACAGTCACGTTTTTCCGACAGTTAAGGCTGCTCGCGGCGGCGGAGGTAATCGATGAACATTTGCTCGACGGGCTTGTCGTAGGTTTTGAGGACGTGGCGGACGGTGTGGCCGCTGACGAAGTGGCAGACTTCTTCGGCGAGATTCTTGGCGTGATCGCCGGCGCGCTCGAGAGACTGGGTCATGAAGATGATCTGGAGGCTGGCCTGGCGGGCGATGTTCTCTGGATTCTCGATGTGGCGGAGGAAGATGAGGTTGCGGAGGCGATCGATTTCGGAATCGGCGCGGAGGACGTCGACGGCTTTGCCGACGTCGCGGGCAGAGAAGGCGTCGCCAACGTCGGTGAGCATCTTTTCCAGAATGGTGGCCATGTGGGTGAGATCGCGGGTGTCATCGGAATCGATGCGGCCGGAGGCGGCTTGGGCGCTGTTGGCGAAGCTGAGCAAGAGGTCGCCGATGCGCTCAAGGCTGATCATGAACTTCATGCAGGCAAGGAGTTCGCGGGCCTGGGTGGGCTCGACGTCGGTGATGATGGAGGTGACGGCGCTGTCGATTTCCATATCGAGCGTGTCGAGTTCGCGCTCGCGCTGGCGCAGCGAGTTGAGCAGCGGGCTGGAGCCGGTGGCGATACCCTCGGCGGCAGCAGCGGCAGCTTCCTTAGCGAGTCGACAGGCTTCGATGGTGCGGCGCACGATGTGATGATGGGCCGGTTCGGGGGGCAGGCTTTCGACGCGAGCGGTACTCATGAGGGTATCCCTATGGCGCTGGCTGGACGTTGCTGCAATTACTTCTGATTTTGCCGTACCCATAAAGAGAAGGTCAACGGCTAAGATTAAGTTTTATTCTTGGAGGATGGGTTACGAGGCTGTGAATTTTTGGTGATTTTTCGTCGGGGCCTTCAAAGCCGCCAGCCGGCGGGGAGACTACCGGGTCCGATAGCGCGTGTTCTTGGCTGCCTTGCGCTGTGCCTTCTGCGCTTTCTTCATCGCTTTCCGCTGTTTCTTGGCATTCTTGTTCACCAGTTTTTGCTGATGTTTGGCGGCTTTTTTGGCCTCGATGCCATTCTCTCCGATACGCCTGTTTTCTCGCTCAGCAAAAGCCGGCATGGACCACGCAATACCCAAGGCGAACACGATTAGAAGGAAGAAGGTCGAAACTCGTTTCATGATGTCTCCGATGGGGAGAAGGCTGAAGCGATCTTACACCGAAATTGTGCCGGACTGGAAAGCCGGTTTGCTCGGGGCATTCCGACCGTAACTGCTAGGCGGTGGGGAGGGTAAAGAGAAATGTGGATCCGTGAGCGAGCTCGCTTTCTGCGCGGATGGAGCCCCCGTGGGCGAGCATGATGTGTTTGGCGATGGCAAGGCCAAGGCCAGTGCCTCCGGACTCGCGGGAGCGGGCTTTATCGACGCGATAGAAACGTTCAAAGAGGCGCGGCAAGTGTTCCGAGGCGATGCCGGCGCCGAAATCCTGCACGAAGAATTCGACGGCGTGGGGAACGGCGCGAGCACCGAGAACGATTCTTCCGCCGGAAGCGCCGTATTTCATGGCATTGTCGATGAGGTTGGAGAAAACCTGATGGATGGCCTCGCGGTCCGCAAGAACGGCTGGGAGACCGTCGCCGTTGGGCGATTCCTTGATATCTTGAATTTCTAGATCGATGCCGTGGGTGGGGGCAATCTCGCGGAAACTCTCTTCGGCGTCGTGGAGAAGTTCAGCGGGAGGAACGGGCTCCATTTCGAAACGAGTTTCGCCAGACTCGACACGGGCCAGAGTAAGCAGGTCTTCGGTGAGGCGGGACATGCGGCCGGAATTTTTGCGAATGATTTCCAAAAACTCGCGCGTGGGCGCGCCGTTCTCGGGAGTGGAATCGAGCAAGGTTTCTGCATAACCTTGAATCGAAGTGAGAGGCGTACGCAGTTCGTGGGAGACATTGGCAATGAAGTCGCGGCGGGTTTTTTCCACGCGCTCGGTCTCGGTTAAATCGCGGAGCACGGCGACGGCGCCTCCGTCGGGCAGGGGCGCGGCGGTCACGTCGAAGGTGCGGCCGGGAACGATGGAGGTGGCGCGGGCAGTTTTGACTTCGTGTGTGGTGGTCGCTTCCCGGACGGTGGCGAGGAAAT
This sequence comes from uncultured Acidobacteriaceae bacterium, assembly GCA_963760855.1. Taxonomy (GTDB): domain Bacteria; phylum Acidobacteriota; class Terriglobia; order Terriglobales; family Acidobacteriaceae; genus Sulfotelmatobacter. The sequence continues at coordinate 187,657 of CAVXFD010000006.1, read as the reverse complement.
CAGGATCGCGAATGGTTTCGACGACCGGCTGCTGCAGCCGCGTGCCCTGGGGAACGAGGCGGTTCATGGGACGGTTGGCCCACTGCACGAGGCCATCGTCGCTGACCGCAATGACGGCATCCTGCATGCTGTTGAGCAGGGTTTCGAGCTGGCGCTGACTGGAGACGACGGCGGCAAAGCTTTGTTCGACGCGGCGGGCAGTTTTGTCGATGGCTCCGGCGACGCGGCCGATTTCGTCCTGGGAAGCCTCGCGGATGCGCGCCTGGAGCTCACCATCGGCGATGCGAGCGGCTACGTCGACGATGCGCTCCAGACGGTGAGCGGTCCAATTCGAAGCGACGCCGGCGACGATCAGCGCAAATAGAAATGCCAGGGCAGAAGGCTACTTCGAGCCTGACGGCGAACTTGCGCGGAGACTGCCTCGACGTCGGAGAGTGGATAAGCCAGGCGCACAGCCCCGCCAGAGATGGGCACGGCGATGTAAAGAAATGGAATGCCGATGGTGGAACTGCGGCGCTGGTCGGTCCCAACGCGGCCGGAGAGAGCGGCCTCGAACTCTGAACGTGCGGCTTGCTTTTCCATGTTGGCGGGATTCGCTTCGGAATCGGCCAGAACATTGCCTGCAGCGTCGACGATAGTGACGCGCGCGCCGGCGGCTTGTCCTTCCTTGGCAGCGATATCGGCCAGGGAGTGGCCACTACGATCGGTCTCCACGCCGTGAGCGATGAGCTGAGTCTTTTGAACCAGATTGCGCTCAATTTCGGTGCGCAGCGAAGCCTCCCAAGCGCCGCCGAGCATCAGGTCAAACAATACGGCAGCGGCCAGAATGACGACCAGGAAGGCCGCCATCAGCTTCAGGAAAATCCCGTTTCTCACTTCTGTCTTCTCACTTTGGGGCCTCGAAGCGGTAACCGGCGCCACGTACGGTCTTAAGATAGCGCGGGTTTTCCGGGTCGGGCTCAATTTTTTCGCGGATGCGGCGGACGTAAACGTCGACTGACCGCGGAGTGACATAAGAGGTGTCGCGCCAAACGGAATCGAGGAGATGATCGCGTGAAAAGACGCGCCCTAGATGGCGGGCGAAGTAATCGAGCAGGCGAAACTCGGTGGCGGTTGTAGGAACCGTCTGTCCGCGAACCGTGAGCACCATGGCGGAGGGATCGATTTCGATGTCGCCGACCTTGAGCGGGCTAGGTGGAAGAGGGCGCTCGAAACGGCGGAGCACGGCCTTCACGCGGGCGACGAGTTCGCGCGGGCTGAAGGGCTTGGCGATGTAGTCGTCGGCTCCGATCTCGAGGCCAAGGACGCGGTCGGCTTCGCTGCTCTTGGCGGTCAGGAAAATTACGGGTACGGCGGCCAGGCCCTGAGTCTGGCGGACGGTGCGGCAGAGTTCGAGGCCGTCCTTGCCGGGGACCATGATATCGAGCACGAAGAGCGCGGGACGCTGGCGCTCGGCGTCAACGATCACAGTGGAGCCGTTAGGGTAGACGCGAACGGCAAAACCTTCGTTCTCCAGGTGATGGCGAACGAGGCGAGAAATATCAGGATCGTCTTCGACGACGAAGATGCTTGGTTTCACGGCTTTATTGTAACGAAGGGGGATGCGAGTACCTAGTACCGAGTACCGAGTTGGCAAGCGTGGAGGTGGGTTTTCATCGGATTGTAACAATCAGGTTTGGGGAGATCGAGATGGAAGCGCATGAATGTCATGAAGCCATGTGCGGTGCTAATAAAGGAGCGATGAGGTGCCCATCGGGCATTGGTGAGAAAATATTCCACGTACATGTTCTGGCCGCAATCTTAACCAGCAGACCCGACGGAGACTTTATGAAACTTACTCAGGAGCCCGAAGTAGTTACGTGGGCCGAAATCCATTATGTCTACATAGAAAAAGTCGGACCCTTTCAAACTACCGCACCGCAGGCCTGGCAGGCTTTGCATCAACTGGTTCCCGGTATTTCGGAACAGAACAAAATTGTGGGATACACGAGCCTGTACAAAGTGGGACCGAAAATATATCGCGCGGGAGTCTCGCTCGCCGCAGCACCGAAGAACTTGCCCGACGGCCTCAGGTATACAAAGTTCAATGGGGGCAAGTACAGCCGTTTCGTTTTGACCGGACCCTATTCAGACTTGCCCGCAGCCTCGGGGAGGGTTTTTGAGATTGTCTCCGAGAAACAGATCCGCCTGCGGGATGATTACTGCATAGAAAACTACGTCAACGATCCTCGAACCACTGACGAGCAACATTTCGTGACTGAAATACTCATTCCCACGCAATAAAACGCAATGCTATCCCTTGGTGGTGAAGGCTAACGTCAGCAGCGTTTTCTGTTCTACTTCATGCGCTTTGGCGCTGCCGGTGGCGGGGCTGGCGCTGGAGCTGCGTTTTACTGAGAGCACGTGGCGCGCGCCGGCGATGCGTTGCAGGCGCGGAAGCATGTTGAAAAGCGCGCCCATGTTGGCGGGCTCTTCCTGCACCCAGACGATGTCGCCGGAGTCGCCGTGGCGGGCAAATTCGGCGGTGAGTTCTTTTTCCGGGAAGGGGTAGAGCTGTTCGAGGAAGACGATGGCGGTCGACGTCGTCTTTCCTCTTCTTGCGCTCGGCCTGGAGCTCGTGGCCGATCTTGCCGGTGCAGACCAGGATGCGGTCGGCTTCGCCGACTTCAGTGTCGGGAATCACGTTCTGGAAATTTTCGCGAGTGAAATCTGCGATTGGCGACGAGGCGTCGGGATGGCGCAGCATGCTCTTCGGAGTAAAGACCACCAGCGGCTTGCGCCAATGGCGCAGGGCTTGGCGGCGGAGCAGATGAAAATACTGCGCGGCGTTCGACGGCTGCGTGATCTGGATATTGTGTTTGGCGGCGAGTTGGAGGAAGCGCTCGATGCGGGCGCTGGAGTGTTCCGGTCCCTGGCCTTCGTAGCCGTGGGGAAGAAGCAGGACGAGGCCGGAGAGCAAGCTCCACTTGGCTTCGCCGGCGGAGATGAATTGATCGATGATGGCTTGCCCCACATTCACGAAGTCGCCGAACTGCGCTTCCCAGAGGACGAGCGCTTCGGGATAGTCGCGGCTGTAGCCGTATTCGAATCCGAGCACGCCGGGCTCGGAGAGAGTTGAGTTGTGGATTCCGCAATGGGCCTGTTCCGGCGCAATATTTTCGAGGGGGACGTATTCGTTCTCGTTTTCGATATCGATGAGCACGGAGTGGCGCTGGTTGAAGGTGCCGCGGCGGGAATCCTGGCCAGAGAGGCGAACCGGAATGCCAGCTTTCACCAGACTGGCGAAGGCAAGAGCCTCGGCCATGCCGTAATCCACGGGGCGCTTCCCTTCCCCCATTTCGGCGCGCTGTTCGAGGAGCTTCTTTACTTTGGGATGGATGTGGAAGCCGTCGGGATAAGTGGTGAGATGAGCGCTCAGTTCCGCTAGCACATCTTCGGCGAGGCCGGTTTCGACCTCGAACTCTGGCTTGTGGCGGCCACCGTAATAGCGATCCCAATAACTGGGCAACTCGCGCAACGTCGGTTTCTTGGTGATCTTGCCGGCATCTTTCTGAGCAGATTCGAATTCGGCTTTGATGGCCGCGGCTTGCGCTGGGGCATCGGTCGCGGCTATGTCGTCGGCGTAAATTTCCCACAGTGGAGGATGCTCTTTGATTTTCTTGTATAGCAGTGGCTGGGTGACGGTGGGATCGTCGACTTCGCTGTGGCCGTGGCGGCGGTAGCCGATGAGATCGATGACCACGTCGGTGCCGAAACGGTAGCGGTACTCGGTCGCGAGGCGGGCGACGCGAACAACAGCGTCAACGTCTTCGCCGTTCACGTGGAAGATCGGAATCGACTGGCGGCGAGCGATACAGGCGGCGAAGCGCGTGGAATGCTCTTCGAGATAGCTGGTGGTGAAGCCGAGAAGATTATTGACGACCACATGAATCGTGCCGCCGACGGTGTAGCTGGGCAGGTCGGCGTAATTCATGGTTTCGGCGAGGATCCCTTGTCCGGCGAAGGCTGCATCGCCGTGGACCAGGAGCGGAAGATATTTTTCACGGCCGCCTTCACCCGTGCGGTCCTGCTTGGCGCGGGTGCGTCCAACAGTGACGGGATCGACGGCTTCGAGGTGGCTGGGATTCGAAACCAAATGGATGTGAACTTTGCCGCCGCTGCGGGTGATGTATTCGCCGGTCGCGCCCATGTGATATTTGACGTCGCCGGAGCCGAGAACGCTGCGGGGATCGACGTCTTCAAAGCCGGCGAAGATTTCTTCTGGAGGACGCCGGGCGACGTGAGCGATCACGTTGAGGCGCCCACGATGGCTCATGCCCATGACAAGCTCGATGGCGCCGAGGCGAGAGCCGGTATCGAGCACTTCGTCGACCAGCGGGATCAGCGCGGTTACGCCTTCGAGTGAGAAGCGTTTGCTGCCGAGATAGCGCTGCTGCATGACCTGTTCGAAGATATCGGCGCGAATGAGTAGATCGAGAATTCTTCGCTGGTCTTTTTCTGTAACCTCGAAATCCCGAGATGGAGATTCCATCTGCTCGTAGATCCAGCGGCGGCGTTCGGGGGCGTAGATGTGGTTGATTTCTACGCCGATGGTCGAAGAATAGATGGCGCGGGCTTCGGCCGTATAGGGACTGTCGATCTGAAGTTCGACGGTCGGACGCGGGCGAAGAAAACCGAGCGGGTCGAGATCGCCTTCGAGATATCCCCATTGGCGGAAGGCGCTAAAGACGCGTTCGCGTTCAGAGTTATTTGCGTGGTTCGACGAGGACTCTACGACGGCAGCGCCAGCGGCACTGTTGGAGGTTCTGGATTTAGGACTAACCATAATGAGTTCTTTACTAGAATAACGGATGCGGGGCGGGGTGCGCGAGATTCGGGGGCAACCTTCAACACAGAGGGCACAGGGGTGCACAGCGGTAAAACGCAGAAGCGGGATATCCCTGAGTTCGGGACATCCCCTTCTCGCATATGGCCTGGTCCTAGAAGGCAACGACAGAAAGCCGTGCCTTCCCGCAACCTAGAAGCTGAAGACGTCGAACAGGTCGTCCAGTGCCGGGCCGTTGGTTGGCACGTATGGATTACCGTTGGCCATCTTCGGGTTGGGGAATAAGGTGGACTTCATGAGCTTCCTCCTGAATTTGTAACGACGAGTACCAGTCGCCAAGGTAGCGGGGCGACTGCAAAAAAATGTGAATTCCTAATGAAAAGAAATCCACGATCGGGAGGGAGATTGGTTTGCCGGCGGAGAGTCTCGGTCAATAGATGCAACGAGTTCTGCTCTTAAACATTTCGTTTCTGCGACGGATTTCCACAGATTGCCAAACTTTCTACAGTTTTTCCCGTAGCAGGGGCTTGACTTGAGGGAGATGTAGACTAGGTCGTTTATTGTTTAGCGACAGGGAGCGCATGCCGACTCTTCTGGGGATACCGCTGGATGTGAACTCGTCGTATCTGCGCGGAGCCGCGGGCGGGCCGGGAAAGATTCGCGAAGCCTGGCGCTGCGACGCTTCCAACAAGTGGTCGGAGTTGGGCGTCGACGTGGGAGCGGCGGGGGCTTTTGCCGACGCAGGCGATTTGCAGTTGAGCAATTCGCGGGACAGAGTCGCCTAACGATTTTGCAGAAATTGAGCATGCGATTTCGGAGTTGCTGGAAAAAGGTGAGCAGCCGGTTTCGCTGGGTGGCGACCACTCGGTCACGTATCCTATTCTGAAGGCCTTTGCGCGACACTATCCCGAACTGACGATTGTCCATTTTGATGCGCATCCGGATTTGTATGATGAGTTCGAGGGCAGCCGGACGTCGCACGCTTGTCCCTTCGCGCGCATCATGGAGGAGCGATTGGCCAAACGGCTGGTGCAGTTGGGGATTCGAACGATGGTCGGGCATCAGCGCGAGCAAGCGCAGAGATTCGGGGTCGAGGTGGCGGAGATGGCGGCGCTGCCCGCATATGAGAGGCTGAAGATTCGCGGACCGGTTTACATTTCATTCGACATGGATGTGCTCGATCCGGCGTTTGCGCCTGGAGTTTCTCATCGCGAACCGGGCGGGATGACGGTCCGGGAGGCGATTGCTCATTTGCACGCCATTGAGGGAACGCTGGTTGGGGCTGATCTGGTTGAGTTCAACCCGGTGCAAGATATTTCGGGAATGACGGCGACGGTGGCGGCGAAGATGCTGAAGGAAATTCTGGGCAAGATGATTGCGAATCGCAAAGAGGTTTGAAGGCAAAACAAGGCTTGACGAAGAGGTCCGTCTTCGTGAAGGAGCGAGAGTATGGAAGGAAATGGTTTGATGCAGGTTGCCAGCAAGCGTACCGTGGACGAAACTGTCGAGCGGCTTGAATCGATTCTGGCGGAACGTGGGTTGCAGTTGTTCGCCGTGGTAGACCACAGCGGTGAAGCGACGAAAGTTGGAATGAAGATGCGTCCGACCAAGCTGCTGATCTTTGGCAGTCCGAAGGGAGGAACGCCAGTGATGGTGGCCGCGCCTACGATTGCCATTGATCTGCCGCTGAAGGCATTGGTTTCAGAAGACGAAAAGGGCAAGGTATGGGTTTCCTATAACACTCCTGAGTACTTGCAACAACGTCATGCGGTGCCGCAAGAGTTGGTCAAGAATATTGCAGGGGTGGGTGCGCTGGTGGCGAAGGCCGTGGAGTAAAACGGGAAAGATGGAAAATTCCAATCGAGCCCGCGATCATTTAGCCAACGAACGCACGTTTTTGGCCTGGGTTCGGACCAGCGTAGCAATCGTCGTGTTTGGGTTCGCGATTGGGCGGTTCGCGATTGCGCTCCGACAGTTGGCCAAGTTTCAGGGCCAAACCTCGAGGACGACTGGACTTTCGGTTTGGATGGGAATGATCTCGATTATTGCGGGCGTGGTGATGGTGGTGGCAGGACTGATGCGCTATCGAAAGACTCGGGTGCAACTGGATGAGGGGAAGTTTGAGCCGGCGGGATTTATTGTGGATCTGGTGACGATTCTGACCGTTTTGTTCGGGTTGGCATTAGCGGGTTATTTGATTTATGTGGAGAAGAGTTTAGGGTGATAGAGCGTTTGTTTCCCCGCGGAGTCCTCGGTTGTGTCGGCGATTCGAGACTTTATTGCTGGGTAATAGGTCAACGTCTTAAAACGCAGAGAGGGCTGAGAAGGGCCGCAGAGTGCGCGAGAGACACGGGTAACCTAACTCAGCTTGGTACGATCAAACTACTATGGCCAACGATTTGGAGAAAGAAGCAGCGGCACGAGCCAGTTTGCGGTTCGTCAAAGACGGTCAAGTGGTCGGCATCGGTACCGGCACCACGGTAAGGTATTTCATTCAATTACTGGGCGAGCAGGTCAAGAATGGTTTGAAGATACGCGGTATCCCGACTTCGGACCGCTCGCGCGACCAGGCAGCGAGCCTGGGGATTCCGCTCACTACGCTGGATGAATGCCAGCAGATCGATGTGACGGTGGACGGGGCAGACGAGGTGGATCCGCAGTTGCGGCTAATTAAAGGTGGCGGCGGGGCGCTGCTGCGGGAGAAGATTGTGGCTTCTGCTACTCGGCAGCTGGTGATTGTGGCCGATGCCACGAAAAGAGTTCCGGTGCTGGGGAAGTTTCCGCTGCCGGTGGAAGTAATTAAGTTCGCGCAGGCGTTGGTGAAGAAAAAGATTGAGGCGCTGGGCGCGGCAGTAGAGTTGCGACGGGATGCGGAGGGGAAGCCATATTTGACTGACGAGAACAATCACATCCTGGACTGTCGCTTCGGACAGATTCCGGATGCGGACGGCCTCGCGCGGAAGCTGAGCGACATGCCGGGGGTGGTGGAGCATGGTCTCTTCATTGGCATGGCTAGCGTAGTGCTGGTGGCTAATGGGAGCGAGATAGTAGAGTTACGAGCCCCGAGCAAGTAAGGCGCGGTTCCCCACAGATTCTATTCTTGAGATGGAAGCAGGCGGAAAAGCACAAGGGTCGGATCAACCGGTGCGGCGACGGCGTGGCTTGCGATACCGCGTGCAGGCGCCGCTAGATGTAACCGTGCTGCGGTCTGGAATTCCAGACACGGTTCCCGGGCGGTCGGAGAATCTGGGTCTGTTTGGGGTTGGCGCCGTAATGGCCGGCGAGTTGTTGCCGGGTGAGTCGGTGGGAGTGGAGATTCAGCTGCCCTCCGCCGCAGCTTCGCTTCGCATCCGGGCGCTGGTGAGGCATCAGGACAAACTGCGCTGCGGCATGGAGTTTATTGGGCTGACGGCGGAGCAGCAGGCGTCCATACGCAGCTTTGCAGAAGGAACGAAGACAGAGCCGACTGCCGGCGCGGGTCCGAAAACTGCGGTAGACGCGGGTAGAAGTTCGGGGGCTGGAGCATCAGGCGCGGCAGGGCCACGGTCGCGGAAGGCCGGCGGAAGTAGATGGATATTCGCTCTGTTGTCGGCCGCGATTTTGCTGGCCGGCCTCTGGTGGTGGCGCTGGAATCGTGGGTGGGAGAATCTGGAGTCGGGCCTGGAAAACGAAGCCGCGAGCCGCCCTGAAGCTCAAGTTTCCTCTGACGTTATGCAGAAACTGATCAGGCATCGCGTTGATCCAGACTATCCTGCAGCCGCGCGGCCAGGAAATTTACATGGCGTGATCGTACTGGATGTTGTCGTGGGACGCGACGGCTCAGTAGTAAACGCGCACGCTCTGAACGGTCCCGAGATTTTGGCGCAGGCCGCCATCGATGCGCTGAGATGGTGGCGATTCGAGCCTTATCGCGTGAACGGCCAGCCGGTGGTTGCAGAGACGACGGTTGCGGTGGAATTTAAGCCATAAAGGGGGCTGCCGTCTGCGAGCCTCGGATTCAGAACTAGATCCCAGGCCTTCTTCAGACCCGCTTTTTGCGCAAACCGCTGAGGACAATGATGCCGCTAACCGCAAAAGACACCACGGCAGCGAGTGCGGCAACCGGGACCAGAGCCGCATTTAGATGAAGAAAGTCTGCGAACACCGCTCCCAGCGCGAAGACTACTCCCAGACCGTTGAGCCAAAGTGGTCCCCGAATGGAGGAAGCAAGGTCCGGACGCAAACGAAGTTGCAGTAGTAATGCAGCCAGGCCGATGGCAGCGACGACCACCAAGGCCAACGGACTCAAGAACGCTCTCCGCGTCGTATAAAGGACGACCAGTGCGAGAGCTGCGAGAAGCAACCCGGCGGCTATAAGCGTTGGACGGCGGGGCTGTTGACTATCGCCGGGGCTGGATGGGTCTTCAGGCACGAAAGTCCGTCCTCAGATTTATACAGGCGCTGCACAGAGTTTTCAAATTGACATCGTGATATCTCCAGGTGTTCCAGGTTGTCTATTCCTTGGGAAGGGCGGGATCGCAGCCCACTAGCCACTCTGCCGGGCGAGGCTCGCCATGATGTACGGCATAGAGAACCAGTTCGACTCGGGATGAGATGCCCAGCTTGTCGAAGATGCGAAACAGATATTTCTTCACGGTATGCTCGCTGAGGTTCAACTCCCGCGCCACTTCGCGATTGCCCAGGCCCTCCGCAACCAAGGCTACTACCTGTTCTTCGCGGGGTGTAAGGAGTTGCCGTCCCCTGAAGTTTATTATGCGCAAGGAAGGCACCTCCGAGATGAGATCCAGCAGAAAGTTTATCTGTTCTGTATTGGCCCACACATGACCATCCGCGACCCGCTGAATGCACCGGCACAAAAGGCGGAAACGAGTTTGGGCGCTGCAGAAAATTCCGCGGACTCCGGAGCGGAAGGCACTAACGACCAATTCTCGGTCGTAGGATTCAACCAGGACAACCTTGGCGATGGAGGGATAAGAAAGATGAATTCGTCGTATTGTGGCCATGTGGCTAGCCACTTCAACGCTGCGGTTTAGAGAGAGCAACATAACTCTAGTGGGAGCAAAGGCAAGGGCTTGAAGGAGAGAATCCAGGTCGACCGGGCAAGTGGAAATAGAGAACCCGGAGTGTCGGCGCAAGGCGCCGGTCAGCAACTCAGATTGGATTCGGTTGGAGTCTGCGATCAACACTGGAATTGAGGCTAAAGGAACTGACGACACACTCATCTGAACTGACACTCCGATTGCAGAGGATTCAACTCAACGCTCGATGTTAGGAGTCCAGCCGACCGTACTCAAGGAAACAGTCACCGAAATCCGTGCAGATTTTTCAAATCGGGAAGACGCACTCCAATGTTGTGGAAAAACTGGGGTACGCCGTTGTACGTGGGAAGGTGCGCGCAAACACTGACCGAATCTCCAACAATCTAAACTTGCCGGTCGCAAGGTTTCGGGCGGCATGTGATGGAGTAAACACGCAAGTCTACTTTCGTGGGTAGCCCATAGGGCCTGGCCTTACGGCCTCGTCGACAGACCTGAAAACAAACAAAACCGCATAAGCTCGGCGGTAGAGCGGGTCAGCGGCGAAAGCAGGTATGACCACGTTTGTGGACACCACTTCCTATGTCTTGCCGCAAGTTACAGACGGAGATACTTTGCTCGCAGAGTCGCGGAGTTGACGACTCTCAAACCAGGACAGGCAGTGCGTCACTGAAATGAAGGAAAACGACAGATTGACAAAATTTTCGTTCATTGTCCTGTTGATCGTGCAGCTTTGCGTAGCCGCATTCACCCAGGAGGAAAGGAACAAACAAGACCTGGGACCAAGGATAGCGGCTTCTCATACCGGCCAAACCGGGGCCGGGGTGGGGAGCACAGGAATGGCGGCTGCAAAACCCGGGAAGGCGGACGGCATGGGAAACCCTCAGCTCGGAGGGGAACGCCGTCCGCTTTACCGGCTGAACCGAAGCGACGTGGTGGCATTGAGTTTCATTCTTTCTCCAGAGTTCGACCAGATACTTACGGTACAACCGGATGGCTACACCTTCCTGAAAGACGCCGGGCCCGTGTTCGCGCAGGGACGGACGGTGGAGGAGTTCCGTTTGGCGGTCCGGCAAGCATACGCCGGATATCTTCACGACCCGGAAGTTGCAGTAGCGCTCAAGGAGTTTGAGCATCCGTATTTCGTAGCGGGCGGAGAGGTGGGGCATCCGGGGAAGTATGAATTGCGAGCGGACACCAACATTGTAGAGGCGGTGCAAATTGCGGGAGGCTTTACCCACGAGGCCAAGCATTCGCAAGTGGTCCTGTTCCGGCACGTGAATAGCGATCTGGTGGAAGCGCGCTTGTTCGACCTCAAGAAGATGTTGAAGGAAAAAGACCTGCGAGAAGCCTACAGCCTGCAACCGGGAGATATGGTTTTTGTGCCGCAAAATTCGATTTCGAAGATCGAACACTTTCTCAACAAACCTTCGTTGAGCATGTACGTGAGTTCCACGCAGTTCTAAGAAAGCAGCGCAGGTCAAACTCATGTTAGACGACGATCGAGCGCTTCCTGCGAAAGAGACTCCGGCACCGACGGCACGCGAACTGGCGATGGTGCTATTCCGCCATCGGAAGCTCTTTCTCGGCATCTCTGGTCTGGTTTTCGTCCTCGCCGTGATTTATGCCTTCGCCGGCGCGAGTTATCGGTCTGAAGTGCGCGTTTTGGTGCGCCGCGGACGTGCTGATCCACCAGTAACCGCACAGCCGAATGCTCCTCCGGATTTTTCCCGCGCCGAAGTGACGGAAGAAGAGCTGAATTCAGAAGTGGAACTCCTGAAAGATGACGGTGTACTTAGGCGCGTGGTGGAGTCGAACGATTTGGCGGCTCATGACTGGTTGCGCTGGTTCCGTCCTAATGAAGAGGCGGCGGCAAAGGTGCAGCGAGCTGCGAAGCGCCTAAGCAACCAGCTGAAAGTGGAGTCCATCAAGAAAACAAATCTGATCGCGGTGAGCTATGACGCCCCCGAGCCTCAACTCGCGGCGAACGTGCTGCGGTCCTTGTCCAGCGTCTACCTCGAAAAGCACATGCAGGTGCACCGTCCGGCTGGACAGGTTCATTTCTTCGACCAGCAAACGGGAGAATCGCAACGGCAACTCGAGGAGGCAACGGAGAAACTGCTTGCATTCACGAAAAGTCATGGCGTAGTGATGGCTGCGCAGCAAAGAGATCTGGTATTACAACGGCTTGATGCTGTAGAAGCCAGTTACTTTCAGACGCAGGTGGAAATCTCGGAGGCAGAACGCCGGGTGCGAGAGCTTACTGCGGAATTGGAGGAATTACCGCAGCGCACCACAACTCAGGTCCACACGGCGGACAATCCGGAGCTGTTGCGAGCTTTGAAGGCAAATCTGCTGGATTTGGAGTTGAGGAAGACCCAGCTCCTGACGAAGTATGAGCCCAGCCATCGCCTGGTACAGGAGGTGGAAGCACAAATTGGGCTGGCCCAGTCAGCAATCGCCGGAGAAGCATTGGCGCCAGTGCGCGACGAAACCACTGACAAGAATGCCGATTATGAATGGGCTCAGGGAGAGCTGCAGAAGACTCGCGTTGAGATAAAAGGATTAGAAGCACGAGCGCTGACCACGAGAGCACAATTGGGTGAATATCGCAGCGTGGCCCGTCAGCTGGGCGAGGACGCGATTACTCAAGAGGATCTGATGAGCAGCAAGGCAGCTGCACAAGCGAACTATCTTCTTTATGTGAAGAAGCGGGAAGAGTCTCGGATGGGGGACGCATTGGACCAGGGCGGCATCGTGAACGTGGCGATTGCCGAAGAACCCATAGTTCCTGCTTTACCAGTGTGGCCAGCCGGCGAAGTTGTGCTGTTTGGCTTTGTAGCGGCGCTGACGGCCGGAACCGGTGCAACGTTCACGGCGGACTACTTCGATCCAGCTCTGCGTACACCAGAGGAAGTACTGACGTATCTAGAGATGCCAGTTTTGGCGTCACTACCGGCGAGAAGTGGCAGGCTGTCAGCGTGAAGGAGATGCGATGAGCGCGAGCGTGGACGTGCTGCCAGGGTGCGAAGTGGTTGAAACGCCAGCTCGGGCAACGGCCCCCGCAGAGGTAGGGAGCGGCTGCAGGAATAATGATTGGAATCCCGACGATTTCGCTCGCGAGCAGATTCGCGCTTTAGTACGGTTGGTGTTTTTTGCAAAAGGACGAGCGATTCAACGAGTCGTCTTCAGTGCAGCAGAAGCGCATTTAAGTGTGGCGGCCATCTGCGACCAAGTGTCGCGATCTCTGGTGCTAGAGACCCGTGCACCGGTTGCGCTGGTGGAATGCGAGGAAAAACAAGTTCCACCTGAGGAACCTCGCGTGCTTTCCGGGGAAAGCGGTGGGATCAAGCTCCACTCTACTCAAATGGCCATCAATCTGTGGCGGGTACCAAGGACTGCACTCGGCAAATGTAACGGGGAAACTGGTACCGGACTTCATTGGACCTCCTGTTTGGCACAGTTGAGAAATGAGTTCGAATATCTCGTTATTCACGGGCCAGCGGCCGCAGGATCCAGCGAGGCCGCACTGTTGGGGCACTTGACAGACGGAATCGTTCTCGTGCTGGCCGCTCATAGCACGCGAAAGGCGGCCGCCAGAAAGATCAAAGAAACGATGGAGGCGGCGCAGTCGAGAATTCTTGGAACGGTGCTCAGCGAGAGGACTTTTCCCATCCCGGAGAGAATTTATCGCCGGCTGTAACCTGTGGATTCGATCTTGGAATCGCAGCGGTCTTTTGGGTTTGAAGGGGCTGTGCAAAACGGCGCAAAATGGCGGCGGGACTCAATCAGCGGTAGCTATGGAATTGCGGAACCAGCCGTGGCTACGCTAATGCCTTCTTGGCAAGAATCGACTGTCGGGGAGGAGTTGCGGCAATGGTTTGCAGTTGAGACACGTCACCGGTTCGAGAAGAAGGTCGTGGCGCAGCTTCATGACAAGGGGTTCGAAGTTTTCCTTCCCGTTTTGACTCAGCATCATACCTGGAGCGATCGAGAGAAGCTGATCACAGCTCCCCTCTTTCCCGGATACGCGTTCGTGCATCTCGATCAGTCCCGAGATTCATGCCACGCAGTTCTGCAAACTGCCGGGCTGATTCGCTTCGTGAGCTTTGGAGGGAGTGTGCCTCCTGTACCGCGAAAGCAGATTGAAGACCTCCAACTTCTGCTGCAACAGAACGGACAATTTTCCTTGCATGCATTCGTACGCACCGGGCAGCGAGTGCGAATCCGTGGTGGCTGCTTCCACGGACTAGAAGGAATTCTACTGGAGCACGAAAAGGAAAAGTTGGTGATCTCGATTCAATCGATCCAGCGCTCGCTGGTTCTTGAGATCAAAGGATACGAACTGGAATTGGTGTGAAAGTGTCTTCCCTTCACGTAAATCCAGCACCAAAACCTCACGGGACGGAGTGGGCGGAGCGGTTGATCCCAGGGGCGGAGTCTGCTTGCTGGAGCATGAAAAAGCCTCCGCGGAGTGTGGGTGCGACATTTCTTGCCTGTAACTCCGACACTGCTTTCCCTTTGGCGGGAAGACGGGGTCCGGCGCCCACTCTGCCGCAAGCGACGCAGAACAACAAAGCAGCAAGCTGGCTGAAATCCAGACTACCGAACTATGTCTGGGTGATGCTTGACTGGATTCTGGTGTCGCAGGTCTATCTCCGGCTTCAAATAGCCTTCCCGAGCGTGCCAAGTTTTCCCGGACTGTTGCGAACATCCCTTATGTCTCCAGCCCTCATCGGGATCTCATTTCTGCACGGAGTCTTGATCAACTTATTGAACTATCGCGACCGGGTCCACGTTGCCGACACAGATCAAGGGTCTGAGATGCGGGCTCTGGGCAAGGCTGTGCTTTGCGGAACGCTGCTGCTAAGTGCAGCTCTGCGATTGCAAGGATTCCCGATGCTTGCCGTGGCTGCTGTCTGGGCCGCCGGTGTGCTGCACTTTGGCACTATCTGGGAATGGCACACGGCTACGCAAAAAGGCGGTCGACATAGCCTCTATGTCACGCGTGGAGCCCGCAATGTGCTGATCGTGGGAGCGGGTTCATTGGGCCGTCGGATCGCCAATTACCTGGGTGAACATCCCGAGAAGGGCCGTTCCGTTTGCGGGTTCTTGGATGACGGGAAGCCGCTGGGAAACGGCGTGTTGGGGCGCACGGACAACCTGGTGGAACTGGCGCGCGCTGCGTTCGTGGACGAGGTGATTTTGGCTCCTCCTTACGATCAGGACGTGGCTCTGCGTGTAGTGCAGACGGCCCGGCAACTGCGCCTGGATCTGAAGGTGGCGCCTCAGCTGTTTGGCTGCGAGCCGGTCGGAGAACCAGAGAGAATCGGGAGCATTCCTCTGATTTCGCTACACGAAGAAAAACTTCCTGTGGGTGGATTGCTGCTAAAGCGCGCGCTAGATATTGCCGGGGCAAGCGCAGCGCTGATTCTGTTGGGTCCCGCGCTGATGTTGATCGGAATTCTGATCAAACTGGATTCGCCTGGTCCGGTCCTTTATAAAGCGCTTCGCGCGGGACGAAAGGGCCGACCGTTCCATTGCTACAAGTTTCGCACCATGGTGAGAAATGCTGACGATCTGAAAGAGGCATTGCGTAAGCACAATCAGCGATCGGGGCCTTTCTTTAAGATCGCTAACGACCCGCGAGTCACGAGCCTCGGACGATTGCTGCGCCGCTACAGTCTCGACGAGCTTCCGCAGCTATGGAACGTGCTGAAAGGGGAGATGAGCATGGTTGGACCCAGGCCGCATCCACTGGATGACGTCTGCACTTATGCCAAGGAACATTTGCGCCGGCTCGATGTGGTGCCGGGCATGACGGGGCTTTGGCAGGTCACCGCGAGAAAGAATCCATCCTTCCAAACCGGAGTGAGCTTAGATGTGGAGTACATCCGCCGCTGGAGCGTGCGAATGGACCTGCTCATTCTGTTAAGGACAGCGGGAGCGGTGTTGCGCGGGAGTGGGGAGTGATGTCATCACCTGAGGTGAGAATGGCATCACCTGTGGCGTGGGCCTGCGATGCGACCTATCAGGGCTTAACGCTGGCACTTCGGCCGCTGCAAGCGATGATGATGTTCCCGACTGTATTGTTCCTGGGGGCGCTGACCGCGATGTTGCTGCGCCATCCCGACGTGTCTTTCTATCAGATCGACCGCGTAGCCTTCGCGCTGCTGTTGATCGGCGTGATGGGGCATGCGATACTTACCCGGCAACGGCTCCTGGTCGTGGAGCGAGCCACTTGGCCCATGATCGGCCTGACATTTCTGGCGGTGGCGAGCGTGATCGGCCAGCCATTCGATTGTCAGACCTGGTCCTTGCTGGCAGCTAAATTTATCGTGCCCTTCGCACTTTTTCATTTGGCGGCGCTGATATTTCGAGACGAGCGACGGTTGAGACACTTCGAGGTTTTCTGCCTCATGGTGCTCGCGTATCTCTGTTTCACGTCGATCGCCTTTCTGGTGGGTGCAAAGGCTTTGATTTTTCCGCGCTTCATACTGGATGAGAGCCTGGGGTACCATGCGGACCGGGCGCGCGGGCCACTGCTGCAAGCGGTAGCGAATGGGGTTTCTCTGAATCTGCTGGGGCTGCTGGCTCTGCATTCGGTGCTTCGAAGAAGGATCCGGGGGCTAAAAGCAGGACTGCTGTTGGCCTCTGTGCCGGTTGCCATTCTGGCCACCATGACGCGCGCCGTCTGGCTCTCATTCATCGTCAGCATCGGCATACTGATCGTACGTTCCAAGAATCAACACCTGCGGCGAGCATGCATTGCCGTTGCCTTGTTGGGCACTGTGGGTGTGGCGATCGTGCTGAGTGTCGATGATCAGAGGCACGCACTGCGCGAGCGACTTATCGAATCCGGTCCGGTGGACTTCCGCGAGGCTGTATACGCAGGCGGCTGGCAAATGTTCCTCGAAAAGCCTCTCACGGGATGGGGGGTAAACCAGATGCCCGCGGAGTTGGCGCGCCACGCCAGCGGCTACAAAGAGAAGGAACTCTATCCGCACAATACTTATCTGGAACTGCTCGTGGAGCATGGCACTTTCGGCCTCATGCTCTATGCCTGGCTGATGTGGGAACTTCTGAGGTTGGGGCGCAACCCGATTCCGCGGAGTGAATACCATGGCTTCTTAAATCACCAGTTCCATGCGATTTGGCCCATTCTTCTCGGCGTCTACTGGGTAAACGCGTCGGTTGTCGTCATGAACTATCAGTTTGTAAATGGACTGCTGTTCACAATGGCCGGAATGCTGGCAGCGCAGAAACACCGCGCTTCGAGAGAATTCAAACGCATGCCAAGCTCAGCTTTGAAAATCGTTCACGGTTCTGCAGCCTAAGTCTGGTCCGCTTCCGTCCTGTATCAACGTCGGTCGTTGGAATCGGAGTTAATGCTCACGGTCGCCTATCTCGCTAACAAATTTCCTACATCGGTAGAACCATATGTCGGTGAGGAAATTCAGGAATTGCGACGGCGAGGCGTGAGAGTGATTCCAGGGAGCGTACGGAGGCCAGAAACAGCGACTGACAAATCTCCTTCCCTTCCGGGCGGGGAGTTGTTATGTCTCCAACCAGTCAAACTGTTCATACTTCTGCGGGCCATCTGGTTGGTGCTCACGCAGTGGGAACGGATCTCGAGTTTAGTGGAGCGCGTGGTACTGCGGGGAAAAGAAACGCCCACACAACGGGTAAAAGCCTTGATGCACACATGGCTCGGTGCATATTACGCCGTTCTGCTCACAGAGCTTAATGTGGATCACATCCATGTGCATCACGGTTATTTCGGATCATGGGTTGGGATGGTCGCGGCTCAGCTACAAGGAATCGGTTTCAGCCTCACGCTCCACGGATCGGATTTGCTGCTGCATGGGACTTACCTTGATGCGAAGCTAAGTAACTGTCTCTTTTGCATGACTATTTCTGACTACAATCGCCGCTATGTTCTAGAGCATTTCCCGGGGATTAACCCGGCGAAGATCATTGTGTCGCGTTTGGGGGTGGATGCGCTAATTCCCACGAAATTAGAAGAGGACGCTGCCGGCACCCAACACAAGTTCACTTTGCTGGCCGTCGGGCGACTGCATGCAGTGAAAGATCACGCATTCCTGGTGCGTGCTTGTGCTCAGCTGCGGGATTGCGGAGTTGAATTTGACTGTTTGATCGGAGGCGACGGGCCCGAGCGCCAACCTCTCGAATTACTGATCCTACAAAATTGCCTGCAAGAGCGGGTCGCGCTTCTCGGACACGTGGCTAGAGAAAAGATGGGTTCGCTCTATGGGAAGGCCGATGTGGTCGTACTCACGAGCAGGAGCGAAGGAATTCCACTGGTACTTATGGAGGCGATGGCGTACGGCCGCATCGTGGTTGCACCAGCAATCACGGGTATTCCCGAGCTGGTCATCCCGGGCCGAACGGGATTTCTCTATCGTCCTCAGGATCTGGAGGATTTTGTACGAAGGATTCTCTTCCTTCAGACCTTGCTGTCGCGAACAGGTCAGCAACCAACGAGCCGTCTGAACTGGATTCGTCACGCAGCCCGAACGCACGTCCTGACCAATTTTGACCGCGACAGAAATCTTAATCACTTCAGCGACTCTTTCCTCCGGCTGACCGTACCCAGCAAATGGAGCGGCGCTCATGAGAATTTTATTTTGCAACAAATATAACTATCCCTTCAGCGGAACAGAAGCTTACCTGTTCGAAGTCATGGAGCTGATGCGCTCGCGTGGGCATGATGTGGCGCTCTTTTCCATGGCCGACTCGCGAGGCAAGCCCACGCCTTACGACCACTATTTTGTGCCGTACACTGCCTTCAAGGACCACAGCGGCTGGTTCCACAAGGCAGAGCTCGCGACGCGCGCGATCTATTCGTTCGGGGCGCGGCAGAAGATTCGGGCAATGATCACGGAGTTCCGACCCGATGTAGCTCACGTTCGCAACATCTACCACCACTTATCGCCGTCGATCCTGTGGGAACTTAGGGCACACAGAATTCCGGTCTTGTATCACCTGAATGACTTTAAGGTCCTGTGTCCGAGCTATAACCTGGTTTCGCGCGGAGAAGCCTGTGAAGCCTGCAAAGGGGGGAAATTCCGCAACGCTTTGCAAGAAAATTGCTATCCAGGGAGGGCCGCACAGATAACGCTCATAGCGGAGGCTTACTGTCACAAATGCTTAGGAACATACCGAAAATGCGTGGACCGCTTTCTTGCTCCGAGCCGGTTTGTACGCGATAAGTTTGTGGAACATGGATGGGAAGCAGACAAGTTTGAAGTGCTTCCGCATTTCCAACGAGTCAAGGAGGCTGCGGAGAGTGACGCAGAAAAAGCCCCCTTGCTTTACTTCGGGCGATTGTCGCCCGAAAAAGGTGTAGCCGACTTGATGCGTGCCATGCAGCACTTGCCGCGTCTGCACTTGATCATCGCGGGGGACGGACCGGAGCGCGGTCATTTGGAGCAACTTATTCGAACGTTGGGACTGGCCAATGTCGAACTAACGGGCCACCTTCGGGCAGCGGAACTGGACCAAGCAATCGCTAACTCGAGGTTTACGGTGCTGCCGTCGCACGCGTATGAAACGTTGGGCAAGACCATCCTTGAATCTTACGCTCACGCACGGACGGTAATTGCTTCCGACCTGGGCTCACGACGCGAATTGGTACATGAGGGCGAAACGGGATTGTTGTACAAAACCGGAGATGTGGCGCAGTTGACATCGGCCATTGAGTTTCTCAGTTCGCGGCCTCAACTGGCCGACAAAATGGGTCGAGGGGGACAAGAACTTGTACGGCAATACCACACTCCGGAAGCGCACTATGAGGCACTGATGGGCTTTTATGAACGACTGGTAGATCGCAAAGGGCAGCATTTGCGCCGAGGCGGTTTCGCCTCCACGCAGCGCCTTGCGCGGGAGCCAGGTTCGCAGCCGGCACCCGAAGCGCAGCCGAGGAAAATCCTACGGGTTGCGTTCATAGGTGGGCGGGGTGTGATTTCCAAGTACAGCGGCATCGAGTCCTACTACGAAGAAGTAGGAAAACGGTTGGCGGGCATGGGACACGACGTAACCGCCTATTGTCGGACGCATTTTACGCCGCCGGCAGCTGAACACAATGGAATGCGGCTTGTGCGGCTACCCACGGTCCAGTCCAAACATCTGGAAACATTGCTCCACACGTTTCTGAGCACGCTGCACGTGCTGGTTCAGCCTTGCGACATTGTGCATTATCACGCCCTGGGCCCCGCGCTATTCTCCTTTATTCCACGATTGGCGGGCAAAAAGACCGTGGTCACGGTCCAGGGACTCGATTGGCAACGAAAAAAATGGGGGCGCATCGCTTCCGCGGTGTTGCGACTCGGAGAACGAGCCGCCGTGAGCTTTCCTAATCGCACGATGGTGGTCTCGAGGACTCTGCATCGGCACTACCGGGAAACATGCGGCGCCGAGACTTCTTACATACCGAATGGGGGTTTGCTGCGTGATCGACGATCTGCTGACAAGATCTCGGTTTGGGGACTGGAGGAGGGAAACTACATTCTCTATTTGGGCAGATTCTCACCGGAGAAAGGATGTCATCTGCTTGTTGAGGCGTATGAGCGTTTGGACACAGAGACGAAGCTCGTAATGGCAGGAGCATGCAGTTACTCTGACGAGTATTCGCGCGGGCTGCGAAGCCATGCGAGCGAACGAGTCAAAATTCTAGACTGGGTCGCAGGCGAAGATCTCGAGGAGTTGCTTACGAATGCCATGGCGTTTGTGTTGCCGTCTGACCTCGAGGGTCTCTCCCTGGCGCTGCTGGATGCAATGGGGGCGGGATTGTGCGTGCTTACTAGCGACGTTCCAGAGAATCGGGAGGCGGTCGAAGACGCCGGATTTACTTTCCGGCGTGGCGACGTCTTGGACCTTACGGATCGTCTCCGATTTCTGATTGCAAATCCGGCGGTACGTAGGGCCGCAGGAGAGGCTGCGAAACATCGGATCCGCGACCATTACCAGTGGAGAATGATTGCCACGGAAGTTGAAAAGCTTTACTTCGAGATGATGGGCTGGAATTCGAACCAAGGCGCAGCCAGGAAGCCAGCCAGACGTGCCGAAGAATCAGGAGAGAGCTCGCGACGAATGGCTGGATGAAACAATCAAGACTGTCCGTGCGCGAAATATCATAGTCCAACCAAAATCGCTCGCAAAACCATTAGGACGGGATCATTCCCGTCCTTTTTGTTTACAATAAGAAGCCGCTGCTCGCAGATAGTCTTCAAGGCACGGCGCGCCTTGCAATTCGGGGCATTAGCATTTATGGAAAATACGATCCTCGTTACTGGCGGAGCCGGGTTTATCGGATCCAACTTCATCCTGCGGTGGATGGATCGCGAAGTGACTTCCGTCGTGAACCTGGACAAGCTCACTTACGCCGGCAACCTTCACAATCTGGCATCGGTTGCGCACGACCGGCGTTACCAATTCGCGGAGGGGGACATCGCCGACCGGTTATCTGTGCGCAGTCTGTTCGATCGGCGGAAGCCGCGCTCGGTGGTACATTTTGCGGCCGAAAGCCATGTAGACC
Organism: uncultured Acidobacteriaceae bacterium; assembly: GCA_963760855.1. Taxonomy (GTDB): domain Bacteria; phylum Acidobacteriota; class Terriglobia; order Terriglobales; family Acidobacteriaceae; genus Sulfotelmatobacter. The sequence goes on along the minus strand of CAVXFD010000006.1, from coordinate 166,239 downwards.
GTTCGATACGAGGACCAGAAGATTTCATCCGCACAAATATCGACGGAACTTTTGCCCTGCTGGAGGAGACGCGTGCCTACTGGGAGCGGCTGGAGGCGAAGGACCGGCTCGACTTTCGTTTTCTCCACGTCTCCACCGACGAGGTCTACGGCTCGCTGGGGCCGACAGATCCACCTTTTTCCGAGACGACTCCTTACGCCCCAAACAGCCCGTATGCTGCGTCGAAGGCGGCTTCGGACCACCTTGTGCGCGCCTATCACCACACCTACGGTTTGCCCACGCTGACCACGAATTGTTCGAATAATTATGGCCGCTTTCAATTTCCGGAAAAACTAATTCCTTTGATGATCTTCAACGCTCTCAACGGCAAGGCACTTCCCGTCTATGGAGATGGTCAAAACGTTCGAGACTGGCTTTATGTGGAGGATCATTGTGATGCGATCGCCACGGTTTTGCAAAAAGGTCGAGTGGGACAAACTTACAATATTGGCGGCTGGAATGAGAAGCGCAACCTCGAGATCGTCGAGACAATCTGCGATATTGTCGACGAGATGGCGTCGAAGCTTGCGTCTTCCCGCCGCGACCTGATCACCTTCGTGACGGATCGTCCCGGACATGACCGGCGTTATGCAATGGACGCACGCAAGATCGAAAGGGAGCTCGGTTGGCGGCCCAAGGAAACCTTCGAAACTGGCATTCGTAAGACGGTGAAATGGTATCTGGAAAACGACGAGTGGGTGCGTGCGGTTACCAGCGGCAGCTATCGCAAATGGATTGAAACGCAATATTCTTCTTAAGCGCCTCGCAAGCAAATCGCAAAATGAAAAGATCGACCAGCACAACCTATAAAGGAATTATTTTGGCCGGAGGTTCGGGCACTCGCTTGTATCCGGCGACCCACGCCATGGGCAAGAGCTTGCTTCCGGTTTACAACAAGCCCATGATTTATTACCCGCTGTGCACGCTGATGCTGGCGGGAATTCGCGACATACTCCTCATCAGTACTCCGGAGGACCTGCCGAAATTTAAAGCTTTGCTGGGAGACGGCAGCCAGTTTGGAATCCACTTGCAATACAAGGTTCAACCGAAGCCGGAAGGAATCGCGCAGGCGTTTCTCGTGGGAGAGGCTTTTCTGGGAGACAGTGCTTGCGCCCTGGTGTTGGGCGACAACATTTTCTACGGGCATGACCTAGCGAAAGACCTGCGTGAAGCCGCATGCAAAACACAAGGCGCACGCGTGTTTGCCTATCCAGTGCATGATCCCGAGCGATACGGAGTGGTGGAATTCGACGGAGCCGGACGGGCCCTTAGCATTGAAGAAAAGCCTCGGCAGCCCAAATCGCGATACGCGGTGACCGGACTTTATTTTTACGATGATCAGGTGGTGAAAATCGCGAAGTCACTGCGGCCGAGTGCGCGCGGCGAACTCGAGATCACCGACGTAAACAAGGCGTACTTGGAGCAGCGGCCAGTTGGAGGTAGTGGTGATGGGGCGTGGAATGGCCTGGCTCGACACCGGAACCCATGAATCGTTGATGGAAGCATCGCTCTATATCCAGGCGATCGAGAAGAGACAGGGACTGATGGTAGCCTGCCCTGAAGAAATTGGCCTGCGTTCGGGTTACATCACTGCCGAACAAGTCGAGAAGATCGGGAATTCGATGAAGAACAACAGCTACGGCGCCTATTTACTCCAACTTTTGCGAGAGAAAGTATTCTGATAAATCCAACCTCCGGACTTGTCTGCTATGAGTGCTTTGAAGAAACATCGCGACTTCTCTACCAGAAGTTTTTGTGCTGGAACCACGGGTATTTGGGGACGAGCGTGGTTTTTTTCTGGAGAGTTACAACCAGAGAGCCATGGCAGACGCGGGAATTAATGAAGCTTTCGTACAGGACAATCATTCCTGCTCGTCCCGTAATGTGTTACGAGGGTTGCATTATCAGGTGAGGCATCCGCAGGCGAAGCTCGTGCGGGTTGTGGAGGGAGAAATTCTGGATGTTGCTGTCGACATGCGCCGGAGTTCGGCGAACTTTGGGCGCTGGGCAGCGGTGAAACTTTCGGGTGAGAATCATCGGATGCTATGGATTCCGGTTGGCTTTGCCCACGGATTTGTTGTGCTATCAGAGAAGGCCCACGTGCTGTATAAGGCGACTGATTTTTACGCGCCTGAGCACGAACGGAGTTTAGTTTGGAACGACCCGCAAGTGAAAATCAATTGGGAACTAAACGGCGAGCCGATCGTATCGGCGAAAGACCAGCAGGGCTTGACGCTTTCGCGCGCCGAGACTTTCGAGTAGATCGCTTCGAGTGGACCCTTCGAAATCAATGAGAGTCACAGTCTTTGGCGCAACCGGACTGCTAGGTCAAGCGCTCATGCACGAGTGGGACGGAGATGCGGTCACTGGACTCGCTTCGCGAGATGCGGATATCCGCGACGCGAAGCGCGTGCAGCAGATAGTGCGGGAGACAAATCCGGAGTGGATCGTATTATGCGCGGCTTACACAGACGTGGACGGGTGCGAGAGCAACCGGGACTTAGCGTTCGCGGTGAATCGCGATGGTGCGGTGAATATCGCAGCGGCGGCACAGGGGAGTTGGAGCACGGCTGCTCTTTCTGAGTTCCGATTATGTTTTCGACGGAAAGAAAACCACACCGTATGAGACCGACGACGAGCGGAATCCGCAAAGTGTGTACGGACGAACCAAGGCAGAGGCTGAGATCAGGCTACTTGAACTGATGCCGGATTGCTGCATCGTGAGAACGTCTTGGCTGTTTGGAGTTGGTGGAAAATGCTTTCCCGACACGATCTTGAAGCTCGCGGCCAGCCGTCCCGCGCTCGACGTGGTTAACGACCAGCACGGCTGTCCTACATACGTGATCGATCTCGCGCGAGGGCTCATTCAATTGTGCAGGCAGAATGCTGAGGGAATTTTGCACGTTACTAACGCGGGAGATTGCACCTGGTTTGAATTTGCGCAAGAGATCGTGCGGGGCGCGGGGCTTCCAACAACTGTACGGCCGGTTAGCAGCGCACAGATGGCACGGCCTGCGCCGCGACCGGCCTACTCAGTATTGTCGACTTCTCGTATGCAAGCTTTAGGAATTGAAATGCCTTCTTGGCAGGATGCCTTGCAGCGGTACCTGCAACAACGAAGAGGTTAACTGCTGCTCCGATTGCCTCGTTTTGTGGTGGCTGCTAGGATGGGCAGGGCGCGCCTGGGGATCTCGTGAAGTTAATTCAGAATTACATTGACGGCAGTTTTGTGCCCGGGAAACAAGTGTTCGCGGATATAAATCCGGCCGACGGGACGGTGATTGCGCAGGTCGCCGAGGCGGATGCTATTCAAGTGAATGAGGCTGTAGCAGGCGGGCCGGCGTGCGTTGCGAGGAGAGTGGGGACGGATAGGGATCCGCGAACGAGCGGCGCGATTGCACAAGGTTGCGGATGCGATCGAGAAACGATTTGATTGCTTCGTTCAAGCGGAAGTAGCCGACACGGGCAAGCCAGTCTCCTTGGCGTCCAGTCTCGATGTTCCTCGCGCGGCGGCAAATTTCCGCGTCTTTGCCGACTTAGTGAAGATAGCCGGACTGGAATCGTTCCAGACGGAAGCTCCAGATGGAACTAACGCTTTGAACTATGCGGTGCGCAAGCCGCTCGGAGTTGTCGGTGTTGTTACTCCGTGGAATTTGCCGCTGCTGTTGCTCACCTGGAAAGTTGCGCCGGCGCTGGCTTGTGGGAATACCGTGGTTGCCAAGCCTTCGGAAGAAACTCCGGCCACCGCAACGCTGCTGGCGGAGGCAATGCAAGACGCGGGAATTCCGAGATGGCGTCTATAACGTGGTGCATGGTTTCGGATCTGGATCTGCGGGTGAGTTTCTGACGCAACATCCTGACGTGGATGCGATCACATTTACTGGCGAGTCGCGGACGGGTGCTTCTATCATGAAAGCTGTGGCCTCTAGCGTGAAACCGGTTTCGTTTGAACTGGGGGGAAAAAATGCTGCAATCGTGTTCGCGGATTGCAATTTTGAAGAGGCCATCGCTGGACTATCCGACGCAGTGTTCCTGAATACGGGGCAAGTGTGCTTGTGCGCGGAGCGAATTTATGTAGAGCGGAAAATTTTCAACCCCTTCGTGGAAGGGCTAAAGAAGAAAGCAGAGCATCTGCATTTGGGATGGCCGAACGACGAAAAAACGAATTTGGGGCCGCTGATTTCTTCCCAACATCGCGACAAGGTGCTCTCCTATTTCCGGCTTGCGCGGGAGGAAGGGGCGACGGTGGTTACTGGCGGACGCGTGCCCGAATTCGGCGACGATCGTGACCACGGATTCTACGTGCAACCCACTATCTATACCGGACTGCCGGAATCAGCGCGTTGCGTGAAGGAAGAAATCTTTGGCCCGGTGTGTCATATTGCGCCGTTCGATACGGAAGAAGAAGCGGTGGTCATGGCTAATGACACGGAATACGGGCTCGCGGCTTCAATCTGGACCAGCGATCTAAAGCGCGGGCATCGCGTAGCGCAGCAGATGAATGTAGGCATCACGTGGGTAAACTGCTGGTTCTTGCGAGATCTGCGAACGCCATTTGGCGGGGTGGGGCTTTCTGGTATTGGCCGGGAAGGCGGCATGCATTCGTTGAACTTCTATTCCGAGCTGAATAATATTTGCATTCGCCTCTGAGGATGCCACCTACATGTCCGGCGAAACTCGAGGAATCGACCGAGAAACGATGAACAGGACGGAGAGCAGGGTCGTCGAAGGGAAAGCGACGCCGCGCGGCAAGTATCCACACATCAAACGAGCGGGAAGCTTCTTGTTCGTCTCTGGGACCAGCGCACGCCGGTCCGACGATACGATAGCGGGTGCGGAGATCGACACGTTGGGCACCCCAAGGCTCGATATCCGCGAGCAAACGCGGGCGGTGATCGAGAATATTCGCGACATCTTGCGGAGTGCGGGTGCCGGGCTGGAGGATGTCGTCGAAATTTCCGTGTATCTCATGAACATGAAAGATTTCGAGGGCTATAACCAGGTGTATGGCGAGTTCTTCGGGTTCGATGGTCCGGCGCGAACGACTGTAGCCGTGCACCAGTTACCGCATCCGCACTTACTGATTGAAATGAGGGCTACCGCTTACAAGCCGAACGAATAGAGGACACAATGGCGTCCATAAAAAATCTAAAAGCATTCAACTTTCAGTCGTGGATTGACGAGAACAGAGAAAAACTCAAGCCTCCGGTTGGAAACGCGCAAGTGTGGGAAGATGGCGAGATGATGGTAACGGTGGTGGGCGGGCCGAATAAGCGCCGCGACTACCACGACGATCCCACGGAAGAATTTTTCTATCAACTGAAGGGCGACATATCCCTCCGCATCATGGAGACGCCGGGAAAGGCGCCCCTTGAAATCGCTGTCAAGGAAGGTGAGGTTTTTCTCTTGCCCAAGCACATGCGCCATTCGCCGCAGAGGCCGGCTGATACGATCGGGGTGGTCATCGAAGTGCCGCGGCCGGAGGGTTCACTGGACGCGTTCGAATGGTACTGCCCAAGTTGCCACCAGTTAGTTTATCGGGCGGAAATAAAGCTGAAGAGCATTGTGAAAGATCTGCCGCCTGTCTTTGAGCGAGTTCTACGGTGACGAGAACCGCCGCAAATGCAAGCATTGCGGCACGATTCATCCAGGCAAGTAAAGAATGCGAGTCATCGACATTCACAACCACTTCTTCCCCAGTTCATGGCCTGACCTTGCGGCGCGCTATGGCACCCCGGATTGGCCTTGGATCAAGCACACTGAGCCGGGAAAAGCGGACATTATGATGGGAAACCGATTCTTCCGCCATATTTATTCGGCGTGTTGGGATCCGGAGGTGCGGCTGCGGGAGATGGATCGTGATGGAGTCGATCTGCAGATTATCTCTGCTACGCCGGTGCTGTTTGCCTATGACCGTCCGATCGATCAGGCGCTCGATTGTGCGCGGTTGTTCAACGACGCGGCGCTTGAACTTTGCAGCCGCGGAAATGGAAGGTTGAAGTCTTTTTGCCAGGTGCCGTTGCAGGATGTTGATGCTGCCTGCAAGGAACTCAGCCGATGCATGCTGTCTGGACACCTTGGGGTACAGATCGGAAACCACATCGGAAGCAAGAATCTCGATGATCCCGGAGTTGTGACCTTCTTGCATCACTGTGCCGATGAAGGTGCGGCTGTGCTCGTGCATCCGTGGGAAATGTTTGGGCGGGATCGCATGCCGAAATACATGATGCCGTGGACGGTGGGCATGCCGGCAGAGACTCAACTTTCGGTAGTGGCGCTAATTCTGAGTGGAGCATTCGATCGGCTGCCGAGCACGTTGCGCATTTGTTTTGCTCATGGTGGAGGGAGTTTCGCGTTCCTGCTGGGGCGCCTGGAAAATGCCTGGCATCATCAGCCAGTCGCCCGTGGTGACTGCGAACATCCGCCTAGTTACTATCTCAACCGTTTCTACACGGATTCCGCTGTGTTCGATCAGCGCGCGCTGCAATTTCTGGTGGAAACGATGGGAGCGGATCGAGTGATGCTAGGTTCGGATTATCCGTTTCCTCTGGGCGAAGAGCACGTGGGCTCCCTGATCCGTCAAAGCCATTTGCCAGAGAATATAAAAACTAAATTGCTCAGCCGGAATGCGGCGCGGTTCTTGAAGCTCAATGGCGAGTCGCCGAAAGCTGCGGACAAGAGATCAGAAGTAGTGATCAGTTCTTCGCCGCTTGCACCCGAGCCGGGGCAGCTGACGTACAGCTCGTATCTGCACGTTCCGGAATTACTCGAGTTGCAGAATCCGCAGTCTTCGCCAACCCATCACGATGAACTGTTATTCATCGTCGTTCATCAGACCTACGAACTTTGGTTCAAGGAATTGCTGCACGATTTGGATGCCGTGGTCGACAATTTGAAAGAAGCGGGCGCCGCCCCACAATCGCATGATGAAGTTTACGAAGCAGCGCGACTGCTGCGCCGGTGTACGGAGATCATGCGGGTGCTGGTGGAGCAGTTCACCATCCTGGAAACGATGCTGCCCACACACTTTCTTGCGTTTCGAGGGTTGCTGGAGCCGGCCAGCGGATTTCAATCCGAACAATTTCGTGAAATTGAATTCCTGTGCGGTTTGAAGGACGAGAAAATGCTCCGCTATCACCGGCCCACTCCGGAGGCTTATGCGAGTCTGAAGCGCCGATTGGAGGAGCCATCGCTGCGCGACGTATTCTTTGGCGCACTACAGTCGATCGGCAAGCTGCCGCCCAGCCCCGCGGACTCAACCGAAGGGGAGCGATTCGAAGCCCGGGCCCGGGCGGTACACGCACTTTATAAGGATGAACACCATTATCGGGACTGGATTGATGTGTGCGAGCGGCTCACAGAATTCGACGAACTGGTCGTGAGCTGGCGGCTGCGCCACATTCAACTAGTGGAGCGAATCATCGGCGTCCGCATGGGCACTGGGGGAAGTGCGGGAGCGTCTTATCTGAAGCTGACACTCGACAAGAAGTTCTTCCCGGAATTGTGGGAGGCGAGGACGTTATTGACCGAGTGAAGCTGTCGACTCGTTTCGCTATTCTTCGCGGAATCCTCTCGCTCGATGTGCTATGAAATCCTCTGCTGAGAAAGTTACTCTGATCGGCGCCGGCTTGACCGGTCCTCTTCTCGCCATTCTTCTGAGGCAGCGCGGATTCGGAGTGGAAATCTACGAGCGGCGTCCGGACATGCGGAGAGTCCGCATGAGTGCGGGACGTTCGATCAACCTCGCTCTCTCAACTCGCGGTATTCACGCCTTGCAGCAGGCGGGGCTGTGGGAGCGGATGCGAAGCATCATCATCCCGATGAACGGACGGATGATGCATTCGGTCGCCGGGGAGCTCACTTTTCAACCGTATGGGAAAGGATGAAACGGAGGTCATCAACTCGATTTCGCGAGCGGATCTGAATATCGCTCTTATAAATGCCGCTGAGGAACAGGGTGCAGCTATTCATTTCAATCAACGCTGCACGGGATCCGATTTGAAGACCGGTGTGATTCGGCTACGCGACGAGAACACTGGTGAAGAGGTGCACCTGGAGACCGACGCTGTGATTGGTTGCGACGGTTCTGCATCAGCGATTCGGACGGAAATGCTTAAGCTGAGCCGCTTCAATTTTTCCCAACAGTATCTTGAGTACGGCTATAAGGAGTTGACGATTCCAGCCGGCACAAACGGCGAGCATCGACCTGGAGGCGAACGCCCTTCACATCTGGCCGAGGGGCAATCATATGCTGATCGCGCTGCCCAATATCGACGGTACTTTCGCGTGTATTTTGTTTCTTCCCTTTGAGGGGAAGGACGGTTTCGCGAGCCTCACGACGCAAGCGACGGTGATCCAGTTTTTTGCTGATCGATTTCCTGACGTTCTTCGGCTGATGCCGGAATTGGCCGACAACTACGAGGCGAATCCGACCGGTTCGATGGTCACCGTTAAGTGCTCTCCCTGGCATGTAGAAGGAAAATCCCTGCTGCTAGGGGACGCCGCTCATGCTATCGTTCCTTTCTTCGGGCAGGGCATAAACTGCGGATTTGAGGACTGTAGCTGCCTCCTCGAGTTGGTTGATCGTCACGGTGCAGATTGGTCGCGCGTGTTCGCGGAGTTTGAGAACGAGCGCAAGATCGATACCGATGCGATTGCGGACATGGCAATCGAAAATTTTACAGAGATGCGAGATCGAGTCGCGGACGCGCGGTTTCTGCTTCGAAAGAAAGTGGAATTGGCACTGGAAGCAAAATATCCCTCACTCTTCGTGCCCAAGTATGCGATGGTGACGTTTCATCGCATCCCCTATTCCGTCGCGCTGACCCGCGGTGCGATTCAGGACCGCATGCTGGCCGAATTCTGTGATGGCATTGATCGAGTGGAAGATCTCGACTGGGAAAACGTGGACAAATTGATTCGTCGCGATCTCACTCCGTTGGATCTGCGGCCGTGACCGCCGTCCAGTTTCAACCAGGCAGAGATTTTGCCATCGCGATGGATGAGTGCGATCCAGCTCAGAGGCTATCGGGAGAGATTCTTGTTACCGAAACATGTGGGCAGTGAGTGCATATATTTGTGCGGTCACTCGCTGGGTCTGCAGCCCAAGACTGCCTCCACCTATATTCAGCAGGAGCTTAACGACTGGGCGCAACTGGGTGTGGAGGCTCACTTCCATGCGAAGAATCCTTGGATGCCTTACCACAGGCTTCTTACGGAGCAAACGGCGGAACTGACGGGAGCAAAGCCCGTCGAGGTTGTGGTGATGAATTCACTAACAGTGAATCTGCACCTCATGATGGTGTCGTTTTACCGTCCCACACGTGATAGGCACAGGGTCCTTGTGGAGCGCGGTGCGTTTCCCTCTGATCAGTACGCAGTGAAGTCGCAAATTCTTTTTCATGGCTTCGACCCTGCAACGTCGCTAATCGAGCTAACTCCACAGCCGGGAGAGTCTTGTCTTCGCGATGAACAAATTGAGTCTCTAATCGAACGTTTGGGGGATGAGATCGCATTGATCCTGCTGGGAGGGGTGAATTACGCGACGGGTCAAGCGTTCGATGTACCCAGGATTACGCGGGTTGGTCATGCGCGGGGCTGCGCCGTCGGTTTCGATCTAGCCCATGCGGTGGGCAACTTGCGTTTGAAACTGCACGAGTGGGGTCCGGACTTCGCTGTTTGGTGCAGCTACAAATATCTGAATGGTGGTCCGGGATGTGTTGCCGGTTGTTTTGTCCATGATCGACACGCCAACTCTTTGGACTTGCCGCGATTCGCGGGCTGGTGGGGGCACGAGGAGGCATCACGTTTTCAGATGGGGCCGGACTTTCGTGCCATGATCGGCGCTGAAGGCTGGCAACTGAGCAATCCCTCGATCGTGAGCATGGCTGCCCTGCGGGCATCGATGGAAATTTTCCACGAAGCGGGCATGGAGAGTCTGCGGAGCAAGAGTGTTTCGTTGACCGGTTACTTGGAGTTCTTGCTGACTCAGAAAAATTCCTCGAGCTTTTCCATCATCACTCCGCAAGAAGAGGAGAGGCGCGGGTGCCAGCTTTCAATTCGAATTCTACAGAACGGGCGCGCATTGTGCGATCGGCTAGCGGAAGAAGGAATCATTGGCGATTGGAGAGAACCTGATACGTTCCGCGTAGCGCCCGTGCCCCTCTACAACTCCTACCAGGATGTTTTCCGGTTCGCTGAACGCTTTATGGCCGAGACCAGCTAGATAACCCGCTCTCTCCGATGCTTCCAGGCAACTCCGCCGGTTACCTCAGTAATGCCGACGAGAATAATGCGTACCCATACACTTTTACAGTGGGAACTATATCTGTGCGGCAACCGAGCAAGTGGACGGGAACCGTGTGCGCGGTGGTATGCGTACATGCCGTAGTGTCGGTGCTGGTTGGCCGCGGCGTTGGATTAACCGCCTTCGGTGATCTTAGTCAATGCGTCCTGCTTTCATGCGCAACGCTTGGCATCCTCTTAAACACCAGAACAGCGCGACAAGAAAGAGCAACTCTTTTGGGGTCTCATGGGGCTGGGTTGCGGAATGTGGCTTTGTGCGCAGGTTCTGTGGACCTATTTTGAGGTCTTCTTGCGGCAAGAGGTGCCAAATCCATTTGTAGCGGATGTAGTTTTATTCCTGCACATCGTCCCCATGATGGCCGCATTGGTGGTGCAGCCTCACTTGCGACAGAACAACCATTCTCTGAGGCTGGGATCGGTCGATTTCTTTCTGTTACTGACTTGGTGGCTTTACCTCTACCTGTTCATCGTGATTCCGTGGCAGTATGTGGCACCGAATGAGGCCGCATATGGGCGCAGCTTTGATCTGCTCTACGCTTGCGAACAGATCGTTCTCATTGCGGGTATCGGCACAATCTACAGGCGCAGCCGAGGCTCCTGGCGCGCCATCTACGGGCAATTTCTCAAAGCTGCATTGCTCTACAGTATTGGCTCGATCCTCGCGAGTGTGGCGATTGATTTTCACCGGTACTATACCGGCAGCTTATACGATATACCGCTGGTCGCCGCCATGGCGTGGTTCGCGGCCGTAGGTTTCATGGCCCGTGGATCGTCTGGACGGCCAACCGACCAAGTGCTTCAACGGAACCACAGTACGTGGACGACAAGGTTGGCGATGGTCGCCGTCTTTTCAACGCCGCTTATGGTGGCATGGGCAGCTTTTGGGGGAGATGTCCCGCCACGCGTAAGGTCCTACCGTCTGCTGCTGACCGCGGCGGCAATGTTCTTGATGGGCGCGCTGGTGTTTCTGAAGCAGAATTGGATGGACCGCGAATTACTTCACTTGCTGCGTTTGTCGCACCATAATCTTGATGAGATGTGCAAGTTGAAGGACGAACTAGAGAATAAAGAACAGTCTCTCCGCTGGCACAGCTTGGAACTGCAGCGCAAGAATCTTGAACTTCAGGAGATTTCTTATACGGACGCGTTGACGGGGGTATGGAACCGGCGCTATCTGGAAGAAATTCTGACGGCGGAAGCCGGTCAGGTGTTGCGAAATTATGAGCGGGCTCGGGGCAACGAAATCCGAAAGATGGATCATCGCGACTTGATATTTCTCATGGTGGACGTGGACTTCTTCAAGGAAGTCAATGACCTCTATGGCCATCCTGCAGGTGATCGGCTGCTGCAGTTAGTCGCAGAGCGCCTGGGGCGGGTAGTGCGTAAGTCCGATGTACTTGTGCGTTGGGGAGGAGAAGAGTTCCTGATCATGTCGCGTTCCGCTGACCCCGCAGGGACGCCTGCGTTTTGTGATCGCATATTAGATGTCATGGCTTCGGAAGCTTTTGATCTTGGACAGGGGATCCATGTACGCAAGACTTGTTCCGTGGGATGGGCTCCTTTCCCCTGGAGTCGACGCGCTTACGAGGCCCTTTGCGCGGAAGAGGCTATTGAACTGGCAGATACTGCACTCTACCGTGCCAAGACGGCTGGGCGGAACCAGGGCATAGGAATTTTGCCGGCCGAAGGCACCTTGGCAGCGCCTCACGAGATCAAGCTGAAGGTTCTGCAGAATGACGATGGCATTCTGACGCAGATTGTAAAAGTACAACACGTCGCCTTGTCACTCCCTGGCGAGGCCATGGCCGAACAGATGACTCCTACGGAATCAGACGGACTTTGATTCGGAGCTGTCTTGCAGATAAGCCCAGTTCCCACTAAAGTGAAGTCTGCCTATTTGTAAACATAGATCTTGTAAACATAGATCGGCGAGGCCCATTCGACTATGAACGTGAAAACGTCTTCTTCGCGCAAGACTGCGCTGCGTCAGAAAGCGCAACTGATGTCAGCCTCAGAAATTGAGCGCACCTTGGTACGTTTGGCTTACGAAATCGTTGAGAAGAATGACGGAGTCGATGCCCTCGGCTTAATCGGAATTCGGCGCCGGGGCGTCCCGATCGCGCAGCGCTTGGGCAAGATCATTGCACGCATCGACAATGCCGAGGTTCCGGTCGGGACACTTGATATCACTTTCTACCGCGACGATCTTTCCACGCTCGGGCCGAAGCCGGTGGTACAGGAAGGTGAGATAGGATTTTCGATTGAGGATAAGAACATTGTTCTTGTTGACGATGTGCTGTTTACAGGCCGAACGGTCCGCGCCGCGATGGATGCACTGTTCGCACACGGCCGACCACGGCGGGTTCAACTATGCGTGCTGATTGACCGAGGACACCGGGAACTGCCGGTGGAGGCCAGCTTCGTGGGACGGAACGTTCAGACCACCATGAATGAAGTGATCGAGGTCAAGTTGATGGAGATTGATGACGCCGAGAAGGTGCTCTTGATGGAAAAATAGTCTGGCCGAGAACGGTAGCAGATGAAAAAAGGGACGGCGGCCAACCCGCCGTCCCTTTTCTGTTCAGGCAATTTCAAGCTATTTTCGAGCAAACCGCCTTGGTCTGGGTGTACAAGCTAAGGGCGTCGTGCCCCATTTCCCTGCCCCATCCGGATTGCTTGTAGCCACCGAACGGTAGGGCAGCGTCGAAAATGTTGTAGCAGTTGATCCACACAGTACCAGCCCGCAGGTATTCCGCAGTGCGATGAGCCTTGCCAATGTCCCGAGTCCAGACGGCGGCGGCCAAGCCGTATTCGCTGTCGTTAGCCCGCGGGAGAATTTCCTCAGGATCGTCGAATGACATCGCCGCGACCACCGGCCCGAAGATTTCCTCCTGCACCACCTTCATATTCTCGCGTGTATTCACGAGAACCGTAGGCTCCACGAAATAACCTTTGTCGCCTTTCTTGTGGCCGCCAACCACGGCTTTTGCACCCTCGGAGAAGCCCGACTCCAGATAGCCGCAGACTCGGTTTAGCTGCTCCTCGGAAACGAGCGGACCCATCTGCGTCTCGGGATCGAGCCCCGAGCCTACAGAGATTTTCTTTGCATAGTCGGCGACGCCTTCTACGACTTGGTCAAAAACCGGCTTTTCGATGTAAAGACGTGATCCAGCGCAGCAACACTGACCGTGATTGAAGAAGATCGCGCTTGCGGCGCCGGGGATAGCGGATTCGAGATCGGCATCTTTGTACACAACGTTGGGAGACTTGCCTCCAAGTTCCAAAGAAACTTTCTTCAAGTTGCCGGCCGCCGCGTGGACGATCAGTTTTCCAACTTCGGTCGAACCGGTGAATGCGATCTTGTCGACATCCGGATGAGCGGCGAGCGCCGCGCCCGCTGTCTCGCCATAGCCCGGCACGATGTTCACTACGCCGTCGGGGAAGCCCGCCTCACTGATAAGTTCGCCGAGACGAAGCGCCGAAAGCGGAGTTTGCTCGGCTGGCTTCAATACGACCGTGCAGCCGCAAGCCAGCGCTGGCCCAAGTTTCCACGCCGCCATTAGCAGCGGGAAGTTCCACGGGATAATCTGTCCTGCGACTCCAACCGGTTCTCGCAGTGTGTAAGCGAGATATTTTGCGCCAGGCGTATACGGAACGGAAATCGGAATAGTATTGCCCTCAATTTTTGTAGCCCATCCGGCCATGTAGCGAAACAGATCCACGGCTAATGGGACATCGGCGGCCTTGGCGATAGCAAGAGGCTTGCCATTGTCGAGACTCTCGAGATATCCGAACTCTTCGGTATGCGCCTCGAGTAGGTCGGCCAGCTTCCAGATCAGTCGTCCCCGCTCGGACGCAGTCATTCGCCGCCACGGGCCTTGGTCGAAGGCCTTGCGTGCAGCCTTCACTGCAAGTTCAATATCTTCACGATTGCCTTCCGCGATCCTGCGCGAGAACCTCGCCAGTAGCGGGATTGTAAGTTGGAAAAGTCTTGCCGGAAACTGAGTCTACCCATTTTCCGTTGATCAGCATTTTGCGCGGCTTATCGATAAACTCAGCTACCTGCGGGTGAATTGGCGTTGAAACTGCAATACCCATGCGTCCTCCTTGGACAACTATGAAGATCAGTCAGACGAACGTTGCACGAACTGAAGCCAAGATGCCGAGCGGATGAGAACAATAATGGGGATATGCTAGCCCCGAGCGGAGAACAAAATCAATCGATGCGGGTTGGTAAGCATCCCAATAAAAAGCACTGGGCTGCTGCGCAAGGGTTTACAATGGCCCTCGATTTATCGTCAACCGTTATTCTCCGTCATGCGCAAGAAACCGATGCCTGCCAACGTGCCGGCCAAATTGCTGCGCTCCGCTAAGCGGGTGATGAAGAACGCACACGCGCCCTATTCGAAATTTCGCGTGGGCGCTGCCATTCTGCTTTCGAACGGCAGAATCTTCTCCGGTTGTAACGTGGAAAATGCCTCTTACGGAATGACGAACTGCGCCGAGCGCACGGCGATTTTCTCTGCCGTGGCGGAACTCGGTCCCAAAATCGAGATTCGCGCAGTTTCCGTGGTAAACGATCAAGGCGTGGCCTGTTCGCCGTGCGGCGCATGCCGCCAGGTCATCTATGAATTCGGGCCTGACGCAACGATTTTTTTCCAGGGATCCAAGGGACCGAAGCAGGCTCACATCACCGAACTTCTTCCGGAAGGATTCCGCCTGCAGTGAATCCATCCTCTGATTCACCGCAGACTCTCCGTGCGATTGACGTGATCCGCAAGAAGCGCGACGGTGGTGAACTTTCCCGGGGCGAAATCGATTACCTCGTGCACTCGTACACGCATGGTGAGACTCCCGACTATCAAGTGTCGGCGTGGCTGATGGCAGTTGTTTTGCGCGGCATGAGTCGCGCCGAGACTGCCGCGTTAACCGATGCCATGCTGCATTCGGGCGAAGTGCTCGATCTGTCTTCCCTGAAGACGAGAAAAGTCGACAAGCATTCGACCGGGGGTGTCGGTGACAAAACGTCGCTTGTGCTCGCGCCTCTCGCAGCCGCTGCGGGCGTGGCGGTTCCGATGATCAGTGGCCGCGGCCTTGGCCATACAGGAGGCACACTGGACAAGCTTGAGGCTATCCCGGGCTTCAACGTGAATCTTTCTGTCGCTCAATTTCGCCGCGTGCTTGATGTGTGCGGTTGCGCCATGATTGGGCAAACGGCTGAAATTGCACCGGCCGATCGCAAGCTCTACGCGCTGCGCGATGTTACCGGCACGGTGGAAAGCCCCTATCTCATCTGCGCGTCGATCATGAGCAAGAAACTGGCAGAAGGCATCGATGCGCTCGTCCTCGACGTGAAGACTGGTTCGGGCGCATTCATGAAAAACGAAAAGGACGCCGTTTTTCTTGCTGAGCTCATGGTGGAAACGGGTGAGCGAATGGGCAAACAGGTGGTTGCGCTCATCACCGACATGGATCAGCCACTCGGCCGAATGATTGGCAACGCTCTTGAGGTGGTGGAAGTCGTGGAAGTTTTGCGTGGGGAAGGACCGCAAGACTTGCGTGGACTCTGCCTCGAACTGGGGGGATGGATGCTGCATCTGGGCGGAGCGGCTGACAGTGTCGAGGACGGGAGGAAACAGAGTGAGAAATTGATCTCTTCCGGCAAAGCACTGGAACGGTTTCGTCAAATGGTGGAACTACAAGGCGGAGATCCGCGGACCATCGACGATCCAAAGAACCTTCCGCAGGCGCGACATACGATCATGCTTTCCAGCCCGAAGGATGGTTATCTCCTATCTCTGCAGTGTGAGCAGGTTGGAACGGCATGCGTAATTCTTGGTGGCGGCCGCGAACGAAAGGAAGATTCGGTAGATCCGGCGGTGGGAATCGTGCTACACAAGAAAATTGGGGATGCTGTATCGGCTGGCGAGCCGCTGGCAACGATTCACTACAACGAAGAGACGCGCGCCGCTCGTGCCCAACAATTGCTGGCAGAGAGTTATCAGATTTCTGATACGCCGCTCCGCGAAAAGAGGCCGTTGATCCATCGAGTGATCGGGAATCACGGAGAGACAAACTGAATGGGACGATTTACTGGCATCCTCGGCCTGTTAACCATGCTCGGATTGGCCTACGCTTTTTCGACCAACCGGCGCGCGATTCGCTTGAAAACGGTGGCGTGGGGCTTGGGCCTGCAGTTCGCTTTTGCGGTCACTGTATTGAGAATTGACGCCGGGCGCCGAATTTTTCAGAAGGCCGGAGACGTCGTCAGCCGGTTGCTTAGCTACTCCTACGTCGGTTCGCAGTTCGTTTTCGGCGATCTCGGGAAGCAAAGTTCGCATCTGGGTTTCTACTTCGCCTTTCAGGTATTGCCAACCATTATTTTCATCTGCGCGTTTTTTGCCGTGCTCTATCACTTCGGTGTTATGCAATTCGTCATTAAAATCGCCGCCTGGGTCATGACCCGAGTGATGGGCGCCAGTGGCGCCGAATCGCTTAACATTGCGGCGAGTATTTTCATGGGACAAACGGAAGCGCCAGTAACCATCCGGCCCTTTCTGCCGGATCTCACTCGTTCAGAACTCATGACGGTGATGACCAGCGGGATGGCGCATGTCTCCGGCGGAATCATGGCCGCGTACATCGCGTTTGGCATTGAACCGAAACATTTGTTGAGCGCGGTCATCATGACCGCGCCCGGCACGCTTCTGATGGCGAAGATGCTGGTGCCTGAGACCGAGCAACCGAGAACTGCGGGAAGAGTTGTCATGCCGGAAGACGAAGAACAAGCCGAAAAACAAGAGAATCTGCTAGGCGCGGTGGCTCGGGGAACGACCGATGGGCTGCATATGGCTTTGAACATCGCTGCCATGCTGATTGCCTTCCTGGCGTTGATTGCGCTGGCGGACGGCATCTTCGGTGGAATTCACCATTGGGTAGCTTGGGTCCCGGAAAGTTTGGAAAGGATTTTCGGAGCTGTATTCGCTCCGGTTGCCTGGGTGATTGGTGTTCCTTGGCACGATTGCGGCGTGATTGGAACTCTGCTTGGCACACGTATGGTACTGAACGAACTGGTGGCGTTTTCCATGCTTGGACCGATGAAAGCTGCGCTTGATCCTCGCTCATTCACGATTGCTACCTTTGCGCTTTGCGGCTTCGCAAATCTTAGCTCCATTGGAATCCAAATTGGCGGCATCGGAGCGCTCGCTCCAAACAAGAAAAGCGAACTAGCTCGACTGGGAATTCGGGCGATGCTGGCGGGAACGATGGCGAACCTGATGTCAGCATCGATCGCGGGGATGCTTCTATAAAAATCTCTTAGATAAAATCTCTTCACTGTTGAAAGGGACAGTAACTGTGAGACAACTTCGCACCGGTTCGATCATGATTTGGTTTGGCTTCTTCATTCTTCTGATAAACGCGTTCGCCCAAGTCTCTCCCAAACGAGTCATCATCGACACCGATCCTGGTACCGACGATGCCATGGCCATCCTTCTGGCTTTGAATTCTCCTGAGCTTAAGGTCGAAGCACTGACGGTTGTGCCGGGCAATGTGGACGGACGGCAGGGATTGGAAAATGCTCTTAAAATCGTTTCTCTAGCGGGAAGATGCGACATTACGGTAGCGGGCGGAGCGCAACATCCACTGACTCAGAAGTTGATCACTGCGCAGTTCTGGCATGGAAAGAATGGGCTCGCCAATATCGAGTTACCGCCCTCGAAATGCACGGCGGATCCTCGGTTTGGCCCGGATCTGATTATCGAACTAGTTCACAAATATCCGCATGAGATTACTCTGATCCCGATTGGGCCGCTGACGAACATTGCACTTGCGGTTTCGAAAGATCCGTCGATCGCTACTCTTGTAAAAGATATCGTCATCATGGGCGGTTCGATCACGGGTGGAAACGTCAACGGTGCGGCGGAAGCAAATATCTATAACGATCCCGAGGCGGCCCAGATTGTCTTCAATGCGGGATGGATGATGACGATGGTCGGCTCTGACGTGGGAGAGCGAACTCTGATTACGCGAAAGTATCTGGCGGAACTTCAGTCATTGCACGGGCCGCAGAGTAATTTCATCGCTAAGATTGCAGACTTCTATCTGAATCGCAGCGAGAAGAGCGGATACAGTGGCGCTGCGATGTATGACCCGCTGGCGGTCGGAATTGCTTTGGACCCTACTTTGGGTACGCTCAAAGAAATGCACGTGGATGTGGAAACCAGAGGAGAGTTTACTCGAGGAGAGACAGTCGCCAACCGTATGGGATCCAACGAGAACAACGTACTACATGGAGATCACTATGAGATTGAAGGAGTGATCGAATTGAAACCAAATGCACGAGTGTGCGTAGCTTCCGACGCTGACCGATTCCTACAGATGTTCGTGAGCCGCATTCGAGGAAAGTAGGTGGCCCCACCGTTTGTAACGGCCTCGCAACGCTTTGTAGTTCGGGTCGCAGGTTTTGCCCACGGATTGCAAATCAGGAACGTATTTGAGCATCGACGCAAAGCCTTCGAAGGAAAACTCGGCCTTCCGTTCTGCGCCAGCCTGCACCAGGCAGGATCCTTTGAATTAGCCGTTCACTTGCGAATAGGTTGACCGCTTTAGAAATTCACCTTGTCCGACGCGGCCGGTAAACGTATCTTCGTCCACCACAATACGTCCGCGGGAAAGAACAACCTCGGGCATGCCGGTTACTTCGATGCCTTCGAACATAGAGTAATCCACGCGCATGTGGTGAGTTTTGGCGCTGATCGTGTGTTTACGTTTGGGATCGAAGATCACCAGATCGGCATCGCTCCCGACTGCGATCGTGCCCTTGCGCGGATACAAACCGAACAGCTTTGCGGGAGTGGTGGATACAAGTTCGACGAATCGATTCACGCTGAATCGGCCCTGGGCAACGCCGCCGGAGTAGATCAAACTCATGCGATGTTCAACCCCCGGCCCTCCGTTCGGAATTTTGGTGAAGTCGCCTCGTCCGAGTTCTTTCTGCTCCTTGAAGCAGAAGGGGCAGTGATCGGTCGAGACCACCTGCAGATGATCGCGCTTGAGACCGTTCCAGAGTTTTTCCTGATGCCATTTTTCGCGAAGCGGCGGGGTGAACACATACTTCGCTCCTTCGAAATCGGGCACATCAAAGTTCTCAATCGATAGGTACAGATATTGTGGGCACGTTTCGGCGTAGACCGGAAGACCACGATCGCGTGCCTCCCGAACTTTTTCGAGAGCGTCATTACAGCTCAAATGCACAATGTAGATGGGAGCTCCCGCCATTTCCGAGAGCGCGATCGCGCGAGAAACGGCCTCAGCTTCCGCTGTGGTGGGCCGAGTGAGAGCATGATACTTCGGCGCTGTCTTCCCCTCTGCCAGAGCCTGCTGCACGATGACGTCGATCGCGCTTCCGTTTTCGGCGTGCATGCAGATAAGGCCGCCGTTCTTTGCCGTGGTTTGCAGCGCGCGGAAGATGCTGGCGTCATCGAGCATAAAGACTCCCGGATAGGCCATGAAAAGTTTGAAGCTGGTCACACCTTCGCCAACCAGGTCATTCATCTCCTGCAGTTGTCCACGGCCAATGTCGGTAACGATGCAGTGAAAGGCATAATCACAGACAGCCTTTTTTGAGGCTTTGTCCATCCACGTATCGAAGGCTTTCCTCAGGGGCTGGCCTTTGTATTGGATGGCGAAGTCAATCAGAGTGGTGGTGCCACCAAAGGCTGCGGCGCGTGTTCCGGTTTCAAAATCGTCGGCGCTGGTTGTGCCGCCAAAGGGCATGTCCAGGTGGGTGTGGACATCTATGCCCCCCGGGAAAACATATCTTCCCGAAGCGTCCAGCACATTCGAGGCATTCTCTCGAGGAAGATCCTTGCCGATAGCTGAGATCTTGCCATCCGTAATTGCCACATCGGCGACGTAAGTGTCCGTTGCAGTCACGACCGATCCGTTGCCGATGATCGTGTCAAAGCCCATAGAAGCCTCCAACTACGGCGGAGATGAAAAAGAATTCTATGCTAAACTGCCGCACTTCACTCCTTCATAATTTTCGGGGAAGTGATGAAAGGGGTATCCATGCAGTTTGGCATCACGCTAAAACCAGACATTTCAGTTGAGCGCATTTTGGGTTTGACGCGTCAGGCTGAAGCTGCAGGCTTCGAGTACGGATGGCTTTTCGACTCGCATGTTTTGTGGATGGACCCTTATCCGTTGCTCACATTGATGGCGACGAATACGCAGCGGATGCGACTCGGAACGCTGGTCACGAATCCGGCAGTCCGAGACCTCACGGTCACATCGAGCCTGTTTGCAACCTTAAATCTGATTTCCAACGGCCGGATGGAACTGGGCATAGGACGCGGAGACAGCTCAAGGCGAGTGCTCGGCAAAAAGCCCGTAACTTGGTCCCAGTTGGAGGCTGCGGTAAAGATTTTCCGCGACCTCACGAATAGCAAGGAGATTGAATACGAAGGTCAGGCAACGAGACTCACTTGGGCGAAGATTCCTCCACGAGTTTGGATTGCAGGATATGGACCGAAGGTGTTGCACATGGCCGGTCGGGTTGCAGATGGGATCATTTTGCAGTTCGCCGATCCTGATCTAATTTCCTGGTGTCTCGGTTTCGTGAGAGACGGGGCGAGTGCTGCGGGCCGCAATCCGGATCAGATCGAAGTAATGGCTGCAGCCCCGGTTTGGGTTTCAGACGATCTGGCTACTGCTCGCGAGCGCGTGCGCTGGTTCCCGGCTTTGGTTTCCAACCATGTGATGGATCTGATTCGGCAGTACAAGCCTGAGGATTTGCCTCCGGCGCTCACTTCCTATGTGCAGGATCGCGGCGGTTACGACTATCTGCATCATTGTGTAGTCGAAAGTGAGAATGCGAATTTCGTGTCCGACGAAGTGGTGGATCGCTTCTGTGTGGTCGGACCGCTTAAAGCTCATCTCGAAAAAATCAGGAAATTGGCCAGCGTGGGGGTGACGCAGTTCAATTTGTACTTGATGTGCGGAGACGAGGAACAATCGCTGGAGATTTACCGACGCGATATTTTGCCGGTCTTCCAGAAAGCGAAAACAATCAAAGGCTAGTGTCCCGAAGCGACCATCGGGGAAAGCATGGCTGCGCGCTGAAATTTCGTCATCGCATAATAGGTTACAAAGGAGACGGCAAAGCCTACGAACCAGGAATAGTCATAAAGAAAGCGCACCGTTGGTGCTTTTAAGCCGATAAGCGCCGTGCCAGCGCCGAGCGCAAGTGCAATCACCGCGCGCCAGTTGAATCCTTTTGAATACTCGTAGATTCCGCCACGAAGATAGAGATCATCCACTTGGAGCACACGCTTGCGAATCAGGAAATAATCGCAGATCATGATGCCCGCGACTGGTCCCAGAAAAGCGGCATATCCGCCGAGCCAGCCGAGAATGAACGTATTGTAATCCGCCAGCAGTTTCCATGGCATCATTGCAACGCCCATCAGGCAGGTGATGACTCCACCGGTACGAAAACTGATTTTCCTCGGCCAGAGATTGGAGAAGTCATTCGCGGGCGATACGACGTTGGCACCGATGTTGACGTTTAGCGTGGCCAGCAGAATCGCGACCAACGAAATCACCACGGCCACTGGCGAATGAAAACGGCTAAGCAATTGAACTGGATCAGAAATGGCCGTTCCGTAAATCACAACGGTGGCTGAGGTCACGGCGATACCAATGAAAGCGTAGAGAGTCATCGTCGTCGGCAGCGCCAGCGCCTGGCCGATGATTTGCTCTCGCTGGTTTCGGGCGAATCGCGTGAAGTCGGGAATATTGAGCGAGACGGTCGCCCAGAAGCCTACGGTACCGTTCAGGGCTGGAATTAGAAACTTCAGGAAGTCAGCGAAGTTCCGGAACCGCGAGGGAGCAGCCAACATAGGTCCGAAGCCGCCAGCTCTGTGATACGCCCACGCCAAAAGCAGCAGCCCCACCGCAAGCAACACAGGCGCACTGATCCCTTGCAGAATCCGGATGGATTCGATTCCCATCAGGATGACAGCCAGGTTGATAAGCCAGAAGAGAAAAAAACAAATAGCGGTGGCGTGCGGGAAGTTCTTCCATTGTGGCGCGAGCGTCGCCAGCAAGGTGCTGATCGCTTCTCCACCGATCCAGGTCTGAATACCGAACCAGCCGCACGCCACCAGCGCACGGAGGACGGCTGCCACGTTGGCGCCGAGCACTCCAAATGAGGCGCGAGCCAGAACGGGAAACGGGACTCCATACTTGGCGCCAGGATGCGAATTCAGCAGCATCGGAACCAGTACGATTACGTTGCCGATAAAGATCGTCATTACCGCTTGCTTCCAGTTCATCCCGCCCTGAATCAAACTCGCCGCCAACATGTAGGTGAGAATGTTGACGGACATCGAAATCCACAAAGCGGCGAAGTTATACGTGCCCCAATGCCGGCGTTCGGCGCTGACGGGCGCAAGGTCGGGATTGTAGAGAGAGCTGGACTCAATGCGTGATCGAGGATTCGAGACGTCGTGCGTCGTCATGAGTTTGATTTCTAGAAGTCCTGGAAGGAACGTCGCAATCTAGCCACGAAATAATCCATAGCTACCCGCTTCAGTCTGCCGCTGCGGCCTCTCCTGTCTGCGCCGTGATGGGGCCGTAACTTTCCGGGCGTCGATCACGGAAGAACTGCCAGACTTTGCGGACTTCCGCGATCATGTCCAAATCGAGGTCGGCCACTAACAGTTCATCTTTATCGCGGCTCGCCTGGGCGATGATTTTGCCTCGTGGATTGCAGAAGTAACTCTTACCGTAAAACTCTCCAATACTCCACGGTTTCTCGATGCCTACGCGATTGATCGCACCTACGAAATAACCATTCGCCACGGCGTGCGCGGGTTGTTCAAGTTCCCACAAATATTCTGAGAGCCCGGCAACGGTCGCAGAAGGATTGAAGACGATCTCTGCTCCATTCAATCCCAGAATGCGAGCGCCTTCCGGAAAGTGGCGATCGTAGCAAATGTAGACGCCGACGCGTGCATACTTCGTTTCAAAGACTGGGTATCCCAGATCGCCCGGAGTGAAATAAAACTTCTCCCAGAAGCCGGGATGGCAGTGCGGGATGTGGTGCTTGCGGTATTTGCCGAGATAACGGCCGTCGGCGTCGATTACTGCAGCGGTGTTGAAATAGACGCCAGGCATGTGCTCCTCGTAAACCGGAACCACGATCACCATGCGATGCTTCGAAGCGAGTTTCTGCATCATAAGCACGGTTGGACCGTGGGGCACTCGCTCCGTCAGTTCATACCAACGCGCATTCTGCTCCGCGCAGAAGTAAGGGCCGTAGAAAAGCTCCTGCAGGCACAGGATTTGCGCCTTCTTTCGCGCCGCTTGCTCAATCAACTTCAGATGCTTGTCGATCATCGCTTTTCTGATCTGGGCAAGAGGACGTTCGGTGCTGACCGCATTGCTGGCTTGAATCAAGGCACACCGCACGTTTCTAGGCATGAGACGAGACCTCCGAGGAACGAAACTATAGCAGAAAACTGCGGTGGGCTCGCCTTCTGCCGTACAATGCAAGAGCGATGTCAGAGGAACACAAGAGACGTTATGGTATTGCAGATCGCCCGAATGGTGGGGCGCCGGACAAAGTTTCGGATGATTCAGCACCACCTATCGCTGTGCTCTCGGGGCGCCCCCTGCTATCAAATCGCGGCATCCCTTTAAGTCTGGATTGGGTAAGACAGGTTCGGGTCAATACCAGCGCCGTGGAGCGGAGGGCGCAAACGCATGTTGCACGTCGAACGGTGAAGAAAGAATGGCAAGCCGCCTGGCTTCTGCGCGCCATTTCCTGCATGGACTTGACTACGCTTTCCGGAGACGATACGGAGGACCGCGTGCGCCGATTGTGCGCCAAGGCGCGGCAACCGATTCAGCTTGAGCTTCTCGAGCGTCTTCATATCGAGGAACTGAATATTAAAGTGGCGGCCGCGTGCGTGTATCACCGCTTCGTTGAAACGGCGGTCCGAGCACTGGAGGGCAGCGGGGTGCGAGTGGCCGCCGTTTCTACTGGATTCCCTGCGGGCCTTTCGCCAGTGCAGGAGCGAGTGGCTGAGATCCGCCGTTCGGTGGAGGCGGGCGCCGACGAGATCGACATTGTGATCACACGAGCTCACGTCTTCGGTGGCAGGTGGCAGGAACTCTACGATGAGGTGGCTGAATTTAAGCAGGCTTGCGGGCGCTGCCACATGAAAGCGATTCTGGGCACGGGCGACTTACTCACCTTGCGCAACGTAGCGCGCGCCAGTTTTGTCGCGATGATGGCAGGCGCGGACTTCATCAAAACATCCACCGGGAAGGAATCGACAAATGCCACGCTTCCGGTGGGATTTGTTATGACGCGCGCCATTCGAGAATATGCTCAGGAGACAGGCATGGCCGTCGGTTTCAAACCAGCGGGGGGCATTCGAACGGCGAAGCAATCCACGGAATGGTTGGCGCTCATGAAAGAAGAGCTAGGAACTTCGTGGATGAAAGCGGAACTCTTCCGCTTCGGGGCCAGCGGACTCTTGAACGACATTGAGCGGCAGTTGGAACACTACGCCACGGGGCGGTACTCGGCGGATTACCGCCATCCGATTGCATAGTCAGACTGCGCTAGCGAAATTCGAGGAAGAAGGCGGAATGAGCATAGCGGAAAAGTTTCTTACCATGGAGTACGGCCCCGCGCCGGAAGATCCGAAGGATGCACTGATCTGGCTCGACCGGCATCAACGCCGGTTCGGTCACTTCATTGGCGGTGACTGGCGCGAACCAGTCGAAGGCGGTGTTCTTCGAAACGATTGATCCGTCTACCGGAGAAAAAATCGCGTCCGTCGCTCAGGGATCAGCTGCGGATATTGATTCCGCAGTCCAGGCGGCGCGAAAAGCACTTCCGGGGTGGCAGTCTCATACGCCGCATGTGCGCGCCCGGTATTTGTACGCGATGGCTCGGGCCATTCAAAGACAATCGAGACGGCTTGCGGTGCTTGAAACGATCGATAACGGTAAACCGATTCGTGAAAGCCGCGACATTGATATTCCGCTCGTCGTCCGCCATTTTTATCATCACGCAGGATGGGCACAGTTGCTGGATTCAGAGTTTCCGGGCTATGAGGCTTGCGGAGTGGTTGGCCAAATCATTCCATGGAATTTTCCATTGCTCATGCTGGCATGGAAAATTGCGCCGGCGCTCGCCACAGGGAATACGGCGGTGCTGAAACCTGCGGAGTTTACTCCGCTAACCGCGCTTGCGTTTGCCGAGATTTGCCAGGAGATCGGGCTGCCGGAAGGGGTCGTCAACATCGTCACGGGCGACGGTTCTACGGGTGAGGCACTGGTGAAACATCCTGGCGTCGACAAGATTGCGTTCACTGGGTCTACGGAGGTTGGACGTGCGATTCGCAGTGCGACCGCGAAGAGTCACAAACGTCTCTCGCTGGAATTAGGCGGCAAGTCTCCGTTTGTAGTTTTCGAGGATGCGGACTTGGATAGCGCGGTGGAAGGTTTGGTCGATGGAATCTGGCTTAACCAGGGACAGGTTTGCTGCGCGGGTTCGCGACTGCTGATGCAAGAGAGCATTGGCGAAACGCTGATGGAAAAGATTCGCGACAGGATGAGCGCACTTCGCGTCGGTCCCCCTCTAGATAAAGCCATCGATATCGGGGCAATCGTTGCCCCGGTGCAACTGGAGCGCATTCGTCGCCTTGTGGATCAAGGAATTGCGGAAGGAGCGTCTTGCTGGCAACCGCAAACCGAAATGCCTTCGCGTGGACTCTACTTTCCTCCAACTTTGTTGAGCAATGTGCATCCAGCGTCGGTCGTCGCACAGCAGGAGATTTTCGGCCCGGTACTTGCCGCGATGACGTTTCGCACTCCCGCCGAAGCGGTAGAACTGGCGAACAATACGGTGTACGGACTGGCGGCCTGTGTTTGGAGCGAGAGTATCAACGTGTCGCTGCAAGTGGCGTCGCAAATTAAGGCCGGCGTGATATGGGTAAATTGCACGAACATGTTCGACGCGGCATGCGGTTTCGGCGGCTATCGCGAGAGCGGCTATGGACGCGAGGGAGGCCGAGAAGGCTTGCTTGAGTATCTCGAACCATCGTGGTTCAAACACGCTCCTTCCGCTTCTGGCTGTGGACCACAAACCCCAAGGTTCCGCACATGGACGACCGGAAGATTCGGCAATCGACCGCACTGTAA
This sequence comes from uncultured Acidobacteriaceae bacterium, assembly GCA_963760855.1. Taxonomy (GTDB): domain Bacteria; phylum Acidobacteriota; class Terriglobia; order Terriglobales; family Acidobacteriaceae; genus Sulfotelmatobacter. The sequence continues at coordinate 139,671 of CAVXFD010000006.1, read as the reverse complement.
AGCTCTACATCGGAGGCAAGCAAGCGAGACCCGATTCCGGCTACAGTTTTGAAGTACACGGCCGGAATGGCGAATTGCTCGGGGAAGCGCCGCTGGGCAATCGAAAAGATATTCGGAACGCCGTTGAGGCCGCTCGCAAGGCGGCTAGCTGGGCCAAAGCTACCGCCCACAATCGCGCCCAAGTTCTCTATTACATGGCGGAAAATCTTTCACTACGGCAGGAGGAAATCGCTCGCCGGTTAGCGGCAGTGGTTGGCGAAAGCGAGGCTGCCAAGGAAGTCGCGGCTAGCATCGAGCGCATTTTTTCGTATGCAGCGTGGGCCGACAAATTCGATGGCGCTGTGCACAACCCTCCTTCGCGAACTATCGCCATTGCCATGAATGAGTCGATTGGGACCGTCGGAATTATCTGTCCGAACGACTCACCACTGTTGGGTCTACTTTCTCTGGTCTTGCCGGTTTTGGCGAGCGGCAACACCACCGTCGTGGTTCCTTCGGAAACGTATCCGCTCATCATAGGAGATCTCTACCAGGTGTTCGATACAAGTGATTTGCCGGACGGAGCTGTCAATATCGTCACGGGATACGGGTCTCAACTGCTCAAGACGATCGCCGAGCACGACGATATCGATGCGATCTGGTGTTTTTCCGACGAATCCAGTGCTGCGGCAGCAAAAGCGTATTCCGTAGGAAACCTGAAACAGGTGTTCACCAACGAGGGCCGCGTCATCGACTGGTTCGATGCGAAGCAAGGCGAAGGCCGATGGTTCCTGCAACATGCAACTCAGGTGAAAAACATCTGGGTTCCTTACGGCGAGTGATGCCGACGCAACGACTATCGTTTTTCGGTTTCGTCTTGGTCAGGTATTTCGTTGACACAACGGGAGAGGCCGAATAGACTCGGCCCGCCGTATTCTCTAAATCCCACATGTCGCGCTCGCCGAGGGTGTGGCGGCGCCGGCGCGCAAGTATGTGTGCAGGACTTTCGACGACCCGTGTGGGAACGCAAAACTCCTTCTTATGATCGCGCGCTGTTCGACTCAGAATGGGCTGCGCGCTACAGACATTAAGCGCGCCGAACGCATCCGCGACGGGGCCGCGGATATTCTTCTATAACGGTTCGGAATTTTGGAGGAGAGGAAGCCCCACCACTGCCGAAAAGTCTTGACTTTGGAACTAGTTGCCATTTATAAGGCCGTTCTACGGTCCAAGACCTCCAGAATTTTCACCTGCTTAACGGAGAAGCTATTCGTCATTCGGTGTGGGCCGCCGAAAGGGGTTGTAATGCTGAATAAGAGGGCGCTGCTCGGTGTCGTTTTCTTTTCGCTTGTGTTTGCGGTATGTCCGGTCATGTATGGCCAGGCGACTGGCAGTTTCTCCGGAACGGTTTCCGACAAAGCGGGAGCTGTAATTTCTGCGGCGACGGTGAGGGTCACATCGCAGGACACGGGTCTTTCTCGTGAGGCGAAAACCGACGATTCAGGGCATTACCTGGTTCCGTTACTGCCCGTAGTCGACATTACACCGTTCGAGTTACGTCTCAGGGTTTCCAGACTACGGAGCAGAAGGATGTTCGGCTGCAGGTCGATGAACATCGCGAATTGGATTTTTCGCTTGCGCCTGCATCGGTAAGCACGTCCGTTGATGTCAGCGGCACAGTCGTCGCTGTGGAGACCACGAATCCAACGCTGGGGCAAGTGATTACCTCCGAACAAGTTGCGGACCTGCCGTTGAACGGTCGCAACTTTACTCAGCTGGCAACGTTGACGCCGGGTACGACGTCATCTACCAGCCCAGTCAGCTTTTTTACCAGCGCCGCCAGCAGCGAAGCCGCCACTCGCGGTTCGTTTTCGCTTTCCTCAGGCGGTTCGCGCGAACAGGAAACCGATTGGCTGCTCGATGGCAACGACAACAATCAATTGGATGAAGGCGGGATCGCGATTTTTTCGTCGATTGACGACATCCAGGAGTTCAAGGTTCTGACCTACAACTATTCCGCCGAATACGGAGAACGCGCAGGGCCCACTGTTTTGGTTACCACGAAATCGGGGTCAAACCATTTTCACGGTTCGCTGTTCGAGTTTTTTCGCAACACGAAATTGGACGCCCGCAGCTACTTTGCCACCTCGGTAGAAAAGTTCAATCTGAACCAATTTGGCGGTTCGTTAGGCGGTCCGATTCAGAAGGATAAGACTTTCTTCTTTCTCGACTATCAGGCCAAGATGCAGCGGAAAGGGGTACCATTCACGGGTTTCGTTCCCAGCACCTGCGATGACGACCCCTGACGCCAATGGCGATTACGACTTCACCAATGATCCGTCCGGCGTGCCGCGGCCTGGATTTGGCGCTGGCGCACCGACGCTGAACGCGGACGGCTTCCCCAACATCAGTAATGCGTTCGCCGGTGCACCTTTTCAGTGCGTGGGTAACACTAATATAGCCGAGCCAGTGAATCCGGATGGAACCCAAACAGCCCGGCACATCCTGCAACGTAATTCCTGCGGCCATGATCAATCCGATCGCCGCGAAGGTGGTTCAACTTTATCCTGCGCCCAATGCGGCCGCGGCAGGCTACAACTACGTCAATGCGCCTGTAAGAAAACTCAACGAAGGCACTTGGGACGTTCGCCTGGATCACAACTTCTCCAGTAAGGACTCGGCATTTGCGCGCTTCAGCTACGATCAGGCGACGAACTTCGTTCCCGGCGGCTCGCCCACGTGGTCAGAACAAAATGCCTTTGGCAGCAACCAGCATATCGAAAACCACGGGCGCAATTTGGCGCTTTCGGAGACTCACGTTTTCTCCGCAAACATGATTAACCAGATCAATGTTGGCTATAACCGGATTTTCAATCACATTCTTTCTTTTGGCACCGGGACCTGCGAAGCAGCGCTGCTCGGAATCCCTGGCGCGGATCTGGCCAGCCAGTGCGACAGCATCACCGGTTATCCCGCAAGTCTGAATCAGGCGCCCCAGGAGTGCGTGAGTTGTGGCCTGACTTCGTTCGATATGACCGCCTACTTTTCTGTTGGTGATCGCGGATATGCCCCTTACCAGGGGGGGACTAACGTCTATTCAGCTTCCGATACGCTGGACCTGATCCGCGGCAAGCACAACATCCGGTTCGGCGCCGTGTTTCGCGCCGAGGAGATGAATGTAAGAAATAACGCGTTTCAGGACGGCTTTATCGTGCAGAATGGCTCTGGAACTGGTGACGATATTGCGGGCACGCTCATCGGAGGGCTAGGCGCTTTCGCCGCGCACGACCAAACATTTCTTGGAGCCACCACGGGGCGCCGCTGGAAGCTGGTTCGCCCCTTCGTCCAGGACGATTGGCGCGTAACCAGCAATTTAACCCTCAATTTGGGATTTGCCTGGGCTTTGGCCACGCCAGAAACCGAGGTACAGAATCGGCAGGCGAACTTCGACGTCCAAAACCTGCTGTGGTACGTCCCGAAAAACAGCCCCGCACTGAGTGGCTGTACGGTCTGCGTCCCTACCGACGGGCGGGTGGGCATTCAATTCGACAAAACCTCTTTGGAGCCACGCATTGGATTTTCGTGGAAACCTATGGGTAGTGACAAAACCGCAATTCGCGGGGGTTATGGAATTGTCCACGATTCCGCGTGGAATCAGGGTGGGCAGGGACTGTGGCAGAATCCTCCGTTCTACGCGGAAGCGGATCCCTGTGCTTTTTGTTTAACCTATGGCGTTGCGGCCGGTTCTCTGTCTGGTGGTTTCCTTCTCCCGGCTGGCACGCCTTCAACCACACCCGTCACGGGTGGTGCTATTTATAGCTCGCCTGTGAACCCTCAGTCGTACACGGGTACGATTCAATCCCAGAACCGCGACTTCAAGCAGGGGATCATTCAGCAATTCAATTTGAATATCGAGCGCCAGTTGCCGGGAAATGTGGTGCTCACGGTGGGTTATGGTGGCTCACGCAGCGCCCACATTCTGGTCAGTCAACTGAATGAGAACTTGTCGTCTCCCAGCGCGTGCGGCGTAGTTCAAGGCTACAGCGTAGGCTGCGGCTTCCCGTCATTCCCTTACGCCGCAGCGTTTCAGAGTGTAGACACGAATAACAGTATTGGTGCCGCGCGATATGATTCGCTGCAGGTTAAGGCTGAGACCAAGAGCACGCGGCACGGGCTCTACGCTTTGTTCGGGTACACGTACTCTCGCAATTTCGATTCGGGCCTGACCGACGGCTTGGGTACCAATCCCGGCGCGTTGTACTACCCGCTCCCCGGATTCAACAAATTGGATTGGGGCTTGTCTCAGCTGAACCTCAATGACAGTTTTACCGCCAGCGTCCTGTACGACTTGCCGTTCGGCAAGGGCAAGAAGTACGGCGGTAATTGGGGCTCCGCCGCCAATGCCATTTTCGGTAATTGGCAGCTGGACGTTATCGAGAGAGCTACTTCGGGCTTCCCGCTATTTGTGGTCGATAGCGGCGATGGGTCGGGCGTCTTCTTCTCTTACAACGGGAATACTTTTCAGCGCCCGAACCTGGTGGGCGATCCCAACACGGCCGGCAATGAAGGCGGCCAGACGGGCTGCCCAACGAAGATTCATACGTTGCAGAACTGGTTTAACCCTTGCGCTTTCGCACAGGCCCCCGCTGGCGAGCTAGGTACAGCGCCGCGAGCGCCGATTTACGGTCCCCGTTTTGTAAACACCGATTTCTCGGTGATCAAAGACTTCCCGTTGTCGTTCCGCGAGGCGACGAATCTGCAGTTCCGGGCTGAGTTTTTCAATCTGTTCAACCACCCGCAGTTTTTCCTGAACGGCTACGGCGGCACGGGAGAGCAGGACATAAATACCCCCTCCAGTTTCGGAGTGATCAACCAAACAGTAAATAACGCGCGGCTGGTGCAGTTTGCCTTGAAACTCAATTTCTAAAACGGAATCCGTGCTTTTATTTCGGGCAGGCTGGGTCAACGGCCTGCCCTTAAATTTGTGAATCAGGGAGCTGCGGGAGGAACCATGGCGCATCGTAAGGGGAGTCTCGAGCTGATATTTCTTTGGATCGGTTTGCTCGGCGCTTCCGCGTTCGCCCAGCCACGGCGCAAGGTTATCATCAACGAGGACTGCTCTGGTCCTGGCGGCAGCAACATGCAGACGCTGTTGGTGATGATCCAGTCGTCGCAGGTGGACGTGTTGGGGATTACAGTTGTCAGCGGAGATCAGTGGCGCGACGAAGAAGTGGCGCACACCCTTCGCCTGCTCGAGATCATCGGCCGAATGGATATTCCTGTCGTTCCTGGAGCCGCTTTCCCACTGGTTCGCCGGCGCGACGAAACGCAACTGTGGCAACAGCGTTATGGGAAAGTTGCTTACGCTGGCGCATGGGACGACCGCTGGTGGCACGAACCTTTCGTCGTACCTACGCTGCCGGAAGGCCAGCCTGCCACCAAGCCTGCCGATGAAGATGCTGCGCATTTTCTGATCAGGATGGTGCATAAGTATCCGCACGAGGTAACGATTTACGAGGGCGGCCCGATGACCAATCTGGCGCTCGCGATCTCGCTCGATCCCCAATTCCCCGAGTTGGCACAAGAATTAGTCTTCATGGGTGGAAGCCTCAACCCAGACACGGACAATCCGGAATTCGCCAGCAATCCACGTCACGAGTTTAATTTCTGGTTCGATCCTGAGGCCGCTGAGATCGTGTTGCGCGCGCCATGGAAGAAGATAGTTTGCACGCCCACAGATATATCGATCAAGACTCACCTGACGCCCGCCATCGTCAAGCAGATCGAGGTGAGCGGAACTCCGCTGGCGCGCTATGTGTCGCAGTTTGCCATGTATTCTCCCGGCGCCGACATCATGTGGGACGAGCTGGCAGGCGCGGCGTGGATCGATCCAACCTTAATCACCAAGCGGGAGACTCTATACATGGAAGTGGATCTCGATCATGGCGCGGGCTACGGCAACACTCTCACATGGACAGCGCAGGAAAAGCCGCCACTGGTCACGCAGGCCGTCGAGATTCAGGTTGACTTAGATTTGGAAAAGTTTTACCGAATGTTCGTGAATTTAATGCGTGCACCCACTCCTGCGGCACACTGACGGTTCTCTATTGCCGCTGCGAGACAGGAGGCTTGTCCCGCAGTTCATAAACAAACCGCTGCACTTCGTGACGCCGGCGGGCGATTTCCTGCGTTCTTTCATCCGACAACTGCTCGTAAAGTTTCAGCTCGGCGTGAGCTTTCGAGACTTCTCCCTGCTGGCGGTAGAGTCGCGCAAGTCGATAGTGAGCTTCTTCCAGGCGAGGAGTGGCTACAAGCGCCTGTTGCAGGGCGGAGATGGCCTTCGGAAAATCTTTTTCCTCCGAGTAAATGATCCCTAACTCCAAATATCCGAGGCCGAGACTGGGATCAAGATGGATGGCCTTCTCCAATAAGGATTTGATTTGATCCAAGTCTTTGACGTCCTCGGGCGAGTTGCGTCGCTTCCATAAACTGATCGCGTAGTAGTAATTAGCCAGCGCATTTTGAGGTTGCAGGCTCGCAAACCGAGCCAGTCGCTCAAGAATTGCGGGTGATTCCGCAGTCTCCGCAGCTTGCATTTTGCCCATTAGGAGATAGGGATTGGGATCGTCGGGATTCAAGTCAGAAGCTTCGCAGAACCGCTGTTCGGCGTGATCGAACGAGCCAAGAGAATACCAAGCCGCACCTAGTCCAGCCAGCATTCGAACCGAATACGGGAATAGGCGATTGCCTTTCGTAAAAACTTCAATGGCCGGTTCCGCCGCGTGATGAGTCAGGAGTTCGGCCCCCCAGTCGAAAAGATTGGTTTCGCTCGGGTTGAGCGCTGCCGCGTTCTGATAGGCTCGAACGGCCTCAAGGGGATCCCCTAGTTTTTCGTCAACATCACCGAGCAAATGATGCAGCTCGGCCTTTTCCTGAGGAGGTCGGTCCTCTACGGTGAGCAAAGTTCGCACCTTGCTGCGCGCGTGCAGGTAATCCCCGGTTCCGGTATAAGCGAGAGCCAGTGTGTAGTCGTTGTCAAAGTCGCGGGGATTCAGCCGGGAGGCCAGTTCCAGGTATGGAAGCGCATCTTGCGGTTTCGCGCTCTCGACGAGGAACTTGCCCAAATGGTAGTTTGCGTCGAAGTCTTGGGGCTGGCTGCCTGCGGCCTCGCGCAATGATTTTTCTGTCTCGGCGTCCCAGGACTGAGCTGTAGAACCGGGGTCGGGTTGTTTGCTGAGAGAAGCAGTTTCCCGGGCGACCGCTTCCCGGTTTCGCACAATGGCGTCGGAACCATGCCCACCGAGACTGGTGGTATCGGTGACACCCGCCACGGTGAAGTTCGGCTCGTCGAAGAAATCGGGCCGCGCCTGCGCCGATTTTTTGTCGGCGCCTTGATCTAAGACTCTTAGAGTGAGATCGAGGGTTTTCGCCTCCTGCGGAGCAAGAACAATCGAACTCGATGTTGCGCGGTCGTAGCCAGCTTTCTGTGCACACAGAATGTAACTGCCTTCTGGAAGTGCAGAAAATACATACGCGCCCGACGAATCGGTCTGAACCGCTAGAATCAGTGCATCCTTAGCTTGCAGGCGGACGGAGGCGCCGCCAATCGGGTGGTGGCTCGAATCCCACACTGTTCCTTGCAGCGTCGCCATCGCAGCCGGTCCCGATCGTGCCTCAGGCGTCTGTCTGGATTGTCCAGGACCGGAAGCAAAACCCGCACTCAGCGCGAAGATGCAGACTGCGTAGATGTGGAAGCGGACCATAAGCTAAGCGTGTGTAGCTCGAAATTCTAGTCGCCCGCCCTGGGAACCGCAATTGAATTGGAGACAGTATTCATGGAGGTGGACCTGTAGGGGGGCCAGCTAGCCTCTTCGGATCTCGGGGACACGCTTATTTCGGCAGTTGCGCCATCATGCTTTGCGCCTGCGCGTGATTTGGATTTTGCTTCAGAAGTTGAAGCAATACGGTCCGAGCCTTTTCCGTGGCGCCTTCGATAACGTAGACCCTGGCCAGATTCAGATACGACTGATCGAAGGAAGGTGCTACGCTGATGCACGCTTCGAAGCTCGCGACTGCTTCATCTCGTCGCTGAGTTCGCAAGTAGAGTATCCCAAGGTTGTTCAAGGCCTCTGGGTAAGCAGGACGAGACTTCAAGGCCCTCTGCAGATACTCGTAGGCGCGTTCAGGATCGTCGGCCTGTGCAAAGACCATCCCCAATCCATAGTTCGCCTCGGGGTCGCTGGGGCTGACTGCCAGCGACCGCTGAAAAGTTTCACGAGCTTTCTCCCATTTCTTCTGCAAACGATACGCGTTACCCAGATTGTTGAGCGCAATCAGATGATCAGGACTTGAATGCAACGCCTCTAGAAAGCACCGGATTGCCTCGTCTGTGTGGCCTTCCCGAGTGTCAAGCAGACCGAGGTTGTTCCAGGCATTAGCCAGAGTATCGGGGTAGCCAGCGTGAAGTTTCACTGCACGTTCGAAACTTTGTCGCGCTTCGACCAGCTTCTGCTGGTTCAACCGAGCGCTTCCCAAGCCATAGTAAGCCTCGGCACTCGATGGATTGTCGCGCAGAGCAAGCTGGAAGGAAGCGGCGGCTTGTTCGAAGTAGCCTCGTTGAAAAAATACAGAGCCAGAAGACAAATAATTCCGACCAAACTCAAAGGTCGCTGCAGCGCCCGGAAAAGGCAACGCGCGCGCTAACCGCTCCGCTTCGGTTTGAGGAATGCTTCGAGAGTCGCGTTCGACGTTCTCCGGCTTCACCAGTCCTTGATAAATCTTGACGATGTCGCCGAGCGAGTCGATGAGGAACGACGTGGGCAATCCCAGATCACGATGACGGTCAAAAAGATAACGATAGAGAATGTTGTAGATCCCGGCCACGTCGTCCGATCCGCGAAGGATAGGCACCGAGAGCTGCCGTTCGCGGACTAGGGCTCTCAGTTTTTCGGGATCCACGGGATCTTCAACATTCACTGTAAGCAATTGAAGGTTTCGAACCGCCCATCGCTCATAAACAAGGTTGAATAGCCTCAGGTTCTCCATACACTTCGCGGAATGCGCGATCCAGAAATTGAGCAGCAGCGGCTTTGCGCGAAGTGCGGTCAGAGTGCGCAACTCTCCGGCCAAGTCAGGAAGAGAAAAATCCGGTGCGGCCACAGGAGCGAGCAGCCAAGTCTCGACTGTGTCAGGGAGTGGTTCGACTTCTTGCGTTGGAGAAATGGGGGACTGACCCAACGATGATGGTCCAGTCGCGAACGGTTCGAACCTGACCTTTTCGGATGATTCCTCGATCCAGACTCTGTGGTTCGGCGGAAGATCATGAAAATCCTGAACCAGGCCGCTAGGCCAGCGTATCGCAGCTCGTACCATTCCTTTGGCCGGGCCCAGGCCAAAGAAAACATCTTTGCTGTGCTGGGAAAGGAATCCAGATCCGGCTTGCAACAGACGAGTCTGGCGACCCAACTCAGTCTCGACTGTAATAGCCGCACCAATCGCGTCGCGATTGCTCTTCGTGCCGCGCAGACGGAAGCAGATCGACGCCGGCAGATTCTGCGCCGCGTTTTTCAGAAGGCGCAACTGCGGGCTATTACGATTCTTCAGGAACACTTCCTGCCGGCCATCGTGATCAAAATCTGCGAAGGCGAATGCGCGGCCATCTTCGAGGAAATCCAGTCCAACCGCACCCGAAACGTCGGAAAATGTTCCATCCCGGTTGTTTGCGTAGAAAACATTTCTCTCGAAACCACTCCAGGTTCCGTCTGCCCGAATGAGTTCATTGATGGCGCTCCATCCTTGTTCGTATTGATGCGAAGGTCTGGGTTCATCAGGAGACTTAGCGACGACCTGCCGCCAAAAGAAACTGTTCAAATCTTGCCGAGAGGCGCCGGAAACCATACCGTTGGCGATGTAGAGATCGGGGAAGCCGTCATGATCGAAATCGAAGGCATCGCTCGACCATGCCCAGCGACCCATTCCAACTCCAGCGGACGCAGTTTTATCTTCGAAAGCGAAGCCACTGTCGCGATGTTTGCTGTTTCGAAAAAGTGAATTGCCCATCGCATGCTTCTGGTACAAAGACCGGACATCCTTAGAAGCATCCTTCTTGAAATTCTCCTGCATGGAAACGCGTTCGCCGGCGGCGGTCCACATATCTCCAACGTAAACGTCCTCGGCGCCATCCAGGTCGTAATCGAACCAGCAGACGCTCATGCCCGCTCCGATGTCTTCCACGCCAGCCTGAGGAGCAACATCGGTAAAGGATCCATCGCCATTGTTGCGGTAAAGATTCTTGCGGCCAAAATCGTTTACTACATAAAGGTCGGGCCATCCATCCTGGTTGTAGTCGCTCCACCCGCAGCAGAAACTGTAGCGAGTATTGTTCTGATTGAGGCCGGATTCCGCGGTGGCGTCGCGGAAGGTGCCATCGCGATTGTTACGCATCATGAAGTTGGGAGGGCCGTTCTCGGCGTCGTGGTAGGGAACGGGATACTTGTATTGATCGGTTCCTTGATAGTAGACGTAGAGGCAAAAATAAATGTCTAACCATCCGTCGCGGTCATAATCGGCGACGGCTGCACCGGTGAATGTTCCCTGAGGAGCATTGGCGAACTGAAACGCGCCGGGCTTCTCACGAAATTTGCCGTCGCCTTCATTCGTGAACAGAAGCGGCCCATTCGCGCGCACGATCACAACATCCTGACGGCCGCTGTTATCGAAGTCGGCAAAGAGCGCGCATGCGGTATTCTCCAGGATTCCCAGTCCGGACGCCTCCGTGATGTCGTCGAACGTACCGTCTCTGCAATTTCGATAAAGGCGGTTGGGAAGACCGGCGGGTTGGCAGATGTAGAGATCGTCGAAGCCGTCGTTGTCGATGTCGGCGACTGAGACTCCATTGTGGCCGTAAATATCGATACCGCAGGCACCGTCGAGGACAGTTCGCCAGTAATCAGCGCCGCGAAGCAGTTGAGCGGAATAGGAAGGATTGCGGCCCAGTGCCGAAGGAGTGATGTCGACAAACACAGGCGCATGAGAGCGGCTTCCAGTCTCATCGAGGGCCTGCCATCTACGTAGTAGAAATTCCGAGGACGAGGATGAGGGTTGCGAGGTTTCCCATTCGAGATCCCAATGGCCTACGCGCTGTTCGCGATAGTAACCCTTTCCAGTCCCTACTAGTTGGTAACGCACGCGAGTTTGCACCAATGGAACTTGGGCGGGTGATTTTGTACTCGCTTCGATTCTCGTTACCTGGAATTCCGCGAGAAAGAGCGTCGAAAAAACGCTCATCGAAGACTGCAATTCCTTAAGGAACGAGTCTCGTCCAAGAGTTGATTGCATCGTGAATCTATTTTGGTGAACTTCCAGCGTGGCGTCAGAACGCACGGTTCGCGATTCAACCGGGCGCAGAGATGATCCGGAGAAGTCAGCTGCAAAGCTCTTTTCGATGGTCTGGGTTTCCTGTGGAGACCGAAACAGATTCGCACTCCATTCACCGAGGATTCCCGCAATTCGGTCGTGGTATTTTTCCGTGACAAAGTCGTCGAGGTCAGCGTTTGTCTTAAGCAGCGTAGCATCGAGCGGTCTCTGCACGGGATAATGCGGATGCAGACGAAACGCGCTATCGGAGGAAGGCACGACGTCGGAACCAAAAGGGTTGGCAGATGAAAAGGCGAAATCGCGCAGACTGGCCGGAATCATTGCCGCCGAAGCTCCCTGGCAACAGCGAACAAGAAACTTGCGGCGACTTGGGCTGATTATCTGAAGATCGAACAAATGACGAGTCTTCCCTCCCCCACAACTCGGAGCAATGCCCCCTGACTTATAATTTTCAGCGCGAGCCGGCGCTGAACTGATAGACAGTCACGCTGTGAAACCTTTGTCCGGGCTTCAATTCAGTCGAGGGAAAGTTGGAGTGGTTCGGCGAGTCCGGATAATGCTCCGTTTCCAAGCAGAAAGCGAATCGCGGTTTGTAGACACGGCCTTCCTTGCCGGTAATCGACCCATCCAGATGGTTCCCTGTATAAAACTGCACTCCAGGTTGAGTGGTCAACAATTTGAGAATCCGTCCCGTAGTCGGCTCATAGACTTCGGCGGCTTCGAACAACTGGTCTTCTGGATGATCCAGCACAAAGTTTTCATCGTAACCCATACCGAAGCGCAACTGCTCGTCGTTCGCATCGATACGTTCGCCGATGGCGTGAGGTGTTCGAAAATCGAAGGGCGTTCCTTCCACCGATTTCAATTCTCCGGTCGGAATAAGACTCGTATCCACCGGAGTAATCTTGGATGAATTAATCTTTACCACGTGTCCTAGAACGTCACTTTTAGCCTGGCCTGCCAAATTGAAATACGAATGGTTGGTCAGGTTCAGAACCGTATCCTTATCAGACGTCGCTGAATACTCGATGCGTAGGTCGTTTCCATCCAGCGTGTAACGCACCGTGGTCGTGAGTGTGCCGGGGAAACCCTGGTCGCCATCCTTACTTACATAGGTAAGTTCGATTCCGTGCTTGATTTCGTGCGCCTTCCAGACCACTTTGTCGAAGCCGATAATCCCCCCATGAAGAGTGTTGTCGCCGTCGTTCTTGGGGGTGGAATAAGTCTTGCCATCGAGTTGGAAGCTGCCATGCGCAATGCGATTCGCATAACGGCCGATAATTGCTCCAAAATATGCGGTCTTGGCGATGTACTTGTCGAGCGAGTCATAACCGAGCACGATGTCATCGAGTTTTCCATCCCGATCCGGCGCGCGCAGCGAAACGATGATTCCCCCGTAGTTCGTAATGCGCGCCACGACCTTGTCATTGGCCAATGTATACAGATCAACCGCGGTCCCGTCTCTGGTGTGTCCGAACGGCTGCCTGGAGATATTAGTCTTTGCCTGCATGGTTGTCGTAAGCATAATCAGAGTAGCGAAAAATGCAACCCAGCAATTGATCCTGATCGCACGCATAGTTTCTCTTGCTCTCCATGAGACCTCGCGTTTTTCTCGACATCCGCCGGTCGCGCTCACAGCGTATCAGGCCCAGCCCATGGCAACAAGGAATCACCGATGGGACAAATAATACTGCCTCGCATAATCAGTATCATGCCTTACTCAGGTGATAGAGCGATCCCAATATCGCCCCGAATACCGCATGAGCCAGGAAAACCGAAAGGGGAGTTTGTACTCCGTAGTTCAGCGCCATGAAGCCTGGTGGTTCGAGTTGCCGGTTTGCGTTAATACCGTGCTGTTCACTTGCCATTCTCGGATGGATGCCGGGCATCAACGACATCCCTACACTCAAAATGGTCAGTGCGTGCGCCAGGCCAAGGAGCGCTCCGAACCACCAATTGGCCATGTGCCGCGCCTCAAACACGAGTACGTACAAAATGGAAAACAGCCACCCGTTCACCAAATGAATCAGAAATCCATAGACCTTCGCCCGTTCACGCTGCGGAGTCACGAAAGTTCCAATCAAATACGGTAAATTCATTCGCGTGAATCCGAAACCCTGGCTGGCGGACAAAAAGGTAGACATCGCCAAAGTCGCCAGGAAGCCTGATAGAAGCCAACTCGTCCAGTTCACGAAGAAGCCTCCGCCGGCGAATGCTCGGTTGCGGCGGGCGGCCGGTGCGGCAACTGACGCTCTCCCTTTTCACGCTGTTCGATGGATAGTGCCGCACCTATTAAACCCACATGCGTGAAGGCTTGAGGAAAGTTCCCCAGTGCCGCGCCAGTATTCGCATCGATTTCCTCGCCGTAGAGCCCCAAATCGTTTTTGTATTTCATTAACTGTCCGAATAATTGGCGGGCCTCTTCGAGCGAACCTCCTCCCATCGCGAGGTATTCCACCTCCCAGAAGCTACAGATTGCGAAGGTCCCCTCTGGTTTTTCCCTCTGATAGCGGAAAAGGAGCCCGTCCGGAGTGCTCAGATGTTGCCGGATTGCGCGGTAAGTCCCGCGCATTCTTGGAGACCCAGCCTCTTCGAAGCCATACCAGGAAAGCAGCAGCAAACTGGAGTCGAGTTGATCGCCATCGAGCACACTCACATAACTTTGCATATGTTCATTCCATGCGCGTTCCTCGATCTGGCGGCGGATCGAATTGCTAATCTGCTTGTAACGCCCGATCGGCGATCCTTGCAGCATGCCACGATCGCAGAGACGGACCATACGATCCATCGCCGTCCAACATAAGAGTCGGGAATGGGTATGGTTCTGGCGTCCGCACCTCGGCTCCCAGATACCCTCGTCGGGCTGGTCCCAATTATTGGCCACGTAGTCGCCGAACCCAACCAATGCCCCTTGCATTTCCAGGTCGAGATGGCCGCCATGGAATGCGAACTGCGCCGCCGCGTCGATGACCTCTCCATAAACGTCGAGTTGGAGTTGATCTCTAGCTGCGTTTCCGATGCGCACCGGCCGGGACCCGCAGTATCCAGTCAAATGTTCCAATTCGCGTTCTACGGGGGCCTTATCGCCGTAAAGCGAATACAAAATTCTCAGCCGGGGCTGCGTCAGGCGTGTTGCGTGCAGCAGCCAGTCGAGGAAGTCTTCAGCTTCATCCCAATAATCGAGCTCCAGCAAAGCGCGGATGGTGAATGAGGCGTCGCGCAACCAACAGTAGCGATAATCCCAATTCAAATCTCCCCCGGGAAGTTCTGGAAGAGAGGTAGTTGCGGCGGCAATGATGGCTCCCGAGGGAGCGTAACTGAGAAGCTTGAGAGCCAGTGCGCTGCGTATGACCGTATCTCGATATTCGCCATCGTAGACGGCATGGCGGCCCCATTTTTGCCAGGCTTTCGTCGAATAATCGATGCGCTCATCCAGGGAAACGTCAAGCGGCGGAAGCACTGCGGGAGCCTGCTCTGAGTAGCTGAACGAGAACCTGAGGGTCTCACCTTCGCGTATCGACACACGGGCGTGGGCAACTCCCTCATTTACAGTCAGAGTTACGTTGCTGCGCAGCCAGTAGACTCCTGCGCCGACGACAAATCTCAACCCAAGGTTTCCAGACTGGCGAAGCTGCACCTTTTCTTTCCCGTAGTCGGCCATGGGCGAGAATTCGATTTCAAACTCCAACTCGCCAGCATTGCAGGTTAGCTTCCGGATGATCTCGTGATCTGGGAGCAGGATGCTTTGGCGAGACGCTCGGGTCGAGCTTGGCATCAAGTCCGTGAGAACGCCGCTGCCGGAGTGATTGGTGAAGTGAGTTTCGAGCACATTCGAATCCCTTACGTATTGCCGTTCGATTGTCGCCGCTCCGACCGGAGAGATGCGCCAATGGCCTCCCCGTTGGCGATCGAGAAGCGCTGCGAAGATAGAAGGTTTATCGAATCTTGGCCAACAGAGCCAGTCGATCGAACCGTCGCGCGAAACCAAAGCGGCGGAACGGCAATCGCCGATGATGGCGTAATCGTCGATCGCCGGCCAATCAGAGGCAAGGCTTCCTGTCGTCTTTGGTTGATCCATGTCTCCGCGGCGCCGTGAGACGTAAGGTTGCTCTGGCACTTCCTATTGATGCATTCTCGGGAAATACGTTGCTATGCGGGTCTCAAGCTGAAAAGTACCGCGGCTTCGCCTGCTCACATTCCAAGCAGGTTGGGATAGAGTTTGGCGTATCCGCGTTCTTGCGCCCAGAGGTTGAGCGGGACGGAGGCAAGTTCATCGACGACGGGGTCGGCGAGTCCGTTCTTGGTGAGGTCAACGGATTTCAAGTAGGTCCGGCATGCGTCGCAACACTCAACGCGAATGTAAGGAAAGGTCTCGGAAGTGTAAACGGGAAGCTTGGCGTGGTCTTCCTGGCCGCAACCGGGACACACGATGCGGCGAAACTCCCACTCGGCGAGGCAGAAGCCACAGAGCAGGTTGCGGCGGGCGCCATCGCCCAGTTGGCGAAGAACGCCTAGCGTAGGCCTGCGATTGCAGAATGGGCACATGGAATGGGTGTAGCCTTCAAGTTGCAGGCGCAGAGCACGAGCGGGCAAACTCGGCATAGGGCTGCAAGAAAGCAGAAGCAAGAAACTCTTCAGGACTCGACGGCGGCCCGCCGGCAGCAGACCAGCAAGCTTTCAACAGATCAGACCATGTGTCGGAACTTGCAGTCCTCAGATTTTGAGCAACCTCCTTGAGGCGAGCGGGGCCCTTCGTTTCGATGACGGTTAGGAAATCCGGCCAGACACCGATAAGTTGCGCAGGCTCCAGCGGAGTGGTCAAAGAGATTGGAGTCTTGCCGAAGGCGCGCTCAATCTGCTGGTAGACGCGTTCCTGGAAACCTGCGACCTGGATATAGAAGCCTAATATCTCTGTAGCAAAGGAGTGCTGAGAGGCGAGGTGTTCGGCCCGCCGAATTCGTTGCTGCCGCGGTGTTGGAGCCACGGGGCGATTATGGGGCTTCGACTCGCCGCAGGCAACTCCCCGCGCTACCGATAATAGTATTGAAATACGTCTTCCGCCGGATTGACTGGCGTGTGCGCCAAGGATTATAGTTTTTCCAATTTGGGGTGCAGTCCGCTCGGCGTAAATCAAGTCGTCGGAGGATGTGCAATGGAATTCTCCCGCAGAACTTTCCTCAGAGGCGCTCTTGTGGGCGGAGCGGGTTTCTCTTTTCTGGGATTCGATCTGACTCCTGCAGTGGCCCAGCTTAAAGAACTGAAGATGGCCCGCGCGACCGAGACGCGATCCACTTGCCCATATTGCTCGGTAAGCTGCGGTGTTCTCATCTACACCATCGGCGATAAGGCCAAGAACGTCACGCCGCAGGTCATCCATGTGGAAGGGGATCCGGACCATCCCATCAATCGCGGAACACTGTGCCCCAAGGGAGCTTCGCTCGAGCAGGACATTCTGAATTCACGGCGGCTGCTCAAGCCTCAGGTGCGCCGGCCCGGCTCCGATCACTGGGAAGACATTGCGTGGACGCAGGCCATCGACGAGATCGGGCATTGGATGAAGAAGACGCGCGATGACACCTTCATTGAGAAAGATGCGCAAGGCCGGACGGTAAACCGCTGCGAAGGCATGGCCTGGATCGGCGGCTGCACCGACACCAACGAGTTCAATTATCTCGTGGTGAAGACGATGCGCGGCCTAGGGCTCACCTACGTAGAAAATCAGGCCAGGGTTTGACACGGTCCCACGGTCTCAAGTTTGGGACCAACATTTGGACGCGGGGCCATGACGAATGGCTGGATCGACATCAAGAACACAGACATGATGTTGATCATGGGTGGGAATCCCGCCGAGAACCACCCATGCGGCTTCAAATGGGCGATTGAAGCAAAGCGGACTCGCAACGCGAAGATGATCGTGGTCGATCCGCGCTACACGCGCACCGCCGCTACTTCAGATTTGTTCTGTCAGATTCGCGCTGGAGCGGATATCGCGTTTCTGGGAGGAGTTCTCCGTTACGCGATCGAGAACAATCGCATCGCGCATGAATATCTCGTCAACTATACCAACGCCGCTTTCATCATTAAGGAAAGTTTTCAACTTCCCGACGATGGTCTGTACTCCGGCTTCGATGCCGCGACCCAGGTCTACGACAAGGCGACTTGGAATTATGAAGAAGGCGGAGACCTCAGCGGCGCTGCCGCCACCGCCGCGCCAGTGAGCGGACACAGTGCATCTGCGGCACATGCTCAACAGAGTGGCGGACCATCTGGGTCCAATCAGTCTGGTCAAGAGAAGACGGGACAAGGCTATCAGGGCGCGAGCGCGTCCGGAGCAAAAGCTTCGGAGCCCACCAAGCCGGCACCTATGCTGCCTCCCAAGGTGGCTTATGACCTTACGTTGCAGCATCCGCGATGCGTGTTTCAGTTGTTGAAGCAGCAATATTCGCGCTACACGCCCGAGATGGTCGAGCGCATCACCGGCATTCCGAAAGACCAGTTCCTCAAGGCTGCCGATCTGTACACGTCGATCCGCAAAGATGGCGACATGAAAAAAGTCGCAACCATCATGTACGCGGTGGGGTGGACACAACATAGCTTTGGCACACAGATCATTCGCACCGCGGCAATTCTCCAATTGCTGCTGGGCAACGTAGGCCGCGCAGGTGGCGGAGTGAACGCACTTCGCGGCCACTCCAACATTCAGGGCGCAACCGATATGGGCGGCGTATTCGACATTTGGCCCGGCTACCTGAAGGTGCCCAATCCCACCGATACGGACCTGGCCTCTTACCTGAAGCGAGCCACGCCAACTCCGTCCAAGCCACAGCCGTGGGATTCGTTCAACTACTGGTCGAACATGCCCAAATTTACCGTGTCTTATCTAAAGGCGATGTTTGGGGAAGCGGCCACAAAAGAAAACGACTTCGCTTTTAGTTACATGCCGAAGGTGGATCGCAATTATTCCTGGACGCAGATCTGGGACAACATGTATCGCGGATCGGTGAAAGGATTGCTCGCCTTCGGTATGAATGGTGTGGCTATTGGTCCGGATTCACAGAAAAATATTGACGCGCTGAAAAAAGCTGACTGGCTCGTGGTGGGTGAGATCTATCCCGACGAGACGAGCGAATTCTGGCGGTCGCCGGGAGTCACGCCGGAGGAAATGAAGACCATCAACACGACAGTCTATCGCCTGCCTTGCGCCGGCTTCGCGGAAAAAGATGGATCGATGACCAACTCGGCGCGCTGGCTGCAGTGGAAAAACGTGGCCGTGCCTCCTCCGGGCGAGGCTCGTCTGGATCAGGACATTGTGGCGCAAATTTTTCTGAAAGTGCGCGAACTTTATCAGACTGAGGGGGGCAAATTCCCCGACCCGATTCTGAAACTGACGTGGGGCTACACGAATCCGCTGCATCCCGCGCTCGGCGATTTGGCGAAGGAGCTCAATGGAAAGGCGCTCGCGGATCTTACCGATCCTAAGACACAGGTGACTATCAAGCGCGGCCAGCAATTGCCGGGATTTGCCTGGTTGAAAGACGATGGCACGACTGCCTGCGGCAACTGGATCTATTCCGGATGCTGGACTGAAGCGGGGAACCAGCTCTCGCGACGTGGAACTGATGATCCGTCGGGCCAAGGCATTTATCAAAACTGGGCGTGGTCCTGGCCGGCGAATCGTCGCGTGTTGTACAACCGCGCGTCGTGCGATCCGTCGGGAAAGCCGTATGACCCCACGAGGAGACAGGTCTGGTGGAACGAAGCGACGCAACTGTGGGTAGGGAACGATGTGCCCGATTTCAAAGCTGATTCCCATCCCAAAGACCACATGGGTCCATTCATCATGAATCCGGAGGGCATTGGCCGGATCTTCGGCCCGCTTGCAGCTTTCGCCGATGGACCGTTTCCCGAGCACTATGAGCCGATCGAGAGTCCCGTGCAAAATGCCCTGCACCCGAATCAGTCGAATAACCCAGTCGTTAAGAAGATGAAAACACCGGCCGATAAGTACTCTACTCCGGGCGACGGATTTAATGTAGTTTGCACTACTTACCGGCTCACCGAGCATTACCACTATTGGACCAAGAACAACCAAATGAATGTGCAACTCGTTCCCGAACCGTTCATCGAGATTCCGGTGGAGTTAGCTGCTGAGCTTGGCATCAAGGGCAATGACAAAGTGAAAGTTACGAGCGCGCGAAGTTTTTATATCGCCAAGGCGTTCGTGACCAAACGTATTCGGCCGATGAATATCGATGGGAAAAAGGTTTACCAGATTGGCATTCCGATCCATCAGGGTTACCGCGGCATTCAAGAAGATGCGGGACGGGACGCAAGAACCATCCTTAACCGTTTGACTCCAACTGTGGTGGATCCAAACGCATACACGCCCGAGTTCAAAGGGTTTCTGGTGAAGCTGGAAAAGGTGTGAGGAGATTGAGTGATCTGGCAGCTGGGTCATCGGGTGATTGGAAAATCGAAAATCGCTGGTGGTGCTGCGAGATAAAAGGTTTTAAATCACCCGATCACCCAATGAGTCGGTGATTTTTATGAGCCAGTCAACACTATCCATCAAAAGAATTTCCGGACACGCTGGCGCTGCTCCCGGCGACAACGTGGAGCGCGACTATCAGGTCTGCAAGCTGATCGACACCACGACCTGCATCGGCTGCAAAGCCTGCGAAGTGGCTTGCGTGGAATGGAATGGCTATACCTTCACCGAAACGGTGTTCGACAACAGCTACCAGACGATGCCGTCGACGACGTGGAACTACTGGAACCTGATCAAGTTCAACGAGCATGAACGGGAAGATGGCAGCATCACGCTGTTGATGCGCAAAGACCAGTGCATGCACTGTGCCGATCCGGGGTGCCTGACGGCTTGTCCCGCGGATGGCGCGATCGTGCAATACACGAACGGGATCGTTGACTTTCAGCAGCAGAACTGCATTGGTTGCGGCTACTGTGTGAGCGGATGTCCGTTCGATATTCCCAAATTCAATCCCACAACTAAGAAGATGTTCAAATGCACACTGTGCGTGGACCGTGTGAGCGAAGGGCTGGAACCGGCATGCATCAAGTCGTGCCCTACCGGCTGTCTGCACTTTGGAACTAAAGATGACATGAAAGATCTGGCGGAGACTCGCGCCCGGCAGCTGCGCGAAAATTATGGGATCGAGAAAGCGGGCGTTTATGATCCGGCCGGCGTTAGCGGAACTGGCGTCATCTACGTGCTGCACGATGTGACCAATCCCGAGGCGTATGGCGGCTTGCCGAAAGACCCGCACGTTCCCTGGGTCGTCCGCTTCTGGAAGGGACCGGCGAAGTGGATTGGAAATCTCGCCATGCTCGGCGGCATCATCGGCGTCACGCTCCACTACTTCCGCTACGGTCCCAAAGAAGTACATCCCTCCAAGAATGGAAACGGAGGACACCCGTGAGTTCGCACGCTATCTCCCCGACACGAACCACAGGCGAACCGGGAGAACGCATCCTCCGTTACTCGCTGGTTGAACGCGTGAACCACTGGTTCGCCGCGCTGACCTACATTTATTGTCTAATCACTGGGCTGGCCTTCTGGTCGCCCTACATGTATTGGCTAGCCGCAATCGTGGGCGGAGGGCCAACAGCGCGCTTCTGGCATCCCTGGCTGGGCCTAGCCTTCACGGTCTCCGTGTTCTGGATGTACAAGATGTGGTACGGCGACATGGTCATCACCGATGCGGACCGGCGCTGGAAGAAGGCGATCAAGCACTACATCGAGAACGACGACCAAAATCTTCCACCCGAAGGCCGCTTTAACTACGGCCAAAAATTATTCTTCTGGCTGATGTTCTACGGGATCATTCTGCTGCTGATTTCCGGTATAGGGCTCTGGTTTGTCGAGTCAATCCCCTGGAGTCTGCGCTGGCTGCGTTACCTGGCAGTTACGGTACATGTTGCTGCGGCGCTGGCGACGATCGGCGGCTTCATCATTCACGTTTATATGGGCACCGCCATGGTCCGCGGTGGCTTTACATCGATCATTCGTGGAGAGGTCTCGACCGCCTGGGCGAGAACGCATCATCGCCTGTGGTACGAACAGGTAACGAAAGGTACTCCGCCACAGAAGTAAAGCAAACCGACGCCCGAGTCGGTCCATTGCGAAAACGGACGTAACCTCTACGTCGCGATCTCTTGCGTAATCACCTGATCCAGCAACTGCCGGACCGCGCGATCAGCCTCCAGGATCGACGTGCGGTGGTCCATGATGCCGGCGAGATCGGTATTCGCAAACGCGATGCGTCCGAACGGAGCGCCCCGCAGTACGTCGCTCGGCGCCGGCTTGCCGTCCTTGCCAAAGAAGAATCCAGGCTGCGGATTTAGATATGCGTGTCCCCAGCGGTTAAGAATGATCCCGGCAATGTCGCGCTTTGCGTCAAAACCAGAGCGCGAAAACATATCGCTAAATTGATCGCGAATCTGCTGCTCGTATTCTTTGAATGAAGTGCCGATCATCTCGCTGCGCCCGCGGATGCCTTGCTCTTGCGTCGGCAGCCCGGGATAGGAATAGAGGATCTTCAGCGTCAGCACCGTGGGCGAGTCGGGGCCGATGGTCGGTGAAGGTGCGCCGAAAATTGGCAGCTTGCGAACTTCTGTGTAGTTGCCGATGCCTTCAAACCAGCGGCATCCGGTGATGCCCATCTTGTAAAGGAAACGCCAGTTTCGCAGCGCAACGTTTGCCATCAGGCAGGGCGAGCGGTAGAACTGCTCATACGCATCGCGATGTGTGTTGGGCAAATCTCGCACGATGTGCTTGGCCGTCCAGCATCCACCGGCGACAACTGCCGATCGTGCCCTTAACTTGTAAAGCTTTCCTTCTTTCGCATAGGCGACGGAGACAAATTCCGATTTCGACGGCTCTCCCTCGTGCTGCACCGCGACCACGGTTGCATTCAAACGAACCCGCACTTTTTGTCCTTGACGATCGAGTGCCGCGAAGTTAACTCGTCCGTTATTTACCCCTTCGATTGTATTGGCGCCGGTAATCGAGTCAGATATGAGTGTCTTTATCATCTGACGCGCGATACCGGCGTTCCCTCCGGGAAACATCTGGTCGCTATCATTGCCGGGCAACGCGTGTAGCAGATCGGCGGCGTAATCGGCGTAGGCCGAAAGTGCGTCGGGTCCCAGGCCGGAACCTCCGCCCTCGACGGGAGAGAGGAATGTACGGATCGTCTCGCGGCTGATGCCAAAGCGCCGCATCATGTGGTCCTCCAGCGTGATACTGTCGAGATGTCGCGAAACCGGATCTCCATGGTACTTGGGCCGCAATTCGGGCGCTCCGCCGCCGCGCCACTTCAGCAAATCTCCCTTTTGCTGAGCTGTGATGGGCGCTCCATTCAGCCGATTGCCCCATGGGTCGATAAGCCATTTGCCCAGCTTCTGACCAAACTTACGGCCGAAGTAAAAGCCATAAGTCTTTGGCATCTCGCCCTGCATGTCATATGGCGTTTTGCTAAGCGGCATTTCCGGCTCAGGACTTCCCCACTTCTGATATTCAAACCGCGGCGACCGGAGTCCAATCGAATCGTAAAAACGCCCGATAAAGCTGTAAGGATACGGGACCCAGAAAACGGCGGAACCTTGATGGGCCGAGAGCCTCTGGCCGTCGACCTCGAAGTCATTCTGCTTCGCCTCGCCGCCAAAGATCGGATGGTTGTCCAGCACCAAGCAACTCAGCTTGTCGTCGGTTCCACGCTGGAACAGAAGCGCTGCGGCGAGGCCGCTGATGCCCCCGCCAACCACCACACAATCGAATGTTTCTTCGGTATCGACGACATTTGTCAGACTCTCGTATGCGCCATCTCGAATGCCGTGGCCGGCCTTGAGGACGCTTTCGGTGTTCCCGTTTGAGTTGGCGTAGTCACCGACTCCGCCGTAGCCGCAAAAATCATCTGCAGTCTTCGCTGTGCGCTGAGCCAGCAGTTGCGCCGGGCTGATGTGGCTTAGCAGTGCCGAGCCCGAGGCGAGCAAGGTGGAGTTCAAAAAGTCGCGGCGCGTGATGGAATCATGGCTGACACTTGTCTTCCCAGACGTCTCGTCGCTCAATACCGGCCTCCAAGTCTCCTTTTGTTGCGTGGAGCTTCTTCAAGCGGAATGGCTGCGAGGGTAACACTTGAACTTGTGGGGACCACTGTCCGCTACGAGGGGCGAGATCTTCTTCGCGTGGTCAGTTCGTTTTGATGAGAATTGCGCGTCGAGGGTGGCGAACAAAGCTCTGGTAGCAGAGTGTCCGAAAACGGGCAAGCAACTTCATTAGGGATGAGACTTTCAAGCCACTACCACCGCACACCGAGCGCGTGGAGCCGCACCGTGTCAGCCCGGATCTCAGCCTCGATTGCGAGCTCGATCAGCTTGATAGCAGCCAATGCGCTGACGTCACTCTGGTTGAGAGCTGCAGCTTTCCGAACCACAGTGAGAGCTGCCTGAGGGGACCCGTTGCCAGCGCTAAGGAGTTTCATCGTCCGAGGATACCCGCCATCTCTATCCGACGGAACGGCACTGCGGAGGGATTACTAGTGGCGTTACTTGCGAGCGTCCGGGAGAGCGAGGAGCGTACGAAAGAACTGGTCGGGGAGAGAGGATTTGAATCTCTACCCCTAGTCCCGGAACCATGAAATTACAAACTCGAAATGCTTCATCTAGTGCCGCTTAGGGGTTAGACGCCCATTCTTCCTCTCGCTCAGTTGTACCGAAGTTGTACCGAGGGACCCTGTAGAAAACTACCTCTCTCGAATAGCCGTGGACACCGCATCCATTCAAGTAACTTCACTCTCTGGGTTTGCCCAATTCGAATGTCTAGGGTTGCTCCGCACTTCCAATGATGGATTTGGCGGGTGTTCTGAGGATCTCGCCAATAAGAAAAAGATCGGTCAGCAGCGCGCGGAGATGGCTAGAGGCGTTCAGGTTGTCGATCAATTGAGAGCTGATGGAGGGTTGTGCCAAGACGACGTGAATGACGGCGAGGGAGTCCCGCGCGTCGCGCTCCAGCATGGAACAGAAGTCTTCGTACTGCTCTGGTGGTTCCAGGTCGGAATTTCGAATGGCTCGTCTACAGGTTTCTCCCAAGCCGGTTAGCGCTTCCGCGGCGCGCTGCAGGAAACTACGGACTTGCCCGCCCCGCTGACCGCTTTCATCGCTGGGCAGGCCTTGCCCCGCATAGGCAAGCAGAAACTCATAGGACTCCTCGATGACCTCGCAGCGTTCCAGGAAGTCAGTCGCCATCGGCAAGCCCCCGGCATCCATCGGATAATCTCTCTACCACCCACCGGTTCGGGTCGTGCTCCCTCAGGTAGAATTCACGGCTCATCGAGCCGACGATCATAGAAGCGGTAATGGGCAGCTTTTCGGGCCGGATGGCAAAGTACACATGCACGATGACCAGCGTGATCAGGCCCACGCCAGCCAATCCATGCAGGACATACATCAGGCCCCAGGTCATATCACTGAACAGATAGGGATTGCCGTGGAAAAAAGATCGTGCGCACGCGCCACATCATACATACGCCGGTGACGATCACGGCGACTCCAGTCAGCATGACGACGCCGTGATAAAGCTTGTTCTCGAGCGGATACTTGGCAAATTTTCGCGGCGGCGCCGTGGGCTTTCCCATAAAACGCTGGAACCGTCTCCGTGCATCTTCCAGGTCGGCCCGGTCCGGCCAAATCGACCAGAAGTCCATATAGAAGGTCGCGTGGATGATGTGAAAAAGAATCGAGATGGTCAGCACCGTGCCGGCGATCCAGTGATAGGTGACCCAGTTAAACTGGACGCCGACCTTGGGCAGGAACGCGGTAAACAGCAGCACGAACATGGCTGCCGCCATGATCCAGTGAAACAATCTCGCGGCCAACGAATGGCGCGGAATGCGCGCGGGTAGTTTCACACTTTCCGTCGAAGAGTCGGAGGCGAATCCCTTCTCCTTCGCGAAGTAACGAACGTAGATCGCGTGCACGACGAGAAACACCAGGCCCACGATGAGCGCGATCCAGATCAGGAACCACGCAATGTGAATCGGAACCCTTTGCCCGAACGGACTTGTTGCCCACTCTAGGATGCCCATGACGCCTCCTGCACTCCGCTAATCGAGCGCTTCACCAGGTTTCGCATGAGCGGGATCTTGTAGGCATTGAACTGCAGCGGAACGGCATCCTGAACGGCGAGCTTTCCCGCCGCTTCGCCGGTTGCGGCATCGCGGGGCTTGCCCCGCACGGAGTCCTCCACGGTTTTTAACCGCAGGGGCCGGGCGGCGACGGCGTTCACCGCAATTCGAATGTCTTGAATCGTTCCACCGGATAATTTCACCGCCGAAGCCACGTTCATCAGGGGGAAATCCCACACGTTGCGGTCCCGTACTTTTTCGAAGTAGAACTGTGCGCCGGCCCAAGTAGAAGGAATGCGAATCGCCGTCAGGAGATAACCGGGACGAAGAATGTTCATGCGCGTAATGTCGAGGTCGGGCCCGATAAAGTAGTTTTCGGCGTCCATCACTTGCTCACCCTTGGGCGTTTGGACCACGAACTTGGCATCGAGCGCAATAAAGGCTGGGGCTGTGTCCGAAGGATTTACGGCCACACATCGCTCCGCGTGCAGAATCGCATGCTCGCGATTTCTGCCCACAGGCGTGTCGGCATAACAAATGTTTCCGCCGGCTCGATAACACGGCCATCCCGCGCGGTAGTACCAGCAACGCGCGTCCTGAGAGACGTTGCCGCCGATCGTACCCTGGTTGCGGATCTGCGGAGAAGCCACCAGTTCCGCCGCCTGGGCTAGCACTCCGTATTTCTCACGAATCACAGGATGCCGCGTAAGGTCAGTAAGCGTCGTCATCGCTCCGATTTCGACTCCGTCGCCCGTCGTTCGAATGCCTTTGATCTCCTCGATCCCACTCAGCTCGATGACAACCTTCGGCTTCTTGATGCGGTCCTTCAGCCAATCGAAGCTGTCCATCCCACCCGCCAGCACCCAGGCTTCCTCTCCATGCTGTTGGAGAAGCTTCGCCGCATCGACAACTGAATTCGGCTGATACAACTGAAATGCGGGCATCACATCTCGGATTACTGCCATAAATGCTCCATTATTCGAATCCGCTAAATATGCGCGGTCAGAGGATCCTGCATTGGCCGCCCAGCTTCGAGCGATGTCAGAATTGTGTCCAGGTTTACGGGTGCGCGACGGAAGATCTCATCGCCCAAGGCATCGGAGAGCGCATTTAGAATCGCGCCGCAACCGCCGCCTACTGGCGGCTCACCAATACCGCGAGCGCCAACCGGCGTCTCCGGATCAGGAATATCGAGCGCGGCCCACTGCATGTTGACCGGTACATCCAGGATGGTTGGCGGCTTGGTGTGGTAGAAGCGCAGCGAGACGGCGTGGCCGTATTGCGGATCGTATACCCACTTCTGGCCGATCGCGTGGCCCATGCCCAGGATGGACCTGCCGAGGATTTGCCCGGAGACCGCCTTGGGGTGGATGACCGTGCCGACGTCCGCCACAGCCAGAAAATCTGTGATGTCGTACTTGCCAGTTTCGACGTCGACTTCGACCTCGGCGAAACTGGCGACATAAGAAAAGGTCAGGCCATCGCGCGGGTACTGATCCTTGGCGGCTGCGACCAGACCTTGTCCTGCCAACGCCGCGATCGAGGCTTTGGTGTACTTGTTCACATCTCCGGGAGCCTCGTGACCGTCGTAGATGCCGCCCAGTTGAATGGCGCGCTGTGACGCCTGGGCCAAGGTCATGCCCCTACCACCGCCCTTGCGAAAGACTCGCTCATTCGCAACTTCGTACTGCTCCGGCTTTCCACCGAGGGTCTTGGCGGCAATTTCCTGGAGTTTCTTTTTTCCATCCATCGCTGCTGCGTGTGCCGCGCGGGTCATGGCATGGGTGGTCTGGCTTCCTCCGGAGACGCAAGTCCAGGGCAGATTCTTGGAGGTATTGCCCCACGTCACATCACACTTTTCCCATGGCACATCCAAAACTTCGGCTACGACACGGTGGACGTCGGTGATCGACTCGGTTCCCAGGTTGCCGATCCCTGATTGAATCGCGATCCGGCCATCCGGTTGGATCACGAACAACCCGTCATATCCGACGGAACCTCCGACGAAACAACTCGAAGACACGCCCACTCCGCGCACTTTCGTCCCGCTTCGCTTCGGCCGCGAGATTCGTTCCTTCCATTGGAACTGCTCGGCGCCGCGATCAAACGCCTCTTTCAGGAACGCGCTGGTGCAATGTGCCTGCGTTCCATTCCTCACCGGCCCAACCGGCGATTTGCCTTCCGGGCAGTTGATTCGGCGAATGGCGACCTGGTCCAGCGAGAGCTTGCGCGCGGCCTTGGAAACAATTGTTTCCATGATCACGATTCCCTGCATGCCGCCGGGTGAACTCTGCGCACCGCGCGGCGGAGTGTTGGTGAGAATCGGTGGTGCCGCGCCAGCGCATGGCGAGAGGCTGATACAACAGCGACACAATGTTTCCCGACGTGGTCGCATCACCAACCGCGTCGTAGGGACCGGTGTTGCAGATGACGAACATGTCCAGCGCCGTGATGCGCCCGTCCGCAGCGAAGCCGACCTTCATCCGGCCCTGGAAGCCCGGACGCGCTCGCCCGATGAAATGCTCTTCCTCGCGGCTGATGCGCATCATCACGGGAGCATTCGCTTTCTTCGACAATAGCGCCGGGATAATGGCGAAGATATAACCGGTGGCCTTGCTGCCGAATCCACCTCCGGTGTACTCGCTGATCAGCACGATCTGGCCGGGATCCATGTTCAACCAGCGTCCCAGGCTGGCCAGGGTTTGCACTGTGCTCTGGGTTCCCATATGAACGAAGACTTTGCCGTTCTGCCAATACGCCAACGTGGTGCGAGGCTCGAGGGTCTCGTGGCTGGTGTCAGGAGTGACAAATGTTTCATCGAGGACCAGCGCGGCATTCTTGAAACCAGCGTCCAGATCGCCGAAACTCCACTCGTCCTGCGCTTTGCCCATGGGCAAACGACCGTGCTTGGCTTCTTCGAAGTCGGCGTCAGTCCACTTGAGTTCTCCGACGTGGGGTGGAGGCGGGCTGGGCGGTTTTTCTCCGGGCTTGGGTTGCGGCATCTGCGCCTTCACCCAGACGTTGCCGTCCACGCGCGGGTTGGGTCCGCCTGGGCGCAGCGTGTCCAGAGGATCGATGGCAAACGGAAGGTGTTCAAACTCGATGTCGATCGCTTCGATCGCTTCCGCGGCCGTGTATTCATCCACGGCCGCGACCGCCAGGATCGGTTCGCCCTGGTAGAGCGGTTCCATGGTGAGCGCTTTTTCGCCTTGCTTATTGGCCTTGATTACGACGCCCAGATCGGTCACGCTGTCGGCGGGTGCGGGAAAATCGTCCTGGGTAAGAATCGCTTTCACTCCCGGCATCGCCAGCGCCTTGCTGAGGTCCAGATGTTTCACACGCCCGTGCGGCACGGGACTGAGCAGCAACTTGCAGAACAACATGCCATCGACGCGAAAATCCTCCGCATATTTCGCCTTGCCGGTCACTTTCGCGTAGAGATCCGGCGTAGGGTAGTCTTTGCCAATCAGCTTGTATTGCGATCCAAATTTCTGCTGGTTTGGCTTCCACTCCGAGTTAGACATGCTGGACCTTCCTCATGTTCTCCGCGCCGCGCATCATTGCGGTGAGAATTTTGTCGTAATCCTGGCAGCGGCATAGATTGCCGGAGAGCCCCTGCGCCATCTCAGACCGAGTCGGGGACGGATTGGTTTTGAGAAAGCCGACGGCCGACATAATGAACCCGGACATGCA
Source organism: uncultured Acidobacteriaceae bacterium (assembly GCA_963760855.1). GTDB lineage: Bacteria > Acidobacteriota > Terriglobia > Terriglobales > Acidobacteriaceae > Sulfotelmatobacter. The sequence continues at coordinate 110,482 of CAVXFD010000006.1, read as the reverse complement.
AAATGCGCACTGGAAGCCCTGCTCATCGATTACGCCCTGCTGTACGGGATGAAGCGTGCCGTCGGAACTCGCCAGCCCTTCGATGGTGACCACCTTCCGGTCACGCACGGTGTGGGTCAGGACGGAACAGGAATAGTGAGGCACGTCATCTATCAGTACCGTGCAGGCGCCGCACTCGGCGCGGTCGCAGCCGAGCTTAGTGCCGGTAAGGCCCAGTTTATAGCGGAGCGTCCAAGCCAAGGTCTCCTGCTTCCGGACGTCAACCCGCCGCTGCTGGCCGTTGACGTTTAGAGTAATGAGCCGATCGCCTAGACCAGGCGATCTTTGACCCAGAAGTGTGGAAGCTCGAAACAGATAACTTGCCGAGGAGGCAGCCACGCCGCCAGCGATCACTCCTTTGATAAAATTGCGCCGCGAGACGCTCTTCAATATGTCGTCTGATGTAATGCCAACTTCGTCGTCCATTCTGAATTACCTCACGTTAAGTCCGGCGTCCCCACGTGGCAGGTTTATAAAACTTGCGGAACCCAATTGAAGACTCGTGACTAATAACTCAGATTTTACTCCCCGAGGGGGACCAAAATCTCTGTGCCCGACGGTGCAGTGGACTTCGTCAATCATCACTGGATGGAATATACGGGTTTGTCCGCGGAGAAGACGATGGGCTCAGGATGGAAAGCCGCAGTTCATCCTGCAGATTTGCCGGGCTATATGGAGAGACGGCGCGCCTCGGTGGCGTTTGGGGAGCCCTTCGAGCATGAGGTGCGTTTCCGGCGCACGGCGGACGGTGAGTATCGCTGGTTCTTGAGCCGAGGTGTGCGGTTAAGTCGCAACTGCAGGACGGTCAACTCCAGTTCTCGGTCAGTGACACGGGCGTGGGATTGCCGATGGAGAAGATGGATCAGATCTTTTCTGCGTTCTTTACCACTAAGCCGCAGGGCAGCGGGATGGGGTTGGCCATCAGCCGTTCCATTGTGGAGTCGGATGGCGGGTGGTTATGGGCCAGTGCGAATCAAGGACCGGGTGCGACTTTCCACTTCACCCTGCCACTCGGAGTCGAGGCGGTGCAGGTGCCCGGTACAGGAACGGGATTCCGGGCGTCATCCGAGGAGAAATCAGATTCACAGTCGCAGTAATTAGTTCACTAACTTTTCTTCGTATGCGATTGGCAGGAATCCGGCTACCAGTGCGTCTCCGGGGTTGGCAAACTGATGACTTTCTAGAGTGGTTTTCGGTGAGCCTGGACCCTCCAGGAGAGCCTCAATGATCTCGTAATCGGTGTCCTTGATGTGCAGCCCCATTGCTCGGCATGCCGCTGCAATCTCGGCATAGTAAGGAAGGGGTTCAGGCATGCGGCAGAGACGTCCTCGAAGTCTGTTCATGATGGTCCGAGGATATCCATCATCCACGCAAGACGAAACGGCACGAGTGAGGCATTACCAGTGGCATTACTTATGAGCGTTCGAGCGAAGAACGATCTTCTCTGTTGACATTGACCGGCAGTCGGCTAAATTATCAATGAGCGTAATTGATTCCAATGACAATGTCGGCTCCCGGACCCGAGTAGAGTTGGTGCCTCGGTATTCAGTGGCCGACCCAAGCGAGGCCGTCGGGTCCCTGCCCGGCTTCGATGCGGCCCACAACTTCGAGAGAGTGCAAATCGATTACGGCGACGTACCCGTCAGGCGAGCAGGCCACATAGACGCGCGACCCGTCGGGTTGCATAAGAATTCCGGCAGCGCCATCTCCTACTTTGATACGCTTCACCTCTTTTCGGGTGACCCTGTCGAGAACGGCGACATCGGGCTTCCTTAGGCTCGAAATAAACGCCAGCTTGCCATCTGGGGTAAACTTCAGCCGATTCGCTTCCTTGAAGTTGGCGGCCAGAGTGTCGACGACTTTCTTGCTCGCGACATCAATGATAGAGACCGTTCCGTCGTCGGCGTTGGCGACCCAGATTTCCTTGCCATCGGGAGAGACGTCAAATCCCTCCGACCCGCGACCGACGGGAACAACGGTTTCATTCCAGTCTCCACTCGATGGCCCCGTCGCCGCACCACCGCCGATCTTTTCAATGATGTTGACGCTGGCGGAACTGGCGTTCGTGGTGACAATCTGGTTGAAATCGGGGAAAACGTAGATCATGTGGGTGCGATTTTGCCCGGTGCCCATGATCCAATCGACCTTCTTTGTTGCGGGATCGTAGCTGCCGATGGCCTTGGCAGCCTCAGCCGTAAACCACACTCTGCCGCCCACGAACGCCAGTCCGTGCGGGCCGCGCAGAGCGCCAAGATCGATGGCTGGCAAGACCTTGTTCGCAGCGAGATCAACCACGGTGAGCGTGTTGTATAGGCCGCCGCCGTAGTTAGAGATGTATGCAGTCGTTCCGTCGGCCGAGGCAATCACCTCGTGCGGATCAGGACCGGCGGGTAATTTGGCGGTTACTTTCAAGTTGGCAGGGTTGACGATAAGAAGTGTGTTGTCCTCTTTGGCAAGGATTAGCAGAGCGCTGTCTGGAGCAGTTTGTGAATCGAGACCGCGCGCTCCCAGCAATAAGACGACGATAATGAATAGCAAGGTTTTGATCTTCATGATCATCGATCTCCAATCATAATATCCTCTCGATGTCATCGTTTTAGGGATTCGTTCGCGAATATTCCCCGCGGAACACAACATTCCAATTGGCGCCATTGTCGGTGGATTTTTCCCAAGCCTGCTCGACCTTGTTCGGATTCAGCCGTATTAGTTTCACTCGGTTCAATACGCTCTCTCCATTGGGTCCGTGACTTGTGCCTTCAAATTCCGCCGAGCCGGACACGACCTTGCCAGAGGTGAATATATGAACCCGACCCTCGTTGTCGGCGAACATTCCATACCAGCTCTTGTCGTCGGCACTGTAGCCAAAAACATTCTGTCCGTAATGGCCCCTTCCGCCGTCCCAATTCTCGACTACGAGGCACTTGTCCAGCGATAAAGTGACCGTGCTGTGAGCATTCCCCGATGAGCCCTCGGCGCCGATCTTCCACTTGCCGAGCCAATAATCAAGTTGCCGATTTTCCGGATTCGCAGCGCAGGAATCGGAACCAGTCGCGGCAAAGCGCGTTTGTCGCGGACGCGAGGCCGAGTAGAGCAGCGAGAAAGATGGATTTCGAAGCGCCACGCCTGAGAAGCAGGATTAATCGGTTCATGTAACTCCTCCACAGATTGAATCATCACAGCTGGTTTGGTTCACCCGATTCATGTTTTGACCGGGGATGCAGTTGGCCGTCGAGCACGGAATCGGAAAGCTTGCGAGTTCTTCTGCACCTCCAACACTGCAAAGCCCGCACTCTCCAGTCGCGCGCCGAAGGTATCGGGATTTACGGGAACAAGCGTGTCGCCGATATGAATGATCCTCATAAACCAGTTCTGAAGGCTGTCGCTGCCGACGAAAAAACCGCCGGGCTTCAAAACCCGGAGCACTTCCGCGAAGAACCTTGTTTTGCAATTCTTGAGAAGGAACGTGATGCAGCATGGTGAACGAAACTGCGCCCGAGAACTCCGACTCTCCAAAAGGCATCCTCGTCGCATCACCTTCGATGACCTGGACGTTGCTTCCTTTTAGGCGCGAGCTCAGCGAACTGGCCAATGACGCATCAATCTCCAGAGCTGTTAGTCGAGGTACCGAGGTTCGCAACAGGTCCGTCGTTAAACCGGGGCCAGGGCCAATTTCCAAAACATTCGGTCCCAGGTCGGTATCGCCGATTGCCCAGGGAAGTCTCTGTGCGACAGTGCTGCGCCAGTGGTCAGAACGGCATAGCCATTGATGTAAGCGGTTCATGTTCCCCACGAAATGGTGGAAATTGGCTTTAACTTACCAATTGTCAGTGGAGCGTGCTTTCGATAAGGTGACAATGGATGTCGCAAAAGCGCCAAACTGGGATTTTCGATCGGTTGGGCGATCATAATTCAGCAATCACAACTCTCACCCACGACTATCCAGCCGGCCACGTCATACCCTTGCACTTTCATGATCGAGATCAACTTGTCTATGCCTCGCGCGGAGTGATGACGGTTCGTACACGAGATGGGACTTGGGTTGTTCCTCCACATCGTGCCGTGTGGATTCCGGCCGAGATTCCACACACCATCACGATGTCAGGTTTAGTGGCGATGCGAACCCTGTATCTGAAGCCACGCTTAGCAAAAGGGCTGCCACGAGATTGTTGCGTGATCAATGTCTCAACTCTGCTCAAGGAACTGATTCTTCACGCTTGTACCGTGCGCACCTTGAAGCAGTCGGTGAAATGGCAGATGCACCTGGTCGCGGTCACTCTTCATCAACTGGAAGCGGTGCAGACGATCCCGTTGCAACTTCCGCAGTTGTCCGATCCCAGGCTGGTTCGAATCGCAGAAATACTGATGAGCGATCCTCGCGATTCTCGAACGCTCGCTGAGCTTTGCAGCGTGACTGGGGCGGGAAAGCGGTCGGTCGAAAGACTGTTCCAACAGGAGGTCGGAATGACGTTTGGGAAATGGCGGCAGCAACTTCGGCTCATGCAGGGGATGCGGCTTTTGGCTGAGGGCGCCAAAGTGACTCATGCCGCTCTGGAGTCTGGTTACGGTACGCCGAGCGCTTTCACTTCCATGTTCAGGAAAGCCTTAGGAATTACGCCACGTTCGTATTTTCGGTAGGCGCGAAAACTTAGTTCTCTGGTTGAGAAGCGAATGGGCGTGGAGGCGGACTTTGAGCTCACGCTATCGAATGAATAGGTCCAGGTGCGCAACCTCCGGGTCTAGAGGATCACTGGACAGGATCCGGCGCAGTTCGTGCAGAACGTCGTCGCCTTCCATGTGTCCGACGCCGAGGATGTCGATTTTATGGGAATGGTCGCCGCAGATGCAGCGCCCTTAGAACTCTATGGGCATTCCGTGCAGTCTCAGGTCTACCCGGCACGAAAGATCTGAATCACCTCCTCTTCTGAATACGGATCAACATCGGACCGGTCACACGCTGGCAGAATCAGACTGGAGAAAGGCTTGTGTGCGATGTATTCCCAACTCACCGCAACATCCCACATTGCGCTCATGGTCGAGATGATGTTGCGGAGGTATTTCGCCCCCAAACCACGTTGCTGAGAATCTGCAACGTAGCTCTGGAGCCATCGTACATGGCAAAGACCCGGCTGACCCAGGTCTAAGAATTACCTTGACAGGGGCTAGTGGAACGATATAAAAACTCCTCCGGCTCAACAAGAGCGAGCGCTCGCTTTGTAATCGGAACAATGAAGGCGGTCAACAGCCGATGCCTAAACTTCTCCGTGGCACTGTCGAGAAGAATAAGCTCAAGATCGAGCGCGCGGCTCTGCAGCTGTTTACCAGAAAGGGCTTCCACGGTACGACCGTCCGCGAAATCGCCAAGAAGGCTGGCGTATCGATGGGGAAGCTTTACATCTACTACAACACAAAAGAGGACATATTCATTGACCTGGTGCATCATCTCGGCCGGAAGATGGAGGTCATTCGTCAGAAGGAACTGATTCCTTTAATGGAGTCACTCGATCCAGACTCCCTGAAGAACCTGGCTAGAGCAATCGGACGTGTGGTTTCCGAGAATCTGGATTACTGGCGTCTGATGTATATCGACGTCGTCGAGTTTCGCCACAAGCACTTCATTCATAGCTTCCGCGAAATTGCAGGCGGCCTCCGAACTTACGCGAATGCCATGATTCGCGAATCGAAAGTCCAATTCCCAGCCGGAGTGGATCCCTCTCTCGCTTATACCGCCATTTATTTGCAGTTTTTTACATATTTTCTGGCTGAGGAACTTTTTGGTGCGAAACGGCACTTGGGAATGAGCGACGAAGAGGCCATCGAGCAACTCGTTCTTCTGTATACGGGGGGACGCGTCATCCGGGGCCGATGAGGTTGACTAGGGCACAAAAGGAGAATGGTATGCGACTACGGAGCGCTGTTTCACTTTTTGCTGTGGTGTTGCTCTGCTTGCTGACCAGTCCTTTGGCAGCGCAATCACCGACCACTGGACAGATTGCAGGCGTGGTCAAAGATCCGAGCGGTGCAGTTGTCGCCGGAGCAAAGGTGACAATAACTAGTGCCTCCGGAGTAGAGCGCGAGACCGGCAGCGATGCCGCTGGGCATTACGCCTTTTCTCTCGTCCCTCCCGGCACCTACCAAATCGAGACGGAGAAAAGCGGATTCGGCAAACAGGCGTCACTGGGCGTCGTGGTCCGTATCACGGAAACGACAGACCTGGATATTCGCCTCGAGGTCGCCTCGCAGAAAGCGGTAGTTGAGGTGATGGTTCAGCCGGAGATGGTGCAAACCGACAGTCCGGCGCAGGGCACGGTCATCGAGCAGCAACAGATCCGCCAGCTCCCGCTGCCGACCAGAAACTTTCAGCAACTGCTCACGCTCACACCCGGCACATCGGGGCCGATTCAGAATTCATCGGAATTGGGGCGTGGTGCGGCACCGATCTACGTCAATGGCAACCGCTCCACCTCGAATTCAGTGATCATCAATGGCACTGACGCCAACTCCATTGGTACAGGCTCCACACCCAATCTGGCAGTTCCGGCAACTGACAGTTTGCAGGAGTTCATCGTCCAGACCAGTCAGTATGATGCCTCGCAGGGTCGCGTCGCCGGTGGTGTGGTGGCCGCCGTTACCAAGTCAGGGACCAATGCCCTCCACGGAAATCTTTACGAGTTTTTCCGCAACACCGCGCTCAATGCCAACAACTACTTTTTGAATGCCTCCGGCGTTCCCCGTCCTCCTTATCAACGCAATCAGTTCGGTGGCACCCTCGGCGGGCCAATGGTAAAAAACCGCCTGTGGTTTTTTGTTTCCTACCAGGGCAGCCGCGAGCGGAACGGAACGTCGTTGTTGAACTCTGTTGGCACCGTATTCATTCCCGGCAATCTGTCCAACGATCGTTCCGTGGCAGGGATCGATGCCTTCGCAGCATCCTTCGCCAACCCTGCCAGTCCAACCACGTTGTGTCTGCCCGCATGCTTGAGTCCCACCGCTCAGTTTCTTCTGCAGGCCAAGTTCCCCAATGGCTCTTACGTGATTCCTTCGGCTCCCCACCCTGGAACTTCCAATGCCATGGTTGCTGTGCCCGTAGTTGCTCTCTCGAAGTTCCGCGAAGACCAGTTCAACACCAATCTGGATTTCCAGATCTCCGAAAAGAACCGCCTTTCCGGGAAATTTTTTGGGGCGAACAATCCCGCTACGCAGGGTCTGTTTAATTTATTTGGACTCTCCAATGCACTTCCGCTTCCCGGGTTCGGGGGAACCGCGAATCTGAATCAACGTGTGCTCGCACTCGACGACTCTGACGTTCTGCGTTCAAACTTGGTGAATGACGCACGCTTTGGATACAGCGTCATCACGACCGGCTCCCAGCCGCAGGAGCCCTTCACGTCATCCCAGCTTGGAATCTCGTCGCCCCTCAGCAACTTGTTTCCCGGAATGCCGGAAATTTCCGTGGCGAACTCCCTCGACCTGGGCGCTAACCCGTTTTCCGACAATAGTGGAGTCGAGAAAACCTATTCCGTGGGAGATACCCTGAGCTGGCAAAAGGGCCGCCACAGCCTGAAGTTCGGCATGGAATATAAACATCACAGCCTGGACGAGACTTTCAATCTTTACACTCGCGGCCAGATGTTCTTCCTCGGATTTTCCGGTAGCCCGTTCGCCGATTTCCTCGGAGGCTACGGCGATACGGTTGGGCTAACGATCATGGGCTCCGGGCTAAATAACCGCGACGTCCTGGCACACGACTGGAACGGATTTGCCAATGACGACTGGCGTGTCACGGATCGGCTTACGTTAACGCTGGGCGTGCGCTACGACTTTTTTGGACCTTTCACCGAAGCCCAGGGACGCTTCGTCGGATTCGATCCGAATCGGCTGACTACTGCGACGTTTCCCGGCTTTCCCGCCGGGGACAACATGGCAGTTACAGGCGCCTGCGCCAACGTGTAATAGGGAAAGTCGAGAATCTGATTGTTGAGCAGCCGGGAGTTAGTTCCTGGCAACCAGGCACCCGGTTTCCTGAATAACTACGCCAATTCCGACTTTGATCGCCGCCAGCGGTTTGTCTTCAGCGGCATCTACGATCTGCCGAACTTCTACAAGGGCAACTATGGCGTGGCTCGGCAAGTAGTGAACGGATGGGAACTGGCCAGCATCTTTACCCTGCAGAGTGGCACGCCGTTCTCGGTTCTGACTAATGACACAGCTTTCGTACAAGCCCGCGCCGATTCCCTCCCAAACTGTAATCCCAATGAGAGCGGCAGCGTTCAATCCCGACTTACCAAATACTTCAATTCCACATGCTTTGCGGCAGCGACTACCGATTTCGGCAACACCGGACGAAATATCCTGCACGGTCCGAATCAGCAGAACGTGGATATATCGGTTATCAAGTATTTTCCGGTCTCGGAAAAGATGAAGGTCGAATTCCGCAGCGAGTTCTTCAACGCCTTTAACATCACCAGCTTTGCGAATCCGGTCAACATTCTCGCATCGGCCAACGTTGGGCAGATTGTGGAAACCAGCGCTGGACCCAGAGTGATTCAATTTGCCTTGAAGTTTGATTTCTAGAATGAAGAACGCTGAGGCCAGAGACGAACGTAGTCCTCCCCGGTGCAACACATGACTCTCCGGCGCTTGAACAACAAGGTCGTCATTGTGACGGGCGCGGCTGCTGGCATCGGCCGCGCCACTGCGCGACGATTTGCTGCAGAAGGCTGCCGCGTTGCCGCATGGGATCTCAACGCCGCCGATCAAGACCAAATTTGCGGCGAACTGCGGCGGGAAGAAAGCAGAGGATTGTTTCGCAAGACCGATGTCACCGATGCTTCGGACGTGGAGGCCGCCGTCTCGGAGATCGCGGAACGCTGGGGCCGCGTCGACACGCTCATCAACAACGCGGGCGTCTTATGCGTGCCTGGCGGCGGAGCATGGGGACGGCGCCTTTGCGCTTACAGAGAACGTCATCGATGGCAGCGTCACCGGCGGCCGCGCATTCAGAAAGCACGTTTATCGCGAAGCCGATGCGCGATCGTTAATGGAAAAATGGCTGGTCCAAGGACTTGGCCACTCCTGGTCGGGCTCTCCAGTGCGCAGCAAGTACGGTGACCCGGATGGCCCCAACGCGAGCGCAGAAATCTGGCGCTTCTTCTGCGAGGCTACCTCGAGTGCACGCTCTTCGTCGCAACTCTCAGATTCGTCATTCACGAAATCGTGTGAGACAACAAAATGAACATCGGATCCCTTCTTCCCCATCACGCCCGTTATCGCCCCAACCATACGGCTGTGGTGTTGGAAGACTGCTGCTTGACCTTTCGCGAATTCAACGCTTACGTGAACCGGCTTACCAATGCGCTGTTGAGTCTCGGTTTGAAGAAAGGGGACAAGGTCGCAACTATCCTTCCCAACTGTCTTGCTCTGCTGGAGACCTACTGGGCGGTTGCAAAAATCGGCCTTGTCGTCGTTCCACTGAGTCCTCTCCTGCGTGAGAAAGCGCTGACTGCGCTAATCAACGATTCTGATACCGGAACGGTCATATCGAGTCCTGAATTTGCGGGGGCCCTTACTGCTATCAAGCCTGACCTGCCGAACGTTGCGGACGAGCGCTTCATCATTACCGGATCATCGCGCCTTCCCGGATTTAAAACTTATAATGAGCTGACGCTTCAAGCCAGCGATGCCGAGCCTCCACCAACCGAAATCACAGACGGCGATCCCTACAACATCATTTACAGCAGTGGCACAACCGGTGCTCCCAAGGGAATCGTGCACACCCACTACATCCGCGCCCTCTATTGCATGCAATTTGCTTCCACCTTCCGCATCAGCCCCGAAAGCGTAGTGCTCCACTCCGGCTCCATCGTCTTTAATGGTGCGTTTCTCACGCTTATGCCGGCGATGTATCTGGGCGCAAAATACGTTTTGCATAAGAGTTTTGATCCGCGCAAATTTGTGGAAACCGTCGAGCGCGAGAAAGTAACGCACGTCATGATGGTTCCATCGCAGATCGTCGCTCTGCTGGGCTCACCGTACTTCTCGGCGGAAGCGCTCCAGTCAATGGAAATGATCGGCACGGTTGGCGCTCCACTGCATTTGGAGCATAAAGAGCAACTGAATCGCCGCCTGCCTGGTAGGTTCTACGAACTTTACGGGCTTACAGAAGGCTTCATGACGGTTCTGGACAAGAATCATTACGCGTCGAAGCCCACTTCGGTCGGTCCCCCACAACCGTTTTTTGAAATGAAGATCGTGAGTGAGCAAGGGAAGCAAGCAGGGCCCGGAGAAGTCGGAGAAATTGTGGGACGCGGTCCGGCCCTAATGCCCGGCTATTACAAGCGGCCCGATCTTACCGCGCAGGCAATCATCAATGGCTGGCTGCACACGGGCGACTTGGGCTATGTGGATGAAGACGGATTTCTCTACCTTGTCGACAGGAAGAAAGACATGATCATCAGCGGCGGTACCAATGTCTTTCCCGAGGACATGGAAGAAATCATCGTCCAACATCCCGCCGTTCGGGAAGCCGCGGTGTTCGGCATTCCCAGCGAGAAGTGGGGTGAAACGCCACTTGCTGCGGTGATTTTGACCCAACCGAACGCGATTACCGCAGAGGCCCTGCGCGATTGGATCAATGAGCGTGTGGATGCGAAGAATCAACGCATCAGCGCAGTCGTGATCATGGAGGACTTTCCCCGCAGCGCTGCTGGTAAGACACTCAAGAGGATCCTTCGCGAACCCTACTGGGCGGATAAGACAGAAAAAATTTAGCGGCTTCTTGAGACTTTTTCTTTACTAGGGTCCGCTTGCCTCCGGCGGCGTTGAATCGACAGCCAATAGGCGGGCCTGTACTATCGGACGCAGGACTGACACAGTCTCGAGAGCCAGCGAGGTCGCTGCCGAACAGGAAATAATCAGTGTTTGCGACGGCCTCGAAATGCAACAACAACCACAGATCCTTCGACTCCGCTTCGCTCAAGATGACAAGTTGTTGTGGGCGGATCACGGGCAATCCGGGATATTATTGGTGCGTCCGCCGGATCAGTAGCGATTAGCGACCCCTTCTGAGAAGTTCGGGGAAGAGCGTCGATTTTCCCTCGCGAGTAATTAAGGAGCGGTGACCGGCCGGACCGCCCCGTGGCCGGTCTGGTCAAACAGTTTTTCGGGCGGCGTGTCGAGCACGTGGCAGTCCCGTAGTGCCTCCAAACGAGCTGCTTCTTCCTCCGAGAACTGAGGCAACATCTACTGACTCCACGCACCTTTGCAAGGAGGTACTTGTTGAACAGCGTTACGTGAAAAAATGGCTGTTGTCTAGCCAATCGTGTAGTTCGCGCCCCTCAATTCTCCCGCGTTGCTCATATAGTTCGTAGGCACGGCAACGAATCTGCTCTTGAACCTCAGATGCGGATTTCATGACTGCTAGGGTTGGTGGATCCAAAACAGATATGAAAATACCATACCTGGTATAGTATACTCCATCAAAATGAGCCACACAATCAAAGACAAGCAGAGTCTCATTCTCAGGGCCAAGCGTATACAAGGGCAGGTTGAAGCTCTGGTCCGCACCCTCACCGAAGAGCGCGATTGCTCCGAAGTTCTGCAAGTGATGAGCGCAGCCAGAGGCGCAATGAACAGCCTTATGGCCGAGCTTTTGGAAGGACACATCCGGAGCCACGTTCTCAACGGAAAACACAAACCGTCTTCACAGCAGGTCTCTGCCGCAGATGAAGTGATTGACATGGTCAAGTCGTACTTGAAATGAGCACTCTCAGTGATCGGAGAAGAGGATTGTGATGAGCGCTCCGCACATTTTCGAAAAGACCAACCCAAGCTCGCCTCAGCTCGCCCAAACCCAGCGCCCAGCGAAGCCCGTAAAGACAGAAGATGACGCTGAGCATACTGAACATGAACACGGCTTCGAATGGGCTGAACTGATCCGCATCGCTTTTGTAGCGCTGGCAGCGGTTGCCGTTTGGTTTCATTGGTGGGAGCCGTTTTCACGCGTCAGCGTGATCGGCATTGCGGCAACTCTCATCGGCGGATACCCCATTTTCAGGGAAGCCTTCGAGAACATCGTCGAACGAAAGATGACGATGGAACTTTCGATGACGATTGCTCTCGTATCAGCCTTGGCTATCGGAGAGTTCTTCACCGCCTTGGTAATCACTGCGTTCGTTCTTGCCGCCGAGGTATTGGAAGGCCTTACGGTAGGGCGAGGGCGGCGGGCCATCCAGAGTTTGCTTGATTTTCTACCGAAAACGGTGAATGTTCGCCGTGATGACGAAGTCATTGAATTGCCTGCCGACCAGGTTCGAACCGGTGAAACCGTCATTGTCAAGCCGGGTGGACATATTCCGGTTGACGGTGTGGTGTTACGGGGGCGTTCGTTTGTCGAGCAAGCCGCTATCACCGGCGAAGCCATGCCGGTTGAGAAGGCGTCTGGCGATGCGGTCTATGCCGGAACGATCAATCAGTCGGGAGCGTTGGAGGTCGAAGCGCAAAAGCTGGGCCGCGATACGACGTTTGGAAGGATCATAGACGCCGTTGAACGCGCTGAGAAGTCGCGCGCTCCAATCCAGAAGACGGCCGATCGCTTGGCTGGTTATCTTGTCTATTTCGCCTTGGGTGCGGCGGTTCTAACGTTTCTCATCACTCACAACGTCAGGTCGACGATTTCCGTCATCATCGTGGCTGGCGCTTGTGGCATTGCCGCAGGCACGCCCCTGGCGATTCTCGGTGCGATTGGCCGCGCAGCGCATCAAGGGGCCATCATCAAAGGTGGGCTCTATCTGGAGGCCCTTGCCGGGGTGGACACTGTGCTCTTAGACAAGACCGGAACCCTTACGTTTGGTACCCCTCAGATCCAGGAAGTTGTCTCCAGCGATGGTTTCGCAGAGCGCCAAATCATTGGGACTGCAAGTATCGCAGAACGCAAGTCCGAGCACCCTCTTGCAAGAGCCATTGTTGCTCGGGCGTCTGAGTTGGAGGTTCCGGTCGTCGAACCCGATGAGTTCTCCTACACTCCCGGCAGGGGTGTCAGAGTGACTTACCAACATGAGGAGATCCTTGTTGGAAGTCGGGCGTTCTTGATGGAGCGTGGAGTGAGCGCATTGTCGACCGATGGCCAAGGCTCAAACGGAGCATCGGAAGTTTATGTTGCTCGTGCAGGACAATCTCTCGGCAGTATTCGCATCGCTGATGTTCTTCGTCCCGAAGCGAAGAATGCGGTCGCCGCGATGCGAGAAATGGGCTTGAAGACGGTTCTGCTGAGCGGAGATACCCAAGGCGTGGCCGCAGCCGTTGGCCGTGATCTGGGCGTGGACAAGGCAGTGGGAGAACTTCTGCCGGAGCAGAAGGCGAGATGGGTGAGTGAGCTACGGGTGAAAGGTCGAAAGGTTGCGATGGTTGGGGACGGCATCAACGATGCCCCAGCCCTGGTGGAGGCCAATGTTGGCATCGCCATGGGATCGGGAACTGATGTCGCTCGCGAGAGTGCGGACGTGATCCTCATCGGAAGCGATCTCTCAAAATTGGTCGAAACTCTGCGCGTCGCTCGACGCTGTCGCGGCATCATCATGCAGAACTTTGCGGGCACTCTGCTTGTGGACAGCGTGGGAGTGGGAATGGCCGCATTTGGTTTTCTCAATCCGCTCTTGGCTGCTTTCATTCACGTGACCTCAGAATTAGCCTTCATCCTGAATTCCACGAGATTGTTGCCACGGGGTCCCGAAAGTGTGCGATGAGTCGCAAGCCTTGTGCGAGAGTGTGCGACTTCGTGTGTATTTTGCTCACGCGATTCAGAGCCGGAAAGGGCGGAAATGGGTAGTCCTGATCATCGAGATTGTCCGCTGAAGACAAAGCGCCTGGTGGTGGGTCAACGACGACCTTATCCGCGGAAAAGACTCTCATTGCGGTTGGGCGGATCTGATATCGCGCGAATGTACGACACAAGGCGGTAATCGCCCGAAGGATCAGTGGCGCGTGCAATCCTCAGCATGGGCTCTGAGATATCGACTCCGGTCACATGGAACCCGAGTTTCTCGAGAAAGCGTGTTGACCTTCCTGTACCGCAGCCGAAGTCAAGTGCTCGCTCTCCTGTAACACTGTTGGACAGAATCGCCGGCAGGTCGCGATATGCCAAGTAGTAGGTGTTGGCGAATTCAAGGGCAGCGTACGCATTCGCACGGTTCACATCCTCGTAGCAGTTAACGAAGTCCATCCCTCTGTCTCATCCCTCCTGGCAAGCACAGTGAGATCAATCGCCTCCTTGCTTCGCGCCGCAATCCAAGGAATGTGCATCCGAAGGAGTAAAATGGGCCCCATGTATTCGCGCAGCCTGCGTCCAATCGTCCGGGCCTACGTGATGTCTATCGCTTTTTGGTATGGCATCTCGGTGCTGATGGGGCTGCAGTATAGCCCCTTGGATCGAGATCATCTTTGGTTCTCGTTCCTCGGGTTATTGGTACAGGCAGGGGCTCATGCCTTCGCGCTAGCTTTGTGGACACCACCTATCTTTTTCTTGGTGAAGAAATACCTTCGTTTTTCGACGAATCGTGTGCGATACGCGCTGTTGTGGGGACTTGGAGCAGTGCCGTTTGTGTTACTCCATACCGCAATAGCGTGGTTAGTGATTCCACCTTACGTTTTGCGTTCTCTCCGGTCATGGCTTGAAATTGTTCGATCTGCGTTTGCCGACGACACATTCATATATATTGCAATCGTTGTGGCGGCGCACGGTTATGAATACTTGAAATGTTTGCGCAAAGAAGAGCGGGAGAGATACGAATATCAGCAGGCGCTTGCCGCGAGTGAGCTACAGGCGCTGAAGATGCAACTCCATCCCCATTTTCTGTTCAATACCCTGCATGGGATCGCTACGCTGATTGAGACTGACGCCCGCAGCGCCAAGGCCATGATCATAAGGCTATCCAAGCTCCTGCGCGCTGCACTGGACCGCGGCAGCTCAGATCTGATCCCTCTGGAGAGTGAACTGAAGTTCACCCAAGAATATCTCGATCTCGAAAAGATGCGCTTCGGGAGCCGGCTCAAGGTGGACTGGCTGGTCGCTCCAGAAACACTTCCCTTTCTTGTGCCGCAAATGATTCTCCAGCCCTTGGTGGAGAATGCCGTCCGTCACGGAATCGCGTCGTCTCGCGAGCCGGGGTGGATCGAAGTAGCGGCTACGGTAAGCGACGGGCGACTTACGGTTCAGGTGCGCAACAGCGTCGGCAGCAAGACATCCACCGGAACCGGCGTGGGACTGCGAAATGTAGAAGCTCGCCTCAACCATCTCTATTCGGGCGATGCCAGCCTGCGCTTCACTATTGCTGATACGGCAACTGCCTGTTTGACGTTTCCGGCCTTGAACTCTCAGCCGGCGGGCGTGAAGGTTCAGCAACCACAAACGGTCCCAGAGGAGAACGACTATGCGCGTTCTCATCGTTGATGACGAGCCTCTTGCCCGCACCGCCCTTGCCCAGATTCTGGCCAGCCGCCCCGACGTGGAGCGCTTCGATTCCGCCTGCGACGCCTTCGAAGCTCAGGAATATCTCTCCAAAGACGTTTATGACGTCTTGCTGCTCGACATCAGCATGCCGGAACTGTCGGGACTTGAATTATTAGATCGCCTGCAGAAATCCCAGCGCCCGATCCCTTCAGTGGTTCTCGTGACCGCTTATGCGCAGCATGCCCTGGCGGCGTTCGAAAAACATGCCGTCGATTATGTGCTAAAGCCGTTTTCCAGTGAGCGTGTGAGCCAAGCGCTGGACTTCGCCCTTCGACGGTCGGCCAGCGAGCGGGCGGCGAGATTAGTCGAGCTGATCCCTCATCTGAAGACACTGACTCAGCAGAGTTCCTCCAAGATCGCGATTAAGACTAATGGCAGGATCGTCTTCATCGACCCCTATGATCTAATCGCCGTCCAGGCCGAGCGCAATTATGTTTTGCTGCAGCAGGAGGCTGGTTCGTATCTGCTGCGGGAGTCGATCTCAACCGTTGCCGAGAAGCTCAAGCCATACGGGTTCGTTCGCATCCATCGATCGGTGCTGGTGAATTCTGCTTTCGTGCAGGAAATCCGTCCCTGCGCCACCGGAGAGTATGAACTCCGGGTAAAGGGCGGCAACGAGTACACCGTCACCCGCACCTATAAGAACAATCTCAAGTCGTTGGCCCGGTTCTGGATGGGAACAGGCAACGCCCTCACCGACTGAGTTCCGCGGTTCGCGTGTTGTTTATCGGCTTTGGCCTGCGGCTGACGCCGAGCCATACGCTCAGATTTGATTGCCAGCTGGCGCAAACTTTTACGGCGGCAAGGCCTCGCGCCAACCAGGTTTGCGGCTAGCGGCCCATCGGACTTCGCAGGAAGCCGTGATACACGCCGCGCGAATCCATCTCGTATCCGGTGATCGCCCCAGCGGGATTGTTTAGCAGCGGGAATGTGCCCTGACCGGTGCTCGTCCCCGCACCCGGCGCGTCAAAGGTCGTGATGGCGCCGAGTGGAGAGCGCACAAAGCCGTGGCTTACGCTCTTTGAGTCAGTGTAGCTTCCGGTGATGGCACCTTCCGCATTCAGTCCCTGCGGAAGCGTGCCCTGGCCAGCCCCGGTGCCCGCACCGGGAACACCGAACTCGGTAAAAGTTCCGTCCAGGGCGCGCACGTAGCCGTGCAGTACACTGTTTGAGTCAAAGTACACCCCCGGAATGATGCCGGCGAAATTGAGCCCGTCCGTATCAGTGCCCTGGCCGGGACCACTCCCCGCTCCGGGAGCATCGATCGAAGTGATGGTCCCGTCCGGTGCGCGAACATAACCATGCAGAGTGTTATTGGAGTCGATGTAGGCTCCCGTGATCGTTCCATCCGGGTTTAATCCGATGGTTGTTGCTGTGCCCGTGCCCTGACCTGTGGTGGCCCCCGCGCCCGGAGCTTCGTAGGTGACGAAGGAACCCTGCCGAGAGCGCACAAAAGCATGCGCCACGCCGCTGGAATCAAAGTCGTATCCCGCGACCGTGCCTTCCGAATTGATGTTGGCAGACAAAGTGCCTTGTCCCGCACCGTTGCCCGCGCCGGGAGCATCGAAGGTGGTGAAGCTGCCAAAGAAATTCCGCAGTTATCCATGCATGGCGCCATTTCCGTCGATGTAATATCCGGTAATGGTACCTTCGGGATTCAAGCTGGAAGCGAACGTACCCTGCCCCGCTCCGGTGCCTGCCCCGGGCGCGCTGAAGGTTACGAAATAACCGTTCCAGAACCGCAGGAAACCATGCGCCGCGCTGCTTCCATCGGTGTAATAGCCGAACGTTGTACCCAGGAGATCAATGCCCTGCGCAAGCGTGCCCTGTCCTGCTGCCGTACCTGCGCCGGGGGCCTCGAACGTGACGGTGTTCTGCGCGACTGCCAGGCCAGCGGCCAGAAGCAGCACACTCATCAGTCTGCAAAATTGCTGTAGGTTCATAAGGTTCTCCTCAGTTGATTTGAATTCGTCCTGTACCTTTCGTTTGGCCCGCTCCAGTTTGGGATCTCGAGCGACGCTACTCATCACTGTGCTTGGCTAACGACGCAGTTGTCGGTGGGAGTCTTGCCAACGGGTGACGCTCGGCTGTCGAATCGAGACTTCATCGAGCGTGCCGTATCCGCGATCGTGAACTGCCTTTGAAACTACGCACGGTTTCACGTCGGCCCATCTCCCACGGTTCGTCACAGTTCCTCCTTCGCAAAAGCAGTAAAGGATGTACTGTTCCGCGCCTGCACCTGCGCCCACAAGATATGACCCGTTACGATACGGGCTGAAGGCAATCAGATAGCAGGTGTGACACTTTGGACATTCCACACAATGGCGAATGCGAAGCGACATGCAATGCACACCTGCGGCAGAGTTCGACGCAAAGGATTTGGGAGAACAGCTTCTCGCCGGAAAGACTCCTAAAGTTTTAGAAACGGCGCAGGGTCCAGAACAACAATCTCCCTGACACTTTTGAGTGCATGAACCCTACCAATCAACAAGACGCGATTTGCTAGTTTGTGGATAAATACGAAATCGGGGAGATCAGGTTCGACCTTACAATGGCGGGTGACTATCCTACGCGAACTCAGGAAGTTGCTTTGGGTCAGCTTCTTTTCTCAGGCTCGCAACTTGATCGCTCTGCTATGACAATTGGAAAGTTTGTGAAGTGAGGGATTTCGAAAACCGTAGGCGGCGGCTATGCTTGCGAAGTCGGCTACGAGTGCGTTAACCAATTCAACCGAGAATACAGCCGCTTCTTTGGCGATCCTACCATGCGCGATGTCAAAGCTTTTCGAGCCACTACTGTCGTCGCGCGTGATTCGATACCGAAGCGATTGGAGGCACTGGGCGTATCGTCGACAAACCGGAAACTACCCCGAAACGGGCTCGGAGTCGATCAAAGGCGATTTCCCAGAAGCCGACTTCGGGACAACGTCGTCGGAGTCAGCGTCAGAACGTAACCGCCAGTTAGCCCGTGACTCGGGTGGAATCGCCACGGCGTCACGAATCGCTGTACCCTCGTGAAGGAATGAATTGGGTTTGTATTGTTGTTTTCGCCAACGTGAGTCAGGGTGAGGAGCGTTTGCGATGCTATCGGGATGACCAGGGGCTGCGCATCACGGACGGAGTTACAACGGATGCAGTTCGATCGCCATCCAGATGCAGTCCGTGTCCGCGTAATAGCGGTGCCATGGATAACTGAAAGTGCGGTCGTCGGCAAGAGAAAAAAATGGGTCATGAGTGAACCCGACGGGCATTAACACGTCTTCATAAAGCGTGTCTGCATTTTTCTCCCGAAACTTCTGCATGTGACCGGTGCCGAGGATTTGCGTATGGACTTCCAGAAACTGGTGGCCGGTGTGAATTCCGCAGTCCGTTTCCTCTGGCGTATACCAGAGATTCAGCTTGAGTCGATATCGTCGCTTCGAAGGCGATCTTAAAGTCATAGAACCGAACGCAGCCATCGGATCCAGTTCTATATCTCCGATATCGTCTTGGGGTGAGATATAGAGAGGAGTGCCACGAGGAAACTGCGTGTCGCGATGGCCGTACCACTCCCAACCCAGAGCGACACCGCCAAGATTCGTGCGCCGACGAAGGTGAAGCAGCGCAGCCGACTCCGCACTCTCAATCGTGCAATTCCGAAGGATCGTTGATTTCCAGGGGAGAATGATTCCGTGATCTCTTCCTGCCCGGTAATGCAAAGCGGCGGTGGAGAGGTTTACGACGACCGCATCCTCGAGCAGCATGTCACGGACTGCCGTCACCAGGCTGGCTTTCGATCCATTCATTGGAAAAAGAGAGAGGTCGACGCTGATTTGATTCGGGCATTGGATTCTCACCGAACATGCTGGGAGCCAGACCTGCAACCGCGACCAACTGGCCGGAGTGCAAGAGAAACGCGCGGCGATTCATGTTCAGTTCGCTCCTACAGGTCGGCTGGATTATACAACCAAGCACCGGTCGCAGCTTTCCAGAGCGCTGCCCGGACCCAGCCAGTTCGCGTGTTGATTGGGCCGAGAGTAGAATAGCCGCGCAGAAAAGGAAGTCGGAACGAGGAGGTTGGCTATGCGACTCACCGTAGGACAGCTTATCGGAAAGGCTCTCAAGGCATACGGAGTGCCTTATGTTACCGGACTGCCGGGGCACGGCAATTGGAGCATGATCGACGCCTTTAACGATCCCGTCTCCAAGCTGCCCTTCATCCAGGTCATGCACGAACAGAATGCGGTACACATCGCCGATGCGCACTATCGAGTCACGGGCCAGCCGATCGCCGCTTGCACTTCGATCGGGCCCGGCGCGACCAACACCGTCATTGGACTCGCAACCGCCCACTGCGATTCGACCGCGCTTCTGCTCATCACCGGCAGCGCCGCCACGCACATGCGTGGACACGGCGTCATGCAGGAGCTTGACCGCGTCGCCTCGCCCGACTTCCCACACATAGCCGCGGCCGTTACCAAGCGCACCTTCGACGTGATCCGCGCTGATCAGGTTCCCTTTGTGATGCATCGCGCATGGAATGCGATGTTGACGGGCCGTCCGGGCCCTGTGCATATGGAGCTGCCGCTTGATGTTCAGGTAGAGACGACGGACATTGACGTAGCCGAGCTTGACCAGCGCCTGCCGGTCGGGAAACCGCGGGCGGATGCCCAAGCCATCGAAGCTGCGATCAAGCTCCTGCTTACGGCCAAACGACCTTGCGTTGTCGTAGGCGGCGGTGCCATCAGTGCCAATGCCACGCCCGAGCTGACTTCGTTGGTCGAGAAACTCGGCATCCCGGTGGTCTTTACCTGGAATGGCAAAGGTGCGATCGCAGAGGACAATGCGATGTGCGCCGGAACCGCAGGTTGGCCGGGATCACTGCCCGGCAATCATACCTCGGCAAACGCAGATGTCCTGCTTTCGCTCGGTTGCCGCTTCACCGATTGGTCGGCGTCGTCTTACCGCAAGGGTGTCACCTTCTCGATTCCGAATACCAAACTGATTCAGGTCGACATCGACCCGCGTGAGATCGGGAAAAACTATCCCGCCGAAGTCGGCATCGTGGCCGACTGCAAGTTGGCGCTGGCCGACATGCTGGCCGGGATCTCCGACGAGCAGGCCCGTAAAGCACGCGCAGCCAGGACTTCGTATCTGAGCGATCTCGAAGGATTGAAGCAGGAGTGGGAAAAGAAACTGGAGCGGCGGCGCTCCTACAATGGTATTCCAACCACCATGCTGCGCACTCTGCGGGAGTTGCGCAAGGCGCTGCCGCGGCATGGAATTGTGACCGTAGGCTCTGGCCACCCGCAGAGCACCACGAAGCAAGCCTTCCCGGTATACGAACCGCGAACCCACATCACTTCTGGTTCATTTTCGTCGATGGGCTTTGCGCTTCCCGCCGCTATTGGGGCCAAGCTTGCCAAACCGGATGCGCCGGTCGTGTGCATCATCGGGGACGGCGACTTCATGATGTGT
Organism: uncultured Acidobacteriaceae bacterium; assembly: GCA_963760855.1. Taxonomy (GTDB): domain Bacteria; phylum Acidobacteriota; class Terriglobia; order Terriglobales; family Acidobacteriaceae; genus Sulfotelmatobacter. The sequence goes on along the minus strand of CAVXFD010000006.1, from coordinate 89,485 downwards.
GTGCAGGAACTCGCCCTCTGCGTGATGTACAACATCCCGGTGGTTTTCCTGGTGCTCAACAATTCGGGCTATATCTCGATTCGCGACGGGCAGAACTATCTCATGGGGCGGCAGATCGGATCGGAGTTCAACCAGCACAGCGGCGACGGCCGGCCCTACTCAGTGGACTTCGTAGCGTTGGCAAAATCGTTTGGCTTCGAAGTCGCCGCCAAGGTGCAGGCGGCCGACGAAATTGGATCCACGATCAAGCGCGCTCTCGACTCCAACGCTCCTGCCCTGGTCGAAGTGCCCATCACGCGGGATGTTTCCGTGGCCGCCTCGGAAGTGGTCGGCTGGTGGGACTTTCCGGTGCTGCCGACCGCATCGGACGCGGTCAAAGCGGATTACAAAGCCGGCTATGCCGCGGAACAACATCAGTGTTCCACCACCGAGGTCGAACTCACTGAACCCGTCTCAGCAGTCGGCTAGGTACGGCTGGCTCGTGTTTTTCCCTGGGCCGCGGGGTCGCACGCAATTGGTTCAAGAGGAGGTCCTAATGGCACGCCATCTGAAAACCGGCCGTGCACCGGAGCAGGCCAGCGCCGAGGCGAAGAAGGTTCGCGACATCGTCACCGGCATTATTGAAGACATCGAAAGTCGCGGCGAGAGCGCTTTGCGCGAAATTTCAGAAAAGTTCGACAAGTGGAACCCACCTGCGTTCCGGCTTTCGGAGCAGGATATCGAAGGTTGTCTCGCCCAGCTTTCCCGGCAAAATCTCGATGACATCAAGTTCGCTCAGGCCCAGGTGCGCAATTTCGCCGAAGCGCAGCGTTCGGCGTTGCGGGACGTCGAAGTCGAGACTCTTCCCGGAGTCATTCTCGGGCACAAGAACATGCCGGTTGATTCGGTGGGCTGCTACGTTCCAGGGGGAAAATATCCGCTGGTGGCGTCGGCGCACATGAGCGTGGTGACGGCGAAAGTGGCGGGCGTGACCCGCGTGATCGCGTCCTCGCCGCCTTATCATGGCAAGCCCAGCCCGGCCGTCGTGGCTGCGATGCACATCGGCGGCGCGGATGAAATCTACTGCATGGGCGGCGTTCAGGCGATCGCCGCCATGGCACTCGGCACCAAGAATATCGCTCCCGTTTCCATGATTGTGGGACCCGGGAATGCCTTCGTGGCCGAGGCCAAGCGCCAGCTCTTCGGTCGTGTGGGGATTGATTTGATTGCCGGGCCGACTGAAACCCTGGTGATTGCAGATGAAACGGTCGACGGCGAGCTCTGCGCAACCGATCTCCTGGGGCAGGCCGAGCATGGATTCAATACGCCGGCTATCCTTCTTACTACGTCCGAAAAACTCGCCCGCGAAACCATGGGCGAGATCCAGCGCCTGCTGTCGATCTTGCCGACAGCCGAGTTAGCTTCCATTTCCTGGCGCGACTACGGCGAAGTGATCGTGTGCGACTCCGATGAGGAGATGGTTCGGGAAGCGGATCGCATCGCGTCGGAGCACGTGCAGGTAATGACTCGCGATCCCGACTACTTCTTCAAGAACATGAAGAACTATGGAGCTTTGTTTCTCGGCCCGCGGACGAATGTCGCGTACGGCGATAAGGTGATTGGCACGAACCACACGCTGCCTACCGGCAAAGCGGCGCGCTACACGGGCGGCCTTTGGGTCGGCAAGTTCATCAAGACTTGCACCTACCAGAAAGTTCTCACCGACGAAGCCTCAGCCATGATTGGTGAGTACTGCTCACGTTTGTGCGTGCTCGAAGGCTTTCTGGCTCACGCCGAGCAGGCCAACCTGCGAGTGCGTCGCTACGGTGGCCGCAACGTCCCTTACGCAGGTGCGGCCGACTAGAACTGGTCGAATGAAATGTTCCCGCCAGCACGCAGTGGCTCCCGAGTGGTCGACTAACCGGAAGTGTTCCAGAAACGGGCTTGTGAAAAATCCGCCCGAGGTGGCGTTAATGGTTCGCTCAACGCTCGCTAAGTTAAGAAAGACCGGACGGCAAAGACCGCCCCGCAAAGCTAGAACGATTGTGAGAACCGGCCTTTTGGCCGTTACGTCCGTCAATTCACTTCTTTGCCAGGCTTCCACCTGCTTTTCGCATGGGCTCGAAATTCCGCTGCATTCGATCACGCCCAGCGAAATGCAATCGATGAGAGAAAACGACTTTGAGTGTTTCGCGAGCACCGGCGTAAAGACACCACAAATGGCCAAAACGACGGATAACGAACCGAAAGGTGAGTGAGGTTATCGAGCCACCCGTTGTCGTCGCTGGAGACTTAAACAACTATTCGAAATGGGACGCGAACCGCCCCGGACGAAACCACACCGAAGTAGTTCGTTTATTCGGAGACCACGGCCTAATCAGTGCGTATCACACTCATCATGGAGAAAAGCAAGGAGCCGAAACGCGACCAACCTATTACTTCTACCGTCGCCGGGACAAGCCATTTCACATCGACTAGCTATTTGTCCCGAAACGTTGGAGCTTGAAATCGGTCGAAGTCGGGTCGTCCCGAGAGTGGGGACATCTCAGCGACCATGTTCCCGTGGTGATTGATGTAAGCATTAGGGACAGTAGGAGGTGACGATTCCCTCGCAGGGCGGGCGAGAGGCCACGCCTACCCTCAAGCAGACTTTTTCGTTGCCTCGGGAAACACGATAAGTTTCTCGCGAACCGCCCCGGCACTCTGCCACTCCCACCCGCATTTGCAATAAACGGAGTCCCACAATCGCGGTTTTTTCAGAAGGACTTTGCATACGGCACACGATCTCATCCACATGTTTTCTCTCCCTCGCGACCGAAGGTCAAATAGGCCGCGCATGCGCTCCCTGCTCAATCTGGCGGGTCGCACTCCCGACCCCTCCTTTATCGTGACGATTTGAGCAAGACCGTTTCACCTTGCGCATCCTGCATGTTCAGCGACGGGCTACCTTGCCCGTCCGACGACAGGTCGCACCAGAAGTTAGCGCCTTGATATCTCCTGTGTTCTCAGTGTGCATCGGACGAATCAGATTGGGAATGGCCCCGAGGTGTGGGGCACTATACGGAATGAATGGCACCGCCGTGCCGGACGGCATCACGTTTAGGCCATTCTTGGCTCCGCCTTCGCCGACGATCATGTCGACAACGCCGATCATGAACGGACAGACGTACCTTGGACCAAGCCGAGGGCGTCCTCGCTCAGCTTCTTGGTGTCGTCTGCCGTGCTGCCCGCCTTGGACGTTTCCGCGTTGTTGTTTTCTTGCGACATCGGTTCCTCCTTCAACTGAATTGCCCTCACTTTGTCGATAGCGGCTGCAGACCATACATCCGCCTTCGTGCTAGTGACACCGGCAAGGCGGAACGTCCCTGCAGTCCTGCGCGGAGACCGTCAGGACACCGAAGGCCCCGACTTGCCCAACTCATCCGGGTCTGCTGATTCCTAAAGATCAACCCGCATAGTCAACATCGGCCCCGAATGCTTCTTCGACCGCGAACCATCCGGCCCCCGCATCCGCTGCCCGCTCTGCGGCTGGTCGCCGCGCAAGGATGATCGCTGGTTCTGCGAGTGCGGTCATTCGTGGAACACTTTCGATACGGGAGGCGTCTGCCCAGCGTGCCTTCACCACTGGACTGAGACCCAGTGCCTCTCATGCAGCCGATGGTCGCCGCATTCGGGTTGGTATGCGAAGTAATTGGAGAGAAGATGCCCGAAAGTTCAACTGCCGCCGCTGCTCCGCAGGACGAGGAACGAATTCGAACCACGGATGACACACTCACTATCATTGCCATTAGCGTTGTGGCAGGCATTGTGGCGAACGTCCTCCACGAAGGCGTCGGGCACGGTCTCACGGCTCTGCTGTCTGGGGCAAAGTCTGGCGTGCTCACGACTGTGGCGTGGTCGAGTGCATCCGACACCCGTCTGGTTGCGGCGGGCGGAACCTTGGTGAACCTTGTGGCTGCGCTAGCGTCCTGGCTCGCCTTGCGCAGCGTCAAGCTCGCATCCATGCCCGTGCCTACTTCCTGCTCATCGCTTGTGCGTTCAATTTGTTTACCGGAACCGGATACTGCTTCTTTTCAGGTGTAACCGACTTCGGAGATTGGGCGGCTGTGATCTCAGGGCTGCATCCGCATTGGCTCTGGCGGGCGCTGCTCGTGGCTGTGGGAGCGTCTTCGTACTTCATCGCTGCGGTGGTTGTTGGTATAGGACTGGTGCGCCACGCAGGAATCCCACGACACCAGCAGGGGCGCTTGCGGAAGTTGACCATCGTGCCGTATTTCTCAGGCATTCTGCTTGCGAGCGTAGCAGGACTGCTGAATCCGCTCGGAATGCAACTACTCTGGCAATCGGCACTGCCAGCGACGGCTGGTGGTCTGAGTGGGCTGCTCTGGTTGCAATACTACATTCCGAGACACACGGAGCCGATGCGGTCGCCGGGGAAACTTACCCGAAGCTACGTTTGGATTGGTGTGGCGGCAGTTCTGGGAATCCTCTATGTCGTCGTTCTGGGACGTGGAATAACGCTTCATCGTTAGCGGCGAAAGTTGGTCATCGCATTTCGGGCTGGTAAGCGCAGTGACCGAAGTAGCTGTGGCGGCTGGTAAAATCTCCTGCGACTTTAGCGCGAACGAAGGTAGGCAGTTCCTATGGGACATCTTCGATCTTGGAAGCTAGTTCTCATCTGTCTGCTCGCCTCTGCGAGCCTTTCTATCGCTCAGTCCGAGCCGAATGCCCCGAAATACTTCTTTGTGCTCTTGAAGCGTCCTTCTAACGCTCCGCAACTGAGCAAAGAGGCTGGCGACAAGCTCCAAGAAGAGCACATGGCAAACATCCGCAAATTGCATTCTGAACACAAGCTCGTGGTCGCCGGGCCGTTTACTGACGATACTTCGCTCCGTGGCATTTTTGTGTTCAAAGCAGACTCGCTGATGCAGGCGCAAGGATGGGCAGACACAGACCCAGCCATCAAGGCTGGTCGTCTGGCAGCAGAAGTACATGGTCCGTGGCTCATCGACCCCAACGCGATTCACGAACCAGAAACGACTCAGGGCATGGAGCAGTACACGCTCGTCTTGCTGAAGAGTGGCGAAAAATGGAATCCCAGCGCACCTGAGTTCATGGATCTGATGAAACAGCACCATACATTCGTGCAAGAAACAGAGAAAGGGAAGATCGCGGTTGCCGGGCCCTTCCCTTTCGACGATCCCGGCGAGTTACGAGGAATCGCCATATACGGTGTTGGGGCAGAGGAAACTGCGAAGATCGTACAGGATGATCCAATCATCAAAGCCGGACTATTGAAGACCGAAATGCATCCATGGGTCACAGGCAAGGGTGTGCTGGCACCGGGGCAGCCAATGCAATGAGGGAGAGACTCACCCGCTCGAAAGAATCGCGTAGCGAACGATGGTGACGTGTTCTCACGCGAGTGAAATTTCGAAAAGCGACGGCATTAGATACGTGTGAGAACTAATACTGGCAGCCAATCCAGCCCAGACGGGGCTAACCGTCCTGCTGCCCTCGTCTCTCATTTACTTCCTCATGACCTGTCTGATCTCGACCTGAATCCGCCATAGGTCAGGTAGACGCCGAGGACGAGTGAAATAGCCGCGTACATGTAGAAGAGTTGTCGGTAGTGAAGCTGCCCAAGGAAAAGTCCCGCTTCCATCTCATGCGGCAGGAACAAGAAAAGTAGGCTCTTGACGAGCGCCATCCAACCGATGAGCGTGACAACAACCGCGAGCACACTGCCCGACCAGATATTGTGCGCGAGAACCATCGCCAGCCCAGCCGCCAGCGTGATTACGCTAAGGACCAACGTCATCGCGGAGTTCTGAAGAAGGGCGGTTACAGTCTCCACGGTCACTTGTCCACGAGTCATCATGGAAAGCGCGACGAGAATGCAGTACAGCCCGATCAGTCTGCTGAGAAAAAGTGTTCGTGGCGACATGGTGCCTCCCCTGCTGGATGTACCCAGCGATTCGTCCTCGGCCTGTCGATCCCAGCAGCCCGCAACTAACACCCGCTGCTCTAGCCAACGGGCACAGAGTACCATGTGGACATGACCAGAATACGCCCACATCGCCTCGACCCAGACTGTTCGGATCGCTCGGCGCGAAGCGATGTCATCCATCGACAAGAGCCCGACGAGGAAGAAGACGAAGAGGAAGACGAGGGCGACCGCAAAGAAGATGACGAGGATGCAGACACAGACGACGGCTACTCGGAGTGAGCGTTCCCTGATTTGTGTCAGTGGGTGAAGAATGAAGCGCGAAGATTTCATCAACGTTGCTGAAGAAACCTTGGATTCGCTGCCGGAAGAATTTCGCGGCCGTATCCAGAACGTCGCGATTCTGGTCGAGGATTTCCCTCCGAACCAATCACGCCCTCGTCTCGGACAGCAAAGGCGTCTGCTACTAGGCATCTTTCACGGAGTGCCCGCCACGCAGAAGAGCGTCTTTGATTTATCAGTGGGGCCTGCCCACATCGTGCTTTATCAGAAGAATATTGAGGCGGTCTGCTCAAGTGAGGCCGAAGTGCGCCATCAAATTCGCCAGACTCTCATACATGAACTCGGTCATTATTTTGGGATGACCGAGGAGCAACTGAAGGATGTGTAGTTGAGAACTGGCTGGAGTACAGGTTCTCGGAGCGACGGCTTATGGAATCCGACGTACTGAATCGATTGAGGCGCGTGGCTGGAAACAGACTACGAGGCTGACCCATTGTGGACGCAAGACAGGGATGCCCCACGAGGTTACGATCTGGTTTGTTCTGGATGGCGAAAGGCTCTACATCGGTACTGCAAACGTGAAGCGCCAATGGGTGCGGAACGTACAGAAGACGCCACAAGTCAAGCCGTCTATCGGCGGCGAGAATTTCGAGGGTACAGCGCGATTCCTTACCGACCGACCGGAGCATGAACGCGCTATGGCTGCCATTCGGCGGAAATATTGGATTTTTCGACCAATCATTGAGCTTGGGCGCATCCTCAGCGCACTGGGTCTGATGCGCGACAACACGGGGTCGTCCGAGGTCACGCTGGCAGGCTAGAGGGATAGGAGTTGGGCGTTTGTAAGGTTCTCTTGAATCACGGTTTGGATTTGGCTTTCTTATGCTCGTTCTCATCGTATTGCTGGCTGCGTGGCTGGTCTTTCGAGCGACAGGAGCGGCTTTGCAGGTTCTCGCTTCGTGGCAGCATTCCGCTCTGTATGCCTTAGTCGTGATGTTCGTCTTCACCGCACCGGCTCATTTCAACAAGATGAAACATGATTTAGCACAGATGATCCCGTCATCTTTTCCGCGCCCCCTGCTGATCGTGTACATCACTGGTGTTTTGGAACTTCTCGGAGCGGCAGGACTGTTGCTCCCTGCATTTCGCAGGCTTGCGGGCATTTGCCTGATTGCACTCCTCGTTGGGATGTTTGTCGCCAACGTCAATGCGGCACAGCATGGCGTCACGCTGCGTGGCAAACCGCCAACGCCGCTTTGGTTGTGTGCTCCGATGCAGGTTTTGTTCATCGCGCTTCTGTGGTGGTCAACCCCCACCTGAGACCCAGTTTCCACTCACCGGAATCGCGCTCGAATTGCTTCTTGCGCTCGATCCGCGCCTGAGCGTAACCATTCTGATCCGTCCATACATAAGCGATCCTAGTGCACCCCAATCGACTCGCGGCGGGTCAGTTTGTGATTGAATTGATGTGGTGCGTTCCAAAAGATTGTGGGGACTTGGGACTGAAGATCAGGGCTGCTTTTTCAAAGTGGGATATGATTTCCTTCGATGCTGCGCATAAGACAGTGCACTATCCGCAAGATCGCCGCTTCCGGATTTGGGTGCGCCCTTCCATCCTGATCGGCATCGCTGCGGCGATTGCATTATTGCTTTTTGCCGCGTGGATTGAGTTTGGTCTTGTCGGCCTGCCGTGTGTTCCCCCTATACCGCAGGTCTATCCGAATAACTTTGCGGGCCCGCACGGATTTCCGCTCTGGGTGCGTTACTGTCATTTCTTTAATTTCTTGTTCGTAATGATGCTGATTCGCAGTGGTCTGTCGGTTCTGATGGATCATCCTCGTCTGTACTTTAATGATGACTGCACACCGGGCAGCGAATGGATCAGGTTCACGCCCATCGAAGTCTCTGGTGACCGGATTTGGACTGCAAAGGATGACGCCCGCTACATTTCGCCCCTCGTTGGCACTCCCGGCTACAGGCACACAATCGGGATTGCGCGGGTTTGGCACTTCATTGACGTGCATGGTTTCGTCGCAACTGGGATTCTCTTCATCGTGATGCTGCTTACCACGGAGCAGTGGAAGCGGATCGTGCCCACTTCACCAGTTGTCCTAGCGCAGGCTTGGAACACCTTCGTTCATTATGCAACATTCCACTTGCCTCCAGAGCCGAACGGCTTTTACGGTTACAACGCACTCCAACAGATTGCGTATTTCACGGTTGTGTTCGTATTCGGCCCGTTGGCTATCCTGACGGGCATCGCAATGTCTCCAGCCGTCGTGAACCATTTCCCGTGGTATCCGCGTATTTTCGGCGGCAGGCAATCGGCGAGATCAATCCACTTCTTAACGATGCTCAGTTTCTTTGGGTTCTTGGTCGTGCACGTCACCTTGGTGGTAATGACAGGATTCAAGCGCAACATGAATCACATCGTCATGGGCACGGACAACCTAAACCCTATTGGGATGTGGCTCGGGTTCGTCGGCATAGGCGTGGTCGTGCTCTCGTGGGTTGTGGCGCACCATTTGTCATGGCACCATCCGCGTGGACTGCAACACGCTTTGAAGTCCGTGACCTATCCCATGCAACTGCTTACGTTGAACCGACTCGTTCCACACCAGAATTATTCGGAGCAGGATATCTCGCCGTACTTCTGGCCTAATGGCAAGATGCCGGTGCGAGATGACTGGAAACGTCTTGCCGAGCGCGGCTTTCAGGATTTTAAGCTGCAAATCGGCGGTCTGGTCGAAAACCCAGTGGTACTTTCGCTCTCCGACATCGAGAAGATGGGCATGGTCGAGCACATCACAATGCATCACTGCATTCAGGGCTGGAGTGGCATTGCCAAATGGGGCGGCATTCCGATGCAGAGGCTGATTGACCTCGTGCGCCCGAAACCGGAAGCCAAAGTGGTGGCTTTCTTCTCCTTCGGTGAAGCACTCTACGGTGGCCCATATTACGACACACAGAGCCTGGAGAATGTACTGAAGGCCGAATGCTTGCTTGCGATTCGGATGAATGGCCAACGGCTTCCAGACGTGTATGGAGCGCCACTACGGCTGCGTGTTGAGAATCAGCTTGGCTACAAGATGGTCAAGTGGATTGAGCGCATTGAATTTATCCAGTCAGAGAAACCGTTGGGCGCGGGAGAAGGCGGCAAAAACGAGGATGATGAATACTTCGATCTTTTGCCTAACATTTGAGTGGCGTGCAACATGGACGCGAAAGCAGGATTTACCTGAGAAGGGGCGGCCTTCACTTTCAGGGGAAGCAACCGCACGCCTCTCTCTATTGTTGATTTCAACAAGCGCTCCGTACCTCAGCCCCGATTGTGAGCCGCTGTATTTCTTGCCCAAATCGGAATGACTTAGAACTGAGCTGGACTCAGCAGCTACGCCTGCTTCAAGCCTACGGCTGGATCATGGTCAGCATCATTTTGAAGCGTGTGGTCGCTTTCACCCCATGCGGCTTTTCAGCCGGCAGCAGGACGACGTCGCCTGTTTTCACGGCTATGGGCTTGCCAGTGACCGTAATTTCCGCTTCGCCTTCAACTGCCTGTACGAGGGCGTCGAATGGAGACGTGTGTTCGCTTAACCCCTGTCCTTCGTCAAAAGCAAAGATTGTCACGTTTCCTTTTGCCCGCTTGAGAACGACCCGGCTTACGACCGAACCCTCCTGGTAGTTGACCAACCCTAGCAGCGGTAAAGCTTCTGCCCCAGCAATCTCTGAACGTGTGATAGTAGTTGAACTCATATTTTATTTCTGCCTTTCCCAACACGGTCGTTCGCGCCTCTGATGTGAAGGAGCTATACGGCCACGGTCGTTTGCTCCTCTGGTGGCGCAGTCACGGGAAGGTGCGCTATCTCTACCTGGTGCGCTGCTTCGCTTTTGTCAAAACGTCTAGCGAACTTTCCAAACGTCGAAATCAAGGCCATTTCACTTATTGACCTCGGCATGCTCGAAGTGCCAACCGCCCTCAACATTCCTCACACCCTCGCGAGGCCGGGAGCTTGCAGCCCGTGTTAAGGGCGTATGCCGCTTTTCGTCCACGCTTGTACTTGTCGCAGCGGCGAGCTCAGTTGCTCCGGATCGTAACGAACCTCAATCTTCCTCGTCTCTTGATGGCTCGCCAGATGGTTGGACAACCTCATTGACGCTAATCGTCTCGGCGCATTCACCTTTTTCGTCGTAATCGCAGATGCGACCGGGGTGGACCTGTTTGCATTTCTGGCATAGTTGAGTGGCCATTTTTCCACTTCCTCCAATTTGTAATAAATCGTATCGAAAATGCGACCTGACGGTGGCGGCTCGCCGTTGAACTCGCAAAGACTGCGGCTCGGCTTTTCTCGTGGTGATGCAGAGAGGTTATGCAACAAATCGGCTCCGGAGCGGTTCGGCGCTGGGTACGCCCTTCGGCAAAACTGAAACATGCCTTTCACTGCTGGTGTGGGCAGCACAGACGAAGTCTTCACGGCCCTGTTCGTTGACTTCTAAATAGTCGGCGATGTCTTCGCAGTCCGGACGATTACAAAGAATTAGTCGATCCGGCGGATGCTCAAGCCGAAAGTGTTCCATGAGCCCCCCGTGTGATATGGGTCCGTGAAGATTGCAGAGGCGAATGATGAGCACATGGGTAGGCGCAGGGCTCTGCCACGAGGGAAAGCTGGTCGTACTTGACCCTCCCTTCGACCACCGTGTGGTTCTTGTCGACAATGATCTTCTTGGCCTGACCGAGGTCGGAAATCTGTATGTTGTTCAGCTGGATGTCGAGGCCTTCGGTGATGGCCCTAGCCCCCGTGATGATGGCGATACCCTGCAGCATACTTTTGCGTTGATCCCCAAAACCGGGGGCCTTGACGGCGGCAACTTGCAGCGGCCCCCGCAGCTTCTTCACAACGAGAGTGGCCAGTGCCTCGCCCCGAACATCTTCTGCGACTATGAGCAGTGGCTTGCCACTCTTTGTGATCTGCTCTAGTAGCGGGAGCAGGTCTTGCTTAGAAACGATTTGCTTTTCGTGAATGAGAATGTATGCGTTCTCGAAGGCAACTTCCATGCGTTCGGGATCTGTGACGAAGTAAGGCGAGAGGTATCCGGAGTTGAATTGCATAAAGCCATCCTGCGGCTGGTCACCAGCGCTGCTGAAAACGATGCTCCCGTCGCCCATGGCACCGGCGGCTTCAACACCTGCCAGAATGTGGTCGTCTACGGTAGCAAGTTTGGCGGTCATGCCTGCACTGTCTCCGTGAGCCGTGCCTCAAGGCATGCCCTTTCGCGCGCGAGATGGATCATTCCGTTTTTTGTTGCGACGTGCCAAGTTCTTCGATCCAGCGATCGCAGATGACCGTTGTGTCTTCGCTATTAGTTCCATCGACTGTTCAATGATTTCTGCTTCTTTAGCAGTCTGACGTCTCGTTATCTCTCCTCTTTCACTTGTGTTCGTCATTGCTTACGAGTATGTGCGATTCCAAGTTTGCAATATGGTCAGTTTTGTACACTCTGCAAATAAACCACCTACGACTGTCACGATCGGACTCCATCAACCATTGAATTTCTCTCCCTTGAGTCTTCCCTGGACAAGGGTTTCGTGACGATTGGTAGTGGGCTACTTTGAGTTTTAGTCGCGCTCTAAGGAGCGAATCTCGTGGCGAATCTTCTCAATCCGCTTCTTGACCTCAATTGCCAAATGCCCCAGATCGGGCCGCGTTTCTAGATCAGGTAAGAGTTTTTCCAGAAAGGCCAACTCGTCTTTAAGTATCGGCAGCCGAATCATAGGAATTTCCTCAAGTTGAGGGCTGTTGCAGCGGCGTGATTCGCCAGCTTGCGTGAGAATCCATTCGACAGGCGAGTGTAGCGCCTCATGCTGGTACGAACACTCCAATTCTGGCGCTCCACAAACGATGTGGAAACGTGTCGAAAATCAGGCCGTCCGCTGACTTCCTTCATCACACACAGTCGCACGTATCATCAGCTTGACGGCTGCTTTCGTCAGGTTCCATTCGATGTGCATTGCCCGAGTGGAAGTTCAGGCTTATCCTACCTCTCTGCCGCAACATGGCGTTCGTCTCCTACATCCACGTGCTTTCGGCCGCATTCTTGATGGGATTGGCGGCGGCCGCGCCGATGGGCCCAGTTAACATGTTGGCCATCCGCCGCGGCGTGATCGGCGGTTGGCGCCATACCCTCACCTGCGGAATCGGTTCCGTCACCGGCGATCTCATCCTTTTCTCTATGGTCCTCGTCGGAGGGCACTACCTCTTTTCCGATCTGTCCAACCCGACGCTCCAGACAGTGCTGGCGGCCATCGGCGTAATCGTCCTGCTTCCACTTGGGATCTACTTCCTTGTCCGCGTGGTCAAGGATCCCATGCGGGCGTACACCAGGGCTCGCCAACACTGGGACGAAGAGACCGTCCCTGCGCATCTAGTCGCCGAGGTCTCCGACTGTGTTGCCCTAACCATTTTCAACCCTTTAACCATTGTTTACTGGGTTGGTGTTACCTCCAACTGGCTCCCCTTCGCTCATTCAGTCTTGGGCAACAGCGCTCCCGTGTGGGGAATCCTAATGGCTGCCGCCGGCCTGATGTCCTGGTTCACGGTGTTGATCACGGTCGTTCGCTTTATCCCCAAACGCATCGGCCCGATCTTCTTCCGCCTCGTCAACGCCATCCTCGGCCTTATCCTCCTCGGCTTCGCCACGTTCTGTGCAATAGTCCTGTCCCGCCATTTCCTGCACTGAAAACGCAGGCTCCCACACTTGTGGTTCACCGAAATATGATCGGCTCTGGTTTTGGCTGGTAGTCACCGCTGAGAGCCGTTGGGTGTTTGTCGAGACTCGGCACGCACATTCGGCTAGTTGCCACAGATTTGCAAGACGAGCAATTCTGAACAGTTTTTCAAAGCGTAGAGTTTGATAGTGGCGATGTAAACTTCCCTTTCAACTTAAGCGTCAACCACAGTGTTCGCAGGAGGTCAAGCCGCAGTTACGAAATGCCAAGACGAGCAAAGACAGGGATCTTCACTCCGTCCAAGATCAAGCCGAAAGCAATTGCCGCTGCAAATTCAACGGCCAAGACTGAGAGGGGTAGTGGCGCCATGGCAATCCCGCGAATAGCCAACGTTGAGATGATAAGAACATCGGCAACAGAGGAGGCTACCAGCCATACAGTCGGCCGCAGTCCCCAAAGATGGCGACGTCCTCGCATGGCGTAAATTGTGGCTTGGCTGCCATATACGATGGCGACAACAGAAAGCGTTCTCAACGCTTCAATTCCGAATCGCATCTCGAACTTGCCGACCGCGAGGACAGCTATACAAAACGTGAGAAAGCAGGCTCCCAGAACGGCTCCTGCGGTTGTAATCCTGCCCACTTGCCACGAATTTGGCGTGGGCGATGGCCGCACTCTATCGGTGGTCAATGCCATGGCCAAGAAGTCGCCTGCGATCATCACAATGACCATCAGCATGGGCGTCAAGACCGCGTGTCCGGTCATGATCAGGCCAATTGCCAGCAGAAGTACCTGCACGATCTTCTTGACGACGGAGTTCAGCGTGTAGGTGAGAATGCGCTGAAAGGTGATCCTGCCCTCTTTTACCGCCGCAACGATGCCGCCAAGGCCAGGCTCTGTCAGCACAATACCAGCTGCCGACTTGGCGACGTCGGTCGCGGTCGATACGGCAATCCCCATCTGAGCCTGACGAAGCGCCGGTGCGTCGTTGGCGCCATCGCCGCACATCCCAACCGTATGCCCGTTCTTCTGGAAGGCTTTGACCAGGTTAAATTTTCCTTCGGCAAGAATACTTGCAAATACCGCAAAATCCTGCGCCTTCACTCCTTCGGGTATCGCTCCCGGCGGGCATACAGACCCATCCAATCCCACCGCGTGCGCAACGATTGCGGCCGTAGCCGGAGCGTCACCCGTCACCATGACCGTGCGCACACCCAGGGTCTTCAGCTCCGAGATCAGAGAGATCGAGTCCTTACGAGGCGGGTCGCTGAGCGCAATGAGGCCCATAAGCTTCAGCGATGCTGGGGGGCCCGCAGCTACTGCCAAAACCCTGAAGCCTTGCTTTTCAAGTTCATCGGCTAAACCGGCCGCGGTCGGTGACGGCGCGGTAAGACTCGCCACTACCGTGAAGGCTCCCTTGACGATACGCTCCACGCCGCCGTTCGCGTCGGTTGCTGTTGCTTCTGACGTTTTCTTGGCCGGGTCGAATGGCACAAACGTGATTAGCTTTGGCAGATCCAATGCTGGCCTTTGAGTGGAGGCAGAGCGGATCGCGGCATCCACCGCATCATCCCCGCCCTCAGAACTTGCGAGGGCTGCCATGCCGAGGACGTGGGCTTCGTCAAACCCGGGCATCGGCTTGACGCTGGTAACCGAAAGTTCATTAAGGGAGAGCGTTCCCGTTTTGTCGGAGCACAAGACATCAATTGTCGCAGCCTCATCTACAGCCGATAGTCGCGTCGGCAGGACGCCCAGCTTCGCCAAAGATCGCGCTCCCAGGGCCGCAGCCAGCGTGAATGTTGCTGGTAATGCCACGGGTATTGCCGCGAGAACCGACGTGAGCAGCAGAGGAATAATCTCGCTCCACGGCATCGCATGAAAATAGGCATACGCTCCGATAATAAGGATAACGACGCCGTTGAAAATGGCCAGATTCCGCACGATGCGTAGGACAGCTTTCTGCTGCGAACTTGCAGCATGCGCGGTGCGCACGAGTTCTGCCGTACGGCCAAACTTGGTATGAACGCCAGTGCCTGTAATCACTGCGGTCGCTTCACCGCGCCGCACGAGTGCTCCAGCATAGGTATCAACGCCTGGACCAGCTTCAATCGGCAGCGATTCGCCTGTGAGCATGGATTGATCAAGCAGGACAGATCCGCCGACCAAATTGCACATCCGCGGGCACCACGCCGCCGAGCGACAAGTTGACAAGGTCGCCTCGCACTAACTCTGCGGCGGGTACCGTCTTCCAGACCCCATCGCGCTCGACGGACGCATTCAAGGCGAGACGCGAGTTCAAGGCCTTTAAGTTAGCTTGGGCGCGACCTTCCTGGAAATACGCCAGCGCTGCGTTGAAGACCAGCAGGCCCGCAATGATCGAGGCCTCGAAGTATTTTTGCAGCACGACCTCAAGCATGATCGACGCTTCGAGCAACCATGGGACGGGCGCCCAGAACTTGGCCAATGCATTTCGAAGTGGATGAGCGGACACATCTGGCATTGCATTGGGCCCGTCTTTTTGAAGACGACTATGTGCTTCAGCGCTCGTGAGTCCGGACGGGACCATATTCTGGACCGGCTTTGCGGGTGGGTTCGATGGTGCGACTTCGACATGTGCAGCCATAATTCGCTATGTAGAACTATCTGCTACCACGATTCTTCAAGATTGCGGAGTAGAAGCTGCGCAATTTGGAGCCAGTTCGACGGACCGAAGTAGCAACAACGGGCATTGCACCTGTTCAGCGACTTTCTCCGCGATCGAGCCGAAGACCAGAGGACGCCAGCCAGAGATGCCGTGCGTCGAACGCAACCATGTCGATATGCCAGATCCAGAGCGCTCCGTCGTGTGGACTTCGCTATTCGACTCTGGCTTGCCTGGCGTATCCGCCAATTTCATCCAGAAGTGGTTGTGCCGACGCAGGATGCCGCGGCTTGAGCGTTGGCCTGTTGGAGAGGGAGGACGACCAAGAATTTTGTCCCTTTCCCGACTTCGCTGGTTACTTCAATCCGACCGTGATGTTCCTCGGCGATCCGGCGAGACAGTGAGAGGCCCAGTCCCGTACCATTTCCCTTGGTCGTATAGAACGGCCGGAAGATGTTGGGCAGATGTTCGGGCGCAATGCCACGACCCGTATCGATGACGGCAATCGCTGCATCGCCTTTCAAAGACAAAATCTCAACCCGAATTGCTCCCGCACCGTCGATCGCCTGAACCGCGTTCAACAATAGATTCAAAAGCAGTTGGTGAATCTGATCGCTGTCGTGTTCAACGTTTGGCAGACTCGGATCTTTCTCGAAACCGATTTTGATTGGCCTGGAGAGCACTTGCTGGCAGGTCAGCACGACCGCATGTTCGACCGTTGTATTCAGGTTGCTAGGGCGAACCTCGGGTGGGTGCGGACGGGCTGTCTGGAGCAGGTCGGTGAGAATGTGGTTGATCCGTGCGATCTCCAGACGAACGTCCATGACCACAGCACGCGCTGGGCTGGTTACCGGCAGGTCTCGTCCAACGATTTCGATCACGCCTGCAATACCTGCGAGCGGATTGCGGATTTCGTGGGCGAGTCCGACAGCGAGTTCTCCGAGTGCGGCGAAGCGTTCCGCACGCGACATCTGGGCGCGGTGCAGCCGTTCCATCTCTTCTCGACTCTCCCGCAACTGCCGCACCATGTGGTTGAAGTTACGACCGAGATCGCCAATTTCGTCACTGCGATTCGCAAAACCTACCGTGACATCGAGGTCCCCTTCCCCGACGCGCACAAACTTGCCCTGAAGTTCCACCCTGCTTTCCCCGACGCTGTCCATTTCCTGATGATTGAACGGAACGTCAGCTATGTCGTTCCGTCCACGAAAGACCACGGCCTTCATTGTGGAGGACTGGTGTACTCCGGCAATGTCGGGAAGGGTCGCTGTAGTCATGGGTCAACCAGCTTTCCTGACAACGTTATCCTGACCTATGCGACGTGGATGTTCGCCGAGAGCCATTGCTTCGGCACAGATTGAAAGATCAGTTCACCTTGGGTGACCGTAAACTCCATTCCGCAACGCGAGCAGGTGAATTCCCAATCTTCCGGATGGTCTTGTCGAACGCTGGCAGCTGGTCGGTAGTCGATTACCAGTGAGCTGCAATCGGGCACAGGGCAGCTAGAAGCGGCCGCAACTATGTCATCGCAGTGTTCCAATGCCTGTGGCATGGCATTCTTGTGCTGGATTTCAACCGGCGGGCCGTAGGGCGAATTCATGATTGTTCCCCATCTGCCAGACAGGCAACGTGGGCCATTGGACGTGCTTAACAACAACCTCTGGGATAACGAATACTAGAAACCCCACACAACACTAGCATGAATGCTAGGACTGGCAGCCGTGGTCTGACTGTTCAAAATCGCTCATTTTCAGCAAATTAGATATGGGAACGAAGCGCGAGCATTTCGTCAAGGAAGTCGAGGAGGCGCTCAACTCGCTCCACAAGAATTTCCGCAGTCGCATTCGAAACGTTGATGTTCACCGCCGAGCCGCGGCTGAAAAGATGCACCGTTACACCTAGCAGAGCTGGACTGCCGAATGTTGCACGTGGGAATGGCTTGCAGGTTCGGTCTTCGGTTGATTCCCCTGAATTTGTTTGAAGCTGACCCACTACCCCTTTTCAATGCAGGCATCTTGGCTCAGAAGGTATACTGGGCGAGCCACGTCCGGCGAGGCGAAACAGGGGGCGAAAGGTCGCGAAAAATGGAGCCGCTGTTTGCAGCCTTTTGAAACGCGGTTGGTAAGCCTGTCAGAAAAGCCCCAACCCGCTCAGATTCCCGGCCTTCTGAAGTACGTCATCGCGGGTCGCTCTTTACCGTGTCCCCGCAACTCTTGCTCTTCACTGCCGTAAGAAGGTTTTTGGCGAACTCCTTTTCGTCCACCTCATAGTCGTCCGCCTCCTTGCCGAGGATGCGCCACCCTGTAAACACTGCGATCAGATTCTCCTCCGGAAACACCATTAGGTGCTGTGCGCCAAATCCCCGCGCCATCCAGACATACCCGGACGAATCTGCCCGCTTCAGGAGCCACCACAGGAATCCGTAATCGACGTTGGTATCGACATCAAGGGAACGTTTCAGCGATTCCTTCACCCATTCCTTCGAAACAATCTGTCTGTCCTCCCACATTCCGTCATGCAGGTAAAGATAGCCTATTTTCGCCAGATCGCTGGCGCTCAGAAACAACCCTCCTTCGGTGTCTACCACGCCCAGATACGTTCGCTTCCAGTGGTGCTTGATCCCCAGCGGCGTGAAGAGATACTTCTCGCCGTAGTCGTCGATGTCCTGCCCGGTTTCTTTCAGAAAGACGTAAGCCAGCAACTCCGTGGCCCCGCTGTTGTAGTTACCCACCTTTCCCGGTTCCTCAGACATGGGCCTGTCAATCGTGTATTGCACCCAGTCGTCGGTCCCTTCCATCCGGCTCATGTCGTTTCGTGGATCGTTGTCCGGCACGTCTTCATTCCAATTGAGGCCCGCTGTCATGGTCATCAGGTCGTGCAGCGTCATGTGCCGTTTCCGCTCGTCTACGTTCTTCACCTTGGACACTTCGAAATATTTCAGCACCGGAGTGTCAAGCCCAGCCTTGAAGTCGCCGCGAGTTTTCGCCACTCCGATGATTACAGATGCGACCGTCTTGGTGACGGACTGCATCGAGTGCATATCGGTGCCGTGATAATACGGGTGCCAGAATGGATCAAAGTATTGTACGGCCCCGTCTGCCGCTGATTCAGCAGCCCCTTTTCTTTTGCCTCTTTGCCATAAATCTTGACGTAATCATGGGCATAGGTGCGCTCATAGACTTTCTTGCCGCAACGGAAAACCACAAAGCTGTCCATCAGGAGAAACTTTCCCTCGGCAATGTCCTTGTCCAGAGCATTGAGAATCTCTTCATCTAGCCCAACGCTCGCCGGAGTTGCAGTTCCCCAGCCTTTGGTCGGCCACAAGTCGCTACCCGCAGGCCGGGCGGCGAGGGCGCTGGCAAGCAGAACAGCCGAGGACACAGAAACTAGGCACACCACAAAGGTAATCGCGCTCGCTTGTTTGTTCATTGTGGCTCCCGTAGCGCGGATCGTAAGCACGTGAGAGAGCGGCTATCGCTCTGCCAATGGTTCGGGATTCTGCGCTTGCGGCGTTAGCTTGTCAAACGGGCGTGCCTCTCCCTCGTTGACTTCTTCTTCCTTGCATCCCTACCATTGCAGCCTGAGCGCCA
This sequence comes from uncultured Acidobacteriaceae bacterium, assembly GCA_963760855.1. Taxonomy (GTDB): domain Bacteria; phylum Acidobacteriota; class Terriglobia; order Terriglobales; family Acidobacteriaceae; genus Sulfotelmatobacter. The sequence goes on along the minus strand of CAVXFD010000006.1, from coordinate 70,322 downwards.
TGATAGGGCAGACCATCTCGCACTACCGTATCGTCGAGAAGCTGGGCGGCGGCGGAATGGGTGTGGTCTACAAAGCCGAGGACGTGAAGCTGCATCGCTTCGTCGCCCTGAAGTTCCTGCCGGATGATGTAGCCAAAGACGCACAAGCTCTTGCCCGCTTCCAGCGCGAGGCTCAGGCGGCATCCTCGCTGAACCACCCGAACATCTGCACGATCTATGAAATTGACGAGTCTGATGGACGAACCTTCATCGCGATGGAACTGCTGGAGGGGCAGACGCTCCGACACCGGATCGCTGGCAAGCCGCTGGAGATCGAGGCGGTGCTCGATCTGGGCATTCAGATCGCCGACGCTCTCGATGCGGCACACGCGAAGGGCATCGTCCATCGGGACATCAAGCCCGCGAACATCTTCGTCACGAACAGGGGTCAGGCGAAGATTCTTGACTTCGGATTGGCGAAGGTGAAGTCCATTCCTAGCAACGTGGGACCGATTGGGGAGACAACGCAATCCACTGCTGACGAGGAACGACTAACTAGCCCCGGCTCGACTCTCGGAACCGTGGCGTACATGTCGCCAGAGCAAGTAAAGGGCAAGGAATTGGACACCCGCACCGATCTGTTCTCCTTCGGTGCGGTACTTTACGAGATGTGTACATGCGTACTGCCGTTTCGCGGCGACACGTCTGGGGTTATCTTCGACTCGATCCTCAATAGAACGCCAGCTTTGGCGGTGAGATTGAACCCCGACATACCATCGAAGTTGGAGGAGATCATCAGCAAGTGCTTGGAGAAAGACCGGAATCTTCGTTACCAGCACGCGGCTGACATTCGCACCGATCTCCAGCGGTTGAAACGGGACACAGAATCGGGCAAACCAGTGGCGGTTTCCCAGAAATCTTCCCGTTGGTCTCGCTGGACGATCTTGGTCGGCGCGATAGCTTGCGTGCTCGCCATTGCGGTTGTTGCGGTCGCAGCGTTCTATTTCACCAGTAGCAGTCACGCCCGTATCAACTCGGTTGCTGTGCTGCCTTTTGCTAACGCGAGCGGCGATCCGAACGCGGAATACCTGAGCGACGGAATTACGGAGGGCGTCATCGATCAGTTGTCGGGTCTCCCAAATCTGAAGGTCATCTCTCGCACTTCCGCCTTCCATTACAAACAGCGTGACATCGAGCCGCAGAAGGTAGCGAAAGACCTTGGCGTGGACGCCTTGGTCACGGGGAGGGTCGTCCAGCGGGGCGAAGATGTCTCGGTAAGCGCCGAACTCGTGGACGCACGCGAAGACAAACAGCTTTGGGGTGAGCAGTACAAAAGGACGCTGGCTGACATCCCTTCAGTCCAGCAAGAGATCGCAACCGCGATTTCTGAAAATCTGCGCGTGCGACTGACGAGCGAAGAAAAGACACGACTGGTTAAATCGTCCCAGCCAAAGCCCGAGGCTTACCAGCTTTACCTAAAGGGTCGTTATCTTTCGAATCAATCTACAGCCGAAGGTCTCAGGAAGAGCATAGAGTACTTCCAGCAAGCCATCGACAGAGACCCCGACTATGCTATGCCCTACGTAGGTCTGGCTGATTCCTACAATTGGCTCGGAGGCGGATTGAACTATGTTTCACCCAGCGAGACTCTGCCGAAGGCGAAAGCGGCAGCGATGAAGGCGCTGGAACTGGACAAAACTCTCGGCGAAGCCCATGCTGCTATAGCCTATGCTGAGTGGTTCTACGATTGGGATTGGTCAACCGCCCAGCGAGAATTCAAAGCCGCTATTGAACTAAGCCCTAGCAGTGCTATCACCCATGAACGGTATGCCGAGTGCCTGTTTACAAAAACCCGATTTGACGAAGGTATACGTGAGAGGAAGCGAGCGGAGGAGCTTGACCCTATCTCAACACATTCACTGGGTGGTCTGGCGCACGCTTATCTCCTCATGCGTCGATACGATGAATCGATTCCTCATTTTCAGAAAGCCCTCGATCTGTATCCTAACGCGGCATTCATTCGCGCTCAGTTGGCTTGGTCATACGCGATGAAACATATGTACCCGGAAGCCCTTGCCGAATACGACAAAATAGCCGAATCGGACAAGGCGGTCGCGCCTGAGAATCAGTTGGTTGCCGACGGCCTTGGTTGGGTTTACGCCGTCGCGGGGAGACGAGCCGACGCGCTGAAGATCGCGAAAGCGATGGAAGAACTGTCCTCGCGTAGTTATGTCGATTTTTATCAACTTGCAACGATTTATGCGGGCCTCGGAGCGAAAGACGAAGCGTTTCGATTGCTGGAAAAAGGCTACCAACAGCGTTCTGCGGGGATGCGCTATCTCCTGATAGATCCATTTTGGGACAACGTTCGCTCCGACCCCCGCTACACTGACCTCCTGCGACGAGCGGGATTGTCGCAGTAACAACGACATCCCCATCCTCAAGCAAGCCAAAGCCGAGTACGCGAAGCTGCAATACCTACTCTGCAAAGCGCCATTGCGATTGACCTTCCATTCCTCTTCGACTTAACATCTCCGCTCAATGGTCTCAGAGATGGACGTGCAGTGTACTTTTCGGTTTTAACAGGAGGGCACCATGAATCGAGAGCGGGCGCTGACGATTGTTTTGGTGTTGGTGGGATTGATCTTCTTGTTTGGTGTCTACCCGTTGATGATGTTTCTGTGGTCGAGCGGGTGGCGATGGCAACCCAATCAGCCGGAATACGAGCAGATGATCCTTGGAGTGTATGCCACGCTTGGGATTTTCCTACTGCTCGCAGCGCGTAATCCGTCCGAGAATCGCAGCCTCATCGCCTTCACGGCGTGGTCGAGCCTCATTCATGCCGCTATCATGGCTGTTCAGGCATTTCAGCATGCGAGCGAACGCGGACATCTGCTGGGCGACATACCTGCGCTTGTTATTGTCGGCGTTGCGCTGATCGCGCTCGCGCCAGCAAAGCAAGCTGCGTAGCGGGCAGACGGTCATACGCAAGATGCGCCAAGCAGCACCTGCCGAAGAACACAACTGTGGATACGGATTCCCATTACCGCTGTTTTTCCTGCGGTGCAGGTGGCTTTCGGATAAGCGAGGGCACTTGGTATTGAGATCGACAAGCACCGGAACGCACAAGGCCTGGGAACCATGCGTTTCGGCGTTTTCGGAACACATATCTGAAGAATTACACCGACTGCCCCAAAGGACTTTACGACTACTGGTTGGGGCACGCGGGAAAAGATATGAGCGACCTCTACGACAAGATTAGGGAGGACGTTCCGTTTCGCAAGATGTGGGCGGAAAAGAGCGGATTCGGCTTCGAATTGCCCTCAGTTGTACCGAATGTACCGAAAAAAGAGGATCAATCGGAAGCCGCTAAAGCCGCGTAACCGACTGAATGGGCGAGAGAAAGATTGGTCGGGGAGAGAGGATTTGAACCTCCGACCCCCTGGTCCCGAACCAGGTGCTCTACCAGGCTGAGCCACTCCCCGACGGCGCAACGGGCAGCAACAACGACGTCATCCACCCCGCGCGTATCTGTTTTACGATAAGCACCCAAATTATAACATCGCTTCATCTGACGGATCGGTGCTGCCTCTTCGACACCTTTCGCGCTACACTGATGGCGCACTGGCTTCGCAGTCTTCACAAGCTAAGCAATATGATCGTTTTCCGCGCCCACCGTCTCTATACTCCTCTGGAAGAACGAATGAACCCGCTCGTTTTTATCGAGGACGGATTCATTTCCGCAGTTTCGTCGCAGGCGGAGCGGGAAATTCCGAAGACTGCGACGCTCATCGATTTCACACGCGATAGTGGGGACTCCATTCTCGCGCCGGGTTTCGTAGATATCCATATGCACGGTGGTGCTGGGCTGGATGTCATGCGCGCCTTGCCGGCCGAACTGCCGAGGCTCAACAAGTTTCTGACAACCCATGGTGTAACCGGCTACTTCCCCACCACTGTGGCCGCACCGCTGGACCAGACGTGTGCCGCGCTGGAGCGAATCGCCGAAGCTATTGAATCGGCTCCGCCATCCCTCGGCACCAACGGCGACTCAGCGCAGGCCCGGCCGCTCGGCATCCATCTGGAGGGTCCCTTTCTCAGCCACAAGCGCCGCGGCGTTCATCCTCCGGAAAATCTGCTCGAGCCTACGTTAGAGATTTTTGAACGACTCTGGCAGGCCGCGCACGGGCACGTCCGCATGATGACGATTGCGCCGGAGTTGCCCGGAGCAATTGAGGTAATCGCGGAAGCTGCACGCCGCAAGGTTTGCGTTAGTATTGGTCATTCGGACGCCATCATAGAGAGCGCTCGCGCTGCAGTGAAAGCCGGCGCTCGTCACGCCACGCACACCTTCAACGCCATGCGCCCGCTCGATCACCGCGAGCCTGGCATCATTGGCGAGGTGCTGACCAGTGAGGAACTCAGCGCCGACATTATCGCCGATGGAATTCACCTTGCCCCAGAGGTGGTGAAACTTTTTCTGAAGGCGAAAGGCATCGACCGGGCCGTGCTCATCACTGACGCCATCGCTGCGGCAGGTATGCCCGACGGAACCTACCAGCTCGGCCCCATCCAAGTCGAGGTCAAGAATGGTCGGTGTACCTCTAACGGCAGCCTGGCCGGTAGCGTTCTGACTATGGATCGTGCAGTTCGCAATATTATTCAATTCGCCGGTTGGGGACTACAGGACGCGGTGCGTACCGCGACTCTAAATCCCGCGCGAGCCGCGGGATTGGCGCACCACGGGCACCTGACGCCCGGAGCGGAAGCAAATCTTGTCGTGTTGGGTCCGGATGGAGAGGTAAGGCGGACCATCGTCCGCGGCGAAGCCGCTTAGTTCGGCTTGCGTTCTTTGGCTTCTGCCATGTAGCGCAACAGGAGCGCCTCGTCGGCGCGGGTGAGTTGGTCGAGGAACGACGAATTCACTTTGGTGTCTTCGACGGTCTTCGACGCGCTAGACTGCCGCAGTTTGTCGCCGAGTTCGGGATCGTTGCTCATCACCTGGGTGTAGAACCAGAGGAAGTGCCGCATCTGGTCAAGCGCCTTGCACAAAATCTGGATCGCTTCGGTTTCCGGCAGAGCGCTCAGAGCTTCCATTAACTCGGGATCGCTGGGCGCTTGCATGGCGGCGCAATTCAGTTCGCGCTGAATCACTCGCAAATCTTCGGTAACTCGCATCATCCGTGTATGAAGGTCGTCCATCTGTGGATCGATTCCCGTGGGCATTAGTGTTTGAATTGCGTCGTTTGAACATCTCATCGGCAGGGGCGAGCGGATAGATGTCCCACGATCATGCGCTTTCGTACTCATGCAATTACTTTCGTCTAGCAAACGGTGACCTTTAGCTCCAATGGGCCCGGAATGAGCCACTGGCAGGGCTTTTCAGGTGCTCGCCCGATTGCGGATTCGGTACTTCTGGGTACGCACCGCGGCCAACAGTACAGTTACGATTTGTTCGAAAGTCACGCGCCGGGCGGCGTCATCAAAGGCCGCACTGTCGGAAAATCCAGAATCTGTGATACAAACCTGCGGTGCTCGAATCCTCTACCGTTAGCGCCACTCGACCCGGGCTCATCCGCGCTATTGGCCGCTGGAGCCTGGTGGCGCTGGTCGTCAACTCCATTCTTGGCAGCGGCATCTTCGGGCTGCCATCGACCGTGGCAGGTCTGGTTGGTAACTACAGTCCTTACGCGGTGCTCGCCGCCGGAGCTGGAATGGGCGTGATCATGGGCTGTTTCGCCGAAGTTGCGTCGCGCTTTCAGCAGGCCGGCGGGCCTTACCTCTACGCCCGTCGTCGCCTTCGGACGTCTCATGGGCATTCAAACTGCCTGGATGCTCTTTCTGGGACAAGTCGCCGCACCCGCCGCGAATGCTAACTTATTCGTCATTTATCTGGGCGAATTTTGGCCGCACGCCAGGGATCCACTGCCGCGCGCGCTCATACTAACGTTCCTGATCGGCCTTTTGACATTCATCAACGTTCGCGGCGTGCGCGCTGGAGCGGAGGTCAGCAACCTGTTCACCGCGGCTAAACTTGTGCCGCTATTTGGCGTGATTATCATCGGCCTGTTTGTGCTTTATAACCATCACTGGACCATTGCAAACGCGTCGCTCACGTCCACAGGCACCAATCAGTGGATGAAAGCGATCCTGCTTCTGGTCTTCGCGTACGGGGGATTCGAGACCGCGCTGGCCCCAATGAGCGAAGCGAAGAATCCTCGCCGGGACGCTCCTTTCGCACTGTTCGTGGCGCTTACTGCTCTGCACCGCAGTCTACGCACTGATCCAGTGGGTGGTCGTAGGAGTGCTACCCAACGCCATGGGCAGCGAGCGCCCTCTGGCAGACGTGGCGCGTCTGGCGATTGGTCCCACCGGCGCTGCTTTGGTTGCTGCGGGCGCGCTAATCTCTTTCTACGGGTATCTCAGTGCGAAAATCCTCGCCATGCCGCGTGTGACCTTCGCCCTGGCCGAGCAAGGGGACTTCCCCAGGGTCTTCGCCGCCGTGCATCGCCGCTTTCACACACCCTACGTTTCGATTCTTGGTGTTTGCGGCTTTGGTCTGGGGATTTGCTCTGATCGGCGAATTCAAATGGAATGTCACTCTCTCCGCTGTTGCCCGGCTTCTGTATTACGGAGTAGGCTGCGCAGCCTTGCCTATGCTGCGGCGTAAGCAGCCTGAAGGCGCGCTCTTCCGCCTACCTGCGGGGAATTTGTTCGCCGTAGTCGGCGTGTTGATATGCGCTGCCCTGGCGACGCGCGTGGACTTCGGCCAGAGTCTAATCTTGGTTGCGACCATCGCACTGGCATTGCTGAACTGGGCCGTGGTGGCTCGAAAAAGGGCCGACGGCTGATAGGGCATATGAACGCGCATCAGGGCTGCCAATCCAAGGCATAAATCTCGGGGCTGCCGATGTCGCGCGTTACCAGGAGAGAATCATCCGGACCTAGACCGCTCCATTCTCCGTTCGGTCCCCAAAGCCGATGAACGTCTTTCAAACTGGCCAGGCGCTCCAGTTGGCGATCGGAGATTCGCACCCGGAAAAATGCGGGATCTTCCGTAAGGATGGAATCGAAATATAAGTACTGTCCATCATGCGACCAACTGGGGAATCCAATTCCCATGCGTGCCAGCGTGGTCCAATGTTGATTCGTACGATCGAACAGCATCAGCGCTTGAGAATCCGTCGTGATCGCGGCAATGTACCGGCCGTCGGGAGACCAGCGCGGAGAAAACAGATTTTCTCCTCCCGGAACAGGGGCGACTTTCTGAGTTTGCAAATCGAGAATGCTGATTTTGTTGCTGGTCGTGCCCAGATCTCCCAGCGCCAGCAGGATGGACTTGCCGTCCGGCGACCACCCGGGATCGAAACCGGCCGACGCGCCGGGAATCAGTTCCCGCGAACCATGTCCATTTGCCGCAACCAGGTGCGCTCGCCAATCCGTGTTTTGCGTTCTCGCCATAAACACGATCTGACTTCCATCAGGCGACCACCGGGGCAAGGCTGCCTCCATGACACTCGGATCGCTTAGCTTGATCCGGTCACTACCGTCGATTTTGCTCGTCCAAAGCGCTCCTTCAGGAACCGAAATGTAGGCCACGCGCTGTCCGTCTGCCGAGAATGCCAAGTCCGTCACCGAGGCGCCTTCGAGATACGGAACGAAGGATCGCCCATCGTATCGAAGCACTTCGGAGCGTGGCTGGCTTCCCACGGCAAATATTCGCTTCCCATCCTTCGATGGAACCGGCTTCCAGAAATCCAGCGGACCGTTGGTCAATTGCACGGGTTTGGCCTTGGGTTGAAGCCATGAACGCTGCTTCGGCAGCACCCATATGCTGCTTCGTCCCTCGCGCAGGCTGCTGAAGAGAAAATATCTGCCATCCGGCGTCCATTGCCCGCAGCATTCGTGGGGAGAATCGTCCCAGCCCGGCATCAACCGATGGGGATGGCTGCCGTCGCGGTTGAGTTCCCAGAACTCACTAAAGCCGGTCCTCAGGTCGTTCGACGGTCACGCTGATTTTCTGCCCGTCCGGAGATATCTGCACATCACCGATTCTCGGGGTAAGGGTTGCGAGTTTCCTGGCATTGGATCCGTCGGGGTTTGTCTCGTAGAGGTTGGCTCCCTGGGCAAAAAGCAAACGACGTCCATCCGGCGTCCATACGACCGAGTGAACCTGCATCGTTCCCAGCGGACGTGGCGATCCCGCTGGCAAGGGGAGAATCCAGATGGGAGCTTCCTTATTTGTGCCTTCAAAACTGCTGATCAGTAACGAGGAGCCATCTGGCGCGATATCTCCCAGGAAGGCAGCGTCGAACGGAGTCGGGATCAGGGCGCTGTCGCCCCCGCTCACCGAAACCTGCGCCAAGGCGACCCGGTCTCCGTCCACGGCTTGAAAATAGAGCCTCTGCCCATCGGTCAGCAGCGCAGCCAGCTGGTGAACCTTCCCTCCGCGGGTGATTTGAGTGAAGCCCAGAATTCGAGGTGACGGCATTAGCGGCCTTGCGAAAACAGGCCGACTAGCAGCACTAGCAGACAACCAGCTGCAATGTATGCCCATGTCGCAGTGCGGGACCGAGTCTTCCGCACGGGCTCCGATGATAATGAACCAGCTCCATTCCCCTCATGCGAATCGCGCCAGGAAGGTGTGATGAAAACGTCGGAGAGCCGTTTGTTGGCTCTGCGCGGGAGGCCGGCTCCGAACTCGGAATCGAAACCGGAGCGATGAAGCGGTATCCCCTGCGATAGAGCGTCTCAATAAACCTTGGATTGTCGGATTCATCTCCCAGAGCCTGCCGCAGTCTCTTCACGGCACCGTTCAGGCTTACGTCAAAGTCAACGAACGTGTCGGCCGGCCACAGTCGAGTCTGAATTTCTTCACGGGTAACCACCTCGCCAGGATGCTCGAGGAGCAACGCCAATACCTGAAAAGGCTGCTCGTTTAGTTTGATCTTTACCCCGGACTTGCGCAGCTCCCGAGTCTTCAGATCAGCTTCGAAGAGACCGAAACGCACCTTGTTCGAATTCGCGACGGGTCGTTCCATCCCCTGATCCCACGTTGTTGCTTGGAGAGTGTACACCGAAAAGGGCTTTAACTCTCCGCGAGTAAGAGATCACTTTTTCTCCGAAGCCCTTTGCCCTCAATTTCTTGGCCGATCACATTCTTATCTTAGCTGCGCCACCTTCCGTCCATTGTTCTGCCGGCTCGTTTGGGGCAGATTGGCGACGACTTGGGCTCGACATTTAAAGGATGAGGAGGAAACGAGAATGAAAAAGCAAGCGCTTCAACTCGCAGTGCTTTGCGTCTGGATGGCATTCGCGGCCCTACACGTTGCCGCGCAGGCGAGGATTACGGTCAAGGTGCCGTTCGACTTTTCGATTTCAGACAAAACATTTCCTGCGGGTCTGTATTCGATATCGTCAGCGCACGACCGGCTTACCGTGCAGGATTCCGCTGGCAAAACGGTCTTCATCGGGACAGCGAATCAGGTCAGCGGGCGTCGACTGGGGCGAACCGGCATGGTCGTATTCCACTGCTATGATGCGCGCTGTTTCTTGTCAGAGATGTGGACACCTACGCGGGAAGATGGCAGCCAGCTTCTACGATCCCGAAGCGAAGCCGCGATGGCGAGGCACACGGAGTTCACCGAGTTTGCCCTGCTGGAGCAACCCCAGCCGCGTTAATAGTTGGGGTCTGGCGGTCTCTCGGCTCCTTACACTCCCCGCTGCTCCATTTCCAGCAGCGTCTTCTTGCGCTCCACGCCCCAACGGTAGCCGCTGATGTTGCCGTCTTCGCGGACTACGCGATGGCATGGGATGGCCACCGCGACGGGATTCGTGGCGCAGGCGCGTGCCACTGCCCGGCTGGCGGTGGGCTGGCCGATCGCCTTCGCTACCTCGCCATAAGACCGCGTCGCCCCAAACGGGATCGACTGTAGATAGGTCCACACTCGCCGCTGAAAGGCAGTGGCGCGGATGTCTAACGGCAGTGTGGAATTCAACTCTTTGCCAGTCATCCGGGAAAGCAAAGCTCCAACCCAAGACTGTAACCCGCTGTCATCCGGTTTGCGCACGGCAAATGGGAACTCGCGCTTTAGTCCTTCAATCAACTCGCCATCGGACCTCGCGAACTGGATCGAGCAAATGCCGCGATCGGTAGCCGCGATCAGCATGCGCCCCAGCGGTGAATCTGCGCAGGTATAGCGGATGGCGGCGGCGATGGCGCCACGGCGATATTTGTCGGGCGTCATGCCCAGTTGCGAGGCGGTTTTTTCATAGAGGCGGCTGCTGGAGCCGTAACCCGCGTCATACATGGCGCGCGTCACATTGTCCCCAGCCTGCAAGTTGCGCTTGAGTTGCCGCATCCGGCAGGAGTCGACGTACTCTCGTGGCGTGATGCCCAGCACAGCCTTGAAGCGGCGTTGCAGATGAAACGGACTCTGGTGAAAGGCCTTGCCCAGCCGCTGGAGAGTGATGGGTTCATCAAGATGTTGCTCGATGTAGCGGCAGATCGCTTTCACCGCGTCGGATTGCGAATTACCGCTTAACAACTGTGGCCGGCAACGCAGGCAGGCCCGGAACCCGGCTTTCTCGGCCTGTTCGGGACGCGCAAAGAACGTCACATTCTCGCGCCGCGGACGACGCGCTGGACACGAAGGCCGGCAATAAACGCCGGTTGTCGAGACAGCGAAGACGAACTTTCCGTCTTGACTCGAGTCGCGCGCGGCTACGGCAGCCCAGTTCTGATCGTCGCTTTTAGCTGGCGAGGAGTACATGGCAGTGGTTGCGTCCTTCGTGAGTATGGCACCGGCGGTCGCGTCAGGGAAAGTCATGTGATTGAGGCTCATAATAGAGTTAGAGTATTAGAGACGTGGCGGAACGAACTATCCGAATCTTGCGGGCAAAAGGAATTAGCCCTCATGCCCTCGATTTGCACCGGTGTAGCGAAAGGATTAAAGTGCCGCTGAGCTTTCATACTCATGAATTAACGAGGACAATGCATGAAAAAGATGCGTTTCGCGGCGGTTGGGACATTTGTAGTCGTGTTTTTGTGTGTGGGCCTGGCGCAGAAAGCGGCGCCGCACGTGCTGCGCGCTGATGAACTCAAAAAGATAGTGCCGGCGGAATTTTTCTTCGCCGGACAGAAAGCGGCAGCGCAAATGCGGAATGCGGCTGGGTTTCAAACCGCTGACGGCAAGGTAATGTTTGCCGCCCTCGTCGACGCCTCGGGATACTCCACAGCCATTCAGCAGAAATATCAGGGCCTGCTCATTAGCGAGACCAAGCTAAATATCGGGGGCTCCGAACTGGGCCCGGGAGCTTACGGATTCGGATTTGCGGCGGACAAGTTCACGGTGATGAATGTGGCGAACGAGGACGTGCTCAGTGTCCCCTACCAGACCGACGCCGCATTGAAGCGACCAGTGCCTCTGAAACTCACCGAGGATGGCGGCGGGTACAAGCTGTACGCGGGAAGGAATTGGGTAGCGCTTAAGCCCGAGTAGGGTAATTCCAGCGCTGCTGACCTGTGTCCAAGATATAGCGCCTTGACCCTAATTGCCCAGCGGTTGGAAGGGACCGATCATGCTGGAAACGCCGGCGCGCTTGCGTAATTCTGTGAGCAGGGCGCTGGCCGCATTCGTGTAGGTTTTGCTGGGGTCGGAGGGATCAGCCCAGACGGCATCGTATACAATTTGCGCCGCATCTTTCACATCCATGTGGAGAGCCGCCTCACAGATATCCACGCGCTCCTGCAAGCGGTCATAACACTGTCTGCAGACGGAAGCCGCCTCCGCACCCTGAATGTGATGCTCGCCCAGGGTGCATACCACTGGTGAATTTGCCACTTCCGCGTGCGCCGCAAAAAGCTGCGACTTGAACTCTTTCAGGAAGGCTTCCCGTTCCTGTTCGACCAGGTCACTATCGGGCACTACTTCAGCCGCGACTTGCGGTTTCGTGGTAGCAGGAAAGACAGTGGGAGAAACTCTCTCCTTACTGTTGCAGGTCGGGCAAGCATCCAGGCTTGCGGGATAGTAGAGACGGCACTTGGCGCACGGCAGACCGTAGCCCGAAGACTTATGCGTGGTTTCCTCAGGAGCGGCGGCAGAGATCCGATCCAGCGCTGCGGAATTCAGGCGCATGAAGATCGTCTCGCAATATCGTTCTTTCTCGCGGGGAATCGCCTTCGCCATTTTTGCGGCAGCAGTTTGAGCGGATCGCGTCAAGTCCATGATCAATTTCTCCCCAAGCATTCAGTGTAAGTAACTCGCCTGCTTCGCTGAAAATAGCGAGAGTGCATACCCGGCCACTGTCCTGTTGGTCAGTGCGAGGTCGTCAACGGGAATTCGTCTCCTTCATCAGCTTCACCAATTCTTCGCGGCGCGCACGATAGAGAGTGCGCTCCGGATCGAGCCTCGCAGCGGCATCGAGTTCGGCCAACGCCTCCCGATAGCGATCCATCGTCATCAGGCAGGCCGCGAGCGAGTAGTGATTATCCGGGGATCCATTCAGACGAAGCGCTTCGCGAAATTCCTTCTCCGCTGCTTCCAGTTGTTGCTGCTGAAACAATGCCGTGCCCAGGAAATGGTGAGCCGCATCGGAGTCGGGATTGAGCGTGACGGCCAGGCGCAGTTCGCGTATACCCTCTTCGAGTTTGTCATCGAGAACGAACGCTTCCCCGAGCATCCGGTGTTCCGAGGAGCTGGTGGGATTTTGCCGAATCGATATCTGCAATTCATCGATAGCGTTGGCGTAATCTCGTTTCGACAGATAGGCGCGGGCCAGGCAGCCGTGTCCCTGTTGCCACTCCGGATGCTGGCGGTAAAGTTCGCGCAACTCGATCATGGCGGCGTCGAAGTCGCCCTTATCGCAATACGTATTACCCAGATTGTTGCGGACGGAAGCTTCTTCCGGCGCCAGGCGCTTGGCTTCCTGATACTCGGAAATGGCCTCATCCAGCTTATTTTGTTCGTGCAACACTACCGCAAGTTGGAATGCGCTTCCCAAAAGGCCGGGTTCAGATGAATGGCCTGGCGATAAGCAGTGATGGCAGCGGCTTGATTCCCGCCCGCACGCAGCGTAATGCCAAGGTCGTAGTAAGTATCCGCGTTCCCCGCATCGCGAGCCAACGACTCATCGAAAGCATGCACCGCTGCCGCATATTGTCCATTGGAATAAAGAGCGAGACCGAGGAACTGGTACGCCTCGGCGTTCTGAGGATCGATGCTGAGAGCGGTGCGAGCCTCCGCGATCGAGTTCGGACCATCCTCCAAACGATAGAAGATGTACGCCAAACTGCTGTGATTCTCGGGCAGATCCGGCATCAATTGCGTAGCCAGAGTGACCTCGTCGAACGCATCGTCCCACTGTTCTTGCCGAATGAGCATCCCGCCCAATGCGAAGTGCAAGGCAGCATTGCGTGGATCCGCGCTGATGGCTGGATGCAAGTCCAGTTCGGCCTCGTGAAAGCGCTGCGCCTTGGCGTCGGCCGAAGCTTTCAATAGGGACGCGGGGATTTCGGAGGCTTCCGAGCCGGCCTTGGATGGCTTTAACGTGGCAAGAATCTGGAGCAGACCCGCATCGGCGCCGGCGGCTTCGAATTGATGAATCTGATCCTTGCCCGGGAGATTTGCAATCCCGCGCTCTTTCACGATGCGAACCAGACGGCTGCTGGGCACGCCGGCCATGAGCCAAGCCATCAATTGGATCGAGTTGACGGGCTGGGTTTCACTGGACTGGGCAGCCAGGGCCACGCAAAAAAGGAAGAAGAAAACTGAGAGGCCCTTGCGCTTCACTCGACTCTCCAGAGATGGTTCGGCTTGCTCGGTGGCGGTATCCGCCCTGCGGGTACAGCGTTGACATCGAAACGCTAATTCACATTAGCCCGTCAGCCCAGCCGAAGGTAAGGTCACGAAAGTAACGCAGTAACCGAAGCCGGGAAAGCGCGTCCGAAGCGAGAGCTCGCGGGAAAACAGCAGCAGGTTTTCTTCGGGTTTTGGCCATCACGTCGTGCCGTGATTTTAGTCACAGCACAGTTTCCAAGGTTTGGAAGAGTATGAATTAGGGGCGGCTGAGGCATGGATGTCAGGCCTGTTGCGGGGTGAAGGGTTTGACTTCCCCGTTTCCGTCCGGTAGCGTATAAAAAGGTAGTGGTGTGGTCTTTGGAGGTTCCGATGTTTGAGGGTTTGTTTCAACCAACGCATTTGATCATCATTTTCGCGATTGCCCTGCTGGTTTTCGGTCCCAAGAAGCTGCCTGAACTGGGCAAGGGCTTGGGTGAAGGCATTCGTGCCCTGAAAGAGGGCATGAAGGACACACCTGCAACGCCCGCTTCGACCGAACAGGCAAGAGCACCGAATCCAAAGAGACCAAGGGCTGACCGAGTTCCCTTCGCGGGCAGTAATCTTCTTTGATTCAATAGCCGCTTTGCGCCATTTCCTGTCCGCTTTTGTTCCAGGCATTCCGGGCCATATAAACAATTAAGCTGTGAAACTGACTCTGAAAAGTGGAGGTAGGCAGTGTTGCGTAAAGTCGAAGTTGTTGCCCTAATTGCGTTTTTCGGACTGAGCACAGCGGTCTTTGCCGACCAGATCACGTTGAAAAATGGTGATCGCCTGAGCGGTACGATCGTGAAATCCGATGGCAAAACGCTGGTGCTGCATACGGAGTTTGCCGGGGACGTGACCGTGCAATTCGCTGCCATCACGCAGATCACGACCGAGAAAGAATTGCACGTCACCACCTCGGACAAGAAGACGGTTGTCGGCCCGGTGACAGCGAATGACGGGAAGATCGAAGTTGCTACGAAGGCCGGTGGCACGGTCGAAGTGCCCGCTGGAAATGTGGTGACGATCCGCAATGACGCTGAGCAGGCCGCTTACGACAAGTCGTTGCATCCCGGCTTGCTGCAGGGCTGGAATGGCGGAGCCAATGTGGGCTTCTCCGTGGCCCGTGGCAACAGTGAAACCACGAATCTGGCACTGGCGATCAATGCCGCGCATACCAGCTTGAGCGACAAGTTTATCCTCTATTTGACCGCGCTCGACACACAAAACCAGTTGGCAACTCCGAGTACAGTGGCAAACTTGGTAACGGGCGGACTGCGTTACGATCGCAATTTCGGCGCAGAAATGTTTGCCTTCGTGGCCGCGGACTTTATGAGCAACGCTTTGCAGGACCTGGATCTGCGCTCAGTTTACACGGGTGGTCTGGGTTACCACGCGATCAAGTCCGCAAATACAACTCTGGATTTTCTGGCCGGCTTGAACTACACCCACGAAACGTATTCGGATGGACCTGCAAATATTCCGGTGACGGTTCCCCCAACTTACGCCTCTTACGGTGTAACCAACCGTTTCGCAGCGCTCACGTTGGGTGAAGAGCTCACACAGAAGGCTGGGAAGAGCACAGTGATAACGCAGAAACTGTATCTCTATCCGGACTTGTCGAGCGGCTATTCCGGCCAATATCGAGGAGAGTTCGATTTCGGCACGGTCACCAAGATCAGCAAGTGGCTAGGCTGGCAGAACCAGTTCACCGATATCTATGTCTCCAACCCACCAAAGGGAACGAAAGATAATGACCTGGTCTATACGACTGGACTGAACTTTTCGTTCACGCACTAATTAAGCTGAACGAATCGGAAGCCTGAAAGCCGCCCATCGGGCGGCTTTTTCTCTTGCCTGGCTTACTCTGCACCAACGCAAGCGTTGCTTCCCTGCTCACCAAGACTTGAACAACACGTCTAGTACCGGGTAGAGTACTGTTTCTCGTTTCCGGGTTCTCAAGTCCCTCGCCACCAGGAGCCTGCTCGATGCGTCACGCCGTGATAGCGCTGATTACTGTCTGCTGCTTCGCTACGATTTCTTTTTCGCAAACCGCCGACGAATTGATTGCCAAAAACATCCAGGCTAAGGGCGGAATCGAAAAAATCAAGGCCATTAAAACCCTTCGCATGGCTGGCAAATTCGAGGGTGGTGGCGGGTTCACCGCAGTCGTGACGCAAGAAAACGAGCGGCCAGATCTGGTCCGCGAGACGTTTACGCTGCAGGGGATGACGGCGGTTCAAGCTTATGACGGTACCACCGGCTGGCAGATCGAGCCCTTTGGCGGCAAGAAAGATCCTGAGTTGATGGGCGAAGACGACATGCGCGATCTGTTGCTGGACGCGGATTTCGACGGCCCGCTGGTGGACTACAAAGAGAAGGGCAACACCGTCGAATATCTTGGCCACGACGTAGTCGACGGAGATGACGCCTTGCGGTTGAAGGTGACGCTGAAGAATGGCGACATCATTTATGACTACCTCGATCCCGATACCTTTATCGAGATTCGCAAGGAGATTCAACAGTTCATACGAGGTTCGGTGCGCGATCGAGTCGTGAACCTCGGTTCCTATAAGCCGGTAGCAGGCGTGATGTTTCCCTTCTCAATCTCGCAGGGAACGAAGAGCCATCCTGACGCCCAGACCAATACGGTCCAGAAGATGGAAGCGAACGTAACCATCGATCCTGCGGATTTCGCGCTTCCCGCGTCATTGAGGACTGAAGAGAAGAAGTCCGGCATCGTTGGGATTCATTGATCCACTCTGCTTGAACCTCGCAATGAAAAATCATCTGTGAGTAAAGGATTCTTAAACATGAAAGCATCCGCTCGTGAGTCACGATTCGTATCCCAGTTGAGTGCTGGGTTCACCGGAGCCGCCTTGATCGTTGCTGCGGCGATCTTGACTGCGGCCACATTCGCTACGCTGCCGGCCTGGGCGCAAGCGCCGTACCGCTTCGACTCTGCGACCGTGTCTGGATTGCCCGCGCGCAATATCGGCGCCGCCACCATGAGCGGACGTATTGCCGCGCTGGATGCGGTCGAAGAGAACGGCCGCATCACGGTGTTCGTGGGCGCGGCCAGCGGCGGAGTGTGGAAATCCGTGAACGGTGGAACGACTTACAAGCCGGTATTCGATCGCCAGGACGTGCAGTCCATTGGCGCGGTGGCAATTGATCCTTCGAACTCGAAAAATGTTTGGGTAGGCACCGGAGAAGCCTGGGTGCGGAACAGTGTGTCGGTGGGCGACGGCGTATACAAGTCGACCGACAGCGGAGAGAATTGGACGAATGTTGGGCTGAAGGACAGCGAACATATCGCCAAGATTCTGGTGGATCCCACCGACAGCAATGACGTGCTGGCGTGCGCTACGGGACATCTCTGGGATGACAACGACGAGCGCGGAGTCTTCCAGACAACCGACGGTGGCAAGACCTGGAAAAAAGTTCTGGCGGGCGCGAATGGTTCAAGTGGCTGCGCCATGATCGCGCGCAGCAAGCAGGAACCGAAAACAATTTATGCGGCCATGTGGGATTTCCGGCGGCAGGGTTGGACGTTCCGCTCGGGTGGGCCGGGCAGCGGAATATTCAAGTCGACTGACGGCGGTGCAACCTGGAAGGAAATCAATGAGACCAATGCCAAGGGCCTTCCTCCAAAGCCGTACGGACGAATCGCGGTGCAAGTGGCAGAGTCGAAGCCTAACGTCGTCTACGCGAACATCGAAGCGGAGAAAGGTAGAGGACTCTACCGGTCCGACGACGCTGGAATGAACTGGACCAAGCTGGATGCCAGTAATTACATGGTGTGGCGTCCGTTTTATTTTGGAAACCTGATCGTCGATCCCAAGGACGAGAACAAAATTTTCAAACCCGATCTCATTCTGCTGCTCAGCAACGATGGAGGAAAAACCTTCAACGTGGTTTCGAGCGCCGCGCACGGCGATTTCCACGATGTGTGGATCAATCCGAAAAACACCAACATCGTGATAGCTGGCGACGATGGCGGCCTGTGGCGCAGTGAAGACGGCGGCAATCGCTGGAAGCATCAGATGAACTTGCCGGTTTCGCAGTTCTATCACGTGAGCGTGGACAACGCGGACCCGTACCACGTGTATGGCGGTTTGCAGGATAACAGCTCCTGGGTGGGCGATTCGTCGTATCCGGGAGGTATAACGAATTCACGCTGGGAAAATATGTACGGCGGCGACGGTTTCTGGATGTTCGAAGACACATCGGACCCGGATTACCTTTATGCTGAGGCGCAGGGCGGCGAGATCGGACGGGTCAATCGGTACACGCATGAAACTCGCGACATCCATCCCTGGCCGAATTACGGCGAGAAGAAGTTGCGCTTCAACTGGAACACGCCGATTCATATGAGCCCCAATGAAAAAGGAACGCTCTATATTGGGGCGCAGTTTCTTTTTCGCTCGCGCGACCACGGCCAATCGTGGGATCGCATTTCGCCCGACCTGACGACGAACGATCCAGAGAAGCAGAAGCAGGAAGAATCTGGGGGCGTGACTATCGATAACTCTTCGGCGGAGATGTACACGACGATCTATTCGATTTCGGAGTCGCCAAAGAATGGCCAGATTATCTGGGTCGGCACGGACGACGGAAATGTGCAGATCACGCGCGACGGAGCGAAGACCTGGACGAACGTGGTGGGGAACATCGGTGGACTGGGGAAGAATTCCTGGGTCACCACCATCGAAGCCAGCCGTTTCGATGAAGCGACGGCGTACGCCACCTTTGACCGGCACACCTTGGGCGATATGAAGCCGTATGTGTACAAGACGACCGATTACGGACAGACGTGGACGGCACTGCCAGCGCAGGAGAGCGACGTGCGCGGATTTGCTCATGTGATCAAGGAAGACACGGTCAATCCGAAGGTGCTCTTTTTGGGCACGGAATTCGGACTCTGGATTTCCGTGGACGGCGGACAGCGCTGGGCGCAATACAAGGGAACGGACTTCCCTTCTGTTCCGGTCGATGACATCGCTCTGCAGGCGCGGGAATCTGATCTGGTGCTGGCGACCCACGGACGCGGCATATGGATCGTGGATGACATCTCGCCGCTGCGCGCACTCACCCCGGAAGTCATGACGAAAGAGGCGACGCTGCTTCCGGGACGGCCGTCGATCCAGTACTTCGATGTCAGCGGTGGCTGGCCGGAGGGAGACGAAACTTTTAACGGACGGAGCCGGCCGTCGGATGCCCAGATTACGTATTACCAAAAAGGACGGCACATCTTCGGTGATCTGAAGATCGAGATCTTCGATCAGGACGGCAAACTGGTGGACACGGTCGCCGGCGGCAAACATCGGGGATTGAACCGCGCGGGATGGGGAATGCGTGTGAAGCCGCCGGCAGTAGCTCCGGCTGCGTCGGCGCTGTTTGAGGCGGCGCAAGGGCCGCGGGTTTTGCCGGGTAAGTACACGGTTAAGCTGACCAAAGGTGACCAGACGTACACCGAGCAACTCGAGGTAGCAATGGATCCGCGAGCCAAGTATTCGCTGGAAGAGCGCAAGGCGCAGTTTGATCTCTCGATGAAGGTCTACAAGGAACTGGAGCACATGACGTATGGCGTCGCGGCGATCGAGGGGGTGCGCGATGCCGCTAACGCGAGAGCAGCCAAGTTGGCGGAGAAAGATCCTCTGCGTAAGAGCCTGCAGCAACTAGCCACCGATTGCGATGCGCTGCGCTCGAAAATTGTGGCCACAAAAGAAGGCGGTATGGTGACAGGCGAAGAGCGTATCCGGGAACACATAGGCCAGCTCTACGGAGCTGTCACGGGATACGATGGGAAGCCGACGGACTATCAGGTGGCGCGAACCGAGTCGCTCGGCCACGAACTGCAAGATGTCATCGGTGACTTTCAGAAACTGGCCCAGAAACAGCTCGCGGCGATCAATGCCGGGCTGAAGAAAAAGAAACTGGAAGCGATCAGCGTGCTGGCCGAGGCGGACTGGCAGAAGAAGAAGGAAGAATCTTCGGCCGCTGCGGGAGCGGGGATGCGGGCGGAGGACGCGCACAGGCTTGAAAGGGATTAGTGCCCCGTCGCGCTCTCACGATTCTTGATCGTAACTAGACCAATTCCAATTCGATCTTCTTAGTAGCGGGATCAAGTCTTGCGATCCGGAATTTGCGGATTTGTCCGGTCTGCACGGGTTCCGGTTTTGAGCTCGGCGTTCCGCCCTTCCACCGCGCCTGCAGCATGGAGCCCAGGGAAGACAAGTCCGGCTTTGCGTTGGACTTCGATGACTCCGATCCGACTGGTTTCTTTTTTTCGTCTGCAGCTTGGGATGAATTCATGCGGCAGCCTGCCTCAATTCCCTCCCCCAGTTCCACGCGCGCCTGCCCGTCGGAAACCTTCATCATGCGGCCGGTTACTACGTCTCCTTCTTTGTGTTCGGCAATATATTCGTCCAAGCCGCTGGGAACCAGTTGCTTCATTCCCAAACGCAACTGCCGCTTCTCGGTATCGACTGCCAACACCTGTGCCTTAACAAATTGTCCGACCTTAAGAATCTCCTGCGGGTGATTAATGCGCTTCTCCGCGCTCATGTCGCTGATATGAATCATGCCCTCGATGCCTTCGGAGAGCTGAACAAACGCGCCGAACTTGGTGACGCTGACCACGGGGCCTTCGATGACCGAACCTGGGGCAAACTTTTCAGCTGCGTCCGCCCAGGGATCGCCGAGAGCCTGCTTCAGGCCCAACGACATTCGCCGGTCGCCGACGTTTACTCCCAGGATGACTGCATCCACGGTCTCACCGGGCTTTACGAGCGTGCTGGCACTTCGCAGCTTCTTTCCCCACGACATCTCCGAAACATGGATCAGGCCTTCGATTCCGGGCTCGAGTTCAACGAACGCGCCGAACTCTGCAACGCGGGTTACCGTGCCACGAACGCGTTCGCCAACTTTGTACTTTTCGGCGACGGCATCCCAAGGATGCGGCAGCAACTGCTTCATGCCCACAGAAATCCGGCGCTTGCCTGCGTCGGTTGAAATCTTCAGTACTCTCGCTTCGATCTGCTGGCCAACGGAAAGGACATCGGCGGGCTTGCTGACGCGGCTCCACGCGATGTCGCTGACATGGAGCAAGGCATCCAGTCCGCCGAGATCGACGAACGCGCCGTAGTCGGTGAGGCTGCGGACTGTGCCGCTCACGGTATCGCCTTCCTTCATCTCGGAGTAGCGGCGATCTTTGGCCGAGCGCTCTTCTTCTTCGACGACCACGCGGCGGTCGACCACAACATCTTCGTCAGCGACATCGAGTTTGATGATGCGGCACAGAATCTCTTGCTCGAGCAACTTTTCCATCCCGGTGGCGTCGTGCGCTCCACTGCGCGAGGCGGGCATGAAGGCGCGAACGCCGACATCGACGCTGAGTCCGCCTTTGATCACGCCGGTCACGGTGCCGACGATGGTGGCCTTCTCGGCGAACGCCTTTTCTAGCGCCGACCAATCTTTGGGACGCTCGACCTTGGCGCGGGTGAGTTGGTAATAGCCTTCGGGATCACGGCCCTTGACCGAGACTGGCAGCTTATCGCCGGGCTTTGGAGTTTCGCCGGCACTCTGGAAGTCCGCGAGGGGCAAGACGCCTTCGCTCTTGAAGCCGATGTCGAGAAATACGGAATCGGCGGAGACGGTGATGACCGTGCCCTGGATTTGCTTGCTGCCATCTTCGCGCCGTTGCACATGGCTTTTTTCGTACTGCGAGAGCATGTCGCTGAACGACTCGCCGGTTTCGCTGGCGGTTTGACGTTCAGGAATAGCTTGCTTGGGAATGGTAGAGTTCGGCATGAAAGGGTTACAGCCTCATGGAGGATAGTCCCTAGTAGGATAGCACCGAGCGCTGTCATGATTGGCGAGTGCTGGGGTCCAGTGAAGCGATGGTGGTGCATGACTGTGCAAATGTGCCGGAAAAATTCTGACGCGGGCGGGTTTTGGTGGGGATGAATTCTCGGCAGCCGGAGAGATCGTCGAGGGTACCCCCCTCCCCCCTCCCCTGCTGAAAGGCTTGCTGGGCGCGGGGTTTGCAAAAAGGCATCTGCAAAATCTAGAGGGCAAATCAGTTACAGGTCAAAATCTAGAGGACAAAGAAGTTACGGCCGTTCTTCAGCCTATTGAATTTGCCGTCACTGCTTCGACAAGGATGACCCGATTTTGGATTGAGGGCAAGGTCAGATGTCACACGAGCTTGTGGATTCTGGTGGCGTGGATCAGGCGCAAAACTCGAGGGGCCGTCTGGTCCGTGTAACCGCCTGGTTACAACAGTAACGCCGCACCTCCGTGGTTTCTGCTGCACAATTATGAAGACATCTATCTTCTTTCTCGCAAGCGGCGGCTTCATCATCCTTGTTTTCCGCATAGGATTCGAGGATGAAACAAGGGAGGAACCGATGAAGGTTCTGGTGGTCGAAGCGGAAGATACGGTATTGAAAGCTACTGGCGTTATGCTCAACAAGCTCGGTTATGAAGTTGGCCTGGCGCTAAACTGCAATGAAGCGTTCCGCATTTACAGCGACAACGGACCCCATGATCTTGTTGTCATTGCTCTGAAATTCCTCCGCAGTTCACGCGCCGGGGGTGCCAAATTGATTGATGCTCTGCGTCAGAAGAATCCCAAACAAAAGTTCGCGTTTATCACTGCATCGCCGGTTCTGAAAAAGCCGTTCTCTCTCCTGGAATTGGACGATTTCATGGGTGCGTTTCGGCGGCCCGCGAGTAGCCGCTTTGAATAGCCTCCAACGATCCTCTGGGGAACTGAGCCGGATTGGGTGCAGGTCTGGGGAGAGGGTGGTGCCAGGGGCAATGAGTGTAATCGCCTGTTAGCGTCAGTTGACATTAACTTCCGGTTTGCCCGTTAACCGCGCAGAATCGATGCCAGGTGCGGAGATCACTTCCGACAAGCCGACTTGCACTACGATTAGTGAGAACTAATTTCGTCGTGGCGATAAATTTCGGAACGTGGCTTAGACGTATCCGTCTTCGATATCGTGTCTCGATATTGCTAGCCGTCACTGTCACTTGTGTCTCAAATCACAGACCTCAGATGATTACTTAGGGTACCGTTGCCGGTCATCCTTCCAAACGCCGTCGGTACGAGCGGGTTTGTTCGTCAGAACGCTGCATGAACACTTGATTTCGCCGAAGAAATCAGTGGCGAGGGTAAGTCAATGCGGCATTATTCCAAAGTCCTCACCCTTATCGTTTTTGTTTTCGTTGTGGTCTTCTGCCTTCCATCCATAGCTGCCAAGAAATCCGAATACGCGATCTCCTCTTATGCGAAGTACGTGCAGATTCCAGGGGCGACCCCGATGGGTGCCGACACATGCAGTACGTGTCATGCCGACATCGCTAAGGATTTTCGGCATGCGTTTCATGCCCAGCAAGGCGTGGAATGCGAGCAGTGCCACGGTCCGGGCAGCTTGCACGTGCAGGGCGGCGGGGACATTTCCAAGATCATCTCCTTCAGCAAGCGTTCTGCCACTGACGCCAACGGAGTGTGTCTGAGTTGCCACGCACGAGATACCAGCATCCGAAATTGGGTGGCAGGTCCGCATGCTTCCAACCGCGTCCGCTGCACCGATTGCCATCAGACCCACACCTACACAAAAAAGGGAGAATCCAAGACCGACGTCAGCTTGGACTTGATGAGTCCAGGCCATGCGGACAACGTGGGGGACCTAGTACCCGAAGCCAAAGTAATCATGCAACCGCGCTGGCAGGCAAACGATGCCTGCCTGCGATGCCATGAGACCGAACGCGGTCAGATGAGCCTCCCCTACCATCATCCCCTGCGTGAAGGGAAGATGAGCTGCGCGGACTGCCACGATCCACATGGAGGTCCAGGTGGGAACAATCTGCGCACAGCAAACACGAATCAATTGTGCCTGAGCTGTCATGCACAGTATCGCGGCCCTTTTGCGTATCAGCATCCCCCAGTCACGGAAAACTGCATGAACTGCCACACAGCCCATGGCTCGCCGAACACGAATCTGCTGACAATCAGCGAGCCGGCGTTGTGCTTGCAGTGCCACGCGGGACACCACAACGGCGCCAGCCTGCCGATCTCGGACCGTTGCACCAACTGTCACGGATCGATTCATGGCACCGATACCCCTACGCCCAGCGGCGGCAGCCGATTCCTAGACAAGGGACCATCGGAACCGCAATTGCGTGCGGGTCTGTCAGCAAGAGCCTTAACCGCTCCTCATGCTCAAATGACGAGCCCATCCGCGGTTGGTTTGCTTCCATCCCATAAGCCGAGTTTTGCGATTGGCGCCGCTGGCGGCACGCTGGGCATGTTGTCTCGACTCGCTCCGATGTCGGGGGGGATGTCTGGCGCGATGTCCGGGGATAATGGAAGTCCAACCGAGCCCGGTGCGATCCAGACCGATACGGCTTACTCCATCGTTCCCGGCGCTTACCGCTTCGTGGACATCACTGGCTTCGGCGGCCGTGTCGGCGAATACGACACCCTGCAACAGTCGGCGGGCGCCGATGTCGCAACGGCGTATGTGTCGTCGCTGAATCACGTCACTGTCGTTACAAGAGGCAATGTGCTGAACAGCCAGGATTACCAGGCTGCCTCACAGCTCACGGCTGGTAAGTGGGCGCGCGTGAGCTTCGACATGCGCAGCTTCGTGCAGCAACAGGATCATGTTCCGTTCTCCGCGTTTCCGTTGTTGGACGTCTCCAGCGGTTGCGGTGGTCCCTGCGATACCACCACCGATCTCATTCCTTCTCACGTTCCCTTCTATGTGGTGAGACGGCTCGGCAAGGCGCAGGGCCAGGTTAAGCTGCCAAAGCTGCCAGTCCATCTGTTTGTGAATGGCGATTGGCAGGCGCGCTCGGGCCAAACTCAGCTCGCCTACCTAGATGAAAACTCCTATGTGCCCTCTCTAGGGTCCACGGGTCAATTCTGCGGTGCCCAATGTCACTATCAGAGCGGCGGATCTTTCAATCCCCAGACTGGGCAATTCAACAAGTTCCAACCTGTGAACTACACGACGCGGAACATCGGTGGTGGCGGCGACGTTGATCTAGGACCGGTCCGGCTCACTTATCAACACAAGTACAGCAGCTTCAACGACCGGCTCGTGTTTCCCACCGGAGGTTTTACGGGCGGATTCAACGTCGACGCATCGACCTGTGAAGCCTTCCCTTTTGGGTTTGCCGGCAATCAATGTGCACCATCTTCGAATAATCTGCCTCCAGCAGGCCCCGCGCCGGGTCCTGTTGTAGCTTCTCCCACCGGGACGGGGTATTCGATCGATATCCCGTCTCCTAGCACAGCGCAGACAGACAGTATGAACGTGAACTGGACTGCCTCGCCCACGCTTAGCTTTAACGGAAGCATGAGCTACGCGCGCCTACGCGATACCTACACCAACTATCCGCAGAATGCCTTTGATACCGACGAGATCGTGAACTGGCGTCCGCTGGACCGGCTGCGGCTCACGGCCGATTATCACCAGCAGAATCTACTCAACAACTTCACGCCTTACTACAGTCTGTACGGCAACGTTTCCTAT
Source organism: uncultured Acidobacteriaceae bacterium (assembly GCA_963760855.1). GTDB lineage: Bacteria > Acidobacteriota > Terriglobia > Terriglobales > Acidobacteriaceae > Sulfotelmatobacter. Next base: position 44,971 of record CAVXFD010000006.1, on the reverse strand, counting down.
CACAACCACTGGGAAGGAGTGAAGCTGGAGTACGAGTTGGGTCACGATTTCGATGTGGAAGCTCACTACAAGCGCAGCGGAATCACGAGGTCCGATGCCGCTCTGTGGAACGACACCAGGTATAACCTCTTCGGGTCGCAGATTTATTCCGTTGACAACACCGATTTGCTGAAGGTAGTGCCGTCGTCCTCTAGCAACACTGCCGGCCTGGCGCTGCGTTATCACGATGCTGGTCTGTGGAGCGCGCGAACAGGATACGAGTGGACGGGCACGCACGACCCTGGCTATCTGATCGTTCCGGGGAGCGATAACCGCATTTTCGCGAACGTGACATTAACGCCTTCCTCATTGCTGGTATTTGCCAACGATATCAGCGTGATCGTGCAGAACGCATTTCCGGCCGTACCATTGCCGGACACCCCCGGTGTGACGCCTCTTTCGACGCCAGGCGCGACGGGGTCGTTCGGACTGAACATCGCTGGCCTGCCTCCCACTTTCCAGCGAAGCAATCGCTTCTACATCGATACGGCCAGCGCCACGTTACGGGCTTTGCCGACCTGGAGCCTGGGACTGGGATATTCCTATCAGCAGAACAACATGAAAACGTACATGGCGTTTCAAAACGATAACGCGACGGGATACATACTGGACGAGCCGCTTGTTCCTTACAAACAGATTGTTCAGGCCTACTGGGGAGACTCCAACTACACCTATAGGCAACGGTTGGGGCTGAACCTAAGACTCACTTACAACTCGGCGCGCAGCGGCTTCCGGCCGGACATCAATCCGGCTGATGCCGCCCGGCTTGGCAACCAGTACTTGATCCAGCAGGGCACATTCGATCCTTCGGGTCTATTCCCGTCAGCCCTGGGCAACGTGAACACGATTTCGAACCAGATATCAGAGGTAATCGTTCCGCAATGGATTGGGCAGTCCAAGGCGTACTACATCTTCCCGCGCAAGTTCGAAGGCGGGCTGTTGTTCTATTACGGCAGCTATCGGGATTATTGGAATCCGAACTTGAACGGGACGTTGCGGACGTTCAACGTCTACGTTGGGCGCTCGTGGTGATTAGAGTAACGGTTTTTTGACGAATTCGCCTCCCGGTTGACGTGCCAAACGCCAGCAATCGTCTCAAATGGTGATAAATCCCGATTACACTCATTGAACCCGATGGCCAATTCTCAATGAGTGTGATCGCCCGATTGAGACATTTGACCGAAAGCGCAAAGCCACCCGGCGCAGCTTATATGGCCTGGCCGGCTATTGCAGCTTCGCGTACTCCGCTTTCGCTTGCTTCAGGATGGGTATGTCGGGGTCGGCGTCTTTCCAGAGGGTGAGGAAGTCTTTGTAGGCGGCGAGCGCCCGGACGCGGGCTGCATCGGCGTCCGCGCCTTGCGAAGTTCTTGCCTGCAAGGCGTTGGCACGAGCCGCGCCCAGATGCGCCAACGCTCCCGTCCAGCAATTCCAGACGATCCCGCTGTGGTCAAAGATTTTCTGAAACTCGGCTACCGCGGCGGTGGCCTGTCCCGCGGCCAGGTACGTCTCGCCGCGTATGTAAACGTCGTAAAGGCAAGAGATGTTGCTGACGAATGTAATTTGCCCCAACTCGTTGCTGGAAGCAGCCTGCAGAGCGGTCAGCGCGGCTGCCGGATTTTTTCTGTCCAGCGCCAGTTGCGCCTGGATCGCGGGCAGCCAAAGCGACTGCATCTGCGTGTCCAACGGATAGCGCGAATTCAGGTCCTTCGCGAGTGGTTCGGCACGTCCCGTTTCTCCTGCCATGGCGAATGCAAGCGCCGCTTCACTCTCGACGCCCTGACTGGCCGGAGCCAGCTTTAAGCCCTCCGCTGCCGCCTGGAGCGCCTCCTTACTGTTGCCGTACGCGGCCTCGCGCAGAGCACTATTCTCTTGCCAGATAGCCCCGGTTTCTTTGCTATCGGCGCGAATGGCGGAGTCAACCGATTGTTTGGCTAGTTCGCGAGCCTTGCCCAGGTGGCCGGCATAGGCCTCGGTGTCGGAAGCCAGGGAGAGCCCATAGTTTTCTTCCGGCTTGCCCGCGAACCATTGCTGCTGTTGCGCCACGGCAGCGGAGTCGGATGAGAGAAAGGCAAGAGCGTATAAAGCATTGCGGGTGATATAGTCTTCCAACTTTTTCCCCTGCGCCTCGCGTATGGTTTTGCGCGCGTCTTCAAATTGCTGCAGAGCCAAATAGGCGTTGGCGAGATTGTCGTAGGGAGCCACGTTGTCCGAGTTGATCAGTAGTTCCTCACGGGTCAACTCCGCGGACTTCTCATGCTGTCCCTGCTCGGCATAGACGACGCCCAGATTGAGGTGGGCAGCGAACATTTTCGGATAGCTCTCAATTTCTTCCTGAAACGCTTGCGCCGCTTTGCCCAGTTCACCGGTGACATTCAGATAGTAGTTCGCGGCCAGTGCGAGCTTTTCCCGCTCGCTGGCATGATCGCGCAACTGAAAAGCTTTGGTGAGGTATTCACTAGACCGCCCGGGCTCGGCCAGACTGAAGTACTCTCCGCCGACTGCCAGGTAGCCCATGGCAAAATTCGGATCGAGTTGGATGGCTCGTTGATTGTAAGGTAAAGCCGCGCCCGGGCCTTTTTCGCGATCAGCTTTCTGCCCCAGGCTGTAGGCCTTGAGCGCTTCCAGCGAAGAGGTGGTGGCCTGCTCCAGGGGAACGTCAAACCTTTGCACCGTAGCCAGAGATTCGCCCATCTGTCGACGCAGATGGGAAGCTGCACCGCCTAATGCGTCGAGGACCTTTTCCTTGGCCGTCGCCGTGACCTGCTCTTGCGCCAGCGTGTCTCCGTTTTGGCAGTTCACCGCCTTCAGCCCAAGCACGTACTCGCTGCCCAGGCTGCCGATGGAACCGGCAATGTATGCCTTGCTGCCAACGCGCTGGCACAGTTCACGAGCCAATTCCGGCGTGAGTTTCGTCCCCGGGGGACGGGTCATCTGCTGCAGGATGTCTGCGACCTTATTGTCGGAGAGGACATTCAGAAACGGTGATTGGCTCAGCGCCACGCTGAGAGCGGTCTTGAGCGTGTCGTCGAAAATCGGATCGCCCGTACTATTGGAAAAATCGGCGAGGACGACCGTGTCCCGGTCGGTCAAGCGCTTGCTTCGATGGGAACGATAGTAGACGCCGCCCGCAACCAGCACCGCGACCAATACGGCAGCCGCGGCATAGCGGAGAATCTTCGCCCGCGCCACTCGCCCGGCAGCGGGTCGTCCATGTTGCGATGAAAAGCCAGCTCCCGAGGTGTGCGACTCCGTGTCCCGCTTGAGTCGCTGCAGGTCGGTTCTCATCTCTGCCGCGCTTTGGTAGCGCAGGTTGCGGTCTTTCTCCAGAGCTTTATTGATGATCCTCTCTAAGTCCGCAGGTACGTCCGGATTCAGCCGCACCACCGCGGTGGGCGCCGTGTCCAGAATCGCCTTGAAGATCACCGCCGAACTCTCGCCACGAAACGGCAGCGTGCCCGTCGCCATCTCGTAGAGCACAGCGCCGAAGGAAAACAAATCGCTGCGCGCATCAAGATCTTTTGCCCGCGCCTGTTCGGGGGACATATAAGCCACCGTGCCGGGTGTCGAGCCGGGGCTGGTCAGATGCGATGCCTCTACGGTCACGTCGACCGTGCCGGCCGCGGAGAGTCTACCTGGCGAAGTAGCAGGCTCTACCTTCGCCAGACCAAAGTCCAAAAGCTTGGCATGCCCGCGTTTGGTGATGAAGATGTTGGCGGGCTTGATATCGCGGTGAAGGATTCCACCGGCATGAGCAGCGTCGAGCGCATCGGCGATCTCAATCGCCCAGCCGAGTGCAACGTCGGTATCGATGGGCCTGCCGCCGATGCGATGCTTTAACGTCAAGCCATCGAGAAACTCCATGACGATAAAAGGCTCACCCTCTTGCTGCCCAATTTCATAGATCGTGCAGATATTGGGATGGTTCAAGGCGGAAGCCGCATGCGCTTCGCGCTGAAACCGAGCCAAGGCCTGGGAGTCTTTGGCGACTGCATCGGGCAGAAACTTCAGGGCGACAAAGCGGTGAAGGATTACGTCTTCGGCTTTATAGACCACACCCATGCCGCCGCCGCCCAACTTCTCGACGATGCGGTAGTGAGAGATGGTTTGGCCGATCACTGGCGCACAATCTTACGAGGGCAAAATGGGCAAGTCAATGAAAGCGGTGGGGTTGGCCGGACCTTAATGAAATTGTTATCGCGTTTACCGGATTGACGGGCAGTTGCTGAAGGAAGCGGAAGGAGAGCGGGCCTATCTTCGCCCTGATTGGCGTTGTGCCAGAGCAGGGCAACAGGAGCGGCTCATCGCGACAGTGCTTTACGCTTAACCCGGCTGGTGAACATGCCCGCGAGAGCAAAGCCTGTTATGGCTCCGAAGAGTGTTGCCGTGAGCATGACGCCAGGCGAGGACGGCCCGGTGCCTATGTCAAAGCGGGCAAAGAGGAAGGAAACGTAGGCCATCGCTACAGTCCAAAACGCAAGCCGGAGATACATAGCAGCGACCTCCATCGAGACTTTACCATAATTTTTCCTTTTGTTGGCGTAATATGTATGGTCCGCCGCCGAACTGCAAGAAGAATCGGTTGCGACGAGAACAGTCTGCGAAAATGTATTCGGCCTCTGGTGGAGACGGATCTCCGGGCGCATGATGATGATCCGCACGTGCCTGTCCTTGATAATCGCCACGGTCGTAGAAGACCTCGTTACGTCACAGGTTTTCAGGCACGTCGTTTGACTGTGTTTTCGTCGTTCCTATCTTCTGCGGACTCCTAGGAAAAGAATTTCCGATTCCACTTCGTCTAGTTGGAGAACACGGCCGCTTTGTGCAGGGGCTGATAATCGTTCCCACTGGCCAAAACTGCCCAACTGATCCTGGCCAGCTTGTTGGCAGTTGCGACGATCACCACATTGCGTGCGGTTCTGGTTTCCAATGCGCTAATCCACTTGCCCAGACTGGAGCCTTCGCGTTTGACACGTAACACCGCGGCCCGTGCTCCATGAATGAACATCTTGCGCAGATAGGGATTCCCCCGCTTACTGATGCCCAGCAGTTTGGCCCTGCCGCCAGTTGACCATTGCCGTGGCACAAGTCCCAGCCACGCCGCAAACTCCCGGCCCTTTTTGAAAGCCGCACCGTTCCCGATAGCCGATACGACGGCGGTCGACACCAATGGACCCACTCCAGGGATCTGCTGCAATCGAACACAACTCGGATCACTGCTCGCAATCTGTTCGAGCTGGGTGTTCAGGCTCTCGATCTGCAACTGCAGGCCTTTCCACTCCTGCCACAAGAAATCCAACAGGCGACGCATGGCTGTGCTCAGTGCTTCGTCGGCATTTTCCAGGATCTCGGGCATCTGCCGACGCAGGCTGGCCGGCCCCTTGCGAAAACTTATCCCCCTCTCCAGCAGGAAAGCTCGAATCTGATTGATCACGCTCGTCCGGCGTGCCACTAATCGGTCGCGCACTCGATGCAGCGCTTGCAGATCGAGCTGATCCTCCGTCTTGATGGGAACGAAACGCATGTTCTCCCGCTCCACGGCTTCGGCAATCGCCTCCGCATCGCGGTAGTCGTTCTTGTTGGACTTCACGAACGGCCGCACAAACTGTGCCGGAATCAGGCGCACCTGGTGCCCTTGTTCGCGCAGGGCTCGTCCCAGAAAATGCGATCCCACTCCCGCCTCCATCCCAATCAAAGATGAAGGTAAATTGGCCATGTACTCCAGGAGCTCTGAACGTGAGAACTTCTTGCGGATCACTACCTGGGAACGGTCTCCCAGCGCGATGAGGTGAAAGGTAGTCTTGCCCAAATCGATTCCGATTGATTTAATCTGCATGGCGATGATCCTCCGTCTGGCTGTTTGCCGACCCAATCATTACTCCTGTTGGCTTTCCTGACGGCGGACCATCTCATTATCGCCATCGCACTCGTATCTTCGGAATGACCGATCCAGCAAAGGGGAAGGCCCGCTCTTGGCAAAAGAAGGTGCGAGAAATGGGGTACCCTGCCAACCCTCTGTGTAGAATTGGGAGGAAGAAAAGGGGGAGCAGGCCATGAAAGAACAGAGCGAAAACCGTGCCGAGCGAGAGTCAGAACAGGCAGCGGCGCAGATCGCAAGCGCTCACCAAATTTTGAATGCCCTGCAAGAGAAAATCGGAAAGCATCCAGAACTGGGTGCGGCGATTACAAAGCTGGAGATGGCGCTAAATATTCTGGCGGTGAAGACTGGGGGGTTGCTGTAGGCAAGGATGCGGCCGGTGTTGGCTGGATGGGGAGCGTTAAAGTGCAGGCATGGGATAACTGTGGCAATTCGGAATCAGCCAGAGTCGAGTAAAAAAGAGGCACGCACACATTGCGTGCCTTTTTATCTAGGGGGAACCAAGGCGGATGCCCCACTTGCTGCGCGAAGAACGCGAGAAGTGGGGCATCCGTTCAACCCTTTCCTACTTTAAGCGGCGGTTACATACCCGGCGCATCCCCGTTTGAGTGGAGGACACGGAAGGTGCTGCCGCCGTTGGACCAGACGAGCACCAGGGCGTCTTGTCCCTTGGGCACTGCGGACAGTGCTTTCTGAACATCGGCAGCGTCGTGCACAGGATGGCGATCGACAGACACGATGACGTCTCCCTGTTGCAAGCCGGCGTTGTCAGCGGGGCTGCCAGGTTGTACCCGCTCGACGACCGCGCCGTGGACATCGCTCGAGGCTTGCAGTTGCTGGCGAAGCTCCGGAGTCATATCGGTGAGGCCGAGGCCCCAGCGCGGCTTCTCATTACCGTTGCTGCCGACTAGATTGCCGGCATGGTCACGGTTGCCCATTTCTTCCAGGGTTACGGGCACGGTTATGTTCTTGCCGTCACGCAGAACTTCCAGCTTGATGTTCGAACCGGGTTCCTTCTGGCCGACTTCGATTTGAAGCTGGCTGGCGTCGCTCACATTTTGTCCGTCGAGTCCGGTGATGACGTCGCCAACTTTCAAACCAGCCTTGGAGGCGGGGGAGTCAGTTTCCACCTGAGTGACTACCGCTCCTTCATTGTTTTCGACGTGGAAGAACTTGGCGTTCTCCGGTGTCACGTCGCTGATTCCGATTCCCATGTAGCCATGACGCACCTTACCGTTGTGAATCAGAGCTTCGACGGTGGGACGCACGATTTGAGTAGGAATCGCGAAGCCCATGCCTGAAAAACTATCGGAGTTCGAGACGAGGAAGGTGTTGATGCCGATCACCTCACCACGTGCGTCGACCAACGGTCCGCCAGAGTTTCCGGGATTAATCGCGGCGTCGGTTTGAATGAAACTACCGGGCGCACGACCGTTCTTCGAAAAAGGATTGGGACGGTTGAGGCCGCTGACGATTCCGCGGGTTACGGTGAAGCGGAAACCGAACGGATTGCCGAAGGCCAACACCGTCTGTCCCGGGCGCAGGGAAGTTGAATTCCCCCAGGGCACGTTGGGAAGATTGGTTCCGTCGATTTTGATCACCGCAAGATCGGTCAGCGGATCGGCGCCGACCAGCTTGGCGTGCATGATTCTTCGATCTTTCAGAGTCACGTTGATGTCGACGGCTCCGTCGATGACGTGGTTGTTGGTGACAATGTAGCCGTCAGGCGAGATCAGCACGCCGCTGCCGATGCCGTGCTCGATTTGCGATTGCGGCTTCATCGGATGATTGAAGAAGGGGCCAAAGATGGGCGGTATGCCGTCTGGCAGCTGGGACATTTCGCCGTCCGTCGTGTCGGCCTTGGAACGCGACGTGACCGCAACGTTCACGACTGCTGGCGTGACGCGAGCGGCCAGGGTTTCCATTGCCTGGTCGAGCGATAGCAGAGCGCTGACGCTGTTGTCATCGAGCGGGGTGGCTGTGGGAGATGCGATCGGTCCACGAGCGTAGGCCGGCTTGCTGAATTCATAAGTGGTGAACGACAACGCCAGCGCGACGGCCATTACGGGCACAATCAGGCGGCGGGTCAGGAAGGTTTTGGTAAACCATGCTTTGGTGAACCAGTTTTTCATTCGAGTGTTTCTCCTTGTTTGTACAACTAATTATTTAGTTTCTAAAGACGTACAAATGCGCTATCTAACATCCAACTTGGTTAAGTAGATTTCGGGGTGATTGCTTTCTGAATTCCGCGATCTACAGGGTGAAATATGGTCAAGCGCCAGACGCAAACGTCCCACACTTGGCCGTATTCGTCGACTCGCTGCGTGTGCATTACCAGCAACACGGAATTGGGCTGAGCGAGATTCGCACCAGAGTCATCGGCGCGGGCACTGACTGTTTTTGCTTCAGGCTGTGAGAGTTTCGCGCGAGCCACGGAGGTCGACAGCTCGCGGTCGTTTCGAGCTTGCCGCTTCACAGGTTGCGCGAGAACTAGTTTTTTTGCGGCGGTTGCATTCGGCACTGGGCTGTGGAGTGCCGCGGGAATCATTCTTGCTCCCAACCCTGCAGAATCAGCAACCGAGGACGAAAGCGCAGCGACGTCTGAAACGTGAGAATCGGTTCCGTCAAACGCGACAAGCTGCGGGGCGCGTGGCACTGAAATCAAGCAGGCGACTGAAACGGCGGAAACCAAACCCAGCGCCGGCTTCCAGACCTTGGTAGCGGTGGGGCGGTCGGCATCGAGAATTCGTGCGATGCGATGAGCGGTTTGTTGCATTCTTCCGACTGCGGCCTGGGCCAGGGCCAAGCTACGGCGCAAGAAACTTTTCTCCGCGACCGTGACCAAGCATTGCGCGTATCCGCGCGGATTCGAAGTGGCGGCCAAAACGAAGTCGTCGCAGGCCATTTCACGCTCACGAGACAGGCCTTCGCCGATCAGCCAGACCGCGGGATGGAAGAACAAGAGCGCGCTCACGATTCTTTGCGCGAGGTTCGTCCAATCGTCCCAGCGCCGCAGGTGCGCCAGCTCGTGCAGCAGAATGGCGTTGAGTTCCGATGGAGACAGTTCATCCAGCGCCCACGATGGAAGAAGGATCGCCGGCTTCAGGAAACCGATTGCCGCAGGTACGCGGACGCGGTCAGAGGTGCAGAGAATTACACGGCGGCTGGGACCGAGTTTCGTCAAAGTATGGCGCGGGGTCGGATCCAGGCTGGCGGGGTCGACCGGTTTGCAACTCTGACGGAGCCTGGAGAGTTGCCAAAAACTAATGGCGATTTTCGCGAGACCTATCGCGGCAATGATGGCCCATGCTACGAGAAGGTAGACTGCCCAGAAACTCGGCAGCTGAAATGCTGAATGGGATGCATGTGCGGCCGTGCCGAAGGCGCTGGATCCAATACCTTCCATCAAGGGCAGGATTGCTACGGCCGCTAATGCGGAAAGCCACATGGCGAAGCGAGTACTCGAATTCTGGCGGGTCATCGTCCGCAGAAGTATCCAGATGAAGCCCGCGATGACGATTCCTTCAGCGGTGCTGTTCAGCATCCTGCCGGCGAAAATCTGGGCAAGAGCTTGCCAGTGATCTGCTATCGGCATCGGATCACTTGCTCCCTTCCAGCATGGTTCGCAGGCGATTGAGTTCCGCGGTGTCCATCCCGTGATCTTCGAGAATGTTAAGAACCAGCAATTCGTGGGAGTTGCCAAAGAACCGGTTGACCAGGCGGCTGATCTCCGAGCGGGTGGCGTCTTTGCGCTCGACAAGAGGCGAATAAACGAAGGCCCGGCCGTCTTTCACGTGCTTCACGTAACCTTTTTTCTCAAGGATACGAATGGTTGTGAGGACAGAGTTGTAGGCCAACGGCTCTTTCTCGGGAAGATTCTCCAGCACTTCCTGGACTGTGGCTGGCCCTTTCTGCCATAGCACTTCCATCAGCCGCAGCTCAGCTTCCGTTAGAGTGGGAGACTTTCTTGGGGGCACGCCATCCTCCTTCCTGAATCTCGACCCGTTGCCTTAGACGTACGACATATTGGATTGTCAACTAGTAAATTAGTTGCAGGAAATATTGGGAGGGTTGTACGGGTGCGGACTGTCCTTAGGCCGCAGAATCTGCGCGACAGCCGAGAGGGGCCAGAACCCTAAAGTTGCTCAATGACCGGCCGATGTGACCCTGTGATGGCAAGAGAGTCTTGCCACGCGTTCCGGCGCAAAGCGATTCTGAGGAGCTACCCATGTCAACATCAGCCGTATCCAGCAGTTCGTTGTACCAGCAAATCCAGTCTTATTTTCAAACTCGAAAGACCGATCTCCAACAGCTCGGGCAGGCGCTTAGTTCGGGAGACTTGGCGGACGCCCAGACTGCCTACAACAGCATCACTGCGCTTGGGCAACAAGGACCCTTCGCCCATGGCGATGCGTTTCAGATAACCGGTCGGGAGCAGGATTTCAACGCCATCGGACAAGCGCTGCAATCGGGAGACTTGACTGGCGCACAACAGGCATTTTCCGCGCTGGAAGGGACGTTCCACGGAGGCAGACAGGTGGACCCGCAAGCGTCCACAGCTTCCGCCACCACGGAGCCAGCGGTCGTGGTCAATTTGAGCAGCGTCAGCGGATCTCCCGCGTCGTCGGCAACCCCGAACGCCCAGGCCGCAGCCGGTGGCGGACCCGAGATTGTCATCAACGTGAGCAGTGGCAGTGGAGCGGCAGCGGCGGCGGCTGCGCCGGCGGCATCCAGCAACGGCGCGGAGATCGTCCTCAACCTGAGCAGCGGCAATACGAACCCCGAGCTGACGATTCAAATCGATGGTCCGGTCAACGGCGGACCTGAACAGATCTCCTTTAGCGTGGGCAACCAGCAGAACTCAAACCAGGAGCAGGTTACGTTCAATTTGAGTGCGAATAGCAATGAGCAAATTGTAGTGAACCTGTTGGCTGCGACTTCCGACAGCAGCGCCTCCAGTACTGCATCGGCGACAGGCAGCGGGATCAACCTTTCAGCCTGAAGTGTACTGACAAGCTGATGGGATTTAGTTGAAAAGGATGGGACATCGATAGCGTCTCTTCGTCGATCGATAAATGTTTGAAAACGGCGTCACTCTGATCGGCAGTGTCTCTCTGATCATCTTCAGATCAGCTCGACTTTAGATCAGCTCGACTTGATTCTGATGCCGGGCTGAATCACGTTCCGGTATCGGACACTCTCACAACGTCGGCTGAGATCGTTGCCCTGCCCAGATAGTGAGGAAAGACCTGGAATCCTTGGAGGACATCAATGGCGATCTCCTCGAAGCCGACTTCTGGACGGAAAAACGTTCGGTTTGCGCGTCACTCAGGCCGAACCTGCAATCGTCGCTGCTCCATGGGTAACCGCTGGCCGACTTCTAGTTACTAATCCGACAGCCTTCTGCGAATCGTGTGATCAATCCTTCGCGATGGTCGCATCGTAAGAAAACAGCAGCCCAATACTGCTCTAGCAGGATCCTCGGCACCTCACACTAGCGGGGCCTGGATCTCGGCAACGCCATCACCGCCATGCGTGTCGCTTTGACGGGTTCTAAAATGGCTATATGTCACGGCTCGAGAATCACTACCCGTCGCCCTGGATGGGCGCGATATGGACTTTGGCGGTATACATAGCTATGACCTTCCTGAGCCGCGTCGTGATGCTTTCTCGCAGACGCAAGTTTGGCCGGTATCCAGAAGCCAGATGGGCAAAATGCGCCTTTGGGGCGATTCAAGTGTCCACAGCTTTGCTAGTACTGTTGTCGCTGGGGCATCCATCGCGGGCCTTCGCAGCGAATTCTGACCTGGAAACTGTGCTGACTGGCTCGCGCCAGCGAATTGAGAAACTGGACTACCGCGTGACCGGGCGACTCACACGGGTGGAAGGCGATGGCAAGCGCACGAGCTACAAGTTTGCCGCCAAGGCTCACTGGTTTCCCGATGGTCTGCGCGTGCTATGCGAAATCTCGGGGCCCGGCTCAGAGAAGACGAGCGTTCTTCTGCATATGACCGTGAGTGGGCACGTGACGATCGAGGCTGAACTTCCTGGCGAGAAGGCCGCTAGCGTGTTGCCATTCGAACGTTGGAACGACCCACTCGTGGGAACAGATTTCTCCTATGAAGACATGGTAGAGAGCCAGTTCTTCTGGAAGCATCAGGAACTTCTGGCACCGGAGAAATACGGGGCACGGGATTGCTTTGTCCTAAAGAGCATGTCCGGCTCTCAGGACCGGACTTACTATGAGTCGGTAACGTCGTGGATTGACCGCAGCATTTTGTTCCCTGTACATGCAGTGAAGACGCTTCGGGGGACGGGACTGCAGAAGGAATTCATCTATTATGGGCTGCGGCAGGTCGGCGGCACTTGGTCCGCATCGCAAGTAGAGGCAAAGCTTCAGGGCAAGCCCGGCTCCTCGATTCTTGCCATCGAATGGGGCTCCGGAAGGGCAAATCTCGGACGCAAGGACTTTGATATCAGCCAGTCCAGCGCGCAAGGAGAGAAAGTGAAATAAATGGCATTGCTTAACTCCCTAGCACAAATGGATTGTTTTGACTCAAATCAACAAGAACGGGTTGCGCGCGAAAGCTGGATCGATAGGAGCCATAGCAGCAGTAACGGTGTTCGGCATCGTAGCGATCGCTTACTGTCTTCTAGAAGCTAGCTTTAGAACATGGTCTGTTGGTCAATATTTCGAAAAATCGTGCTGGCTTATTTGTTGACCTGTTTGCCGCCGCTGCATTTTGTTCTGTGATGACGTTAATGCTCTCTTGCCTCGGCCGAGGAAGAAGCCGGGTTGTCGGAATCGCTTTCAGTATTGGTGTATTGGCGCTGGTTGTTTTGATCTTTGACACAAACAAATGATTGCGATCGTCGGGATTTCGCTAGTGTGTAAGTCGAAGGCATAATTCCGAAAAATGTACTTGACTCATAGTTCGTCGTCACGAGACGAGCCCCTTCTCGGAAGCCGCGGGGGCGCCATAAAGACCAAAGGGCCACCAATTCCAATCGCCGGCAAGTTGCAAGAGTGCCGGCCCGACCACCATCCGGACAACCGTAGCGTCAATGAACACTGCCACGGCGAGCGTAAAGCCCAGCATTTGGACGACCAGAAAGCTTCCCACGGTGAATGCGGCGAAGACGGCAATCATAATTGCCGCGGCGCTCGTGATGAGCCCGGCCGTCCGCGCCAGGCCCTCGATCACCGCCGATCTCTCGGATAGACCGCGCCGCCGTTCTTCGAGGACCCGGGCGACCAGGAAGACCTCATAGTCCATGCTTAATCCGAAGACGATGGCGAACGAGAGAATTGGCACGATCGGGTATACGCTTCCGGTCGGTCCGTCGAGCCCAAAGAGTTTGCTACCGTGGCCTTCCTGAAAAACGACAACTAACGCACCGAATGAAGCGCCAACCGAGAGCAGATTGAGCAGAATTGCCTTAACAGCCGCAAATAGAGAACGTAACCCGATCAGGAGCGCCAGCAAGCTCCCCAATATGACGCCAAGGACCACCCTCGGCAACCGCTCTTTTACTACCGAGTCATAATCTGCTTCGAGTGCGGGAACGCCGCCGACGCGCAGCACGGCGCCGGGCACGCCGGTTATCGCCGCGACATCGGTGGAACGCACCTCTCGTACCCATCGTATCTGTTGGTTGGGCGAAAGTGTGGCTGTGGGCAGCAACTCAATCAAGGTAGCCTGGCCATCGCTGCGAAGAAAACTCTTGCGGATTGGCTCGGGCACATCGCCGACAGCATCCGGGGTGTCGGACATTCCCGTGAGGGTCGGAAGCGATAAGACCTCTTCTGCTCTCGGATCGCTCTGGAAGCGCTTCGTCAAGCGACTGACGGCAAGCCAGCCTGCCGGCGAGAGCGGTGGATATTGCGGCGGCAACTCCAGGACTACTCGGAGGGACTGCACAATACCCGACCGCCCCATCCTTTGAAGTGTGTGCAGTGCTTGCACCGACTCGGCTGCGGCCGGGAGAGAGTGACGGTCAGGAACCCCGGGAGAGATTCTGCGCGCTTGGAATGCAAGGATCAGTAGCGGAATCCCGGCGACTAGCAGAGCGGACCAGGGCCGGCGGGTTATGATGCATCCCCACTGCACCCACCGCTCACTCGCCGCGCATAGGCTCTCCTGCGTTTTGAATCGTTTGGCTGGAAGACGCACTCTGGCGGCATTGATGCGATGCCCTACCAGACCAAGCACCCAAGGCACAATGAATGTACACAGCATGACACTCAAAACGGTGACCAGCAGGCCAGCTATCCCGATGGATCGCAGTTCGCTGATGGGCACAGTCAGCAGCGCTGAAAATCCGATTGCCACCGTCGTGGCCGAGATTATCAATGTCCGTCCCGCTTGCCTGGCAGCAATATCGGCAGCGTGGCCGGGATCACATCCCTCGGCTAATGATTCACGAAACCGGCTCACCATCAGCAATCCATAGTCGATGCCCAAGCCAAGGCCGAGCATCGTCGCCAGATTCTGCACCAGAATCGACAACTGCAGATAATGCGCGAGGAGCGCAGCCGCACCCATCGCCATCGAGATTGAGAGTACTCCAACTCCCAGCGGCAACAGCGCGGCCACAAGACTGCCGAAAGCCAGCAACAGCAGCACGAGAGTTACCGGCATCGCTCGTTCCTCCGCATGGCTGACGTCATCTGCGCTGACCTTGCGAAGATCGAAGTTTAGTGGAGTTTCACCGGTAATCTCCAGTTTGATATTGGGGTATTGCGACCTGAGCTGACCTTCCATCCGGTCTGCGCTTGCCCTCAGTTTCGGGACCAACGCCTCGACATTTTCATCGTGGGGGTCCAACCCGACGATGATCAAGGCCCCGCCATTGTTTCCAGTGAACAGAGCATCTGGCCAATCCAGACTCGAGACGGCACCCGACACTCCAGGCAAACTACGCAATGAACTGGTTAAGAAGCCCAAGGCATCTGCGCCTTTGGCTGAATCCGGATCGGGAATACCGCTGATCACCAAAACCAGGCGGTGGGCGTACGGAGACTGGAAACGCTGCGCCAGTTCCAGGTCAACTTTTTCCGATTCTCCGCCCTTGATGTGAACAGCTGTCTCCAGCCGACGTTCGACTTTGTAGGAAAAGGGCAGCAGCGCAAGCGCCATGACAAATCCCGACATCGCCAACCAGAATCGGCGGCGAGCGGCATCATGGCTGGTATTCAAGCTTGGCTCGAGCTGAACGTGATCTGGGTTATTGGTATGCGCCAAGCCAAAAAACCTCACTCCGGTTTAAAATTTCTGGTGAGGGACTTACCCCGTACGGTCAGTTAAACGGCGCAGGCAGTCGTCCGGCAACTGTCACTTGTGCGAGTCACCGATCTTGCCCCAGGACCATAAGCTGCGTAGCCTTCTGCTGATCACCGCGATAGGAGTGCAACACCTCCAACGAGACCCGGAGCACGGGACCATCCTGGTCGAGGTCGGTAGCGATAGTAGGTATGACATCTCCGACTTCCGCCTCCTTCAACTTCCATTCCAATTCAACACTTTCGACTTTACCTTCGAATATTGCGTCAGCTCTATTCGACGCAGCCAACTCTGATGCAGTCCTGACCCGCGCTGTTGGCGCACCGCACGTACAACCAAAAACACGCCCTAGCATAAAGGTGAGTCCAACAACGACAGCCGCCACGAATTGAACACGCATTCTAATCCCCGTAGATCGATGAGTATACTCGTTTCGAAGCAGCTTCAAAATTACTGAAGTTGAAGGGCCCTTGACCGGAAGTTATGAAGCTGAGTCTTGGAAATCCAAAAGTTGTACTTGCGATTTTGCAACCAGTCACTACGATTGTCATGCTTGATTTCCTTCTGATATGTGTTGGTTGAGGCGTTGGCTTGCGGCCTGCAGCACACGACGAGCTGTCGCCAACTCCGCGGGGTCGGCACCGTCGAATGCGACTGCGAGAATAAGGTCACACGGATCGGGCAACTCTTTCCAAAGCTTCTTGCCAGAGCGGGTGATGCGAAGCATTCGTTGACGCTGATCCTCGGAGTCGGGCGTTTGATCGACGAGACGCTTGCGCACCAATGTCGCCACGATCCCGCTCAGCGTGGCCCCCTCTCGATCTGGAGCATGCGCACCAGATCGCGCTGCATCGTCGGTCCCTCGTTGGCCAGCTGATAAAGCACATACCACGGTGGATCCAAGGTCGTAGGTACGCAAAACGGAGTCCATCACCGCGAAGCCATCCTGGCGAGCTCACTGATCGATCCGGACTGATCCTCTTAAACACGCTTGACGTAGTTGCGGGGTCACTGCCTACAAGCCGACTTCGAGGCCCGGAGTAATTTCCACTTTGCCTGCCGCAAGGACAAAATCGCCGGGGTTGTCCAGTATCCCCTTCCGTCCTTGCATGTTTTAATTAACTGTGGTTAACTACGGAGAATAATCGCCGGTTAATAATCAAACAAGGGCGCCCCTACCCCTGGGACAAATCAGTGAGGTAATCCATGGCGCGGGCAGGTTACTTTGCTTTTCTCGTATTCACGGTGGCCTGTCTTCATCCGTTGAAAGCGCTCGCACAAGGCGAAACCACCAGTGCCATCGTTGGCCAAGTTCGAGACACAGCCAATGCGGTGATAGCCGGCGCCACTGTGATCATCACGAATAACGAGACGGGTCTAAAGCGCAGTGCCCGGACCGATGACGCAGGAAGGTTTAACTTTCCACAGCTAAAGCCGGGCACGTATTCGGTTAGAGCGGAAGCACAAGGCTTCAATCCGGGGCAAAACGACAACGTCATTTCGGGGTTAGGCCAGAAGCAAAGTGTGGATTTCACTCTTAGGGTGGCCCGATCCAATGAAACCGTGGAGGTAAATAGCGAGGCTCCGATCATCAACCCGGAAAACGCGAACACATCTACCACTTTGGATGCGCCGGCGCTGGAAGACCTTCCCAATCCAGGCGGCGACCTGACCTACCCGCTGCAATTTGCGCCTGGTGCCCTGATCAATACGGCGGGGAGCAGCAACGACTTCGTGGGCGGCAGCAACGGCTATGGAAATGTGGAGTTCAACGGACTCCCCGCTCTCTCCAATGGCTACATCGTGGATGGGTTAGAAACGAACGACCCGCTCACCAATCTCAATAGCGGTCTCTCAACCAACCTGGTACTCGGATTGAATTCGATTTCGGAAGTCACCGTCAATACGCTTTCGTATTCCGTGGATCAGGGACGGTATGGAGCATCCCAGATCAACTACGTCACCAAGTCTGGCACAAACCAGTTTCACGGCAATCTCTATGAGCTGTGGAATGGCTCGCTACTGAACGCAGCGGACTACTTCACCAACGCGACTCCCGGGAACCACAAGCCCAAATCGACCGTGAATCACTTTGGAGGGAGCCTCGGCGGGCCGATTATGCACGACAAACTCTTTTTTTTCTTCGACAGCGAATGGGTTCGGATCGCACTGCCCATCGTCACGCCGACGATCGTTCCCAGTGCGCCATTCCAACAGTACGTCCTGCAGCGGCTTCCTTCTGCCTTAGTTCCGTTCTACCAACAGATGTTCTCGCTGTACGGAAATACCAGCGGCACAGCCACTGCGATACTTGGCTGCCCGCTGGGCGCCGCCGGGGATGGCTGCGCCAACCGGCAAAGCGTTTCGCATTCCAGCGACGATCATGAACAGGTGCAGACGGTCCGCGTTGACTACAACATCAACCAGAAAGATACGGCCTGGTTTCGCTTTCAGTCGGACACCGGTCTGCAAGCCGCGTGGACGGACCCTATCAATTCGGTATTCGATGCGATTTCGCCGCAGCCTCTCTATTCTTTTGCCGCTGGGCACACGCACGTCTTCTCGCAGAACCTAGTGAACTATTTCAATCCGGCATTCTCCTGGTACGAAAGCCTCTTTGGACCGAGCAACCTTCAGAAGACTCTGTCGGCTTTTCCGATCGTGTTGCAGGGCAGCGGAGCGAACCCGTTTACGCCCATTGGAGGGCTCGACAACACCTGGATTCAAGGCCGGCGCGCGTCCCGATTCTTCATCAATGACAATCTCGCGTGGAGCCGCGGCGCTCATGAACTGCGGTTCGGAACCAATGCGCGTATTTTCCGCCTGAACGATTACGATTTCGGAGAAGGCACGGTTCCTACCGTGACCTACGCGACCTTACAGCAATTCATCGATGGAGTCGCAAACACGGCATCGAAGACGTTTCCTTCGAATGCCAATGAGCCCTTCAACTTTCTCAATCTCGACGTCTATGCGCAAGACACTTGGAAAGTAACTCGCACCCTAACCTGGACGTTCGGTCTACGCGACACCTTCAATTCCAATCCGCTGAATCCTCATGATCAGGTCGCGCGTCTTCGCGGCTCCTTCGGTTCCATCTCGCACGACGTGAATGAACCGCTGAATGAGACCATCCAGACTCATCTCGGCAATCTGTTTTCGTCGACGCCGCTGGCCATGCTGCAGCCGAGAACCGCGATTGCGTGGCAATTCGAACCGAATACTGTGCTCCGAACCGGCTTTGGAATCTTCAGTGATATTTTGCCGGGTAGCGTTGCCGATCTGATCGGCGCCAATCCTCCCTACGACAAGACGTTTCAGGGAGGTCTCCTCGGAACTGTGGGCGGCACGCTCATCGCGCCCGGTGTGCCTGACAGTGCAGTCGACGCAACGATCGCGGCAAATCAGGTTTTTACTTCGGGATTTCCCCAGGGACAGCTTTCGTGCGCATCTCCACAATCCAGTCCCGGAAGCTGTATTCCTCCGGTAGCAATCACGGCCGTCCCGAATGGCAAACTCCACGCCCCCTACTTCATGGAGTGGAGCCTAGGGATGGAACATCAATTCGGAACGACGGCCAGTGTGCAAGCGCAGTACGTAGGCACGCGAGCTGTGAATCAACCGTACTCAACCCAAGTCAACGGCTACCAGAACGTATGTCAGGGCTGTTTTGCGCCGTTTCCGTACCTGCAGTCAACCGATCCACGATTCGGCGCGGTGACGCAGTTCGCCACCGGCGCGAACAGTCACTACAACGGCCTGCAACTGAGGGCGATGAAGCG
Organism: uncultured Acidobacteriaceae bacterium; assembly: GCA_963760855.1. Lineage (GTDB taxonomy): Bacteria > Acidobacteriota > Terriglobia > Terriglobales > Acidobacteriaceae > Sulfotelmatobacter. The sequence continues at coordinate 25,991 of CAVXFD010000006.1, read as the reverse complement.
CCTGGGACATGGCCTGCAAGGGCAGGTCAACTACACCTGGAGCCGCTGCATGGATACGGTCTCGAATGGAGGATTCCTTTCCTTTTCTGCCGGAGGAATTCTCTCGCCGCTGCCGGGAGACCTGGCCCGCGATTATGGTCCTTGCGACTATGACATCCGGCACAATCTCAACGCGCAATATGTTTATCAGCTACCGGTCAAGGTTCGGAATCACTCGCTGGGTTATGCACTCAACGGCTGGCAGATATCCGGGACAGCGTTCTGGCACAGCGGAGTTCCGTTCTCAGTGTTGAGTACGCCTTATTCAGCAAACGGAAACGGCATCGTCCAGGGCAGCGGACCGCAGTTCGCCAGTGTAGTTCCTGGCGCTCCGCTGTACGACCATCGTCCGATTCCGGGGGTAACGCAGGCGGGAACATTGCAGTGGCTTAATCCGGATGCATTTGTGTCGGCGGTCGATCCGAGTACAGGGCAGTGCTATGGCGGGGACAGCCCGCAGAATTGCCAGTTCGGGAACCTCGGCCGCAATGCCGTGCGCGGTCCTGATTTTCTTTGGAGCGATTTCTACCTGACAAAATGGTTCCCGTTGAGCGAGCATGTGAAGCTGCGGTTTGAGGGGCAGTTCTTTAATGTTTTCAACCATCCGAATTTTGCGCTGCCGAGCGTGGTACAGGCCGGAATTCCAAAAAACCCGTCCACGCAGAGTGGATTCGGAGCGGTCACGTCCACAACTTCTCCACCGACCGGCTTGCTAGGCGTCGGGTTGGGCGGCGATAACAGTCCACGCATGATCGCCTTCCAGGCGCGGCTGGAATTCTGAGCGAAACGCGGGCGATTCCGGAGCCCTATCGTCGTTTAACCGGAAGCTATCCACAAACGGGCTCCTGGGAAGCATCGGATGAGATTACGGAGAGTATCGACAATCCAGAAGTACTGACGCGATGAGGATCTTTCGAAATCCTGATTCGTTATTAGACCCGAAGAAACCTAGATCGGCCCTGGGAAACTCTCCGAGAGATCGAAGTATGGTAGATCGAGGCGAGGCAAACCTGAGATGTCTACCGGGGGCCGGTAACGATCAAAACGGTAGAACCTGCATCCACTTCTTCGCTGCCCCTGACTTGCCCAGCATGGCCCTGTGCCACGGCGATTCTCCCCCGTCCTCCAGCCGAGATCGTTCGCTTCTCTTCCGACAAGTCGACTTCTCGTCACTAATCGCTACGAGCCATCAGCGGATAAACTCCGTGTGACCGAATACTCGCCAGAGTCTAGTTCTTCGTTACTGGCCTTCTGACCTCTGGATCACATAGTGCTCAAGGCATCCGCTCCCATTACTTGGCGCGGCTTTTCTCGCCTCTTTTGTAGAGTACGATCAATCGGATATGCTTGTGCGCAGACAATGAGGTTGGACTAGAAACGGAGGTCCGCATGGTGTACTCCGACACAGCATTCCGTGGTTTGTGCGCTCTCCTCATTCTGATCGCATGCCTCGCGTGGTCAAGCACACTTTCCCCCGCCCAAGGATCCAGTGAAAAAGCTGCCTCAACAACGGGTGAAGCGGGTCTCGCCGCCTGGCAGCAGGTCTATTCTGTGCTGACAACTCCTCGCTGTATCAATTGCCACACCGCCACGAACTATCCGGAGCAAGGCGACGACCGTCACCGTCATTTGTTCAACGTCGTGCGCGGCCCGGGAGGCAAGGGCGTGCCGGGCCTGAACTGTGCTACCTGTCATCAGTCGGCTAACGCGGATAGCACCGGTGTTCCCGGGGCTTACAACTGGCACCTGGCGCCTCTTTCCATGAAGTGGCAGGACATCAACGACAACATCCTGTCGAGCACAGCGGTTTGCCGGTCTCTTACCGATCACTCCAAGAATGGCAGCCTAGACGGCCCCGGCATCTTGCGGCACCATGAGCAGGAGCCTTTGGTGCTCTGGGCATTCCAGCCGGGACGCCGCCACGACGGCACTGCGCGATCTCTGCCGCCGCTCACCCACGAACAATTTGTTGCCGCCACGCGGACGTGGGTCGATGCTGGAATGCCTTGCCCACAGAACCCTTGAACTCGGAGGCTCATATGCAAACTTACAAGCTGACGGTAAACGGTCAAACGAGAGAAGTCGCCGCGGACCCGGGTACCCCGCTGCTTTGGGTGCTGCGTGAAGATCTGAAGATGACCGGCACCAAATACGGTTGCGGCATCTCGGCATGCGGAGCGTGCACCGTGCACCTGGCGGGAGTCGCGACTCGCTCGTGCGTGGTTCCGGTTTCACTGATCGGCGACCGGCCGATCGTGACCATCGAGGGCATCGGGGAAGATCGCGTGGGCCGCGCCGTTCAAGACGCCTGGGTGGCGGAGGACGTGGTGCAGTGCGGCTACTGCCAGAGCGGTCAGATCATGAGCGCTGTGGCGTTGCTCAAGAGTCGCCGGAAACCCACGGACGAGGATATCGAGGAATCGATGGGCGGAAACATTTGCCGCTGCGGCACGTATGTTCGCATCCGCAAAGCGATCAAGACTGCTGCACAGCAGCTGGCGTAAAGGAGGAGAACACCATGTCCGCGACCACCATGTTGAGTTCGGAATCAGCTCTCAGCCGCCGCAGTTTCCTGCGCGTCTCGGCGACGGCTGCCGGCGGGTTGATCGTCGCTCTCTATCTCGATTTCCCAGTGCAGGCTCAGGCTCCGCAAGCGAAGATGTATCCTCCCGATGCCTTCGTTCACATTCAGCGAGACGGCAAGATTGTGATTCAGGTGAATCGCCTTGAGTTCGGCCAGGGAGTGCAGACCTCGCTACCGATGCTGTTGGCCGATGAGATGGACGCTGACTGGGCGCATGTAGTGGCCGAACTCGCCCCGGCGGCCGATGTCTATAAGGATCCCGTGTTTGGGATCCAGATGGTTGGCGGCTCGGGCTCGATTGCGCATTCTTTTCAGCAGTACCGCGAACTGGGATCAAAAGTCCGCGCCATGCTGGTCGCCTCTGCCGCGCAACAATGGAAGGTACCGGGGGCTCAATGTCGGACTGAAGCCAGTGTTGTGTACGGCCCTGGGGGCCGGTCCGCGACCTATGGCGAACTCGCTGATGCCGCTGCCCGCGTGCCTGTGCCGGAGAATGTGCCGCTCAAAAAAGCATCCGAGTTCAAGCTGATTGGCAAGGAGACGCCGCGGCTCGACAGCCGTCCGAAGTGCGATGGCTCCCTGAAGTTCGGTCTCGACCTCGACTTGCCCGGAATGAAGGTTGCAGTTGTGGCACACCCTCCTATCTTCGGTGGGACACCCAAATCAATCGATGACAAGGCGGCGCGGGGCATTCCCGGTGTGATGGATGTGTTCGAAATCCCTACCATCAGCCGGGGAACCGCAGTAGTCGTGGTAGCGGACAAGTTCTGGACCGCCAAACAGGCGCGCGATCGCCTTTCCATCGATTGGGATCTCTCTCGAGTCGAGCCGGCCGACACTGAGCAACTCCGGGAAAAGTATAGAGAGTTAGCTGCCACCCCGGGCAACGTTGCAGTAACTCGCGGCGACCTCAGCGTGCTGGATGGCATCAGCGCCGCCAACCGGTTTGAGGCGGAATACGAATTTCCCTACCTCGCTCACACTCCGATGGAGCCATTGAACACCACCATCCGGTTTGATGGTGAGCGCGCTGAGGTCTGGGCCGGTTCTCAATTCCAAACCTTCGATCAAATGGCTATCGCCGAAATCCTCAGCCTGAAGCCGGAACAGGTTACCTTTCACACCGAAATGGCCGGCGGCGGATTCGGGAGAAGAGCGACGCCTGACTCTCATGTGCAGCGCGAGGCGGCTACCATCGCCAAACGTTACAAAGGCATTCCTGTAAAACTCATCTGGACCCGCGAAGACGACGTGCAAGGCGGCTACTATCGTCCCATGTTTGTGCACCGGATCGAGATTGGGATCGGAGCGGACGGTATGCCTTTGGCATGGAAACATGTGGTCGTAGGACAATCTATCGTGGCGGGCACGCCGTTCGCTTCCATGCTCATAAAGAATGGAGTCGATGAAACTGCGGTCGAGGGCGCCGCCGACAATCCTTACGAAATCCCGAACCTCACGGTCACAGCGCATCACCCCACGCCGAACGTGCCGGTACTGTGGTGGCGTTCCGTCGGGCACACACACACTGCCTTTGTGATGGAAACGCTGGTCGATGAGCTCGCCAGTCGTGCGAAAGCGGACCCGATCGCCTATCGCCGGAAGCTTCTGAAATCGGATGAAACGAGGCTTCGCGCGGTGCTCGATCTGATGGACGAAAAAAGCGCTTCGTGGCGGAATCACCTCCCGGAGGGCCACGCCGCCGGAGTTGCATGTCATGAATGCTTCGGGACCAACGTTGCGTGTGCCGTGGATGTCTCGATCGAGAACAAGCGTCCGAAGATCCATCGTGTAACCGTGGCGCTCGATTGCGGCATCGCAGTGAATCCCCTGACGATCGAGAGCCAGTTTCAGGCTGGCACGAGCTTCGGCGTATCGCAATTGATGGCGAAAGGGGCGATCACTTTTAAGAACGGCCATGCGGAGCAGAACAACTTCGACGGCTACACTCCACCGTACATAATCGACGCACCGGTTGCCGTCGACGTTCACATTGTTCCGAGCACAGAAAAACCCTCAGGATGCGGCGAACCACCGGTTCCGGTCATTTCCCCCGCCGTGGTGAATGCATTGTTTCGCTTGACCGGCAAGCGGTACCGTACCCTGCCGTTGGTAAGTCTCTAACTGAGCAAGCATGTTTGGGCGCATCGTCACCGAGTTGGTCGCGGCCGGATGACTCTAGTGCTGACGGACAATTCGGGCTTAATCTCAGGAGCACGGCTGTCAGCAGGCCGAGTTCCGTCTCTTCCGGGTTTTTATCCAGCTTCGGTGACAGCGCCTCGAAGAAAAATCGTCGGAGCGATCGCTTCGAGCAAATCCTGCTGCTGCCGAAACAGGTTCCATTCCGCCATATCTTGACGGGGCCGATCGTCAACCCTCCTCGAATCTCGCACGCTCTTTCAAACACATGGTCTGCAAGTTCTGCGTTGGTAGTTGTCGCACCCTACTTTCTCGACAACGCAACAAGCATATCCAGAGTTGCCTGGTGGAAGCGGCAAAGCTTCCGATCACGATTTGGCGCTGGTCTATGAAAACGAGAAGAAAGAAAGGGAACGCGAATCGAGCAACCCTTGCTGTTGCGCGCAAGATGGTTGCATAGCTGATGGCGGTGGATCGAGAGGGCCCGAGATAGTGAATGGATGTACATTTATTGTTGATTGAGATTTTTCCTGATGCGCAAGACTAGTCTTCGAGTCCGCAAAGTACTAGTCAAAGTCATCACTATTATTCATCATGTATAGCAACAGAGGCAGCGAAACTGCGGGAGCCGATTATGAATAGACGCCAGTTTCTTGGCATCGTGGCCATTGGAGGATGTCATACGCTGAGCCTCTCGAGGTTGAACGCCACGCTTCAGAATGGATCGCCGAAGGGCGCCTTGGAGGCGCACGCGAGTCTATCGAAGGAGTACGGATCGGGTCATTTTGGGGAATGGATTACGGATCAGTTCGGTTTGCCAGCTTACCGGTACACTTGCAACCAATTGACAGACCACAAAGCCTGGTCACCGGTGCACAAGGTGTGGCGTGCTCCGACTGACCACACCCATCAGATCGGAAATGATCGTCTGGTTGCGGCGGTATCGAATTACGGTTACGTGCAGGTGCGGCAGGACGAAGGTTCGCCGAAATTCCTGAACGACTATTGGCCGGAGCATGGCCACTATGGCGGGGGGATCGGATTCCTCAGCGATGGGAACGAAACACTCAGTACCTACTATCCGGGACATGCCAACTCTTTCGACAGAATCCTGGGCGAAGGCTATTTCCGAAAGATCGTACGAGGAGGCCGCTACGAAATTGACCAGGTGATTTTTGCGCCGTTTGGAGATGATCCGGTTTTGTTTTCGATGGTGACGGTCACGAATCGCGAGGATGTTAACGCGGATCTCCGGTGGATCGAGTATTGGGGATGTCACAATTATCAGTTCTCCTATCGTTCGTGGATGCAGGCTGGTGAGGAAGACGAACCGAAGGCGGCGGAGTTGCGGCGCCAGTTTGGAGGCCGCTTCGCCCACGAGTTTCGGGCACTGCCCAAAGATGCCGGTCTCATCGAAACGCAGAGATTCCTGGGACGTACACCGCAAGAGAATCGGGCGTGGGAGCAGGTTGAAGCCTTGCTGAAGAAGGATCCCTCCGGTTTTTTTGGTCCCCCTGTAGCGGATCTCGCGCCGGAAGCGACGATGGAGGATCTCAAGCCTCCCTCCACGTTTCTGGTCTCGCTCGACGCGCCCATGGATGGGTTTGCCACAGACGCGTCGGGTTTCTTCGGCAGCGGCGGCGTCGATCATCCCTCCGGACCGCCAGCCAAGCTGAACGGCGATTTAGGCAGTACTGGGCCGGCGAGCGCATTTTTGGTTGAGCGTCATGTTCCACTGCGTCCGAAAGAAAGCCGGACGCTCTGTTTTCTATATGGGTATGTGCCTCAGGGATTCGAGGTGAATGAGCTCGTCGCAAAATATTCGGGTGACCCCAAAGATTTGTGGGCACATTCCAGCGCAGCCTGGAAAGCGGACGGGGTTCGATTGAGTGTGCCGGGCGAGCCGTGGGTCGAAAGAGAAACCTCGTGGCACAATTACTACCTGCGCAGCAACCTGACCTACGACAGCTTCTTTCGCGAGCACATTCTCTCTCAGGGGCACGTTTATCAGTACATTATGGGATTTCAGGGCGCGGCGCGCGATCCGCTGCAACACGCCCTGCCTTTCATCTTCAGTGATCCGGAAATTGTTCGTGGAGTCATTCGCTACACACTCAAAGAAATTCAGCCGGACGGGTCCATTCCTTACGGCATTGTGGGAAGCGGCGTCCCCATGCCGGTTATCTTCCGTCCCAGTGACCAAGATATGTGGCTGCTGTGGTTGGTGAGCGAATATGTGTTGGCCACGCGTGATAAGCGATTTCTTGACCAGAGGATTCCCGCTTATCCGCGTCAGGAAGCAAGTCCCGCGGACCCGACGATTCGCGAACTCCTGGGGCGCTCTTTCGTGCATCTGGTGGAAGGTCTAGGCGTGGGAGAGCACGGGATCATGCGGCTCTCGAACGGAGATTGGAACGATGACGTGGTGGTGGGCCACGTTCCACGAGCGCTGGCGGAAGAGGTGCGCCGGCAAGGCGAGAGCGTTCTGAATGCTGCTATGGCTTGTTATGTTCTGGAACACTATGCGCGGTTGCTGGCCTATGTCGGAGATACGAAGACCGCGGAACAGGCACGTGCGAAGGCCGAGGGCCAACGGCGGGCGGTTCGGGAATATTGGGCGGGACGATGGTTCCGCCGCGCGTGGCTGGGTCCTCACATCGGGTGGATTGGCGAAGACCATGTCTGGCTGGAGCCGCAGCCATGGGCGATCATCGGGGATGCGGCCACACCCGAACAGCGGAAGATCCTGGTCTCCGCGCTTGACGAATTTGTACGGAAACCCTCACCAATTGGTGCACTCCTACAGAACCCAGGCGATCCCACGATGAGAACTCCGGTGGGAACCCTGACCAACGGAGGAATTTGGCCTTCCATCAACGGAACGCTGATCTGGGCGCTGGCGCTGGTAGATGGCGCGCAGGCTTGGGACGAGTGGAAAAAGAATTCTCTGGCGATGCACGCTGAGGCTTATCCGGAAGTCTGGTACGGCATCTGGAGCGGTCCCGACACTTACAACTCCGTGCTGTCGAGATATCCGGGCCAGACGATGTTCGCGGAGCCTTCATCGCCTGATTACAAGACGCAGGCGGATTGGGGTTTTAATTGGACAGACTTCCCGGTCATGAATATGCATCCGCACGCATGGCCGCTTTACAGCGCAGCCAAACTGCTGGGACTCGAGTTTCATGAAAGCGGGGTTCGCTTCAAAGTGGATCTTCCGTTGGCGGAGTACGAGTTCACTTCCCCGCTCCTGGGGTTCAAGAAATCCAGAGCCGGCTACAGCGGTTGGTATGCACCTGCTAGCGCTGGGCGCTGGGAAATCGAGCTCAGACTCTCCGGCTCGGAAGTGGCACGAATGCGGCAGATCAAGATCAACGGTTCTGTTGAACGGTTGCCGAAGTCCACACAAGTAATCCAGTTCGCTGGCGAGAGTAGTTCCGCTAGGCCGCTACGCTGGGAAATTTCGTGAACCACTGTGAACGGCTAAATCATTCGTTTTTGAGGTCTGCACCGCCGGCCAACCACCAAGTCTCGATTTCCTCCAGGCTTCGTCCCTTGGTTTCTGGAACCGCCATCCTGACGAACAGGAACGCCGCAATACAGATAACGGCATATAGCAGAAAAGCACCCGGCGCCGTCAATGCTCGCACCAGTGAGAGAAATGTGAGGGTAACGAGCAGCGTCCCACACCAGAGAAAGAGGGTCGCGATCGACATGGCGCGGCCACGAACTCGGGTCGGGCAGATTTCTGACATCAACACCCACGTTCCCGTGCCGATGCCGACGGCGAAGCAGGCAACGTAAGCCAAAACCAGAATCAACACCGCCAGGGCCGGAGCTTGCAGGCGAATCGCACCAGCCACTCCGACCAGGGAAACGGCCATGCCAGCGAACGCCGACATCATCAAAGGCTTCCTGCCAACACGGTCGATCAGGTACATCCCGAGGACTGTGGCCACAAAGTTGATGATCCCGATCATGACGTTGGCCAACAGCGCTGTGCTGGCGGTCTGCTTGGGCACGTGCTCCAGGAAAACCAGCGAGCCGTAATAAATGATGGTGTTGATACCGGTGAACTGGCTGAAGAGCGCGATCAGCACGGCGACGATCAGCGGTTTTCGAAACGCAGGATCGAGCACGTTGCCACTTTCTTCGGCGACAGCCGAATGGATGGCGAGGATTTCTGCGTGCGCGCTCTCGCGTCCCTTGATACGGGAGAGGATGCGCTCGGCCTCATTCTCGCGCCCCTTTTGCACCAGCCACCGCGGGCTTTCAGGAACAAAGAGCAACGCCAGCAGGAAAAAAGCCGACGGCACTGCTGCGGAAGCGAACATCCATCGCCAATTCGCTGCGCCCGCTCCGGTAAGACCGTAATTGACGCTATAGGAGAGCAGAATGCCGGTTACGATCGCCAACTGGTTGACACTTACCAGCAATCCGCGGATGCGCGGCGGAGCAATCTCGGCGATGTAGAGTGGAGAAAGCGTGGAAGCAAGTCCGATGGCGAGGCCGCCCATCAATCGTGCGAGCACGAACTCCGTGATGTTGCGGGGAAGCGCCGCTCCAACCGACGAAATTGTAAACAGCGCCGCTGCCGCCAGCAGCGACTTCTTCCGACCGAAGCGATCGCTGGTGAAGGCTGCCAGACTCGCGCCGAAGACGCATCCCAGAAGCAGGCTGCTGGCGCCGAACTCGGTTTGCGAATCGCTTAGCGCAAACTGCCGCTTCAAAAATACGATGGCACCATTAATGACGGCCGTATCGAAGCCGAACAACAACCCGCCAATAGCCGCGACCGCTGCGGGCAGGTACAGGAAGCGTGCCGATCCTTGTGGCGATTCACCCTGTGCGCGGACGGATTCCTGGGTGTTGGTCAGGTTCATCTCGGGTGTCGGCCCCCTGTTGAAGTGATGGATCCAGTCTTTAAATTGTCAGCAATCTCTGTTGCAGGAAGACCAGCCCCGCGGCACCGGCAACTCCACCGTACCCGCCGGTACTTTGAAAAACGATCGGTACCGTCCTTCCCAGCAAGACACTGGTGCGGCGCGCGACCTCTTCACGCAGCGGCGCGAGCAACTGCGGTCCGGCTGCGGAGATATTGCCTCCCAAGATCAGCAGTTCGGGATCGAATATGTGCAGAAAGCTTGTCAGAGCGGCAGTAAGAGCCTCGAAGGCGAGGTCGAGCACACGACGTGCGCTGGGGTCTCCGTCCGCCGCTGCCTGAAAAATGGCCTCGGTACTGGGAGTTCGACCGGCCTTGTCGATAGATAAACGGGTGGGCGACGCGCGATGGATATGTGCAAAATAAGAGGACTCGATGGCGCGGGAAGAAAAGCAAGTTTCCAGACAACCATAATTACCGCAAATGCACAGCCCGCCGCGAATGTCGATGGTCACATGTCCAAGGTGGCAGGCCGCTCCGGAGGCGCCACGCACGATCACCCCATCGACTAGCGCCGCGGCTCCCACTCCTGTGCCGAGTGTGAGCAGAACCACATTGCGCCGCCCCCGAGCCGCCCCCCAAAGCACCTCGCCAACCAGGGCTGTGCGTGCGTCGTTGTCGGCACAGACTGGCAGGCCGTCCACGCTAGCCAGGTCTCGCAGCATGCACCCTTCCAGGAAATTCAAATCGCCGGGCAAGCGGTTGACCCGCGTGGTAGTGGCATCAATGACTCCCTTGCAGCCGATCCCGATCCCCAGAACTGGAACCGTTGCGTGTTCGCGCACAGAGCGGACAAACTCTTGCAGCGACGAAATGGCTGCGCGGCGAATCCTCGCGAAAGCTCGCCAGGATGTTTCCTTGCAATCCCACCAGGGCCGCCTTCATTGTGGTGGCGCCGACATCGAGACCGATTGCTACCGCTTCGGCTTGGAGTGATCGAGTTTCGCTCACAATCGTTCTGAATTATACTCACCTCGATCCTCAGCAAGCGGTTGCGAAGCAACAAGGAGTCGACCCGTCCGTGCCAGACAAGATTTTCGATCACGCCGTGTGCTCGAAGCAGGCTGGCCTCGCATTCTTCGATCAGGCGATAGTTCTGCTGGAGAAGCTGCGACGGACCCAAGCCGAGGTAATTCAGAAAGCAGCCGATCTGTGCGCGGAGAGGATCTCGCGTGGTGGCCTGGTTTTTCTTTTTGGCAACGGCCACTCGCGGATGATGTGTGAGGAAATGACTCCCCGGCAGGGTTGCTATGCCGGTTTCGTTGCTCTGGTCGAGCTGGCACTCTCGAACCACGCGTCGATCGTCGGCACGAATGGCCTGCGTGCTCCGCTCTACTTGGAAAATTATGAGGGGTACGCAGAAAAAATTCTGCAGAGCTTTCATTTCGGACCGCAGGACGCCTTCATCGTAATTTCTACCAGCGGAATCCGCCCAGTAGTTGTCGAGATGGCGGCCGGAGCGCAACGGCGAGGGCTGCCCGTGATCGCCATCGTATCCAAGTCGCATTGCGAGCAGGCGAAGCCGGCTCATTCCTCGGGGAAGAAGCTCATCGACTGCGCCGATTTGATCATCGACAACCAGTGCCCACCGGGCGACTGCATCGTCGAGTTGGAGGGATTGGAGTGGCGTACCGGGCCGGTTTCCACGATTACCGGCGCCACTATCATCAACATGATTCGCTGCGCCACTGCCGAAGGGCTGCTGGCGCGAGGCGTGAAGCCAGCATTGTTGCCCAGCCACCAATTCGTGGGAAATGCCAGCGCCGCCGAGCAACTGGAAGCGTTCTACGAGGCCTATCGCAAGAGCCTCAAACATCTTTTCGAATAGGGGCCAAGTGAGCGAAGTCCTTCTGGTGACTGGGTCGTCAGGGATTGCGGCGGCAACAGCTCGTTTGTGGGGCGCGCAGGACAGCGTGTTCATCGTCGGCGAGAAAGAAGAAGAGTGCCGCGCGCTGGCAGCGGGATTGCCCCGGGCGGGTTTCAATGCGGCCGATGTACGGGACGAGGAAGATGTGCGCAAAGGTGTTGCGGCCTGCCTCGAACGATTCGGGAAGATCGACGCGCTCTTCAATGTGGCCGGAATCAGCGCTCGTTCGCTGGGCGATGGCCCGCTCCATCAATGCTCGACGGAAGCGTGGGACACGGTGATGGACGTAAACGCCAAGGGCACGTTCCTGATGTGCCGGGAAGTGCTGCGCACCTGGACGCGGCATTCGTACAAGGGCGCCATTCTTAACTGCGGGAGTGTTCTGGCGCAGCACCCGCAGCGGGAACACTTCGCCACCGTGGGTTACGCCGCGAGCAAGGGCGCGATTGATGCGATGACGGTTTCTGCTGCCGCGTATTATGCGCCCGCCGGCATCCGGATCAACGTTATCGCGCCTGGACTGGTGCTGACGCCCATGAGCAAACGCGCACAGGGCGATGCCACCGTCATGGAATTTATCGAACGCAAGCAGCCTCTGACCCACGGTCTGATCGCAGCAGAAGAGGTTGCAAAGATCGCATGCTTCCTTTTGAGAAAGGACTCGAGCCCCATCACCGGCCAGGTCATTACTGCGGACGGAGGATGGGCGGTAAGTGCATGACTTCGGCTATGAAACCGACGGAATCCACAGCCGACGCCGCCATTGACGAGCAGCGCGCGGCCAAGGAACGCCGTCCTCTGAGAACCACGGTGATCGGCAGCTATCCGTTTCCGGGATGGCTTGAGTTTGCCTCGGCGCACCTGGACGAGTTTGGCGAGGCCGACATCGAAGAAATGCGCACGGACGCGGTCAACGCAGCCGTCCACGATCAACTTGTCGCGGGCCTCGACGTAATCACTGACGGTGAGCAGAGCCGCTACGACTTTAACCTTTCTTTCTACGGGCGGCTGGAGGGCATTCGTGCCACACCATTTTTCCCGCGCCGGTTCGGCCCGCCGGCCCACGATCAGCGGGGAAAATATCCCGTCACCGGAACGATTGTCTCCAAGCATGGGCTGGGCGCGGTCGCTGAATTCAAACTGTTGCAGAAGATCGCCCCGCCTGGCGGACCTGTGCTCAAGGCCAGCGTTCCTGGACCCTACACGCTCAGCGGCCGCATCGAGCCCGGCGGAGCTTACCCCAGCCGCTGGGAAATCACCGACGCATTGGTCCCGATCGTCCGCACCGAGCTGGAGCAACTGGTGGAAGCTGGATGCCAGGAGATTACCCTCGACGAGCCTTCCATGAGCTGCTACGGATATCGCGAGGATCCGTACCGCTTCGTAAGGGTCTTTGCAGGAACCGTCAAACCTATCGTCGGCAGATGTCGTCTCTCCACCCATTTGTGTTTCGGCAATTACAAGGCACGCGCGGTCGCCCCACGCCGCTACGCGCCGTTGTTCCCGGCGTTCTTTGAATTGCCCGTGGACGAAATCCATCTCGAGATGGCAAGCCGCGAATTCGCTGAAATCGAACTGATCGGAGAAATCGCGAAGCGCGGCATCGACGTAGCGGTCGGAATCATCGACGTGAAAAACTATTACATCGAAACTCCACTCGACGTAGCTGAGCGTGTGCGTCGTTGCCTCAAGCACGCGCCTGCCGGCCAACTTTCTTTGGCGCCCGACTGCGGACTAAGTCAGACCGCCCGCTGGGCGGCCCGGCAGAAACTCGTCAATATGGTCCAGGGCGTGGCCATCGTCCGGAAAGAACTGGGATTCGCGTGATTCGACCGGTGCAGTCCCACGCCGCGCTGCTCGCTGATATTCGCGCAGGAGAAGAGAATGATCGCGGCTTCCGGCTCTGGTGGCTTGGACAAAGCGGATTCCTGCTGCAATGGCAGGGGGTTCATGTCCTGCTCGATCCTTACCTCTCAGACTCGCTCACACGGAAATACAGCCAGACCGACAAGCCGCATGTACGGATGACCGAACTAGTCATTGATCCGGCACAGTTGTCGTTCGTCGACATCGCGACTTCCTCGCATAACCACACCGATCATCTTGACGCTGAAACCCTGGGCCCGATCCTGGCGCGAAATCCATCGCTCAGGCTCGTGATCCCGGAAGCCAACCGAGCGTTCGTGGCGGACCGTCTGAAGATCGACCCTCCGTCGCCGATTGGGCTCGATGAAGGGAGTTCGATCGAACTGTCAGGGATTCGATTCCACGGCGTCGCCTCCGCGCACGAAACCGTGGAGCGCGAAGAGCACGGACACGTGAAAGCTCTGGGCTACGTTTTGCGATTCGGCGACTGGAGTCTCTACCACAGTGGCGACACGCTGCGATACGACGGGATGGCGGAGAAGCTGCGTCCCTTCGCAGTCGACGTCGCGATTCTTCCCATCAACGGTCGGGCTCCAGAACGACGCGTCCCGGGCAATCTTTCGGGACCGGAAGCCGCACAGTTGGCGCACGATATCGGCGCAAACCTCGTTATCCCCTGCCATTTCGATATGTTTGAGTTCAACACGGCGACTCCAGATGCGTTTGCCAACGCCTGTCGACGCCTAGCGCAACCCTTTCGCATTCTGCGCTGTGGCGAAAGATTTGATCGTCTCTAACGCGAGTTTCTCAGCGATCCGGTTTTCCAACTCGAGGCTGAGAATTCTTGTAAAACTGAGACGGCGCAGGCACGGCTACATGGCAAAAAGATAGGATCTTGAACCGGCACAAGTTTATCCGTTTGGATGGGAATGGATCTCTCGTGGCGGTCTGCATTTGTCTGAATTTGCCAGCTTCTCTAACCGCTTGCCAACGCGACAGTCAACAAGGCTTACCGAGCGGGACGATGTGGCAAATGGATATCCGCCCAGTTTTGGTTGACAGGTTGCCGCTACAACTACAGCCTAATCAACTTTCTTGGCAGTGAAGTCGCCCATGTTCGCGGCGCAAGAATTGATGATGAAGTCGATTTGGCGGAACGATTCGAACGCGGTAAACTAAATTTATAGGTGACGTTTTACAGGGTGTAAACCGTCGCTTCACATCCATTGAAGTTTGGTAAACTGCTGAAACGGTTCATGTAGGCGCGTAGCTCAGTTGGTTAGAGCGCTACCTTGACACGGTAGAGGTCAGGAGTTCGAGTCTCCTCGTGCCTACCATTTCTCTCATTGAATCCGCTCACTCGCGAGCGGCAGGTTCTCTCCGAGTTTGGCCAACTCGTCACCATTGGTCACCAAATCCGAAAGATTTTCGACTGCCTTGCGCTGTGCCGCGGGAATCGAGATTGTGTAAATTTCGAGGGTTGTGGACATCTTCGAGTGACCCAACTGCGCTTGTGCTTCTCTGAGCGTTCCTCCCGCGTGCTGAAAAAGCGTGGCGTGAGTTCGGCGCAGCGTGTGCCAGTTGAGCCAGGGCATCCCCAGTTTCTTGCCAACCGGCTTCAAATGCTGATGGAGCAGGTTGGTATCGCTGAACGGAGTGCCATTGCGGGTTTGAAAAACCAGATGCTCTCCCGATGCAGATTTCTCGCACAGACGCTTTAACGCGTCTTGGAGAGATTCCGGCATGGGAAGGGTACGGCGGCTGTTCTTGGTTTTGGGCGTACCGATCAGACCTCGATAGCAGGCCTGCTCGACTCGAATTTCGCCGGAGTTGAAATCCACATCCCTCCAGCGTAGTCCCAAAATTTCGCCAACTCTTAGCCCTGTCAGCACTCCGACCAAAACCATCGTGCGGACGGGCTCTTCGAGCGCAGCCAATAAAGAGGGTATTTGGTCCGGCAGAAGCACATGCTTTTCCCGAACCGCCTTCTTTTCCGGCAACTCGACCCCTATAGCGGGATTGTCTCCGGCAAAGAAATTCCATTTCTTGGCTGTGACGAAGATCTTCGACATCAGATTGCGATAGTGATCGGCGCATTGCCAACCCAAACCACCGTTCATTTTCTGCAGCACGAATTGCTGCAAATCTAATGTTCCGATGTCGCAAAGACGAGAATCTCCAAAAGCAGGTAAAAGATGCTTGTTGAGTGTTCGGCGATAACGTTGCTGCGTTGAAAGTTTCAATGTTGGAAAGAAGTTCGGGAGGAAATACTTGTCCACGAACTCGCGAAATGGAATCGCGGAAAATGGTGTCACCTTCCCGAGATTTAACGGACGAAGATGCTCGTCGGCTGCTTTTTGCGCTTGCCGTCGAGTCATGCTCGCGACAGATCCAAGAATGACTGATTCTCGTTTCCGTCCGATGGTTCCATTTGCATTGATGCAATCTGTCCACCACTGCAGCTCCCACACAGGTGTTCGTTTGCCGCGTTTGCGGATATTTCCCTTCTGATAACGTCGGCGAGCCATTTCTTTTTGCCAGCCTCCTAACTGGGCTAGCTCGCCTTGCTTTTCCGTGCTGGGAAGTATACGCATATTTCGCAGTTGCGTTTACGAATCTTTTTCAATGGTTAATTCAAGAATCGCCGGTTTACTGATTCGATTTCCACCATTCATCGGCAGCAAATATCGAAGTGCTCTTACGTGCCCGCGAAATCGCCTGTGAAGTGTCGGTCGATCCGCGTTTTGTGCATATCTCATCAAGGTGCTTCAAGATTTCTTTCAGTCTTTTCTTGATCGCTTCGAGAGCGCGAACTTTATCTTGATCTGGGAAAAAATAGTCAATTTCGTCGTTAAGTTTGGTGATCTGTTGCTTGGTGCCATCAATTTCGCTCAAGAGGGCTTGTATTTCAAAAATACGTTCGGCTGCGTGCTCGAACGGAATCGCATGTCGCTCGGACGCGCGCAACAAATTATCTAAACGTTGAATTCCTTGTTTTCTGCGAATAAAAAACTGAGTTCCGCACGGATCGCAAACGAAATACGGTTTGCTGTGTTTGTCTTCGCGCTTTTGCAATTTATTTCCGCATAAAAAACATGGAAGATACGCCATCGTCGAGGATCCCCTAACGTTAACGTTGCAAGGCCACCAGTGACCTCAGAGAAGCTTTCCGGCCAAATTTTTTTCGCGTGGAACCCATTGCAAATCGATTTTCAAATGCTTCGTCCTTATTAGTTCGTTAACTCGAATGAACAGGTTCTTAAGGTTTGTATTGCGAACTTTGTATTTACCGTTGACTTGAGAACACATCAGTTCGGAATCTGTAAAAATCCTTGCGGCGCTTCCATCGGGTATGAATTCGAGCGCTGATATCAGTGCATGGTATTCAGCCTGATTGTTTGATAATCCATCGATCTGTTCGATATGCCGTTCGCTAATATCCGGCTGGATCCATGCGAATCCTGATCCTGCTCCGTTAGGTCTACAGCCTGCCCCGTCGCAATAAATGACGATCCGAGTGGCCTCTTTATTTGTTGAGCTTTGGTCGGGTTGATCGCTGTTTAATGTTTGGAATGACGTTGTGTCGTTCATTTGCTCTCCTTTGATTTGGCAATAGAGATTCGATCCTACGTTCAGCGTTTACGTGCACTGAATGAATTGTGATAGAAAGACTTAGGGAGGTCGCTTGATTGCACGACTACCATTCTTCCGACGATGCTAGGATCAATATCGTAGAGCTCACGTTCTCCGATTCTTAGGTTCCATTCGCAACGCTCCATGTCGCGACCGATATATCGGGAGATGTAGAACGCTGCGCCTTGCTCGAATGGAAGAACTCGACTCCACCCAGCTCTTTCCTTTAACCATTCCCATATGTCGGTTCGTGAATATTCGTTCAACCCTGCGGCAGATAGAATTGCGTGTTGGTGCAGCCTGCCGCCCCTGTCGCCAAGCTGATCGGCAACGACGTAATCAACGCGAGAACCGATTTCTTTTTCCAAGTGATCGATCAACCTGTCGAAAAGATGGTGAGCAAAATCAGCTTTTGGTCGTCCGCTCCCCCCTGTCGGAAAACCTCGTTGCCAAGGGTAGGTTAAAGTTCTGAAGGTGATAGTTGCGAACACCTGCCACACCCCCGGGACAGTCTGAGAACCAAGCGAGTCAATATATCGACCCATTTGATTCGAGAGGCACCGCCAGCAACCGCATCCATCTTCGTGGTTCAAAGTCTCAGTCATATTCCCTTTCTTAAGGCACAACTTGGGGTATCAAGGATGGGGAACACCTCGGGGCTTCGCCCCGAACCCCACCAGGGCTCTGCCCCTGGACCCCGGACAGACTCTTCCTTCCAGCTCCGGCATCTGTCTCGGTGCTGGTTCGCCTGGCTGGCTTCCGCTGCCGTATGCTGTCACCCGTCGATGGTCTGTCAGTCCTCGTTGCGGGTACTGAAAGGGCAGAAGCTCAGCCAGGCTGTTGTGAGGATTTCTCGGAATTTCGTTTAGTACAAAACGATAAGTAAGGTTCGCGAGAGGAAGGTATTTCGCCACACGCCATCCACCAGGTCCGCGCCGGTCTGTGGCGAGATGCTGGAGTACACCCCTTCATCAATTTCCAGCCTCCGGTCAAGCGAGCACCGCAGTCCGCCAAAACCCAGGTCGTATCGCTGCCACTCTCTAACCCCGTTTTGGGCGAGGAGGTGACAGCATGACCAATCAAACGAACTCCGCACCCCCTCGTCGGCGGGGCAGACCCTGCAAGGAGCCACCCTGGCTCAAGGAGGTCGCACAAATGGTCGGACGCGGGACACCGCTCCGGCGAGCGCTCTGGAGCCGGAACGTGATGTTCACCGAGCAGGAGCTGAAGAACACCTATCGCCTCAAGAAATTCCGGGAATACTACGAGACGGCCAAGATTGAGTTTTATCGCGAATCGGGCCAAACGCCTCGGCGCAGCCACACCAGCCCCGGGGAGAGATACCTCGCGGCTCGGCTTAATGCCGCGCGACTAGCGGACTGGCTTAGGTCGGGGTAGGGAGGATTTTCCGCTACGATTTTCAAACTTTCGCTCCCGCCGGGGAGCAGACAGGTCGTTTAGTCTCGGAAATGGCGAAAATGGCCTAGCTTCGCTAATCGAGGCTTCTGGTGTGCTGGCGCAAGTTCGTTTTATGATGGCCTAAGATCAGGCTCGGGTGCTCGGCTATCGTGCTTAGCGATGGAGGATGGGCTTATGAGTGACGCGACGAGGAGCCAGTAATGAAGTATAGAAAATTTCCAAAAGCGAAACCTTGCTATCACGAGTTTGGCGGTTGTAACAAAGATCATCCTCTAGGAAGTAGATGTAACGCCAGAATGACTGGTCGATACTTTGAAGTAGATCCATACCAACCACCAATTCAACCTTGCGTGAAGCATCTCTCATACTTTCTCAGCCGCTTTGAAGAAGTCAGAAAGCAGACATTCTGGTCCAAACCAGATGGAGTCGAATGGAGGCTGCCTGTTGTCGGAAGGCTGTATCCAGGAATAGTTGTGACGAACGTTAAAGAATACATGATGCGAGAACCAAAATTGATGGCGGACGGCCCGATTGGCGTGAGCGGAGGCAAGGGCCCTCCACCGAGGAAGCGATGATGCCGGTGAGGCCATGACTGAGGGAAGGTTGGAACCGAAGGGACAAGCTATATGATCGATTTCAAAAACCTCAACAGCGTCGACCGGATCAGGCTAAGAATCCTGGCCATTCAAGAGCTGGTTCGGCGCCGCGCGCTCTCGACCGTCGAGGGGCGCGCGCTCATGCACTCGATCGCCGAGCAGTTCTCGTGCTGATTCTTTTTCGTCGAACGATCCGTGAGCCCGTGACCCTTCTTTCTCCAGCTCGTTCAAAACCAGCTCCACACTCCTGTGGAAGTCGCCGTGAGAGTGCGCACTCTCGGTCTACTGCCTGTATCTTCGCGGATCAACCCTGCGAAAGCCAAAGGCTTAAGGACACGGGCCGCCCATCGGCACCAAAGGAGCCGCAGCCGTGCAGAAGATCAGAATAGTTGATGTCGCGTGGCCGAACACCCAGGACATCGACCTTGATCGCCATCTGGATGTTCCGGTACTCGATGGTCATGTCAAGCAGTGTGCGGCTGCGGCGACGACCGCACTGAGGACCCCACCTCCAGGCTATTCTCCGCTTCAAGCCGCTCACCTGGGTTGGATGTTCGACGCGATGAGATTCACTCACACCACCATCAGAAACCTGATAGCAAAAGGAATGAACTCTCCTGAGTGCGTGGATGCCGTCGCGCTAGCCAGGATGCAGCTGGAAGCCCTCTATTCGGTCTGTCTCCTAGTCCAGGACCCGAGCTTCGTCGACATTTACGTCAAGAGCTTCTGGCGAGACGCCTACGTCCTCTACCTGCTCGACCGCCTGGAACGACAGGGACTGCCGCGGTTCAGCGAATACCTCAACCACACTGCTCTCCCATTGATGGAAGAGCTTCGACAAGCATCCGGGGTCACCGACAAGGAGAAAGCCACGGTAGAGCTTGAAGAGCTTGGGACTCCTCTTCCCGCAGGTATGCAGCCCGTTAAAATTAAATCCTTCCCAACGCCTGGCTCGGTTATCAGCCAAGTCACCCATCCGGACCGTCAGAAGATGCTGAGGCGTCTCTACCCGGAGTACAAGCGCCTCTGTGCCTATGCTCACGGTTCTGCCCAATCCTGGATGACTAAGGTGGCCTTTTGGGAACGGTCTCCGCTCAGGAGGCTTCACACCGAGGGTCAACGAGAGAAGAAGTACATGAACGACGTTGTCGAGATAGCTCTTTTTTTCAGCTTCTTCCCCGTCGTCCAGAGCACCTCTGAACTCGCGACATTGTATCCCTCTGATGTCGAACTCCAGCGGGTGGCGATCGAAGCTTGGAACCTGATGTTAGAGATGAACCTGCTCGGCAAGGTTATGTGGGAAATACGAGGACGATCTTCGCTGGGAGTTATAGCTTGACTTTACGCCCCCTACCACAGCCCCCGCTACTTGCTGCCTGAGCACTGCCGTTCGCTTCTTCTTCCTCGCAAAGAACGGGGTTCGTCCCCAGCACTCGTACCGGCGTACTCGTGTCGAGCTGGCATCTCCCATGCGGCGGGAGGGGGGTTAAGGGCGGGCCGGGGCTTTCCCCGCGCCTTACCTCAGAGCTCCGAAAACAGCAGCGCTATGTCAAATGTCATCGCTGATTCCTCTCCTCTCGAATACCCTTCGTCGCCCTCGGGCTCTGGGGGTTCGTTCTCGGCTGCCATCCCCTCAAGGGCGGAGGAGTGGTTCCTGAGGCGCTCAGCAAGTTCGTAGGCCACTGGTGCATGGTTTATGGATAAATCAGCTAGATGCTCGACCGAGGAGGCGATAGAGTCGGCGCGGCCAGCAAGCTCGCGAAGTTCGTCCGGGTCGCTTGTACGCGGGTCATTATCGGCCTCCGACTCTGTATCGATGAGAATTGCCATTATTTCAGTTTCGTACTTCGCCGGGAAACTCTTTTCCTTGAGGAATTCCGGGGCGCACTGCGACACTGCCCGCGCGAACGACGTCAGATTGTCAAATGCCTCGTAGTCCAGAGGCCGACCCATCCGGGCCACGCGCAAGCTTTCTAGGAAGACCTCGTCTAGGGCATTCCACGTTGTGAGTAGATTCGGAAGTGCCGGTGCCGGTCGAGCATAGCTCCGGGCCTTGGCAAATGCTTCGAGATCGAGGGCGGGAACCAGTCGGGCCATTCGATCCCATTTTTGCTGAACGGCCCCACACACCAGCGCCAGCAATCCCTCCCACCTGTTCCGCTGGCCGCTTGATCTGTCCTCCGAAGCAGCATTCGCTAGCACTTCTAGGACATCTCGATCGCCAGCGTCGGCAGTTATGAGTGACAGGCATCTCTCCTGAAGTACGTCCCAGCTCTCAGCCGACCTGATTAGGGGCATCCTCCGACTCCCATACCGACCTCCCGTGTCGGAAACCGCGAGTTTCACGCCCTCAAGCGAGGCGCGGCGCAAGAATGTATTACGAAGACCCGAGTCTTGCATGAGTTCTTCGATCACTAGGTCGCGGTAGCTTGGGTGAATCCAATCGGCCATCGAACTTCCCCAAGTGCTTTTTCTAACTTTCACGAACGCCTCCGTTAGTTGATCCATGACCACCTTGAAGGGTTCGTGATCCCTGTCCGGGCAATACGCCTCATAGAGGACCTGAAGGTTCTGCACGTTTCCAAATCTTTCGATTTTGATGATCGGTATTTCCAGCAGCGCGACGAGGAACCACTTGTGGGCAGGGGGTAGCTTCTGGAATGTAAGCCGCATTTGCTTCGTTGGATTGCGGAGCGCCTCCTTCACTGCCGACCTCACCTGTGAATCACTGATCTTCTCGGATCGAATGTCAGATGCGATCAAAGGAAGGCTCTCGTGAACAAATCTCCTCATTCGTTCTGGAGTAAACTCCGGGTCATGGACGATCTCAGCGGCGTACTTCCTCACCAAATCCTTGGCCTCGCTTTCGAGTCCTGCGGATTTTGCGTGACGAAACAGAATCAATGCCCGCTCCTCTACTGAGAGTTCACTGACATCAACCAGGACGGCTCCTGGATCGGGAAAGGACCGCGCTCTTCCCTGGGCGTCCATTTTTTGACATGCTCTTTCAAGGATATGTTTACGGCTTGTCAACGCGTGTCGTTGCGAATGAAGAAGTTAAAAACGTATCAAAGTTATAGGCATTAACAAGTGCGCTCGCGAAAGCGGATTTGATCGGAAGAACTTCATTAGGAAACTTGTGCGCGGAGTTCCAGTGAAACGTAATTCCTATAATGAATTTGAGCGTTGGCTCAAAGGCTACAAATTGCAAGATCAGATTCGAACGCTAGGAATTGAAGTGTCGGAAGAAAGTCAATGAGTGTAATCGGATGTTTCACCAATTGAGGAGACTCGCTCTTCTTTTAGTGGTGGTGTGTTCCCTTCTGGGGCGGTTCCCCGCCCTTCAGAAATGCGATGGATCCGCCTCCATCTTCGAATTCCACCCCTTCATTTCATTGAGTTCCTCGGGGGTGATCTGAGGCAAGTGCCGGATGAACAAAACCAGGCGCCAGGTTTGCGGGACAGTGTGCGTCCCGTGGAAGGCGGGCATGCCGCTCAAACGAACTCCATTTTCAATTGTGTAGTAGAGTTCGCCATCGCTTTTGTGCTGCGTCCCGGCTGCGCGCATGTCGGGCGGTTTCGGATAGAGACCCCTGCCGTATACCGTCTGGCCCCCTCCGTCATTCGAATGGCACGGGGAGCAATGATAGGCGAAATGTTCCATGCCTCCCCGAATGCTCTCCGTTGAAGGCGTGATGGGATTGCGAAGTTGGCGATACGCGGATGGCAAGGCCAATTTGCGTGCCGTTGTGGCCGCGAGCTCTTCAATCGCTGATGGTGTCGCGAGTGCGCTGAAGCCGTGTTGCACGAGAATTAGCCCGTACACCGCGGCCGCAATCGCAAGAACAAACAGAATTAGCGAAACTACTTTCCACGGTTTCATGTCTGCCTCCCTTGTCCCGAGCCGGCCTTCGATGGGCTGCCTTCCGCGTCAGCCGCGAAGAACGGCAGCTCCGAAGGGAGCACCCGTCAGGCCGCCATCCACCACCAGCTCGACCGCGTTGATGTACGACGAATCGTCCGAGGCAAGAAAAAGCACAGCCTTGGCCAGATCTTCCGGCTCGCCCCAACGGGCAAGTGGAACCGTGGAAGAGAAGAAGTCGGAAACTTTTGCGGATTCCTCTGCCGTGGCATTGGCGCGTGGCCCGCGCTTCCAGATGGGAGTTTTCGTCGCTCCAGGGGCCACCACGTTCACGCGAATTTTGCGCGGTGCAAGGTCTGCGGCGATGGATCGCGCCATCGAGACGAGTCCGCCTTTCGTGGCAGCGTAGGCAGCCAAGCCTGGTTGACCGAGATAACTTTGCACCGATCCGTTGAAGATGATGCTGCCGTTGTCATTCATGAGAGGAGCGGCTGAATTGACGGTAAAGAAAGCACCGTTGAGGTTGGTGTGGACTACCTTCTCGAAGATGGCTTCGTCGGTCGTGCCAGTCGGCGTACTGCCAGAAATGCCTGCATTGGCGAAGACGATGTCAAGTTTGCCAAAGTCTTTGGCGAGTTCAGCGAAAAGCTTCTTGCGGTCCTCCGCCACCGTAACGTCGGCGCGATAGCCGTGCGCCTTCGATCCCAGCTCGGCGACCGCTTCATCCAGTGTCTGTTGATCGCGACCCGTAATTGCGACTTCCGCGCCTTCTGCAACGAAAAGGCGGGCAGTGGCCAGGCCGATGCCGCTGTTTCCGCCGGTGATGAGAGCCTTCTTGCCTGCGAGTTTCATAATTTCCTCCTGGACGGCTGGGCCGTTAACTACGACGACCGTCATAAATGGGATATGGCGTGTGCCCAATTTTGCTTCGTCAAAACAGGAGAGCTGGGAAGATCGAAGCTCTCCTGTTGCTGTGGCGGAGATTTGGCCGTCAGTCGTGTCAGATCAGGCTGCCAAGTTCGCCGTCCTGGATCGCAGGGACCGGAAGCCCGCGCGAACCTCTTCTGAAAAGAGCTTCGGCTGTTCCCAGGCCGCAAAGTGCCCGCCCTTGGGGAGCTTGTTGTAATGGATCAGTTTGGGATACGCGCTTTCTGCCCAATTCCGCGGACATTGATAGAGCTCGTCAGGGAACGCGCTCACAGCAACCGGGACAGACACGCCCTTGACGCTGAAATAAGGAAATTTATTTTCCCAGTAGAGCCGTGCTCCGGAAAGCGCCGTGTTCGTCAGCCAGGTGATCGTAATGTTATCGAGGACATCGTCTCTTGAGAGACCTTCGGTCTGCCCGTCAAAGACGCGCGTGATCAGCGCATAGCTCCACGCATCGTGGTCCAGAAAATAGGCAGCCAGGCCGACGGGGGAATCCGCAATTCCATACAGCGTCTGCGGTCGCAACCCCATTTGGTAGCCGTAGGCGACGCCTTTGCTGTACACGAATTGGAGCCTCTCGAACGCGAGTTTCTCTTCGTGTGAGAGACCGTAGGGCATTGGCGCGCCGGACACCGCCTTGTCAATGTCGGCCGGAACCGCGCCGGGCATATTGGTGTGAATGCCGAGAAATTCGGGAGCCGCCTGCACGCCCATTTGTTCGGTGATGATCGCACCCCAATCGCCGCCTTGCGCCACAAATTTTGTGTAGCCGAGGCGCTTCATCAGCACGACCCATGCACGCGCGATCTGTGCAGGGTCCCAGCCTGTCGTCGTCGGCTTGCCTGAATACCCGTAGCCTGGTATCGACGGAACCACGATATGGAACGCATCGGATGCACTTCCGCCGTGTGAGGTGGGATTGGTTAGCGGATCGATGATCTTCATCTGTTCGATGATCGAGCCGGGCCATCCGTGCGTAACGATGAGCGGCAATGCATTTTCATGTTTTGAACGGACGTGAATGAAATGAATGTCGAGCCCGTCGATCTCGGTGATGAATTGCGGCAGGGCGTTGAGTTTTGCCTCGATCTTGCGCCAGTCGTACTCTGTCGCCCAATAGCGAGCGAGTGCTTTAGTCGTCGCGAGCTGCACGCCTTGGGTTGCATCTGTGACCGTTTCTCGTTCCGGCCACCGTGTGTTGTCGATGCGCCTGCGCAATTCAGTTAATTCCGCCTCTGCAACATTCACATTCGGAAACGGACGAATTGTATTCTCGTCGCTGCCTGCTTGCTGCCCTTTTTTGTTGTACTGATTTCGGTCATGGTGGCCTCCTTTTGAACAGGTTGGGATTTCTTGGTGTGAGTGATGAGCCAACAGTTCAACGTATCCCACTGCCGCTACACTGTTGCTCTGCTTGAAGAAGAGTGCTTCAGCAAGTGCGGCAGGATTTCCCCCACACGATAATCAGCTCTCGCGCTGCGCCACTGCGCCCTGCCACCGGTACCTGCCAGAGGGCATGCTATTCAGAGCAGCGAGGGGAAGTCTGTTCCATTTGGAACATCGGGTTTAAGTCAGAAGGGGGATTACCGAGCCTCGTAGCAACCAAAATTTTCAGGAACGTGGCCGTACTACGGATTGTGCCGCAGATGATCAGCTTGAGGGGGGTTTCTTCCGCTCCTCTTTTCAGGTCGCGCAAGGTATCACATTCGGATGGTAATCACTCATGTAAAACCACAGTGAGAAGCGAACTGCGAACCTCGATTCCGCCGTCATAGTCGATAAAGCCCAACCTCCGGAATTTATTCATGAAGGAACTCACCCGCGACCGGGATGCGCCTACCATTTCAGCGAGAGTTTCTTGACTCACGTTAGGAATTTCAGTTTTGTCTCTTATTCCGTCTTTGCCGAAGCCCGCAAACAACAGAAGAATGCGCGCCAGGCGCTTCTCGCTGGAATTGAAAAGTTGATCGACCAGGTCTTCCCGGTATCGATGATTCTTCGCCAAGAGATGTTCGACAAACATTTCCGAGAATCCACGCTCCGCTGAATCGCGCTCAACATCGCATTCTTATCAACTGGCATGATCTTGCGCTAGGGCCAAAGCGGTTGCAGTA
>CAVXFD010000005.1:0-139703 GCA_963760855.1 uncultured Acidobacteriaceae bacterium | reverse complement strand
CCCGGCTTTGTGATCTGCACCTGGCAGCCGAGACGTGAGTTTAACTGCAAATCGGCGGCCATGTCGAGTCGGTCGGCTTCGTCGTCGTCCATTGGCGAAAGATTCTCGGCGCCTTCTTTGATCCACACGTGGCAAGTGGTGCAAGCACAGTTGCCGCCGCAGGCATGGTCGAGCGGGATTCCGTAGTTGAGCGCGATGTCGAGAATTGACTCTTCTTTACCGTGATCTTCGTAAGGCAGCTTGCCGTGCTCATACTGCACGGTCTTGCCTTCAGGCAGGAATGTGATCTGCACCGTGTTTTCGCCGGGAGCTTCTTCGGTGGCGGTTCCCGCGCCTTGTGTTTTTTCTGCTGACATATTCGACCTCAAGTTTGTCTATCTAGAGTGTCATCTGCGGCAGGGATCGTTCGACTGCTCGCGGCTTCGCGTTTCGCGAATCCGTGCTCCGCTCAGGATGACATTCTCAATCATTCAAATTCTGCTTTCGCCATGGGATGCGGAGCGGTGGGACCTTCGCCCATGTCGGCTTCCTCCATGGTTTTGCCTTTCAGCGCTACGGAAACTGCGCTGTCCATCATTAACTCGGCGAGCCGCGTTGTGCCCCGGTTGAGCTCGTCGATCGACTTGCGGATGGCCTGGTAATCGTCTCCGGTCTGCTCCGCAATAAGGGTCTTCTCCATCTTCGCAATCTTCTTCTTCTCATCGGTGGTGAGGTGTCCCCAGGCTGGGCTCTTTTTGCCTTTGTCGAGGGCAGCCAAGATGGTGGCGGCTTCGTTGCGGGCTTCGATGACCTGGCGCTGGCGGAAGTCTTCCTCCGCGCTGTCGAACGAATCGAGGATCATGCCTTCGACCTGCTCGTCGGTAAGACCGTAACTGGGCTGGACTTGAATCTCAGCTTCCTTGCCGCTGCGTTGTTCACGGGCCGAGACGTTGAGAATTCCGTTGGCATCGATTAAGAATTTCACCTCGATGCGGGCCATGCCTGCGGCCATGGGCGGAATGCCTTTGAGATCGAAGCGGGCCAGAGAGCGGCAATCCTTCGCGAGTTCACGCTCGCCTTGCAACACGTGAATGGCGACATTGGCCTGGCCGTCAATTTGCGTGGTGTAGAACTGCGTGGCTGACGCGGGGATGGTTGAATTGCGCAAAATGATTTTGTCGGTGACACCGCCTGCGACTTCGATACCGAGCGAAAGCGGCGTGACATCGAGCAACAGCATGTTCTCGGTGGCTTCGGAGCCTCCGCCGAGGATGTTGGCTTGCACGGCCGCGCCGAGGGCGACCACTTCATCGGGATTCAAATCCGTGTGGGGATCGCGGTGAAAGAGCTCTTTCACTAGGGCGCGAACCTTGGGGATGCGCGTCGATCCACCGACGAGGACTACTTCCTCAATTTGTTCGGGCTTGAGGCCTGCGTCTTTCAGGGCTTGCTTGCAGGGGCCAACGGTGCGGTCGATGATTGGTTGAATGAGCTGTTCGAATTGCTCGCGGGTGATCTCGCGCAGGTAGCGCTTGCCACCGGGAAGCTCGATATCGAGCTTCGCCGAAGGCTGTGAGGAGAGCGCGATTTTTGCTTCGATGACGGCCTTGCGAATCGATTGCACGGCTTCGGCGTTGCGGCGAAGGTCGAGGCCGAGGTCGCCGAGGGTATCGTCAAGGGCAATCGTGATCAGCAGATTGTCGATGTCGTCGCCGCCCAGATGAGTATCGCCGTTGGTGGCGATGACTTCGAAGATTCCGTCGTGCAGCCTGAGGATGGAAATGTCGAAGGTGCCGCCACCGAGATCGTAAACGGCGACGATTCCGTTTTGTTTCTTATCAAGGCCGTAAGCCAGCGACGCGGCGGTAGGTTCATTGACCAGGCGCAAGACCTCGAGGCCGGCGATGCGGCCTGCGTCTTTTGTGGCTTGGCGCTGGGCGTCGTTGAAATATGCCGGGACCGTGATGACCGCCTTCGCGACCGGGGCGCCGAAGAAACGTTCGGCGTTGCGCTTGAGTTGGCGCAGGATGAGAGCTGAGATTTCGGGCGGGGTAAAAGTCTTCTCGCCCAGCTTGATACGCAGGACTTCGCCGGGTTGCAGGTCTTCGGCGAGACGGAACGGGAAGAATTTCAATTCTTCCTGAATGTCGTCAACCCCGCGTCCCATGAGGCGTTTGATCGAATAGACGGCACGGTCTGGTGTCTCTGCCAGATACTTGCGCGCGGCATTTCCGATCACTGGCTGATTTTTCTCGTCGAGCGCGACTACAGACGGCACAAGATTCAGACCGTCTTCGCCGGGGATCACAACAGGGCTCTCCCCTTGCATGAAAGCCACGAGGGAATTCGTGGTTCCGAGGTCGATACCGACGATGCGATCAGAGGACATTTTGTGCTTTGGTAATTCTGTAATCGGGTAATTTGGCAATTGAAAAACTGCCAACTTTTCAAATTACAAATTACCCGATTACCAAATTACTCAATTCTCCAGCGCCTCACTGACATCGCGCACCAAGTTGCGGATGTAGTTTCGGCGGTTCAGCAGGTCCACCATTTTGTCACGGGCCTGTTTGCGTTCTTCGCCCGAGACGGGTTGACCGGACTGTTCGCGCTCGATCAATCTATCCCAGGTTTTCCAGTACTCCTTTAATTCCTGCAAAAGAGCCTCGTGCTTTTCTTCGAGCTCCAGCCTCTGGCGGCCGATTTCTTCGATCAGGGCGGGATCGTCTTCGCCCATTTTTTTCTGCATGCGGAGTTCTTCGAGCTGCATGTTCAGCTCGAAGACTTCTTCCAGCAAGTCGGGTGGAACGATTTGCTTCTTCAGTGCCCCGGTTGAGCGCGCCTGCTCAGTCGCCGACTTTGACTGTTCTTCCAACTCCACGCCTTCCAGCTTCAGAAGATACTGGGTGCGCTTGATCGGATCTTTCAGCGTGCGATGGGCGTCGTTGAGCCGCGAGCTTTGTTGCAGGCTCCACTCCTGCTCCTGACTGCCGGCGCGGGCATTGATATCGGGATGCAACCTGCGGCTGAGTTCGTAGAAATCCTTATCCAACGCTGCGACGTCGAGGTCCAACTTCCGGGGCAGAGCAAAGAACGTGAAATAGTCCACCGGCGCGGGCGGCTGAACCTTGCCACACGACTCGCAGAAGTGCACGGCGCGCATGGTTCCGCACGACCAGCAGGTTTGAGTTTCCTCTGGTACGGGCTTCGCGGTGATTGTGGTCAAAGATGAGTTCGTCATTTCCCTGCAATTCCGATCAACGAATTAGTGGCGGCACAGTTACGCTCCATAGCCCTTGGGTGCTGAGCGAGGACAGAGGCGCCATGGACATTCGCGGGCATGGACGCCCGCGCCACAACATCCACCATCAGGCCGAGAACGAAGTGCCGCAGCCGCAAGACTTCGTGGCTTGGGGATTCACGAAGACGAATCCCTGCTGCATGAGCGTTTCCTGGTAATCGAGGATCATCCCGTGCAGGTAGATAAACGACTTCGGATCGACAAAAACGCGTACATCGTCGAACTGGAAGATGCGATCGCGTTCGCGCGGCTGCGTGTCGAAGCGGACGTTATAGCTCAGACCGGAACAGCCGCCGCCCTGCACGCCAAGGCGCAGCCCACCCTGTTCGGGCGAAATGCCTTCCTTAGCCATCGCGCTGCGCACTTTCGCCAAGGCCTTCTCGGTGACCTGAATGCCCTTAGCGGGCGCGGTTGGCGAAGCCGGCGCGGCCTGCGTGGTCTGATCCATGACTGTTGTCATAATACGCCTTGAGGCGCCTCGCTCTCAGTGGTCATGGCCCGCCATGCGCCGAGACTCGCGCCGACGACCATGCTCCGGAGAGAGCGTGCGCTCACTTGCTTACTGCGCTACCGCGGAAGCCGCCGGTTTGGCGCTCTCCTGCTTCTTCTTCCAATCGCCGATGGCGGCGCGGATCGCGTCTTCCGCCAACACGGAACAATGGATCTTGACCGGAGGAAGCGACAGCTCCTTCACGATGTCCATGTTCTTGATGGAGAGTGCTTCGTCTACCGTCTTGCCTTTGACCCACTCGGTGGCCAAGGAAGACGAGGCGATAGCAGAACCGCAGCCAAAGGTTTTGAACTTGGCTTCTTCAATCACGTTGGTCTCGCGATTGACTTTGATCTGCAGCTTCATGACATCGCCACACTCGGGTGCGCCCACGAGGCCGGTGCCCACGTCGGCGCTGTTCTTGTCCATGGAGCCGACGTTACGCGGATTGTTGTAATGATCGATTACCTTATCGCTATATGACATTTGCTTCTCCTAAATTCTCTGAACTTTACCCCAGGGGCTAAAGCCCCTTCTCAGACAGGCCCTTTGCGGCACGACTAAAGTCGCGCCCTACCCAATCTTGCTAGCCCCGTTACTCGGTGCTGGGTATTTGGGCCTGCTTACTCACCCGCCCACTTCACATCCTTCAGGTTGATGCCTTCTTTCGCCATCTCGTACAGCGGAGAAAGTTCGCGCAGGCGCTCGACGGTTTCGATGACGCGATCGGCTACGTAATCGACCTCGGCGGCCGTATTGAAGCGGCCGATGCCGAAACGGATCGAACTGTGCGCCAGGTCGTCTCCCGTTCCGAGAGCCTTTAATACATAAGATGGCTCAAGCGTCGCGGAGGTGCAGGCCGAACCGCTGGAAACGGCTATATCGTTGATGCCCATCAAGAGCGACTCCCCCTCAACGTAGGCAAAACTGATGTTCAGATTGCCGGGCAAGCGGTGCTCCATAGAACCGTTGATGTAGGTTTCATCCAGGCGATTCATGATGCGGTCGCGGAGACGATCGCGCAGCGCGGCCAACTGAACCGCCTCGCGAGACATTTCTTCCGAGGCGATGGCGCAGGCTTTGCCTAGCCCAACAATGCCTGGAACATTCAGCGTTCCCGAGCGCATGCCGCGCTCGTGGCCGCCGCCATCGATGATGGCGGAAATCTGGACGCGCGGATTCTTGCGGCGGACGTACAAAGCACCGACACCTTTGGGGCCGTACATCTTGTGGGCGGAGATCGAGACGAGGTCGAGATTCTGTTTGTTCACGTCCACAGGGATCTTGCCGATAGCTTGCGTGGCATCAGTGTGGAAGATCACGCCACGTTCGCGGCAGAGCTTGCCGATCTCTGCGATGGGCTGCAGGACGCCGATTTCGTTGTTCGCGGCCATGATACTGACCAGAATGGTTTTGTCATCCATGGCGCGCTTCAGGTCTTCGAGATCGATGAGGCCATCCTTCTGCACCGGCATGTAAGTCACGCGATAGCCGTACTTCTCCAGGCGCTTGCAGGTATCGAGGACGGCCTTGTGCTCGGTGACAGCGGTGATGATGTGGTTGCCTTTCTCACGGTACATCTCGGCCACGCCCTTGATGGCGAGGTTGTCGCTTTCGGTGGCGCCGGAGGTGAAGATGATTTCTTTGGTGGTGGCGCCGATCAGCTTGGCGATGCGCTCGCGTGCCGTTTCCACGCCCTCTTCGCCCGCCCAGCCGAAGGAGTGATTGCGGCTGGCGGCGTTACCAAACTTCTCCATGAAATAGGGCAGCATCTCTTCCAGCACCCGCGGGTCCATGGGGGTGGTGGCGTGGTTATCCATATAGATGGGCAGCTTCACTCCCTGGGGAGCGGAGTGCTGCGTCGCTGGGAGCTGCTGGGGGACCTTTACATCAGTGCTCATAATTGCTTCTCCTACCTGGTTGAATACTCAATCTCGCATTTGAAAATCGGTTGCCTATTTAAACGATCGTTACCAGTTCGGCCGGCTTGACCCTTGTGCTGTCGGCAGCGTCCGGCTCTTCTCTCATGTGCGAAATCTTGATGCGCTTCAGCACCGCTTCGATGCTCTCATTCACTTTGCGCAGCGGCTCGCGGATATTGCAGCGGTCGCTCTGGTCACACTCTCCGCGAACGGTGACACAGGACGTGATAAATAACGGGCCGTCGATGGCCTGAATCACCTCGAACGCCGAAATTGTGTGCGCGGCGCGCGCCAGACGGTAACCACCATTGGTACCGTGTTGCGAGTTCAGCAGACCCGCTTTGGCGAGGCGCTGGAGAATCTTGGCCAATGCTTCGGGCGGAATGCCGAAGGAATCAGCGACATCCTTAGCGCTGGCGCTCCGAGTTCCCTCGGAAGCGTGATCGGCCAGGTGCTTCATGGCCATCAGCGCGTAATCCGCTTTTTTCGTGAGCTTAAGCATCTCGTCTCATGCTGCTTCGCCGCTTGCCAGTGATACCCGACTTAATCGGTCGGAAATAATTACGACCTTTTCTGTCGTATTTAATTTTACGTCCTCATCGCGGAATTATGCAAGGCCTTCCAGCCAAGGGTGAAAACTGGAAGCGGATGGCAACTATTGGCGACTGAACGGCTTAGGCCTTGGCGATTTATTTGGTCGCAATTCAGAAAACGACAACTTGTCCACACGCGCTGTTCGAGAGGGAGCAAGAGAGCAATTCATATACAAGGGACTTGACAAGCGGCGCAGCAGGGCTAAAATACCGGGAAATTCCCACGAATCGATCCCTCGTTGCAATCGATGAGGGCGACGATCCGGATTTATGACCTCAAAGCCGTTTCCCCAGCCCCAAGATGCGAAGAACCAGCCCTGCAAACATCCGCGGGTACAGATCGTGAGCCGCGATGAGGATGCTGAGTTTGTAGAATGCCTCGAATGCCGCGAAATCTTCGAGTCCAGCGAACTGAAGGATATGAGTATCGAAGAGACGGCGGATGGCGAGTCTCAGGAATCGTGATTCGGATTTGGCATCCGTCTTAGCACCACAGTAACTAATACCGTCAGAATTGAGCTTGTGGTGAGTGGAATGGCGCTGCTAGTCTGCGAACCGGGGGCGTGCATCCGCACGTTGCAAGCTCATGCCTGCCGTAGCGCTAGTGGTCGACGATTCCATGCTGATTCGTTACACGGTTTGCCGCTCTCTGGAAGAGCGCGGCTTTGCCGTGGAATCGGCGACGAATGGGATTGAAGCCTTGCAGATTCTTGAACGGGTTCACCCCGACGTGATCGTGACCGACATGCAGATGCCGAAAATGTCAGGCAGCGAATTAATCACCGCGCTTAAGAAAAACCCTTCTACCTCCCGGATTCCTATCATCATCGTGGCGGGCCGAGGCAGCGGATTCGACGAGAAAGAAAAGCGGGCTAATTTCGCGATCTATAAGGATATCGATATCCAGAGCCAGCTCGAAAAAGCGCTGGATGCGGTCATGGGCAAGAGTCAGAGCAAGGGCGCAGGCAAGTAACCGCCTTCCGCTGGCTTTTCCTGGGTTGACTAGCGCAGAACCAGACTGGCCTCAGCCGAGAAATCCATCGCAGCAAAATCCTTCGCCAAGAATTTGGGGTAAGCCGCCGCGGCAATCATGGCGGCATTGTCGGTAGAAAGCGCGCGCGAGGGGAAATACACCGGAACTCCTTCCTGGGCACCGTCACGTTCGAAGGTTTGGCGTAATTCACTATTGGCGGCTACTCCGCCGGTTACGAAAAGGGTGGCTACGTTGTAGGCGCGGACAGCGGCCAGAGTTTTGCCGACGAGATCGTCGACAACGGCGCGCTGAAACGAGGCGACAAGATCGAGGGTCTGGCGATCACAGGCAGCGAGAATGTCTTCGAGTTTCGGCTTGGCGATATTCGCTAAGACTTTGCGCCGGATCTCGATGGAATCGCGCATGCCGTGAACCTCAACGTAGCGGAGCACGGCCGTCTTAATTCCGCTGTAAGAAAAATCAAAGCGTGGGCGATCGGTGTCTACTTCTTTTTGACCGCGGCGGTCCCGGCGATCGCGGTGCTTGATTTGGGATGGCTGGAACCTCACGGCGTCGGGATCGCCATGAGGGGCGAGCCGGTCAACGATGGGACCTCCGGGATAACCCAGGCCGAGCAACTTGGCGACTTTGTCGAAAGCTTCGCCCGCTGCGTCGTCGCGGGTGTGGCCGATGTTTTCGTAGGTCCAAGCATCATTGTTCTGTTCGGCCAGATAAAGGTGTGTGTGTCCTCCTGAGACCACCAGAGCGAGCACGGGAAATTGCAGCTCGTGATTGCCCTTCTGACGTTCCTCGAGAAGAACTGCGTGGATGTGGCCTTCCAGATGATTGACCGCAATGAGGGGCTTGTCGAGGGCGAAGGCCAAAGCTTTGGCGTAGCTGATGCCGACCAGGAGTGCTCCCGCGAGGCCGGGGCCTTGCGTCACGGCAATCGCATCGACGGAATCGTAAGTCTGATTGGCTTCGGTCAGTGCTTGGCGAACCACCGGAACGATCGCCTTCAAATGCTCGCGCGACGCTAGCTCGGGAACCACTCCGCCATAAGGCTGGTGGGTGGCGATCTGTGAGGCCACGACGTTCGAAACGAGCTGCTGACCCGAACGCACGACGGCCGCGGCGGTTTCGTCGCAGGAGCTTTCGATGCCGAGGATGTAAGCGTCGGGCATGGATGCGCCTACTAGTTTTCTAGTTTCTAGTTTCTAGTTTCCGGTTTCCAGTTGCAAGTCGCTAACTCGAAAAGAACGGCTTGGCGAGGACATTCACCGCGACGCCTAGATACGCGACGCTTGGACAATGGCTACAGCCAGCCCTTGGTCCGGGCGATTCTCGAGGCTTCGACGCGGTTGCTCGCGCCCATTTTGCTGATGGCTTCCGAGAGATAATTCCGCACTGTGCCTTCGGAGAGTCGAAGTTCGGCAGCGATGTCGCCGCTCTGCATCCCTTCACCAGCAAGTCGCAAAACCTGGCGTTCACGATCGGTAAGAGGATCCGTTTCGGCCCAGGCCTCAAGTGCGAGATCGGGATGGATGACGCGCAAGCCCTGCTGCACGCGGCGGACGGCGTCGGCCAGTTCCTCGGCGCGCATGTCCTTCAATAAGTATCCCAAGGCGCCAGCTTCCATGGCGCGGCGCAAATATCCGGCGCGAGCGAAGGTGGTGAGGATGATGACTCGGGTGCTCGCGCGGCGGCGTTTGAGTTCGGCGGCGGTGTCGAGCCCGGTCATGAGCGGCATTTCGATGTCAGTAATAAGGACGTCGGGTTTGTGTGCCAGGACGGCTTCCAGCGCCTGCTTGCCGTTGCGTGCCTGGGCGACGACGGAGATGTCGCCTTCGATCTCGAGCAGCGCGGCCAGAGCGCCGAGCACCATGCCCTGATCTTCCGCGAGGACAACCCGAATGGTTTTGCGATTCTCTTTCGCGAGGGGATTCAATTGGCGCGGACCTCGTTTTTCGGCGCGGCAGATTCCTTCAGGGGAAGAGTAATGATGAGCCTGGTGCCGGCTTCAGAGTGCCGGTTAAGCGTTCCGCCTAACATTTCGACGCGCTCCCGCATGCCACGCAGCCCGTTGCCTTCGGCTTGGTGGCCGCCGCGGCCATCATCTGCGATTTCCAGCCGGCAGGAACCGTTTTGTTGTTCCAGCCGCAGCTTGCAAGTGTGGGCGTGCGCGTGGCGCACAACATTGGTGACGGCTTCCCTCACTGCCATCGACAAGACGCTTTCGTGCAAAGCGGGCAGCGCGATTCTGACTGCCTCATACTGAACCGCTATCCCGGCGGTCTCCAGTGTCGCCTTGGCTTGGGCTAGCTCAGCTGGAAGCCCTTGTGAACGATAGCCGCGAATCGCGTCGCGAACTTCCGATAGAGCCTGGCGGGAAATTTGTTCGACCTCGCGGATTTCGTTGCCGGCACGCTGTGGATCGCGGTCCATCAGCTTTCCTGCGAGCTCGGACTTCAGGATGATTACCGAGAGCGTGTGCCCAAGGACATCGTGCAAGTCGCGCGCAATGCGTTCGCGCTCGGCTACTTTAGCGAGATGCTCGATTTCTTCCTGAGCCTTGAGCAGCTTCTTGTTGGTGCGAGTTCGCTGCGCGAAATGGATATCGCTGGCACCGACCACGAGAGAAAGGCCCGCGGCAAAAAGCAAGAACCAACCATTGAGATGGAAAATCCACCAGGTCAGCAGGGCCACGCACTCGATCGTGAGCAAGATCTTGATGGCATCGGCCTCGTTATCGACGACGAAGGGTCCGCAAGCCGCGGCAAAAATGAAGAAGGTGGTCGCACCGCCGTTGTACTTGGCAAAGGCCACGCCCATCAGAAGCATAACTGCGAGGTGCAGCAGGCCCTGGCGACAACTCACCCAGAATAGCGAGAAATACAAAACCAGGAAAACGATCGTCG
This sequence comes from uncultured Acidobacteriaceae bacterium, assembly GCA_963760855.1. Classification (GTDB taxonomy): domain Bacteria; phylum Acidobacteriota; class Terriglobia; order Terriglobales; family Acidobacteriaceae; genus Sulfotelmatobacter. Next base: position 129,527 of record CAVXFD010000005.1, on the reverse strand, counting down.
CCGCCACTGTAAGAAGCCATACCCGCGCACTGGCATGGTTCACGATAGGATCGATATAGAAGAAGCCGAAGTAGAGGACCGAGTAGATGGCCCAGGTGTATTCGCTGTTCTTGGGCAGTAGCCTCATAGAGTCATGGCCTCGTGAGAGTGAATCGCCATGGACCCAGCCGGATTGGGGAGCGTTGACACGGCTCCATTATCCTCTAACCCCGGCCATGTGGCCGTGGTCAGTTTCGTCCCCTTCTAAATGTCGCGGCGGTGGCCGCGTACCACACGAGCACGGCAATGGGGATCAGCGCCAAAAGCCAGCGCATATCTCCGCAGAGCGCGAGCACGCCGAGAATGATGAAAACGACGGTGGAAGCGTATTCTTTCCTGGCGTCGGAGCTCATGATGTTTCTTCCTTTCTTCTGCCAGCATCATCGCGAAGAGGAGGACGGAGCACCAGTGCCGTTCATCACCGAAGTGGCGTGACAAATGTCATGGAAGCGAAAAACCCCGGGGAGGAGGTTTAGCCGGGAAACCTGACCGGTTCGGAAATCGAGTTTTTGCAATTTGGGCGTTTCTTTGTTACGAAATCCGAACAACACTACCGATTCTGACTAACCGGATTCGATGGGAGCTTTTCCGGCGTCCGGCCGCTATACGCGTGATTCCCTAGGGAAAATGCGGTGGAAACGTTGTTCGGAAATCGTAACAGAACTGGCGCAGCAAGATTTTCGTTGCAATTTTATGCAATAAAAGCGCTGCTGCCTGTTATGATTGCGCCCAATTTCGTATGATGTTTCCCACTCTAATGGAGGCTAGGCATGCTCCCGGCCGGTAAAAGTCTTCGGACGCTTCGCGAAAAGCTTGGTTTGACGATGCGCGACATCGAGATTTCGAGTTCTCGGATGGCGGAGAAGTATCGCAACGAGGAATTCGCAATTCCTCCAAGCCGTTTGTCGGACATTGAGACCAAAGGGGTTTTGCCCAGCATTTTTCGCCTATATACGCTGGCCGTGATCTACCGCCGGGATCTTCGCGAACTACTCGCGTGGTATGGCGTCGATATGAACAATATGGCGGCGGATCTGGGCGTGATTGCGCCGCCCCGATCGCACGTCTCTGATGCCCTCTCCGGAATATCCTCAGTACAAGTGCCGATCCGCATGGATCCCGGATTTGATGTGCATCGTACGACCAATCTCGGTCGAATGGTAGAACAGTGGGGGCTGGTGCCGCTGTCGTACCTGGCGCAATTCGCGCACAGCGAATTTACTTATGGCTACATCGGCAATCAGGATTTCACCATGTATCCCATTCTTCCTCCGGGCAGTTTCGTGCAGGTGGACGAGGAAAAGACGAAGGTTGTAGAGGGAACGTGGCGGTCGGAGTACGAACGTCCCATCTATTTCGTGGAAACTCGCGATGGGCACACGTGCTGCTGGTGCAGCATGCGGCGCGATGATCTGATCTTACAGCCGCACCCGCTGTCTCCGGTTCAGGTCCGCATTTTGCGACATCCGCAGGAAGCTGAGATCCTAGGGCAGGTTGTAGGGGTAGCTATGAAGCTGACGGAGTGGCAGGCTTTCGGGCCTTCTCCAACTGCGAAAGCGCCATCAGCACTGAATTGAGATGGCTGGCGGAAACGGGATCCGGAGAAGGAAGTAATACACTGAATTGCCCTTGCATACCTTCGATGTAAGCAGCCGGAGTCTCCGCGCTGGACCGAGTCGACTCGTTCAAATCCTGCTCCAAATCTGAAATCGGAGTCCTAAGTACCTTCGACAGTACTTCCGCGTGAGCTGTTCTCAGCGCCCGGTCCGACGACTCCTCGCCGTGCAAAAGCGACATTCCCCAGTGCTCGTAGCCACCTTCGCGGCGACGCAACGAACCCAGATAAGCCAGTTTGGCAAGCAGTCCGGAAACTGCAGCCAGCGTGGTTTGCCGCAGATCTTGTAGAGCGGACTTGAGGGTCATGAGTTACGAATTCCGAACAACTAAGGAGTTGCTGGAATGTTCCCAGCCGGCCGGCAGCCATGAAAGTATCACGACTCGATTTTCCAAGACAAGGAGAAACAATGGTGAAACGAATACTTCTGCTGCTTGCCGCCGCCGTCCTCTTCCTGAGCACCATGATCGTTCCAAGTGTCGCCCATGCCGATGGCGGCCCGTTGGGGGGTGGCTGTTCGGGATCATCATCATCCTGCCGGCCGTAACGGCCTGAAGATTTACAAAAAACGAACGCGACCGGTGACAAAGTTGCCGGGGAGCACGCATCGCGCTATAGTGCCGAGCTAGGCCATGTTGCAGCCTCATTCATTCTTCTGGCACTACTTGTGGCTTGCGCCCTGCGTGCTTCTAGCCTCACTTGCTTTCTTCATGTGGAGACGGGGACTCCATAGGGAGTTCCCGGCCTTCTTTTGTTATCTAATTTTTGAGTCGGTGGGTGGAGGGCTTCTCTACTTCATAGACATAAAGCCGTCCATCTTTTCCGATGATTTCTATTGGCGGAGCTACCTCTCCTTCCTCATCGCTGAGGTATTCCTAAAGTCCATTGTCGCTGGCGAGATTTTCACTGACCTCCTGCGTCGTTACCCGCCGCTTGCCAGACTGGGAAAAATCCTTATCAGCGGCATCGGTATCCTTCTTGTATTTGCAGCAACCGTCATCGCAGCCTACGCAAATCCGACGGCATCCTGGATCATTTCTACAATACGGATCCTCGGGCGAAGCGTGAGTGTGGTGCAGTGTGGACTGATTGTGTTTCTTTTTGTTTTCGCCGCTTACTTCCATCTGAGGTGGGAACGCCCGGTTTTTGGAATCGCACTCGGTTTTGGAATCACAGCCGCGGTTAATCTTGCCTGTTGGGCGCTTCTTGCAGGTTGGATATTCGGGCAAAAGAGTTATCTTCTCGACTTCCTGAGTATGGCCACGTATCACGCTTGCGTCCTGGTCTGGTGCTATTGCCTCTTGGTCCGCGAAGAAAGCGCTGTTACGTCAGCGGGCTTGCCGCCAGAGCACAACCTCGAGCTGTGGAACCGGGAATTGGAGCGTTTACTCCAACAATGAATCTGGCTCTCATTCTCGTCATTGCGGCAGCGGTTGCGCTGGGCATAATTGGGCGTCTGGCTGTGACCCATAGCCTGCAGCGCAAGAAAGGCTCGATCCCAGCCACAAGGATCCGGCCTATCGATGTAGAGGCGTTCCGCAATCTGACCAACCCTGCCGAGGACGAATACCTCCGCCTGCGTTTGCCGGCGTCTGAGTTCAGAGTGGTCCGCAGAGCGCGACTGCGCGCCATGGCCGCCTACGTTCAAGCTGCGGGAAGAAATGCTGCCGTGCTGGTACACGTGGGCGAATCCGCCTTGGCCAGCAGCGATCCGCAAGTTGCCGCGGCCGCACAGCAACTGGTGAATCACGCGCTGCTGCTGCGGCGCAATACTACGGTGGCTCTGGCACGCATCTACCTGGCCTTGATCTATCCCAGCTCCGAGTTTGCCGCAGTGCGTGTGATCGACCGCTACGAACAGTTGAGCGGCTCGGCGATGCTTTTGGGGAGATTGCAGAATCCCGCCGCAGCCGTTCGCCTCTCTTCGCGAAACTAGTCGTGTGACGACCGTCCCCGCGCCGAGTCCGAAGCAAGTGCACTATTCGCGCTGGCATCGCCGTGCCTCAGCAACCTGCCGGGGTAACTTGCTCACTACTCCACTTCATTCTTGCCTTGTTTTCGTTGGCCGTTCTGGTGTAAAAACCAGCGGGACTTGTCATCCCAGAACAATCTTGCGTTCAATTTGGCCATGCAGCATTGGAGTTGTTTCTGCTGGCACCTCGAAGTGCCGGAAGCAAGGGGGACTCTATGATCCGCAGCAGTGTGCTCCGTGTGACCTCGATCAGTAGCGCCAAAGCTTTCTCCGTCTCAATGTTCGTTCTATTGCTTTCCTGCCTGGCTTTCGGTCAGGGCGGCGTCGCTACCGGTGACTTGCATGTCACGGTGAAAGACCCCAAGGGCAGTCTGGTCACGAATGCCAGTGTCACAGTGAGCGACGTTGAAAAAGGCTTGGCACGTACGGCGACCGGCGACGGCGAGGGTGGATACAGCGCTCGACAGCTACCACCGGGTATTTACACGGTGACTGTGGAATCGACTGGCTTCGGGAAGGTAGAGGTTAAGGACGTGAGCATCACGGTGGGGGGCACGCAGGAGCTTCCGGTAGCGCTCGCGATCGCGAGCGGAAAAGAAGTGGTAGAGGTCAGTTCTCAAGCGGAGCTGGTAGAGACTTCACGCACTTCGACGACTGACACGATCGGACAACGGCGCATCGACAACCTGCCGATCAACGGCCGCAACTACATCAATTTCACGTTGACCGATTCGCAGGTGGTGCGCGACAACGCCCCGAACACCGGTGCGGCGCCGACTTCCGGACTCAACATGAGCGGCCAGCGCGCCCGCGCGAACCTAGTGAACGTGGATGGCGCAGATGCAACCGACAGCGCTACAAACGGGGTTCGCTCCACCGTGTCCCAGGAAGCAGTGCAGGAATTCCAGATCATCACCAATAATTACGCCGCTGAGTATGGTCGCGCTTCAGGCGCCGTGGTCAACATCATTACCCGATCGGGATCGAATGATTTTCACGGCGACATTTACGGCTACCTGCGCAACCGCAACTTTCAGGCTGTGAACCCGTTCAGCACGGTTTCGAATCCTGCCTACACACGAGTGCAAGCTGGCGCAGCGTTCGGCGGACCGATCAAGAAAGATAAGACGTATTTTTATTTCTCTTACGAAGTCACCCGGCGGCACGAAACGGGGTTCTCCGACATCGGCGCGAACAACTTTGGGCTGGTGCCTTTTGACACGTCAACCACGGCGGGAGGAGCGGAGCCGCTGCCCTTTGGAATTATTCAAGTCACTCCGGAACAGGCAGCTTTCCTGGGCCCTGGACTGGCTCAGTTGGCACAACAGGACCCGGCCTTTTTCGGGTTGCTGGCGCCTACCGCTATACCGCAATATGAGACGTTGGTCGGCGCGTCCTCCGGTCAGGCAACTCAAGGAATTTGGCCGACAGGACTCGTACAAGGTATCAGCGGAGGCCTGTTGACCAACTGGGTAGGCTTTCCCACCTCGTGCGCTCCTCCGGGCCCTTGTGCCCCAGTGCCTGCGTCTTACCAGACGCTGAACTCACAAATCGGAAACTTTCCGGTGTTTGAGGGAACAAGTCTTTACTCGCTGCGTCTCGATCATAACTTCAACTCGAGCAATCGCCTGACGCTGCGCGCTAGTGTGAGCCCTAGCACCGTCACCGGCATCGAGGTCAGCGGCCAAGATCAACCCTTCGGTCAGAATGCATACTCGCGCACTTCAGAACAGACTTACCGTGACGTTGCTGGCATCGTGCAAGATACCTGGACCATCGGTACCAACAGAGTGAATGAATTCCGCTTCCAATATGCGCGACGCGGATTGTCTTATTTTTACAACACGGCGATCCCCGGTGGCGCCGACCCTGCCGTCAACATTCCCGGCTATGCCTACTTCGGCCGCGAACCGTACTCGTACATTCAACGCGTGGAGCAACGCTACCAGTTCACCGACAATTTCTCCTGGACCAGAGGTCGTCACAACACAAAGTTCGGAGCAGATTTCAACTACATTTCGACCACCGCAGCTTTTACCGTGAACTACGGCGGCGTGTATGACTTCGGCTCGTTCAGCGCAACCAGCCTCGGATTCCCCTCGGACCCAGCCAGTGGTTTTTCCTTTCCCAATCTATCGCCCGTGCAGGCTTACGGGGCGGGATTGCCGGGAGACTTCATTCAGGGAATTGGGAATCCGCACGACTCTTTCCCTAACAAGCCGCTGGGGGTTTTCTGGCAGGATTCATGGCGGGTTCGACCGAACTTCACTCTGAACTACGGAGTTCGGTACGATATCGAGTTCCCACCGCAGTTCAAATCGCCCACTCCGCTCGCTCTAGCGGGCTATAACTACCTGGGATTGCAAAAAGGCATCCAGACGGACACCAACAATGTCGCGCCTCGTGTCGGCGTGGCGTGGGATCCGAAGGGTAACGGTAAGACCGTGGTTCGGGCATCCTATGGATTGTTCTATGACCATCCATTGCTTGGACTTTACTTCCTGGGCGATGCATCGGACGCGTCCACGAGTGACCAGTTAGTATTTGCCGGCACTGGACTCTGCAGCGTCGCGGGAAACCCAGCGAATCTGAATGCATTCCCGATTTTCCAGGGTCTGCTGAACCAACCGCAATGCGCGCCGTCAGCATCTCCAACGGCGAATGCTAACCTCGGCTACCTTCCCAACCAGCAACAGTTCAATGCATTCCAACCCAACTCCGTTTTCCTGAACCAGAACTACCTGAACCCTTCAACTTTTTTGCCCCTTGCCTTCCAGCCGTTCGGATATCCAATGGGCAAGAATTTCGTCTATGCATACTCTCAGCAGGCCAACTTCAGCATCGAGCGCGATTTGGGCGGCGGATTCGCGTTCAACCTGGCTTACAACTTCAATGGCGGACGCCATCTCAACCGGCCAATCAACGCCGACGCTATCCGCGGCGATTTAATGATCACAAACTTTGAGACGGCCTCTGCGGCCGCCGTTGCCGCGCACGTAACTCCTCCCGCCAGTCCTTTCACCGTCAGCGGCTGCGGGGCCAGTCCAACGGGAACACCGTATGTCGACTCTTCGCTGATGAATTTTTTCCGGCCATCCGGTCTGAATCCGTCAATCGCTGGCGCCTACCTGGCCAGTGGAGGCGCCGCATGCGTGGGTCTCGCCCAAACCATTTTGCAAGGCTTGGCGAGTCAAGGGTTCAATGCTAATTGCAACCCCGCGACTCTCGCCAATTGCATCCCCTTCAGCGACATGGACGCCAATTTTTCCAACGGAAGCTCCGTCTATCACGGCCTCAGCGCCAATCTGCGCAAGCGCTTTAACCAGCATTACCAATTTCTCGCCTCCTACACCTGGTCGCACGCGATTGACGATTCGACGGACTTGCAAGCAACACTCACTCCGCAGGACAGCTACTATCCTAATTTGGACCGTTCCACGTCGCTGTTTGATCAGCGGCATCGTTTCGTTTTCAACGGTGTCTACCAGTCGGGTAAACTTGTCGGCAACGGGTTCACCAGTAAGGTCTTCAGCAACTGGACCCTCGCTCCTTTGATTGAGTTCGGCTCCGGAAGACCTTTCAACATCATTACGGGTAACGACGACAACTTGCAATTGTCTCAATTGACTGGACGGCCAAACACGTTCGTCAACGCAGGATGCACAGCGCTTGGGTATCCGGCGGTCGCGTCGAAGTATTCGCCTACCGGAGTTTTTCAGGAACCGTGTCCGGCGGACTTTAACGGAACCTTGCTCTCGCTCGATGGCAATCTTGGCCGCAATGCCGGGGTTCAGCCCTGGACCGTCTTTGATGACATACGGTTCGCGAAGCGAATCTACTTCAACGAGCGCTACAACCTGGAGTTGATCGCCGATATGTTCAACATTGCCAACCGGAATAATACGGCTGCGGTCAGTCCGCTGTTTACGAATGCCGGGCAAGCCACGGCAGCTTATGATCCGCGGCAGTTTCAGTTCGCGATGAAGTTCTATTGGTAACGCCTGCGATGCATAACCAAGTCTGGACCTTTGCGTAGGTAAATCCAACCGGAAAGATTGGAACTTCATCGCGTCTTTCCGCCTAAGATTGATTGCATGTCAGAGCCAGCGATTAATCCTGCGCCCGAGCCTTCGTCTAGTCCTCAAGCAGTAGCTCCTTCGGCAGCGCCCACGGGCAACATTTTCCGCGGGCCGAATGGAATTCGCGCGGGCTGGCGAGTGCTAATTTTTCTGGCAATCGTGGCTGGCCTAGTGGGTGCAGTTAACCTGGTGATTTTGCTGGTGGCGCAGTTTGTGCTGCACCATCGGCCTCATGTCGGAATGGCTTCATCGCTTTCACCCGCTGTGGCTGCGCTCAGCGACGGGTCAATCTTTCTCTTCACCGCCGCTGCCGCGCTGATTATGAGCAGGATCGAGCACCGCAAGTGGGGAGATTACGGCCTGCCGGCAAGATTTGCCTTTCGCAAGCATTTCTGGCTCGGAACTGTGGTTGGATTTCTCGCCATCAGCACCAGTCTTCTGGCCATCTTTGCTCTGCATGGATTCCATCTGGCGGGCATGGCCATTCATGGAAAGACCATCGTCCTCGCGACAGCCGCATGGACGGCAGCCTTCGTGATCGTGGGTCTGGGGGAAGAATTCGCCTTCCGCGGATATCTCCAGTTCACGCTGAGCACTGGTATAGGCTTCTGGCCAGCCGCCATTCTTCTCTCGGCTTTATTTGGTCTGGCGCACGCTGCCAATCCGGGAGAGAGCAAGTTCGGGTTGGTGTCAGTCGTCTGCTTCGGGCTTTTGTTCTGTCTGTTCCTTCGTCGCACCGGAGACTTATGGTGGGCCGTAGGATTTCACGCCGGATGGGACTGGGGACAGACTTTTTTCTATGGAGTCACCGATAGCGGCTTAGCTCCTTACCACAACCTCTTCAATTCGGCATTCAGTGGACCGCAGTGGCTTACTGGCGGCAGCGTGGGCCCGGAGGCCAGCATCTTCACTCCGATAGTTCTGCTGATTGTCGGGATTCTGTTCAGCCTTGTATATCGCGAGAATCGGTACGATCCGTTCGCCCGCTAGGCAAGAGCTTTCAAAATCTGCCTATTCGAAGCCTACGCCAGCCGGTGTTACACTCTCTCTTCATCCATCCTTGGCGCTTGCCGGAGTTCGTTCTTCCATGTCTCAGCCCTATAGTCCAACGCCGCGGACCCGTCTGGTCCGCGAGGCGAACCGTGGTGTCTACGATCGCGAAACTGCGTACCAGATTCTCGACGAAGGATTTCTGTGCCACGTTGGCTTCGTGGTCGACGGCCAGCCCTTCGTGATTCCGACCTCTTACGGACGCGATGGAGATATGCCTCTATATTCACGGCTCGGCAGCAAGCCGCATGCTGCGTCAAATGAAAGACGGCGTGCCGGTTTGCGTGACGGTAACGCTGCTCGACGGGTTAGTGCTCGCGAGGTCTATTTTCAATCACTCGATGAATTACCGGTCGGTGGTGATTCTGGGTAAAGCGGTACTGGTGGATGAGCCGGGTGAAAAACTGGAAGCGTTGCGCCGTCTCTCGGAACACATCATTCCGGGGCGCTGGGCGGACTCGCGCCAGCCTAACGAGCGTGAACTGAAGGCGACTTCAGTGTTGCGGCTGCCGATCGAAGAGTTTTCGGCCAAGGTGCGCTCCGGGCCGGTCGTAGATGATGAAGAGGATTATTCGTTTCCTACCTGGGCGGGGGTGGTTCCACTGGAGATGAGCGCCGGGGCGCCGATTGATGACGCGCGGCTTATCGATGGTTGGACAGCACCGGAGTACGCTCGCAATTACAGACGCAGGAGATGAATCAATCGAGCACGTTCCGCTGGCCGAGCATCACGTAGCTTCGCTCGGCTGGACAGCCGAGGGCGGCTGTCCCACAGGGGCCGCGAAGCTTACGGCGTTAGTAACAGCTTTCCGGTCGTCTTTCGTCCTTCCAGGTCCCGATGCGCGCGCTGCGCGTCCGCTAGCGGGTAGATGTGCTCGATACGAAGCTTGATCTTGCCGGAGGCCACCATACCCAATACTGCACCGGACCGCGCGACCAGTTCGTCTCGCGTAGCGATGTAATTTCCGAGGCTGGGTCGCGTCACATATAGAGATCCTTTTTGTGACAATACGATGAGGTCAAAAGGCGGCACAGGGCCGCTCGATCCACCGAAGAGGACCATCATCCCGCGCGGGCGCAGGACGTTGAGTCCCTTCTCGAATGTGGTTTTGCCTACCGAATCGTAAACTACATCAACGCCTTTTCCATCCGTCAGACGCTTCGTTTCAACTTCGAAATCGGAGTGGCTGTACAAAATGACTTCATGCGCGCCCGCGGCGCGAGCCTGCTTCGCCTTCTCTTCCGTGGAAACCGTGGCGATGACTCGCGCGCCGATGTTGTGCGCCATCTGGACGAGCAGCAGCCCTACTCCGCCGGCCGCCGCGTGAACCAAGGTGGTCTGACCCTGCTTCAGCGGATAGGTATCATGCGACAAGTAGTGGGCCGTCATTCCCTGCAGCATGGCAGCCGCAGCCTCGCGCTCGTTGACACCGGGCGGAATCGGAACCAGCCGGTCGGCCGAAACGGCAGCATATTCCGAATATGCACCTTGCAAGCCGCACCAAGCCACCCGGTCGCCGACTTTTACGGAACTCACCTCGGAGCCAACGGCTGTCACTACACCTGCACCTTCCTGGCCGGGAATAAAGGGCAGCGGCGTCTTATAGCGTCCCTCGCGAAAGTAGACATCGATGAAGTTCACGCCCGAGGCAGCCAGCTTCACGACTGCCTCGTTCGGCTTCGGCTGGGGGATGGGCAACTCCGCTAATTCCATCACCTCCGGTCCGCCAACCTGTTTGACTTGAATGGCTTTCATATTTGGCTTGATTCCTTCCTGAGAACATAAGGGTTCGAAGTTCCAGTTTAATTCTAGCGGCATCAATTTGACCTGAAACGGCTGTGTGGTTCAAGGAGGTCCCTCGTCCCGCTGGGAAAACGCGGGACTTCTGGGTGAAGCAAAATCGACTCAAAGTCCTCAATTTTTCAAATTGTGCCGTTACTCCTGTTTGCTGAAGGGCTGGAAGGGGAGAATAGTTCTGCTACACTTGCACGTCCACAGCAAGGAGCCCTTCGTCATGGCCGAAAAGGTGCCTCAAACTTTGGCGAACCATGCCAAGCTTGATCCGCTGTTTCACTTTATCGTATTGCCCGTTTTCGCACTCTCAGCCATTGGTGGCACGATTCATTTCCTTTGGCATCCCAGCTACCATTCGGCATCGTTCTTCGTGATCTCGGTGGCGGCGTTGATCGCGGTGTTCAAGATTCGCATTTACGCCCTCAAGGTGCAGGACAGGATAATTCGTCTGGAAGAGCGGCTGCGGCTCGCTGCCTTGTGCTCAGAGCCATTCCGCTCGCGAATTTCGGAACTGACCGAGGGGCAACTCATTGCGCTTCGCTTCGCCTCGGATGCGGAGGTGCCTAAGTTAGCCGAGCGGGCACTCAACGAAAGGCTGTCCCGGGCGGACATCAAGAAGGCTATTCAGACGTGGCGGCCTGACTACTGGCGGTTGTGAAGATATTTCGAGGGCCGGATAGCGGGCAGGATTTGAAGGCCTGTTGGGGAGCACGCCATCAAACCTTTTACCCGGGTTGCGCCGTCTGACTATTGAGCGGGTGGGTAACCATTCGCGCTGTGCCGAAAGTAACGGACGGAGTGCCCGTTTCGGCGTTGACCCAAGGACGACTGAGCGGTACGATTTTTGATAGAATTCACCGGGCATTCACAACGGGAGCAATTCGTATCTCGTAGAAAAATATGCGAGTTGCAAAAGCTGAAATCCGGATAGCAGTGCTCGCCGCGCTCGTCATGGTGGGTTCCTCGTGCAAGCCTGCGCAAAAGCCCGTCACCATGGTGCCTCCGGCAGCGCCGTCGCTGAGCGCTGAGGCGTCTCAATCCGAAGCACAGCAACCGAACTCCGCTGCTTCCCAGACGGGCCCTCAGAGTCAACCGCCGGCTCAAGCGGCGCAGATCGGCTCTGAATCTCCGGCCGTAAAGGTCGCTCCTGATCAGATCGATGAACTGCTTTCTCGCGTGGAACAGCAATACCAAACTGGATTGGCAAATTACCACGCCGGCCACACCGAAGCCGCTAAACAGAATTTCGACGAGGCATTTAACGCCTTGCTGGAAAGCAAGCTGGATATTCGTTCGGATAATCGACTGGAAAAAGAATTCGACCGCGTCGTGGATGGAGTGAACCAGCTTGATCTGGGTGACGCGGCCTCCGACTCTGAAGCCCAGAAGTCAGAACCCGCACCGATTGATGAGACCAACGGAATTACCCCGGCCGCTGAGCCAGGAGTACGAGCCAAGGCTCAGGCCGAGATCAAATCGACCCACTCCGATCTGCCGCTGATGATGACGGACCAGGTCGCCGGCTACATCAGCTATTTCTCGGGCCGGGGACGTGGGATTTTCGAGCGCGCGTTTGCCCGCTCCGGCCGCTACCACGACATGATGGTACGGATCCTCAAGCAAGAGGGGGTACCGCAGGATCTGATCTACCTGGCGCAGGCGGAATCCGGATTCCAGCCTACAGCGGTTTCTCGCGCCGGCGCCCGCGGAATCTGGCAGTTCATGGGCAGCCGCGCTCGCGGTTACGGACTGCAGCGCAGCATGTGGGTGGACGATCGACAGGATCCGGAAAAGTCGACTCGCGCCGCCGCCCGCCACTTGCGAGATCTTTATGGGCAGTTTGGGGACTGGTATCTAGCCATGGCCGCCTATAACTCAGGCCCGGGTACGGTACAGGCTGCGGTGAGGCGCACTGGCTACGCCGACTTCTGGGAGCTCTACCGACGGAACGTTCTTCCCAAGGAAACGCGGAATTATGTCCCCATTATCTTGGCCGTGACCATCGTGACCAAGAACCTGTCGAACTACGGCTTTGACGATGTATCGATGGACGAGCCGCTTGCGTTCGACTCAGTAACCGTGAACTATCCGGTGGACTTGCGGCTGGTGGCTGATTGCGTGGATGCGACCCCTACACAACTGCAGCAGCTGAATCCCAGCCTTCTGCGGCTCAGCACGCCCAAAGAAGGCACGTTCGAGCTGCATTTGCCGGCGGGAACGAAGGAGAAATACCAGACTGCCATAGCGGCCATACCCGCGGAAATGCGGCTGTGGTGGCGCTATCCTACGGTGCACTCGGGTGACACCCTGGCTTCCCTGGCACGAGCCTACCGTACTACGGCTCGGTCCATCGCGGAAGCAAACCAGCTGGATGGCACCGAGCTCCCGTCCGACGCCAAGGTGATTATTCCGGTCGCGCCGAAACACGTCGTGAGTGACACAGCGACCTACGCGCGGCGGATTACGCGATATAAAGTCCGCAAGGGCGATACGGTTCAGTCTGTGGCTGAGAACTTCGGGGTTTCTGCCCAGATGCTCCGACGCTGGAACGGACTACGCGGCGACAGCTTGCACGGACGAACGGTGTTGGCTCTGCATCTGCCGGTTACGCCCAGCGGCGAAACCAACGTGACCGCTTCCAGGAAGGTGACGAATCGTTCCAGGAAGGGCCTGCAAATCGCCAATGCCAAAGGTTCGGCCGCCAAGGCTACGAAGGCTTCGGAAGATCAAACGCCTACGGAGCACGCCAACGTGCTGCGTCACAAAGTGAAATCCGGCGAAACGTTCTATTCGATCGCAACCACCTACAAAACGACCGTCGCCGCGCTAAAGCGGAATAACCAAAACGTGGCCATTCTGCGGCCCGGTATGATCCTGGTCGTCCAGCAAAGCCGGTAGGTCAACCGTTTGGGCCCGTCGTATCCTCTGTATTGAAATCACTTCTTGGCCCCGAGCCGATTCTTTGCGGGCGGCTGTCGAATCTGCTTCCATTCGAGCGCGGCGTGTGGTAACAGGATAGGCAGGCCGGTGTGACTTCGGTCCTTGCAGCCTGCCGCAAACGTCGTGCTATAATCGCGCGCCGTTCCAGCACAAAGTTTCTGTGGTCTTTTAATTTCCCGTGCCCGGCGACCTTGCGTGGCCATTTTGCGCCAGGAGCCCAAAATAAGATCAGGAGGAGCAATGACGTTCTACGATCCCACACTTTACGGACGTGATGAAGAAGAAGAATTCGGCGACAGTGGAGCTTACAGCGAGTCGCTCGAAGAGGATTTTGAAGAGGAAGAAGAGGAGGAGGAAGAAGCCGGCGTGCCCGAAGCAGACACGAGTGAGCCAGCCATGCCCGCTCCTCCGCCACCCCCTGCGCCGAGACCGTCAGCCCCCGGCCGCAGTCCGAAGAAGCCTGCCGCCAAGAAGAAAGCGCCCGCCAAGAAGGCGCCCGCCAAGAAAAAAGCACCTGCAAAACCGGCGAAGAAGAAGAAGAAGAACCGCAAAGAAGCCTGCGAAAAAGAAAGCTGCGAAAAAAGCGGCTAAGAAACCGGCCAAGAAAAAAGCTAAGAAGGGACGCCGGTAGAACACTGGAATTGGGCTGAAAGGAGACCGCGGCTGGAGCCGCGGTCTTTTCTTGCCTATGTTGCGGTTGCGGTAGAACGCTAGTAAGCTCGGAATGCTTACTAGCTGGTCGCTACTTCTTTCCCCCCACCGCTCCCTTGCACTTCCCGTATAGCTCGAGCAACTGCGCCGCGTACTCGTCGGGCTTCGAGGCCGACCCTGTACCCTGAAACCCTACGCCCGACGAGGTCGTGCGTCCGTAGCCCGTGGTCATTGCAATAAACTTCATCAAGTCGAGCGCAATATCCTCGTCGCGGCGCGCGCTCGCGTGCGAAGTCGGTCCTTCTTCCATAAGTCCCTCTCCTGATCCGGAAATATAAGGAATCTCTTCTTCGATGTCTTCGTCTTCCATAAGGCTGACTACCACTCCGTCATCGATGATAGCAGGCTCGCGGGTGAAAGGCTGCGATTGAGTCGAGACTCAAACGCAGGTTGGCAATTGAAAATCCACTTGCGCGGTGCGCCGCAACCGCATCATCAACCATAAGGAAGCTAGAAACAACAATGGAGACGAATAGAACCCGGGCGCGGGGCGCAAAAATGTTACAGAGGCTACGGTCTGGCCCAGGATGGTTCCAATCGTATGCCCCAGGGCGTTAAGAAACATGATGACGGCGTAAGCCCAGGCCAGGGGGCGCAATCCCTGCATACCCCGCGCCGCCACCGGGGTCAGACAGAACAAGAGAAAGCAAACGAGGATGTGCCAGACTAGAAATTGCCGGAACTCGATGGTGCGCATCGGAAACCAGCTCCACCTTTCGCGCAAGATGGTCACGGTGGGGTTATACACGGCCACAAAGCCGGTCGTCGCTTCATCGAAAATGTGCAGCGCGAAAGCCACGCATAGCGCAAACCATGCGCTACCAAAACCCGACGCGGAAAGTGCAGGCGGCGCTTGCCTCAAGGGATTGCCCGTCGTTCAATTCTCGATCGGCAGCCAGCAATACGCAACCAGAATCGATCGCGGAAAAGTCTCGAATGGCCGTAGCTGAGAGGGCAGAGCGCTCCGCCGTACCCTTTTGCTCACTTTTTTGTAAAAAGCCCAAATCCGAGGCACTCCGTCTCGGCGGTTTCCAGTTTAGAATGTCTGCCCGTGGGCAAAATGGAAACAATGACGGTTTTGCGCAGACTTTCAATCTTTGTTGCGTTGTGCTGCTTTACGACCTTCCTCGCCGCTCAGGAGCAGGATTTCAGCAAGGTGCAAATAAAGGTCTCGAAGGTTTCGGGGAATGTCTACATGCTGGAAGGAGAAGGCGCGGGAAACATCGGCGCGTCGGTGGGCGACGATGGCATCGTAATCGTCGATGACCAGTATGCCCCGTTGGTCGACAAGATTCAGGCCGCGCTGAAAGGCATCACCGACAAGCCCGTACGCTTTGTCATCAACACGCACTATCATCCCGACCATACCGGCGGGAACGCATACTTCCAGAAGCAAGCGCCCATCATTGCGCAAGACAACGTTCGCAAACGGTTGGAGAGCGGCGGAGGCGGCGGCAATGGCGGCTCAATCCACATGGACACTAAGCCCGCGCCACACGAGGCGTTGCCCATCATCACATTCGATCACGATGTCACGGTGCACCTGAACGGGGAAGATATCCACGCCTTGTATTTCCCCGCCGGGCACACCGATGGCGACTCCATCATCTTCTTTCCACACTCCAACGTTGTGCACATGGGAGACGACTTCGTTACTTACGGGTTTCCCTTCATTGACGTCGAGAGTGGCGGCAGTATTAATGGCATGATTGATGCGGTGGACAAAGTGATTGCGCAGCTGCCACCGGATGTTAAGGTGATTCCGGGACACGGGCCGGTCTCGAACCTGGACGACGTGAGAGCCTATCTGGTAATGCTAAAAGGAACGCGAGACGCCGTGCAGAAGGCGTTGAAAGATGGCAGGACGCTTGATCAAATGAAGCAGGCGAAGCTACTGGATCCGTGGAAGAAATATTCCGGAGACTTCGTGAACCAGGATGTATTCCTGGAGACTTTGTACAATTCATTGACGGGTCAAAAGACGGGGAAGCTCATCAAACATAATTAATCGACAGCCGTATGATTTCCTGAGGAGCCTCATTTTACTGTGCGCCTGACGCGCCGCCAATTTACGCATTCGGCCTTCACTGCCGGCATTGCAGCCGCGTTGCCTGCAGGTCTGCTGTCGAGTTGCAGTGTGTCGAATGCGGCTCGTACTGCGAGCGTTGCGCCACCTCGTTCCGCGGCGCCTTCAGGTGCCTACGATATGCAGTTTGATACCGTCTCTGAGGTTCCGTTTCCGAAGAATTTTTTCTGGGGCACGGCCACCGCGGCTTATCAAATCGAAGGGGCGTGGAAGGAAGACGGCAAAGGCGAATCAATCTGGGATCGATTCGCACATACTCCGAACAAGATCAGGAACGGCGACACGGGCGACGTTGCGTGTGATTCCTATCATCGCTGGCGCGAAGACATAGCGCTGATGCGAGCGATGAATTTGAACAGCTATCGTCTTTCGATCTCCTGGCCGCGCATTCAACCTGACGGTTTGGGATCCGCCAATTCCAAAGGTATCGATTACTACAGCCGTCTGGTTGATGCCTTATTGCAAGCGCGAATCCGGCCGTTGGTGACTCTGTATCATTGGGACTTGCCTCAGGCTTTGGAAGATGGTGGTGGGTGGCCGAATCGCGATACCGCTTCCCGTTTTGCCGACTACGTGGACTTGGTGGCGCGAGCCTTGGGCGACCGCGTCTCCGATTGGCTGCTGTTCAACGAACCCTTGGCCTTCACCTACAGGGGCTATCTCGAAGGGTCGCACGCTCCGGGGCGCCAGAGCCTCTTCGCCTTCCTGCGTTCGACGCACACGGTGAACATGGCTCAGGGCACTGGATTTCGCGCGTTGAAGGCCGCCTGTCCCTCGGCGCGAGTGGGAACAGCGTTCAGCATGTCATCATGCGAGCCGGCTACGAATTCCGAAGAGGACAGGGTAGCGGCGGAGCGGGCTCACGCGATCACGAATATCTGGTTTTTGGAACCTGCGCTTAAGGGACGCTATCCCGAGGCGCTGGCCTTTCTTCCGGACACTGCGATGGGCATCAAGTCCAGCGACCTCGAAAAAATGAAGGCGCCGTTCGATTCAATCGGCATCAACCTCTACTACCGCACCATCGCGTCGGCCTCCAGCACAGTTGAGCGTATCTCGCATCCACAGCAATGGTTGTTTCCGGTGAAGATGGAGGGGGGCGAACAGGGACCTAGAACCAGCATTGGGTGGGAGATTTGGCCGCGTGCGCTTTATGACATGGTCATGCGTATCACGCGTGATTTCAACCGCCCCGTGATTGAGATAACCGAGAGCGGGTGCGCCTACAATGACGGTCCCGAAGCGGACGGAGTGGTTCGCGACCGGCACCGCATTGATTATCACCGGGAGTATCTGCAGGCTCTGGCCCGCTCCATCAAGGATGGCGCGGATGTTCGCGGCTATCACGCGTGGAGTCTGATCGATAATTTCGAATGGTCGGAGGGCTTCAGCCAGCGCTTTGGTCTGGCATATGTCGACTTCAGAACCCAGCAGCGAACCGTCAAGGATTCCGGAAGATGGTACGCGAAGGTTGCTGCGGGGAATGCGGTACCGGGGCTCGCGGCCACTTAAGCCTGCGCAACTCGCGCGGGCTATTTCTGCTGCATCACCAGTTCGCCGTTCTGCACTTTCAGATCGCCCACGTTATCCGGCAATTTCATGCGGTCGCGTTGCTCGGCTAGCTTTTTCTGCAATGCGGGATTCACCAGCGAAACCGGCACGTTGAGATCACCGACCTTAAATTCTGTAGGTTCGAAGGTCGCGTATCCATCTTTCGAGGACAGGTGGCCCGATACGGTCACCCAGACATCTTTGCCGGCGATCTCGGTCAGAAATTGACCGTGCACGGTGTCGCCTTCGAAACTCACCTGTTGGTCTTTGATTGTGGGCTGGCCGCTGCCGAGATTGGAATCGGGAGAGAGTTCCCCAGCTCCCGCGCGTTCCGACAGCCTGGGCCAGCGCGGCACCGACCTCGTCGGAATTGAGGTGAACCTCCGCTTTCGGTGAAGGATTGGAAGACGCGATCGGCTGACTTGGAGATGTCGGCGCTTGATAATTTGCGCCGGACGTAAGTGCGGTCTGCTGGGGCGGCGCGGGCTGCTGAGCCGCCTGTTCAAACTGCTCCATCTTCTGCCCAAAAGATTGGGCGTTGGCGGCGATTGCCGCGGGAGTCTGCGGCTGAGCCACTGGAGCCGGCCTTTTCAAGACCAGAACGATAGCCGCAAGGGAGGCCGCCAGCGTAGCAATGCTGATGATACGGTCCAGCTTGATTTTCATGAAGACTCTAGAACGGTCAGCCGCGAGAGACAGGCCCAGAATCATGGTAATGAAGAGTGGAGGAAGCGATCAGATTGCGGAAGTCGCAATGCGCGATGGTACCAAGGTTACGTTGCCGATGACGGCCAAAGGCTGATCAGTCCAGCCTTTTAACGAGAAGCTCATTCACGAGTTGCGGATTGGCTTGGCCTTTGGAAGCCTTCATCACCTGGCCGACAAAAAAACCGATCATCGTCTTTTTGCCGGCACGGTATTGCTCGAGCTGCTTGGGATTCGCGCGCAATCACTTCATCGATGATCTTTTCCAGCGCGGTTGTGTCGGACGATTGCTGCGGGCGGCCTTCCGCTTCATAAACCTCCGGGAAGTCCTGGTTGCGTTCGAAGCAGAGGTCGTAGAGATCTTTCAGCATTTTGCCGGAGATGGCGCCGCTCTCGACCAGGTCGGCAGAGGCCGCGACGCCTTTCATCGAGACGGGGGACTGCTCGATTTCCAATCCCTTTGTCTTGAGACGGCCCATCAGTTCGCCCTGCACCAGGTTGGCCACGCGTTTGGGATTCTTCGCGGCTTTCGCCGCCGATTCGAACTGGTCGGCAAGCGATTTTGAAGCCGTGAGTACCTGCGCATCGTATTCGGTGATGGCATAGTCCTTCACCAGCCGCGCACGGCGCGCTTCGGGGAGCTCGGGTAGAGTCTTGGTGATTTCGGTTTTCCACTTGTCGTCGACTACCAGCGGCAACAGATCGGGCTCGGGAAAATAGCGGTAATCGTGGGCTTGCTCTTTCGAGCGCATGCTGTAGGTCTTGCCTTCGTGCGAGTTGTAGAGGCGAGTCTCCTGCGTGATCTTGACGCCTGACTCGACCACTTCCACCTGGCGGGCAATCTCGTAGATCAGCGCCTCGCGGATGAAGCGGAATGAGTTCACATTCTTAATTTCGGTCTTCGTGCCCAATTCCCTCTGCCCTCGGGGACGGATGCTGACATTGGCGTCGCAGCGCAGCGAGCCTTCTTCCATGTTGCAGTCGCTGACGCCGGTGTAGAGAATGATTTCTTTCAGGCGCGTAAGGTATTCGTAGGCCTCATCTGGCGTCGCGATGTCGGGCTGGCTGACGATTTCGATCAGGGGCACGCCGGTGCGGTTGAGGTCGATGGCAGTTTTCTCGTTCGCGTCGGGAAAGCTTTCGTGCAGGCTCTTGCCGGCATCTTCTTCGAGATGCACTCGGGTGATGCCGATTCTCTTTTTGCCGGTGGCCGCGGGAACCTCGATGAATCCGTACTCGGCGAGGGGCTTGTCATATTGCGAAATCTGGTAGCCCTTGGGCAGATCGGGATAGAAATAATTTTTGCGGGCGAAAATCGAAGTCTCGTTGATACGGCAATTCAACGCCATTGCAGCCAGCGTTGCGAACTCGACCGCTTTCCGATTCAAGACCGGTAAAGCACCAGGCATGCCCAAGCAGACCGGGCAAACATGCGTATTCGGCGGAGCGCCGAAGCGAGTGGAGCAGGAGCAGAAAATCTTTGTCGCCGTCAGGAGCTGGACGTGCACTTCGAGGCCGATGACCGGCTCGAAGACCGTGCTAGAGGCGACCGAGGTGTCGGCGAAGGTCGACATATCTGGTGATTATACGGCGACGTTTGGCCTCGGTCACTGGCACGACTCTTCCAAATGTTGTTGTGAGGCAACCTCGGTTACTTCTCCATTGGAATTTCGAAATACATCAACTCCGTGCCCTTGGCGTCGTTGACACCGGTTACGTACATGCGAGCGCCTTCCAAGGGGGCGGTGAGACCTTCGACGTCGAAGAAGAGGAATCCCGATTGCGTGGTGTGGGGCTCCACGGCCCTGGCGGCGAACCGCGAGGATTCGATTTCGTCGCGCTCCTTCTGGCTCAGACCGCCTTTCACCTTTTTCTGAGGGATGGGAATGGGGATAGGTGTAGTTTCGTGAGGGTTCGACAGGCGGCGGAAGATATCCTCGGAAGTGGAAGGCGTGAGCTTGGCTCGGCTGGCAGTGGTCAGCGTGACCTGCATGTTGGCGATGGAGATAGGTTCATCGCCGTCATTGGTAACTACGAAGAAGATGGGAAAGAAGCCGTGCTCGTGAAAATTTACAGAGAATATTTTTGCCTTTTCAGGGGTAACGTAGGGGTCGGCGGCGATCGCGACTTTATCGTTTGTGTGATCGTCGTGGGCGGGATAGGTCTTGGCGGGCTTAGCTACTGGCTTCACAAAATCTTTGGCGGACAGGAGAACCGCGAAGCCCGAAACTACGCTGAGCAAGATCAAGAGACGGCGAAAATCCGGTTCACGCAAACGGGGCATGCTTGGATTATAGAAGGTAAGGCGAGGAGATAACGCACGGTCGATCTTTGTTTAGAATGGCTCAACTTGATCACTTCTCTCTACAGCTTTCTCTACAGCGCTGCCCTGGCGCTGGGGATGTTGGTAAGCTCGCCTTACTGGCTATTCCAGATGGTGCGTCATGGAAAGTATTGGAAGGGTTTCGCAGAGAGGCTTGGGCGAGTACCAGCGCGGCTTCAGCTGCCGGGGATACAGGAGCCGGTGATTTGGCTACATGCTGTTTCTGTGGGCGAGGTGCTGGCGGTTGCCGGTTTGGCGCAGGAGCTTAGGCAACGGTACCCACAACATCGGATATTCGTTTCCACAACTACCGATACAGGGCAGGCGCTCGCCCGGAAGCGCTTCGGCGAAGCGAACGTGTTTTATTTTCCGATAGATTTCGCATTTGCAGTTCTTCCCTACTTACGGGCGCTGCATCCGGAACTAGTGGTGATCGCGGAGACTGAGTTCTGGCCGAACTTTATGCGGCTAGGGCGGGCTCGAGGCGCAAGGATCGCGGTGGTTAATGCGCGCATTTCGGACCGATCGTGGCCGAGGTATCGTCGATTCCGCGGGTTGCTGCGAAGGGTGCTAGCGAATGTGGACCTTTTCCTGGCGCAGACATCCGAGGATGCCTTGCGGCTAAAAGACATTGGCGCGGTCGCGGAACGAGTGCAGGTTGCGGGAAACCTGAAGTTCGATATTCCCCTGCCCACTCCACCCGGAATCGTGGAGGACCTGCGGAAGTCGATGGCAGCGACTGCTGCCGGCCCGGTGCTGGTGTGTGGCAGCACAGTGGACGGAGAAGAGTCGCTGCTGCTAAAGGCGTTTGAGAACGTGCTGGTGCAACATCCGGGGGCGGTGATGATTCTTGCGCCCAGGCACCCGGAGCGCTTTCCGGCAGTAGCGGCTCTGCTCGAGCAGATGTCGATTCGCTTTTGCAGGCGATCGCTTTGGAATGGCGAGGCTTTGACGGGCCAGGTTTTGCTGTTGGATACAATTGGTGAACTTGCGGCGCTGTATGCGATCGCCGATATTGCGTTTGTGGGTGGAAGCCTGGTGCCGCGCGGCGGGCACAACATTATTGAACCGGCGCAGCACGGTGTGGCCACGCTGGTGGGCAATCACACGGAAAACTTTCGCGACATCGTTAGCCTTTTCCAAAGCCGGGATGCGGCACGGATTGTGGGTCCGGCCGAGTTGCCGCTGACTCTGCTGGAGTTGTTGGCCAACGATAGGGAGCGGAAAGCACTGGGACAGCGCGCCGCCGAGACCATGCGATCGCAGATTGGAGCAACCACGAGGACGGCCGACGAACTGCAGAGGATGATGGCGCGGCCATGACCTTCAATCCCCTCACGGGTTTTTACGCCGCTATAGTCGCTGCACGCAATTCCCTCTACGACCATGGATGGTTGAGGTCTCGGGGACTCTCTGGAGCCGTCGTCAGCGTGGGAAACGTTTCTGCCGGAGGGTCGGGGAAAACTCCGTTCGTTATTTTGTTGGGCGGGTTGCTAAAAGCGCGTGGGATCCGATTCGATGTGTTGTCGCGCGGCTACGGACGCAAGACTCATGGAGTACTGCTGGTGGATCCGGGCGGGTTGCCGGGAGACTTTGGCGACGAACCGCTACTGATCGCCAGGCGATTGCAGGTCCCGGTGGTGGTTGGGGAAGATCGCTACGAGGCGGGGTGTTTTGCCGAGGGGCGATTCGGCGCCCAGGTTCATTTGCTGGATGATGGATTTCAACATAGGGGCTTGGCGCGTGCTTTCGATATCGTCCTGGTGACGCCGGAGGATGCGCGAGATCGATTGCTTCCTGCAGGACGGCTGCGAGAGCCTCTGCGTTCGTTGCAACGAGCGGATGCGGTGGTGCTGACAGGCGGAGCCTCGGCGAAGCCGTTTCCGCTGCAGGGCAAGATCGTCTGGCGGGTGCGGCGCGGAATTGTAGCTGAAAACCTACCTTCGCGACCCGTGATCTTCTGCGGAATTGCGCGGCCGCAGAATTTTCTGTTGCAGTTGCGGACTGCGGGAGTGGATCCAGTGGCGGAGGCATTCTTCCGTGATCACCATGCGTACACGGAGAAAGACGTTCATGATCTGCTGGAACTTCGGCAACGCAGTGAGGGCGACGGTTTTGTGACTACGGAAAAAGATGCGGTGAACCTTGGCGGCTATCTTGATGCATTGGCGCCGCTGGCGGTGGTCCCGGTCAAGATGGAGCTTGTCGACGCCGATAACGCTGTGGATACCATGCTGCGCGTGATCGAAGAGCACCGCGGCTGCTCGTGAGAAAATGCCCCTGACGGTAACGAAACGAATAGCCATCGAATGACCAAGCATCTGAAGGAAGTGGAGCGGCTGCGGAAGATCGTTGAAGGGTTTCCCAAGGTCACCATCACGGTGCTGGGAGACCTGGTGGCCGATGAATTTGTGTATGGCGAAATCTCGCGCGTGTCGCGCGAGGCGCCGGTGCTCATTCTGAAGCACCGCGAGCGTACGGTGGTGCCTGGCGGTGGCGCAAACGCGGTGAACAATCTGGCCGACCTGGGAGTCAACGTTTTACCGGTGGGAGCCATCGGGGACGATGAACCCGGACGATTGCTACTGAAGTTTTTTCGCCACAAGCACATTCCGATCAGCGGCGTTCTCAAAGACAAGAGTTATACAACGGTTACGAAGACTCGTATTCTTGCGGGCATGACGCACAATACGCGACAGCAGGTGGTGCGAGTGGATCGCGAGCCGGAAAGCGCTCCAAACCAGCATCTGACGCGCGAGTTGTTTCTGGCGGCGCGGGAATATTTGCGGGCCTCCGATGCCCTGCTGGTTTCCGACTACGGATATGGATCGGCCAGTCCGGCAATCGTAAATGCGCTGCGGCAGGCCGGAAGGCGGAGAGTTGTGCTCGCGCCATTGATCCTGGATTCGCGATATCGGCTGCTGGAATATTCCGGCGCAACAGCGGCTACTCCGAATGAGCCTGAAGTGGAAGCGGCGCTCGGCATGCGTATTGGGCACAACTGGGAGAAGTTGACCGAGGCCGGCGAACAGATTATGGAGCGGATGAAGCTCCAATCGCTGTTGATCACGCGGGGACGCGACGGGATGGTGGCGTTCGACCAGAGACACTCGCCGGTGGACATTCCGATTTTTGGTTCGGACGAAGTGGCCGATGTTACTGGAGCAGGGGATACCGTGATTGCAGCGTTCAGCGCAGCGTTGGCGGCAGGAGCTACCACGGAAGAAGCCGCGCAACTGGCCAACTACGCCGGGGGAATTGTGGTGATGAAGCGCGGGACGGCAACCGTTTCCTGTGAGGAATTGTTGCGTGCGATTGAGCAGGCTCCGCCTTCGACAAGGCCTCATTGATTAGGGCAGCTTGGGTCGGAAACAGTTCATACAAAAGATTGGAAACAACGACGAGACGAAACGACAAAATTCTGGGACGTCGCGAGCTTCGCGAACGCGTCGAGCGTTGGCGGGCCAGCGGCGAACAAATCGTACTGGCGAATGGGAATTTCGATCTGCTCCATGTGGGCCACGTGCGTTATCTGCGGGGCGCGAAGGAGTTGGGCGGAAAACTGGTGGTGGCGATCAATTCGGATGAATCGGTGCGCGCGCTGAAGGGTGAGGGGCGTCCCATCATGCCCGCAGATGAGCGCGCCGAGATCGCCGCGGCGCTGGCCGACGTGGATGCGGTTGTCATTTTTCCCGAACTTGATGTGCGCGCGCTGATTCGCGAGATTCGTCCAGATATTCAGGCTAAGGGGACGGATTACACAAAGGAGTCGGTTCCCGAGCGCGATGCAGTCGCGGAATATGGCGGACGCGTGGCGATCGTGGGCGATCCGAAGGAACATTCCACCAGCGAGATTATTCGCGAGCGGCTGACGCCGAGGCGGCCGTGAGTTTTATCTCGGCCTCAGGGAAAAAGACTACCCGGATCCTGATCGTGCGGCTCAGCGCCATGGGCGACGTGATCCACACACTGCCGGCAGTTCGTTTTCTGCGTGAGGCGTTTCCGGAAGCATTCATCGGCTGGCTGATTGAAGAGCGGTGGTCCGAATTGCTGTGCGCGCCGGGAACTGCGCGTCGCGGACCGCGGTCTTCGTTGCGTCCGCTGGTCGATGAAGTTCACGCCGTCAACCTGAAGGCCTGGGGGAAGTCGCTGTCCTCGATTTCCACTTTGCAGGGGATTGCCACGGTTTGGAATGATGTGCGAGATGCGGGCTACGATGCGGCAGTGGATCTGCAGGGGGCAATGCGGTCGGCGGTGCTGGCGCGCTGGTCAGGGGCGCCAGTGGTCTACGGTGCCGCTGAACCGCGAGAGGCTCCGGCGAGCCTGTGGTACACGCGACGAGTCGTCGCACAGGGCAGACACGTGGTTGAGCAGAATCTTTCGGTAGCTGCGGCTCTGGTTGGGAATTCCGTGGGACTGTCGCCGCCGGATATTTCTTGTACTTTTCCTCGCGATCCGGAGGCCGAAGCAAATGTTGTTGGGAGGCTTGCGCTGAGTGGTATACGCGATTTCGCCATTCTGAATCCCGGCGCGGGGTGGGGAGCAAAGCGATGGCCGGCGGAGCGATACGGGGAAGTTGCGCGCGAACTGGGGATGCTCGGCATACGCTCTATTCTTAACTATGGACCGGGCGAAGAAGAGCTGGTGCAGGCGGCCGAGGTTGCCGGCGGCGGGACTGCTTGCGCGATGAATTGCAACATCACGGAGTTGATCGCGTTGACGCGGCGGGCACGGATGTTTATCGGGGGGGACACCGGGCCGCTCCATTTAGCGGCTGCGTTGCGGATTCCGGTGGTGGCGATTTATGGACCTACCGATCCCGTGCGCAACGGGCCTTATGGCACACGGAGCATAGTGCTGCGCAGCCCGGACAGCAGCACGACTTACGCGCGGGGGGTGGCGCCGGACGAGGGATTGCTGGCGATCGGGGTTGAGGCGGTGATGGCGGCGGCTAGAAGGCTGTTGGACAGCGACCTCAGGGGCTAAAGCCTGCGATTATTCATGGCATTTGTGGCGCGGCCAAAAGCCACCGCCCCTTCAAAACCTAGCTGATCAAAAGCATGGCGGAGTGGTCACAAATCGCGCGGCGGATTCGAGTGCCGCTGGGGTTTGTGTTTGCCGTGCTTTATTTCTGGCTGGCGCGGCCTACGTGGCGATCCATGGCGCTGGGTGCGATTGTGGTTGTGCCGGGGCTTCTGATTCGCGCGCTGGCTTCGGGGCACGTGCGGAAAAACGAGACTTTAGCCACTTCCGGACCTTACGCTTACACGCGTAATCCGCTTTATCTGGGGTCGCTGCTGATCGGGTTGGGATTCGCGGTGGCGGCGCGGAGTTGGTGGGTGGGTGTTGTGCCGGTTGTGATCTTCTTCGTGATCTACCTTCCCGTTATCCGCGACGAAGAGGCATTCTTGCGGAAGACGTTTCCGGAATTCAACGAGTATGCGCGGAGGGTGCCGAGGATGCTGCCGCGTTTGGCGCCGCCTTCCAGAGTTAGCGGCGAAGGCTCGGCATTTTCTTTGGATTTGTATTTGAAGCATCGGGAGTACAACGCGCTTCTAGGGGCAGTGGGGATGATATTGGCCCTGATCGTAAAGATGAGATTCGTCTCGAGTTAACAAATGGCAGTGCTATGGAGCTACCTAAATCGAAGCATAGAACTTAGGGCGGCGCGAGGTTCCGCGACCGGAATTCTCCTGCTCGTTTTATCATCCCTAACACTCGGTGAAACGCCAGGAGGCGTTGCGGACCAGGTGGTTGTTTACAAACACGAACGAAGGCTAGTGCTTCTGGCCCATGGAAAAGAGTTGCGGTCATACCGTGTTGCCCTCGGCGGCGAGCCTAGCGGGCCGAAGATCCAGCAAGGAGACCATCGAACTCCCGAAGGCTCATACGTACTTGATTCGCGAAATTCCAACAGCCGCTTTTATAAGGCATTCCACATATCGTATCCGGGACCGAAAGACGTCGCGGCCGCGAGGAAATTAGGAGTTAGTCCCGGAGGAGACATCATGCTGCATGGTCTCCCTAAAGCATATGCATGGGTGGGCAAAGCGCAAACCCTGCATGATTGGACCGACGGCTGTATCGCAGTTTCGAACGACGAGATGGACGAGATTTGGAAATTAGTCCCTGTTGGCACTCCGATTGAAATCAAACCTTGAGCGAAATACTTAGTTCGGGTTCGTCGTCTTATTTTGCCCGTAATAGTCTCGGAAGCGCGTGCGGTAGTAAAAACTCCTTGCGGAGCCGGCGGCCGCGTCGGCATGAAAGGGATCCTTCGCTTCGCTCAGAATGACAGCGAGTCAGTAATTATTTCTGTGCTACCAACTGCCTAGCACGGCTCAGCTCGGGCCGCGTGGAGTTTGATCCATCGCAGATTTTCAACAACAGGGCGTAGTATTCCGTGGCGTCGCTTTGCTTACCAACCGCTTCGGCGGCGCGGGCGGCGCCGTAGAGTCCGTTGAAGCGGTTGGGATTCAGCTTCAGGTCGGTCTTATATTCCGCCAGCGCTTGCTGCGGACGCTTGGCTTCGAGCAGCATATCGGCGAGCTGTTCGCGGGCTGGAATGCCTTCCGGTTCGTCGCCGAGTTTGTCGGTCTTATCGGCAAGGGTGCGCAGGCTGGCGATGGCTTCATCATCCTTACCTTCGGCGTGCGCGACCCAGGCGGCGGCTTCCTGATAGTCCTCGCCGACGGCCTCCGCGTAGTGGGATTTCTTCTCGGCGACGAACTCTTTGCGGATCGTCTTAATCTGTTCCAGATCCTTGTGGGCCTGGGCGAGACTGCCACTGCGGGCCGCTCCGATGGCGCGCGCCCAATAAGTGATGGACTGATCTCCGCGGAGCGAGCCGGGCACAACCTGCAGTGCCGCCGCGTCCGACCAGTGGCGAAGTTCGAGGTCGTAAATCGCGGGAAACTTAGTGAGGGCATTGGTCTCCGGATCGAAGTCGGGGCCATACATCGACTTCATCTTCGGCATGGTTTTGACTTCGTCGATCACCTTGGCGGCGTCGGCCTCGCGGCCACTTTGCAGGTAGGCGTAGATCAGGAAATCCATAGCGTGGAACTGGTGGCCTTCGCCACCCATGTGCATGGCGGCAGCTTTCCGCGTGGCGGCGATGGAGGCGAGGTTCGAGTTGATGTCGTCCTGCCAGAGGCCGACGCGGGCGAAGATGTGCGATGGCATGTGCAGGGCGTGGGGAGCGGCGGGCGCGATCTGCGCGTAGCGGCGGGCGGCGGGCAAGCCGAGTTGCGCCAGTTGCGGCTTGTCGTAAGCATGGATCAGGTAGTGGGCCACTCCGGGATGGTCCGGCTCGATGGCGAAGAGTTTCTCCAGAACGGCAGCGGCCTGCTTGCGGTTGGCGAAGGTTTCGTCGTCGTGGGGTTCGGAGGCGAGCAGCGATAGGGCATAGAAAGCGGCCGCTTCGTGATCGTCGGGATAGGAGTCGTAAACCTTCTTCATCGCATCCGAATAGTTCTTAGCGCGAGCCTCGTGATTCAGTTTCTTCGAGTCACTGTAAAAGGCGGCGATGGCTGCCAGATACGCCTTCTCGCGCGGAGTGGTGGGGCCGTCGGCAGTCTTCGCCTCGTGAACTTCGTCCAGGCCGCGTTGGATGACCTTGGCGTCGGGATTGTTCCAGAGCTGGTGCCAGAGGCTCATAGCGACGCCCCAATGCGCCATCACGCAGGTCGGGTCCTCCACCGCGATTTCGGTAAATTCTTTTTCCGCCTCTTCGTACCAGAACGAATGCAGCAAAGCCACGCCCCGCTCGAAGGGCTTCTGCACGGAAGGCGCGCACGAGACCGGAAAGACAACCGTGCCCAACTGGGCGACAGTTAAGTCCTCATGATGATGAGTTTGATCATCGTCGGCAACGGCAGCACTGGCGAAAGCAATAAGGAAGGAGAAAGCAACAAACGATAGCAACCATACGCGTTTCATAGTGGACCCCACTGGAAACCGAGTTTAGCCGGGCGTCCGGAAAGGGTCAAACCATCAGGATCGGAAGTGCATCTCTCTACTAGGGACATTAGTAGTCTCATGGCCATTCTGATACAATTTGCGGCAATCGGGCTTTGGTAGCCCACGGCCCCCGTGGGCGTGCTTTTATCACTCCCGCAAGTGATCGCAGGTCGATAAATCCACGCGACAACAGAGCTTACCCAACCCGCGGGGAGTAGCCGTGAATTTGCACTCTGGGTCAGAGTCGCGCCATATTCTTGAAGAAAAACAGAGCGCGTTAGATCCCGAGCGGTCTGTCCGCCGGGAAAAAGAAAACTGGTTTCGAGATCTGGCGGAACACAGCGATGATCTGCTATGCATTCACGACCTCGCAGGCCGGCTGCTGTCGGTAAATCCGGCGGCCGCGCGCGCCTTGGGATACAGCGTCAAAGAACTTCTCCAGATTCCGATGCGGGAACTTGTCGCTCCGGAATACCGCCCACAGTTTGATGCTTATCTAGTCAAGATCGAGCGCGTGGGCGAAGTTCGCGGTCTTCTGGCGGTAATGGCGCGCTCAGGAGAGCGTCGCATCTGGCAGTACCACAACGCACTACGCACGGAAGGCGTAGCCTCGCCAATTGTGCGGGGCGTAGCCCATGACGTCACCGACCAAAGGCGCACGGAGAGACTGTTGCGCGAGGCCGGCGAGGAGTTGCTTTCGCAAGTACGCGAACGCGAAGGCAGCATCCGGAAGCTCCAACTGTTCCGAACCTTGTTGGACCAAAGCAACGACGCCATTGAAGTGGTGGATCCGGAGAACCTTCGTTTTCTCGATGCGAATGAGAAGGCTTGTACAGCGCTGGGCTACACCCGGGAAGAGCTTCTTTCTCTCAGAGTGTTCGACATCTCTCCCGGGATTACCTCATCTTCTGTCGCTGAGATCCAAGAACAGTTGCGGAAGTCAGGATCTCTCGTGACGGAGAGCCTGCATCGTCGAAAAGACGGATCGATCTTCCCCGTGGAAATCAGCATGAAATGGGTCCAACTGGAGCGTGACTATGTGATTGTCATTGCGCACGACCTGACCGATCGCAAGCGGGCCGAGGAAAGGCTTGAGGAATACGAAAAAGTCGTCGAAGGCCTGGAAGAGATGATCGTCGTGGTAGATCGCGAATACCGGTATGTAATCGCTAATCGGGCGTTTCTGGCTCGTCGGGGCATGGAAGAGCACCAGGTTGTCGGCCACCGGGTCGACGAAGTGTTGAATGTAGAGGCTCTCCAAGAGGTGAAACAAAGCTTGGATGAGTGTTTTCAAGGCAAGGTCGTCGAATACGAAATGAAATACACCTATCCTAAGCTAGGTGAGAGAAACCTCTTCGTTACCTATTTCCCTATCGAAGGCCCCACCGGCGTGGAGCGGATCGCCGCAATCATGCAGGACGTTACGGAGCGCAAGCAAGCAGAAGCAGCGCTGCGCGAGCGCGAAAGAACCCAGAAGCTGATTCTCGACCATCTTCAGGTGGGCGTCGTCCTATCTACCGTTGGCGAGGAGCGGGCGGTCTATCAAAATCCCAGGTTCCTCGAGCTGTTTGGATATTCCATTCAACAATATCCAACGGTTGCCGAGTGGTGGACTTTGGCCTATCCCGACCCGGCATATAGAGAATGGGTTTCTACAGAGTGGCAACGGCGCATGGCCGAGGCAGCCCTGACCGGAGGCGAGATCGAGCCCATGGAGGTTACGGTCACCTGCCACGATGGGACAAAGAAGTACGTGCGCGTGCTGGCTAAAGTGATCGGCGACCTTAATTTCATCACTTTCGTGGATTTGACCGAACGCAAGAAGGACGAGGTGGCCCTGCAAGATGCCAAGGAGTTTTCCGACAACCTAATCCGTACCGCAAACGTAATAATCCTCGGTTTGGACGTGGAGGGAAATGTCAATCTGTTTAATCAGGCCGCGGAAGAAATCACTGGCTACACATTCGCGGAGCTAAAGGGCAGGAATTGGTCGATTCTGGTGCCGAGGGATCGGTTCCCCCAGGCGTGGGATGAGTTTGACCGGCTCATGGCCGGGACGGCGGGCCAGATCTTTGAAAACCCGATCATTACCAAGACCGGCGCGAAGCGATACATTTCATGGCGAAACAATCAGGTGAAAGTTAACGGCACCGTCGTCGCCACGATCTCATTCGGGAACGACGTCACCGAGCGCAAAGCGGCAGAGCAGGCCTTGCGGCATAGCGAAGAGAATTACCGGATGTTTATCGCCCAGAGTTCCGAAGGAATCTTCCGTCAGGACCTGGATAAGCCCGTGGATATTAACCTGCCGGAAGACGAACTGATTCATCACATCCTGCACGATTCCTATTTGGCGGAGTGCAACGAAGCCATCGTCAAGATGTATGGTCTCAATTCAGCGCGGGAGTTCGTGGGCAAGCGCATGACGGAGACGCTCGATTCGAACGATCCTCGCAATATTGAACTGACTCGTGACTACGTCCGCTCCGGCTTTCGATTACTAGATCGGGAATCGCACGAAGTCGATATTCATGGGAATTCAAAGGTGTTTCTCAAGAGCCTCATTGGCATTGTGGAGAACGGAAAGCTGCGGCGCACCTGGGGCATTCAGCGGGACGTTACCGAGAAGGTGAAGTTGGAGGAAGCTCGCCAGAGGGCTGAGGAAGCGCTACGCGAGAGCGAATCGCATTTCCGGCTTCTGGTGGAGCAAGCCTCGGATGGGATTTTTCTCGCCAGTGCCGAAGGGCGATATCTCGATGTGAACTCGGCGGGCGCGGAGATGCTCGGTTATTCGCGCGCCGAGGTCCTTCAACTCTCGACCCCCGACGTGATTGCGGCGGAAGAAGTGGCGCGCATCCCTGCCGAAGTGGCCCGCTTTGCCGGCGGAAATATTACCAGAACACAATGGACGTTCCGGCGCAAGGACGGTTCCTCCTTCCCGGGCGAGGTCGTCGGCAGACAATTCCCTGATGGGCGGCTGCAGGGCATCGTCCGGGATATCACCGAGCGCCAACGCGCGGAGGAGGCGCTGAATCAGACGGTATCTCAGCTGCGGGAAGTCACGACAGAACTTCAATTGGCCAAAGAAAAGCTCTGCGAAGAGAAACTTTACCTGGAGCAGGCGATCGACACCGAACTGGGGTTTGGGGAAATCATCGGGCGCAGCAGCGCATTGCAAGAAGTCATGAAAAAGGTGGCCAAGGTCGCTTCCAGTGATGCCACGGTGCTGCTGTTGGGCGAGACGGGTACAGGAAAGGAGTTAGTGGCGCGCGCCTTGCATAACTTCAGCAAGCGCAAGGAAAATAGTTTCATCAAGCTGAACTGCGCCGCCATTCCGTCCGGGCTGCTGGAAAGCGAATTGTTTGGGCACGAAAAAGGAGCATTCACGGGGGCGGTTTCGAAAAAGTTCGGACGCCTGGAGTTGGCCGATCACGGAACCTTGTTTCTTGATGAAATCGGAGACATTTCGCTCGATTTGCAGCCCAAGCTCCTCCGGGTACTGCAGGACCAGGAATTCGAAAGGCTGGGCGGCACGCAGACATTGAAAGTGAACTTCCGGTTGATCGCCGCGACCAACCGGGATCTGTTGCGCAGCGTGAACGAGAAGGAGTTCCGCAGCGATCTGTACTACCGCCTGAATGTGTTTCCGATTCGTGTTCCCCCGCTGCGAGAACGCCGCGAAGATATTCCACTTCTCGTCGAGCACTTTGTTCGAAGGTACTCGGCGCGGATGAACAAGTCGATCACCACTGTCCCGTCAAAGACCATGGAGACGCTGGTGCAATGGAGCTGGCCAGGAAACATTCGCGAATTGGAAAACTTTATCGAGCGCTCGGTAATTCTGACTCCTGGCTTGGTGTTACAGGTCCCACTGAGCGAATTGAGTGCACCGCACGAGGGCGACGGGGAGACACTCCACGAAAAGGAGCGCGAACGGATTGTGCTCGCTCTCCGCGAGTGCAACGGGAAACTCGGGGGCCCAGGCGGAGCGGCGGCCCGTCTTGGACTGAAGCGCACCACTCTTCAGTCCAAGCTTATCCATTGGGGAATCGATCCCGGAGGCTATCGCCGGTCAGCTGAGTGAGAACGACTGACAGGGTATTTCGCAGGCACTATAACCTGCGCCTTGAACCCCAAACACAAGAAAGCCTCTCGCTTGCGCGAGAGGCTTTTCTTGGGGGGAGGGACTTGGTCGAGGCGACCTTAGGTCCCTAAGAGCATCGATTCCAACTACTTTGGTTGTTGTTGCTGGTCAGGAGTGCTAGCCGGAGTGGAAGAACCGCTCGAGGCCAACTGTTCCAGATCATTCTTCAGCAGGCTGATTTCGACGCGCCCGCCGCTCAAGTGCTTCGTCTTACCGTTCTCGTCAGCGCTGGGTACGGGTGCGTTGCCCATGCCAACGAGGTAAATGCGGTAAACCGGAACCTCGTTATTCAGCACCATGTAACGCACGACCGACTCGGCCATCTTCTGCGAGTTGATGATCGCAGTCTGACCCTTCCCGGAAGCGAAACCCTGCACTTCGATGATGTAACCGCGTTGGCCTTTCACGCCATTCGCCATCTCGTCCAGAGCATCCTTGGCATTCTTGCTGAGCACGGTTTGGCCGGGCCTGAAGCGGATTTCGGTCTGATTGGAAGCCTTGTACTGATCTATGTTGCCAACTACGGTTTCGACAGTCTGAATGCGAGTGGTCGCCTGCTGGGCGGTCTGTTGTGCCATGGTGGCCTTGTTACCGGCATCGATGGCGTGCTGATCGGCCTCATTGGCCTTGTCGGAGGCCAGTTTGATTCCAGCCTGAGCGCGTGCGTCGGTATCTTTGATCGCCTTGCTGTTCGCGGCGGTCAGATCGTCGAGTTCGTTGACGCGATCGCGGATGGGATCGGTTTGGCGCTTCACATAACTCTTACGCGCAAACGGATTCACGCGGCCCCAAAACCCTTCGCGGGCCGGAGCCTGTAGCGGCTGCTTGCCGGTACCATTCATGTTGTCGGTGGACTGTGTGGTCTGCGAAGCCGCCGGCGGGTTGGACTGATCTTGAGTAGACGAAGTTTGCGCCAAGGCCGGAAACGCGAGCACCGCGGCCAAGGGCAAGGTAACTAACATACTCTTCATAACAACTTCCTCCATTTTGGGGGAGCGTTGGGGGCTCCACTCCAGCACGCCGAAACGGGCGTGTTGCGTGATTGAAATTGCGTCCCCTAAAACCACCGGTATGCGCTGACGCGACGCATACCGAAAAATCTCAAAATTCAAGCGTCGCCAATGACCAGCGACTCCCATATCTATACAGTTCAGATGCCAAAACACGCTTTCAGGTTTGAGTCCTAAACGCTTGATATCTAAGACATTG
The DNA here is from genome assembly GCA_963760855.1 of uncultured Acidobacteriaceae bacterium. Taxonomy (GTDB): domain Bacteria; phylum Acidobacteriota; class Terriglobia; order Terriglobales; family Acidobacteriaceae; genus Sulfotelmatobacter. The sequence continues at coordinate 95,346 of CAVXFD010000005.1, read as the reverse complement.
TACCCTCATCCTGGGGTAGAGGGTAGTTGGCACGGGTTGGGGGAGGGTAATTTTGGCAAACCTGATATAAAAACTGCGTGGAGTGCAGAAGTTCCTGGGAGAGAAATTTGGGATCAATCTACGTGGAAGAAGCTAGGAAGTCGGTAAGGGTGCGGGCACGAGTAGCGAGGCTCGTCGTCATCTTTGGGTTGGCAATGGCGGCTGGTAATACGGCCGTGGCAGCAGATTCGGTTACCCCGGAAGAACCGGCGCCAGCGATGGCCTCTTCCCGAATTCCCCCTGATCACATGCATGAGTATTCCGATTTGGCGGTGACCTGGATGCAGCAGTACCTGCGCATCGATACCACGAATCCGCCGGGCCATGAGATGGGTGCCGTTTCCTTTTACAAAAAAATTCTGGATCAGGAAGGCATTGAAAATCGTGTGTTTGAATACACACCCGGGCGCGGAGACCTGTGGGCTCGCTTGCCGCACACCGGCGTGCACGCCGAGCGGCCGATCATCCTGCTGAACCACATGGATGTTGTCACCAGCGATGCCAGTCACTGGAAGGTTCCCCCGTTCAGCGGCGAGATCAAGGACGGTTGGATCTGGGGCCGCGGGGCGCAGGACATGAAAGATGAAGGGCTGGCGCAACTGGTCGTCATGGTGATGCTAAAGCGTGAAAAGGTGGAGCTTGACCGCGATGTAATTTTTCTGGCCGTCGCCGACGAAGAAGTTCTGGACACGGGCTCCGACTGGTTCATTGCGCACCAACGCGATTTGCTGGAGGACGCGGAGTTCCTGATCAATGAAGGTGGCGAGAACCTGCTCGACCAGAGAAAAGTGAAATATGTCGGCGTGGATGTCGGCGAGAAGACGACATTCTGGTTGCATGTGGTGGCACACGGGCGTCCAGGCCACGCGTCGCGACCAATTGCGGATTCGGCGCCCAATCGACTGGTGCATGCGCTGGATCGCATTCTGGCTTACCGCACACCCCTTAAGGTTTTGCCGGTAGTAGAGGAGTTTCTACAGGACATGGCGCCGTATGAACCGCCGGAGCAGGCGCGGGAGTATCGCAACATCCGCAAGGCGATCGAAGACAAAAAGTTTCAGCAGGATGTGGAGAAAGACGAGTCCTTGAACTTTCTGCTGCGCGATACCATTTCTTTGACCATGTTTGGTGGATCGGAACAAACCAACGTGATCCCGCCAGAGGCTTGGGCGAACCTGGATGTGAGGATTCTGCCCGGTGGAGATCCTAAGGCGCTTCTGGAGCAACTTCGGCGAGTGGTTGATGATCCAAATGTCACTATCGAACCGCTGGACCCGGAGTTTCGCGTGGCTAATTATTCGCCGACAAATACCGCCCTGTATGCGGCTATCCGCAAAGTCTCGGAGAAGTATTTCCCGGGCGCTCCCGTTGTGCCGCACATCACCAGCGGCTATACGGAGAACCAGCTTTACCGTCCGCTGGGCATCAATGCATACGGGTTCAATCCTTACACGGCGACGGAAGAAGAAGGCAACACGGAACACGGGAACGACGAACGGATTCGGGTGGAGGAAGTGCGGCGCGGGCCGAGGATTCTGTTTGATGTGGTAGCGGCAGTGGCGGGAGCTAACTGAGGCTTGGTTCAGAAGGTGACTTTACCTTCCCCCGCAATACTTCTCATACTGTTCAATGATGAAATGATCGGTCATACCGGCGATGTAATCGCAGACTACCCGCGGCAGGGATTCCTGCGCAGCTTTCTCGTTGTAGTAGTGGGGCAAAGCTGATGGATTTTCCATCCAGAAGGCGAACAGTTCGGTGACGACGCGCTCAGCGTCGTCTTTTTCTCCAGCCAGCGAAGGGCTGTAGTAGAGATTCTCATAGAGAAACTCTTTAATCTGCTTGTCTTCTGCTTCCACTTCACGGCTGAACGCGGCCAGTCGCTCGGTGTGCAGGCGAACATCGGCCAGAGTTTCGATTCCTGCCTGAGTCACGCGCGCCTGGGTGTTGGTGATCAGATCGCTAACCAGCCGGTTAAAGACGCTTTTCAGGGCTTCATTAAATTGCAGTTTTTCTGGCGCGTCGGGATAGATCTGCTCGACCTGGCGAAAAAAATCTCCAAACACTGGAACGCCGGCTCGGATTTGCTCGAGTGTGAGCAGACGGGCTTCATAGCCATCGTCGAGATCGGCGGTGTTATAGCCGATTTCATCAGTTAAATCGATGAGTTGAGCCTCGAGCGGAGGGCGCTGGTCGAGCAGATACTCCGCTAATTCCGGATGCTTCGCCGCATCGTAATCGCGCGAGTGTTTAATGATGCCTTCGCGCACTTCGAAGGTGAGGTTCAATCCGCGGAAGGCGGCGTAGCGCTGCTCGAAATCTTCCACGATGCGCAGGGCATGCAGATTGTGGTCGAAGAACAGTCCATGCTCGCGCATCGCGGCGTCGAGAGCTTTCTCACCGGCATGGCCAAACGGAGGATGGCCGAGATCATGCACCAGCGCTAGCGCTTCCGCCAAATCCACATTGAGCGCCAGCGCCCCCGCAACAGTGCGCGTGATCTGCGCTACTTCGATGGTGTGCGTGAGACGATTGCGGAAATGGTCGGAATAGCGGCGAGTGAAAACCTGCGTCTTTGCTTCCAGACGGCGAAAGGCGCGGGCGTGGATGACGCGGTCTCGGTCCCGCTGGAAATCGTTGCGATAGGAATGAGGCGGTTCAGGAAAACGGCGTCCGCGGGAATGTTCCACCTGCACCGCGTAGCCAGCCAGCATGCATGAAGTTTAGCAGAGTCGCTGGTGCAGCCTATCTAGTGCCTGAAGCCATCTCGTAGCCGAAGGAAGTAAACGCCGATTCCCCAGCGGCTAAAGCCATGGTTTTTTACTGGTTCTGGACGGCACGGCCGAAGTCGTGCCCTGCCGAAAAACCATTATGAGATAGCTTCTAGTTACTGTTTTCCTGAATCTTCCTTGGCCAGGCGAACTCTGGCGGCGTCGAGCTTGGTCTGGGTGGCAACTAATAGATCGGTATCGACTTCAGCTGGGACGGTCTTGTTCCATTCTTCTACGGCCCGCTCCCAGTGAGCCGCGGCCAGCCTCAGCCTGCCTGTTTTCTGGAAGAGATCGCCAAGATGGTCCTGCACGGTCGGGTCAGAACCCATGCGCAGCGATGCTTTGTTCAGATTTTCTTCAGCGAGGTCGTACTTGCCGAGCTTGAAGTACGCCCAGCCCAGGGAATCGAGATAAGCGCCGTTCGTGGGATCAAGGCTCACGGCCGTCTTGATGTAATTGAGCGATTCCTCCAGCTGCACACCGCGATCGGCATTCATGTAACCGAGATAGTTCAGAGTTACAGCGCTCTGCGGGTTGGCGGCGAGCACTTTCTTGAACTCCGCTTCGGCTTGTTCGTACTTTTTTTCGTGCTCGTAGGTGTCACCCCGCAGGAAGTAGACGTACTCTTTGTCCTCGGACTTGGTGGAAAGCCCCTCGGCCTTGTTGAGCGCATCTTCGGCGTCGCTATAGCGCTTGAGGCGCGTGTACATGATCGCCAATCGGACATAGACGTCGCGATCTTCCGGCTTCCCTTTTAGCATCGAGCGCACATCGGCAAGAGGTTTCTCGGGATCGCCGGTGTCAGCTAGCTGCGCGTCCAAGACCATGCGTAGTTCCCGGTCATCCGGCATCTTCTGTACAGCTTCTCTGGCAACCGCTGTCGCTTGCGGCCACTGTTTAGCTTCGCGGTAAGTGTCGATGATGTCCTGGTAACCAGTTTTGGCATTGTCGTCGCCAAGCGGAATCAACCTGCGGAAAGCGTCCACCGCAGCTTGATAGTTTTCCTGGTCGCGGTAGACCATTCCGAGGCGCTCGATAAAAATTCCGCGATTGTTCCGGTCGCCCTGGGAATAGCTGCTCTCGGGTTTCTCCGTCTTTTTCAGAAGATCCTGCAAAATTTTGATCGCTTCGTCGTAGCGACCCTGGGCTTCATAAACCACCGCGATGTTGTAGGGGACCTCCAACGCGTCGGGAACCATGGCCTCCGCTTTTTTCAGACCATCGAGCGCCTGATCGTATTTACCCTGCCGGCGATAGATCTCGGACATGCGGAGGTAGGTTTGCGCGTCTTCAGGATTGGCGTCGGCAATCACTTTGTATTGATCGAGAGCGGCGTCGATTTGGCCATCGTTCAGAAGATTTTCAGCGAGGCCGCGGATGGCGTCCAGATTATCTCGATCCAGTTGGATCGCGTGTTTGTATGCGTCAATTGCATCCTTATAATCTTTGCGCTGTTCGTAGGTGGCGCCGAGCGCCGCATACAACTTGGCGGAACGGCCGGTATCGGGCACGGCGCTGAGCACCTGCAACGCATGAGAAGTGTCGCCTTCATCGCTGTAGAGCAGGGCGAGAGTCGTGACAGCCTCCTCGGAATCGGGATCAAGCTTGACCGCGGTCTTGAGTTCGCTTTCTGCCTTTTGCGAATCGTTGTGGAGGCGGTAGAGGCGGCCGAGAAGAAGGTGGTCGTCCACATTCGTGGGCTCGATCTTGATGATCTGTTCGTATTGCTCGATGGCCAGCTTAAGCACGTTCTCGGAGCCGTTGCCGTTATTCGGCATATCGCCGAGAGAGCGCAAGTAGATCCGCCCTAAGAGCTTGTGAGCTTCCAGATTATTCGGGTCGCGCTTGATGATGTCCTGGGCCTCGAGCACGGCATCACGGATGCGCCCAGTTTTCACGTAAAGTTCGGCGAGACCGGAAGTTAGAAATTCAGAAGAGGGATCGGCCTCGATGGCCAGGCGGTACTCTTCCATGGCCTTGTTGGCTAGCTCGCTGCGGCCGTAGGCGGTGACCTGCTCTTCGTATAAGTGCGCCAGCGTGTAGTGGTAATAGGAAGCGGCGTGGTCGACTTTGCGAGGCGAGGGTTGCGCGGGCTTGGAGTCGGCCGCCTTGGAGTCAGTTGGTCGAGCGTCGGCCGGGGCAGATGGGCTGGTTTGCGCCGACGCGGCGGCTGCTAAGAAGGACAACATTAAAACTGCGCGAAAAATTCGATTCATGCTCGACCTGACGACGCTGGAGTTGATTTCAAGAGAACCGTTGTTACTCGAACCGAGCGCACTCCCTAAAACCATAGCGATTGGATGCAAGACCGCCGAGGCTGGGTGCCCTTAATTCTAACCCGTTCTGCGCTCAATCGGGAAAAACTCTGCAAGGCCTCGAATGAGCTACGAAGCCGGAAGTACAGGGACTGCGGCGGCTTGCATGTGCGGATTGTCAAGTTTGGTAAAGGGAGTTGGGAGCGATTTCTGCCAGAGCTGCTCTCGCTTCGCCGTAATCGATCTCTTCGTTAGTGGCGGAAGTGGCGAACCCCGGTGAACAGCATGGCCAAGCCGAGCCGGTCGGCGGCGGCGATGACTTCGGGATCGCGCTGCGAGCCTCCGGGTTGGATGATGGCGGTCGCGCCCGCCTTGGCTATTTCCTCGACGCCGTCCGGGAACGGAAAGAAGGCGTCGGAAGCGGCGACTGTTCCCTTCAGCGGCAGTTGCGCTTTCATGGCGCCGATTTTTGCGGAATCGACGCGGCTCATCTGTCCGGCGCCGACGCCGACGGTTTGCCCATCGCGGGCGTAGACGATGGCATTCGACTTGACGTGCTTGCAGACTTTCCATGCAAATAACATCGCGCGAGTTTCCTCAGGGGTTGGGGCGCGCTGAGTGACGACTTTCAGATCGATATCTTGCAGCGGCCGGACATCGGCATCCTGCAGGAGAATTCCTCCGGAGATATTTTTGAGAGTCCATTTTTGCTGCGCAACTGCGACTTCGACCAGACGGAGATTTTTCTTGGTGGCGAATCGTGCTTTCGCCGCTTCGTCAAAGGAGGGAGCGGCAATTACTTCCAGGAAGAGTTTGTGCATTTCTTCGGCAGCTTCGGCGTCGATGGGACGGTTCACCCCGATCACGCCGCCAAATGCGGAGACGGGATCGCATTCGAGTGCTCGCTGGTAGGCTTCAGCCAGCGTCTTGCCGGTTGCGGTGCCGCAGGGATTGGTGTGCTTGATGATGGCGCAGACGGGTTCGTCGAATTCCTGAGCGAGATCCCATGCGGCCTGCAGGTCCACGATGTTGTTGTAGGAGAGTTCCTTGCCCTGAATCTGGCGAGCGTTTGCCACGCCCACACCGGAGCCGTCGGAGTACATGGCAGCCTTCTGGTGCGGATTCTCGCCGTAGCGCAGATCGAGGGTTTTGCGGAAGGATAGGCGCAGAGTCTGCGGAAAGGATTCTTCTGCGGGCGGTAGATGGAAATCCGCCGGAATGAGTTCCAGAGTGGAAGCAATCGTGGAATCGTAGGCTGCGGTCGTGGCGAAAGCCTTTTGCGCCAGGCGCCACTTGGTTTTGAGCGACAGTGCACCCGCGGTGCGGGTGAGTTCTTCGGCGATGGCCGGGTAATCGGAAGGCGCTGTCACCACGGCCACGTCATGAAAGTTCTTGGCGGCGGAGCGAATCATGGATGGTCCCCCGATGTCGATGTTCTCGATTAACTCATCGAAAGCCACGCCCGGCTTGGCGGCGGTTCTCTCGAAGGCGTAGAGATTCACTACTACCATGTCGATCGGCTGAATGCCATGCTCGGCCACAGCGGCGACGTGCGCGGGATTTTCGCGACGGAACAGGATGCCGCCGTGCACCTTGGGATGCAGCGTCTTGACTCGACCATCGAGCATCTCCGGGAAGCCGGTGAGATCGGAGACGTCTTTTACGGTGATGCCGGAATCGCGCAGCAGCTTGGCTGTGCCACCGGTGGAGATGAGTTCGATGTCGAGGCCGGAAAGTTGGCGCGCGAAATCTACCAGTCCGTTTTTATCGGTGACGCTGAGGATGGCGCGCTGGATGCGGGAAGTGCTGGAAGACATGATCGGCCTCGTAGAAAAATGGCGGAGCGACCGAAGATTCTATCAGCAATCGGGCGTTGGTCGTTTGCCTTACGCTTTCGCTTTGGCCTTCAGCTTGACGTGGCCGTCGGCGAGTTCGACGGAGAATTCGACGCCTTCGCAGTGGTACTGCTTGCGGATTTGCTCGGTCTTTTTCTGGACGAAGGTGGAGAAGGAATCGAGGTTGCCGGAGACGTTCTCGCCAGCCTTTTTCTTGGCAGCGACCAGCGTGTTGTAGAGGCGCTCGACCTGCTCGCGTTCGGTTTGATCCACACTGTGCAAGGTAAAGGGCTGCGGCACTGGCGCCGCGGTGGCGGCTGCGCCATGACTCAATCCATAGACCTGATGCTGGGGCTTATGCTCTTCTTCGGCAACACGCACGCCTTGCACGGAAAGCAAAGCATCCTGCGGACGGCGGTAGCCCTCCTCGCGGATTCGCGACTTCTTTCGCCACAGATCGCTGTAGACGGCATAGCGTTGCGCCATTTCGTTGTAGCGGTAGCGCTGGGAGAAGTTCATGCGTCCGCCGTCGGAGAATTTGCGCAGCAGCGAGAGCACTTTCCACTCGATGTCAGTAGGCGGGCGCTTCGTCGGGTTGCTGAAGTAGACCTCGTACTCAATCTTCAACCGCCGCAGTTGCGTTTCGAGTACGTTTAATTCTTCGTCGGTGGTCACGAGGGAGTCTCCAGATCAACAGTGTAGTGAGAATGGGCATTGGCGACGAGGTACCCAGCGGTCACCAAGGTGATGGTACGAAAGTAATTCGGCTCTTGAGCCATTAGCTTTTGGCCCTTAGCTTGAATCAATTGGAACATGCGAATGGGCATTGCCAGAGAATATGAGAGAGCAAAAGAGGAGCTTCGCTTGGAGGGATGTGGCGCTAAAAGCTTAGGACCCAAAAGCCAAAAGCCTATTTGGAATTCGACGCCATCTTTTTGACCATGGCGAGAACCAGTTTGCGGTCGCTCTCGTTAAGATTGGTCGCGTAGCGGCGGACCTGGCTGAGGAAACGGACTTCGTCGTCGGAAAGCTGCGGCAATCCCTTGGAGCCGTTCACGTGGCCGGATTCGGAGAAAAATTGCGAGAGCGCAATCTCCATCGCGCCGGCGATCTTGGAAAGCGTGTCAAGAGAAGGAATGGTGTGGCCATTCTCGACGCGCGAAAGGTAGCAGCGAAGCAGGCCAGTGCGCTTCTCGATGTCTCCCTGGGACATGCCTTTTTGCAGCCGGTAGTTTCGAATGGTCTCGCCGATGTTGATGGTTGGAAGCATTGCAGGATGCGACATAGTAACCAGATCAGCAATTTCTGGCAAGTGGAAATTAGTGCTATATCAAAACCAGTGCAATCCCCACTTGACTCACGCCAGGCTCGTTACGTTTGCACGTTGTACAAGGAACGAGACGCGAAAAACCAAGGTGCACCGTTGGCCTTGCATTGGCGGTGCCCCGTTTATTTTTTCAAGTGCTCTGCTAGAAAGCTGACGGTTCGCTGCCAGGCGTCAGCAGCATCGGCCGCGCGGTACCCTTCTTTGTTATTGGGATTTTCGAAGGCGTGGCCGGCGTCGTCATAGATCTTGATTTCAATCTTCTTGCCTTGTTGTTTCATAATCGCCTCGAATTTGTGAACGTCGTCCGGTGTGATGCCGCGGTCCTGGCCTCCGAATAGTCCGAGGACGGGAGCGTTGATTTTCTTGATCGCTTCAGGGTCAGTGGCAAGATGGCCGTAATTGATTACGTCGGCGGCGAGCGTGGATTCCTCAAGCGCAACGTCGAGCGCGTAGCCCCCGCCCATGCACCAACCGATGGCGCCGATGCGGTTCTTCCTTACGGTCGGTTGCGACTGGAGGAATTCAAACGCGGCACGCAAATCGCGCCTGCCGCGATCTTCGGGAACCCCGCGCATCAATTCGTGTGCCACGTCGGGCGTGGTCGCGACTTTGCCGCGATACAAATCGATGGCGAGCGCTTCGTAGCCTTGATCGGCGAGCTTCGAAGCTTGTGCCTTTACCCAGTCGTTCAGTCCCCAGTATTCGTGGATGACGATCAGAGCCGGAAATGGGCCATTGCCGGAGGGCGTGTAGAGCAACGCTTGAACTGTTTCATCGCCGCTTTTGTAGGAGACGGTTTTGCCGTCGGCGGCGAAGCAAGAGGAAGCGAAGACGGCGAGAAGTATCAGCAGGAAGAAGTTCTTCATAGATTCGACCCTGGACACAGGGCAGTCACAATTTCAACTCCATGTACAACGCTCCGGCAATCGGGTTTGTGCAGTAAGGTGCTATTTCCTTGAACCCGAGCTTGCGATACATTTTAACCGCATCTTTCATTACCGGCTCCACGGTGTCGAGGCGCATGCGTTCGTAGCCAATGTGGCGCGCCTCGGTGATGATGCGCTCCGCCAGCAGGCGTCCAATGCCTTGGCCGCGAAATTTAGGACGAAGATACAACCGCTTCATTTCACAAATGCCGGAATCCAGCTTGTGGAGCGCGACACAGCCCGCGAGTTGATCTTCATATTCGGCAAGCAGCAGGCGGCCAGCGGGGGGAGCATAGTCGCCAGGCAGTGCGGCGAGTTCCTTGTCGAAGTTCTGGAAGCAGAGGCTGAAGCCGAGGGATTGCGCGTATTCCAGAAATAATTCTCGAGCTTGAGCGATGTGTGCTGGACAGTCGGCCTGGAAAAACGCAAGACCCCTTACCGCCGAGGACTCGGAGAACGCCGAGGAAAGCGGGGATGCAAAATCGCTGTCCGATTCCATTTTTATCGTCCCTCCGCGATCTCGGCGTACTCGGCGGTAACACTCTCGACTAACCCATCAACATGCCGCCGTTCACGTTGAGCACGTGACCTGTAATATAGGACGCCTGGTCGGAAGCGAGAAAGGCCACGGCGTTCGCTACATCGGTGGGCGACCCCACGCGGCCGAGCGGAATCTGTTTGGCAGCGTTCTGCTTGAATTCTTCGCCGAGCACTTCCGTCATGGCGGTTTCGATGAAGCCGGGGGCCACGGCGTTGCAAGTAATGTTGCGCGATCCGAGTTCGCGGGCGACGGCCATGGTTAATCCGATCAGGCCGGCTTTCGATGCGGCATAGTTCGCCTGGCCCGCTTGACCCATCTGTCCGAAAACGCTCGAGATGTTGATGATGCGTCCCCAACGCTGCTTGAGCATCGAGCTGGACACTTGCTGGATGCAAAGATACGCCGAAGTGAGATTGGTTTGCAGGACGGCGTCCCAGTCGGCACGCTTCATACGCATGACGAGCTGGTCGCGGGTAATGCCGGCATTGTTAACCAGGATATCGATTTTGCCGAACTGTGCGACGACTGACTTGATGGAGGCCTTAACCTGCTCGTCGTCGGTGACGTCGAGAACACAAGCTACGGCCTCGCCGCCAGCTGCGGTGATTTCGTTCACGAGTTCATTCAGCTTGTCTTGATTGCGGGCGGCGACCGCGACCGCCGCGCCCTCCGTGGCGAGTTTCTCGGCACAGGCTCGTCCAATGCCTTGCGACGCGCCGGTAACGAACGCCACTCGCCCTGAAAGGGACATGAATTTCTCCTGAGTTTTGACCGCAAGTTCTCTACAACAACCTCTTTGAGTTCGGAACGGGTGATTATACCCGCCGGAGAGTACGTCTGGCATTCGGCGACATGAGCTGCGGCTTAAGTTATCCACAGCCGGCGCCAGCAAATGGATTGCGCATTGCGCGCGCCCCGATTAACATTCGAACACTCCCATGACCCCAACTGTGACGAACGAAGTGATCACAATGCCCCAGCCATCCAACCAGAAATCATCCAGTGCCGATAAGAGCTCGTCTAGTCCTGGCCACCGCTCGGCCCAGCGAGCCTCGGCTACAGAAAACTTCCCAGGTCAGGAACTGCGAAACGGCGAGCATGGCATGCTACGGGAAGCGGGACGAGACGAGGCGCCTTCCACTGAAGTTTATGCGGTCTACGGCGTGGAACCGGAAATCCAGGCCTATGCCATGGCCAAGTATTCGCGTTCGGCGCTGTCGATGAAGGAGTCGCTACGGGAGATCAGCGCGCAGAAGGCGGAAAAATTTCTCAACACTTTTTATTTTCAATACGGTCACCGGTCGATCGCCGACCTGGCGCACGTCGCACTCGCTGTCGAGAGGCTCTCCCTTCTGGCGGCTATCGAGGTCGTCGACGAACAGCGATGGGATGGGCAAGAGCGGTCCACCCGCTATCAGGATTTCAAGAAGAGCGGCTATTACATCCCCGACTTTGGGACGGACGACGAAGCTCGCAAGCTCTATCGCGAGACGCTCGACTTTCTTTTTGCAGAATATGAAGCGCTCTCCGCGCACATGGCGAATTATCTGATGAGCATCACGCCCAAGCCTGCGGAGATGAAGCAGGAAGCGTACGAGCGCACCTTGAAGGCGCGGGCGTTCGACATCACCCGCTATCTACTGCCGCTGGCCACGAACACTTCGCTGGGGGAGATCGTAAACGCGCGCACGCTGGAAACGCAGGTGGCACATCTGCTCTCGCACTCGCACAAAGAGGTGCGGGTTCTGGGCGAGTCGTTGAAGAAGGCGGCCACTTCCGCCGCATATGACGTGAATGCCGAGTCTCTGCGCGACTTGGTACATGAGATTCGGAAGCTGAGTCCGGAGTTGGGCTCGCGGGCGGAGCAGGAATTGTTGCACGAAGTGCGAGTTGCGCCGACGCTGGTGAAGTATGCCGACCCGAATCCGTACGAAATGGAAACACGCCGCGAATTGCGCCAGGCCGCGCGCGAACTGATGAAGAGCGAATCGCTTGCGCCGTCGAAGGCGATTGTCGATCTGCTGGACGAAGAGCCGCTCGAAGTTGAGATCGCGACCACTCTGCTCTACGAGCATTGCCACTTTTCTTACCGCCAGTTGCGGCAGGCGCTGCAGGTTTCGGGCGAGAGGTACCGGCGGGAGATTATCGATCTCGGGCTGCGGCATCGCGGGAAATACGATGAAATGTCACGCGGCTTCCGCGCTGGGCAACAGTTCCGCTTCGACATCCTGATGGACACGGGCGGCTTCCGCGACATGCACCGTCACCGGCGCTGCATTCAGGTGATGCAGGGGTTCACCACGCAGCACGGCTACGAGATGCTGCTCGACGTGGAAGATGCCGGGATGCGTCTTCGCTTCGAAGCCGCCATGCGGCGCGCCCAATCCGCGGTGGAAAAACTTGCCGCGCGCAACGCGCCCGAGGCGGAAGAGAATTCGCAGTACGCGATCCCGCTGGCGTATCGAAAGCGAGCCCTGTTCAAGATGGACTTCGCCGAGGCGGTTTACATCTCCGAGTTGCGCACCACACCGGCGGGGCATGTTTCCTACCGCAATGTAGCGTATGCAATGTATGAGGCCGTGGCGCGGAAGTATCCGGCGCTTGCCAAGTATTTCCGCGTGCATGATGTGACGGCGCCGGTGGATTTGCTGCAGAGGTAGAGGTGATGGCAAGTTCCGCTTTGGGACGGCGGATATGTTAATTATCTAGATTCGCCTTTTATTCGCTTCAATCTCTATGTATAATCCGGCCAGATTAGATTTAATTTAGTTCTGCACTCTTATCAAGGAGCCACTGATGGCGGACGAACGTGCTAAGCAAATTGAGTTGGCGGTTTCACAAATTGAGAAGCAATTTGGCAAAGGCTCGATCATGCGGTTGGGGTCGAAGGAGGCGATCGTTCCCATCTCGGTGATTCCGACCGGTTCGATTTCGTTCGATGCGGCGCTCGGCGTGGGCGGATTTCCGCGTGGTCGAGTAGTGGAGGTCTTCGGACCGGAGTCCTCCGGCAAGACCACCATTACCCTACAGGTGATTGCCGAGGCGCAGAAAACCGGTGGCATGGCCGCTTTCGTGGATGCTGAGCACGCGCTCGATCCCGCCTATGCGAAGAAGCTGGGCGTGGATGTGGATAACCTGCTGGTTTCGCAGCCGGACTACGGCGAGCAAGCGCTCGAGATCACGGAAGCGCTGGTGCGTTCGAACGCGATTGACGTGCTGGTGGTGGATTCGGTAGCGGCGTTGGTGCCCAAGGCCGAACTCGACGGCGAAATGGGAGACAGCCACATGGGCTTGCAGGCGCGGCTGATGTCGCAGGCGCTGCGCAAGCTGACGGGAACGGTTTCCAAGTCGCGCACCTGCCTGATCTTCATCAACCAGATTCGCGAAAAGATAGGAGTGATGTTCGGCAATCCGGAAACGACCACCGGGGGGCGGGCGTTGAAGTTTTATTCATCGGTGCGTGTGGATATCCGGCGCATTGCCGCGATTAAAGATGGAGACGTGGTGACTGGCTCGCGCACCCGCGTGAAAGTCGTGAAGAACAAGGTGGCCGCGCCGTTCCGCGAGGCCGAGTTCGACATTCTGTATGGCGAAGGCATTTCCCGCGAAGGCGACCTGCTCGATATTGCGGTGAACAATAACATCCTGGAAAAATCCGGATCGTGGTTCAGCTACAAGGGCGAGCGCATCGGCCAGGGCCGGGAGAATGCCCGCCAGTTCCTCAAAGACAACAAGGACACGATGGCCAAGCTCGACACGGAAGTACGCAAGGCGTTGGGGTTGATTGCGACGCCGGCGCCGACGCATCCAGCGGCCACTCCGGCGCAGACGCCGCCTTCCACCGGTGCGAGGGTCACCACGATGCCGAGCGGAACGGAATCCGCGAAGGCCCCGATCGTCGCGGCGCGACGCTAAGGGCTCACTGGCAATCGTATAGTTTTAGGGCACTGTCCCTTGCGGCGTTGCTGGTTTTGCGCTGCGGGTGGAAACCAAGATCCGTCGCTTGGCTCGGGATGACAGTCCTCTCGAGCGAACGCTCTGGAGCGTCGTACTCGCAATTGCATCCTGTGTAATTGCCATCCTGCGTCCTCCCCGCATAGAATCTCTATTCAACGCAGCGGCTTCCTGCGAGGACCATTGAGCAAAGTCAGCGCCCTTTATCCCGGTTCGTTCGATCCGCCTACGAACGGGCACCTCGACCTGATTGAGCGAGGCGCCAAGATTTTCGAAGAGTTGGTAGTGGGCATTCTGAGGAACACGGAAAAGAGTCCGATGTTCAGCCTGGCGGAGCGGCTGGAGATGCTGAAGACGCTCACCGCGCACTTGAAAAATGTCCGCATCGAAGCTTTCCACGGATTGATGGTCGAATACGCAAAGTCGATCGACGCGACCTGCGTGTTGCGCGGCATTCGGGCCGTGAGCGATTACGAATATGAGTTGCAGATGGCGCTCATGAACCGCAAGCTTGAACCAACACTAGAAACTGTGTTCATGATGCCTGCCGATAAGTATTCTTATGTAAGCTCGCGTCTGGTGCGCGAAGTGGCACAGATTGGCGGGCCGGTAAAGGGCCTCGTGCCGGAAGTGGTCGAGCAGAAGCTGCGCGAAAAACTCGAACCGGCCTACAAGTTCCACGACGAGATGCAGGAAGCTACGGCTCGATCGTCGGGTGCAAAAGAAAAGAAGAGGAAAAGGAAATGACGACAGCGGTCGGCGACGCCCTGAAACTCACACAACGAATCAACCGCATTGAACCATCAGCCACCATGGCGGTGGTGGCCGAGGCCGACAAGCTGCGCGGGCAGGGTATCGACGTCGTGGATTTCGGCGCCGGTGAGCCGCATTTCGCCACACCGCAGCACATCAAGGACGCAGCCATCGCGGCCATTCAGGGAAACTTTACGAAATATACCGCGGTGCCTGGAACGCCCGAGTTGCGCGACGCCATTGTGCATCGTCATGCGGTGGATTTCGATTCGGATTATCGCCGCGAAGAGGTCATCGCATCGACCGGAGGCAAGAATGCGTTGTTCAACGCCGTCCAGGTGCTCGTGGATCATGGCGACGAAGTGATTTTGCCAGTTCCCTACTGGGTTTCATTCAAGGACATCGTGCGCTACGCGGGCGGCCAGTGCGTGTTGCTGCAATCGGATGAGTCGCAGGGTTTCCGGGTTACTGCGGAGATGGTTGCGAGGCTGGTCACGCCTCGGACCAAGGTCATCATTCTCAACTCGCCGTCGAATCCTTCGGGCGCCGTTATGAGTGCGGAAGATCTGACGGCGGTGGTGCGCCTGGCGCACGAACGCGGAATCTGGGTCTTGTCGGATGAATGCTACGTCTATCTCAACTACACCGGGAAGAATTTTTCGGTGGGATCGCTGCGGGAATATAAAGAGCACGTCGTGGTGCTGGGATCGCTGTCAAAGACTTATGCGATGACGGGCTGGAGGCTGGGGTATGCGCTCGGTCCAGCGGCGGTGGTAAGTGCGATGTCGAAGTTACAGAGCCAGTCGACTTCGAATCCCACGTCGATTGTGCAGAAGGCAGCGGTGGCAGCGCTCAAGGGGCCGCAAGAATGCGTCGAGGAAATGAGGCGGGAATATATCCAACTGCGCGACCACGTAGTGAAAGGCTTGCGCTCGATTCCGGGCGTGACTTGCACGCTGCCTGAGGGGGCGTTCTATGCCTATCCCAATATCTCGGCGTTCCTGGGCCGGGGCGTGAAATCTGCGTCAGATGTTGCGGGAAGGTTGCTCCGCGAAGCGCACGTCGCCACCGTGCCGGGAGAAGGATTCGGAACGGGCGACCATATTCGAGTTTCCTACGCGACATCGAAAGCAGAGTTGGATCGCGGGCTGGAGCGAATGCATAAGTTTTTTGCCGCGCTGTAGAGAAAGATTCGAAAATCGATACGCGAAGGCCGTTTGTCCGGGAACGGCCTTTTTCGTGAAACTAATTCATGGAAGGTTTATATCCATTTTTGATGGTTCCGGGTTTCGATCCGCGCCCTTGGGGCACGCATGATTTGTCGCCGATTTATCCCAATCGGCAGTTCGGAGAAAAAATCGGCGAGGCGTGGCTGACCGGCGATGATTGCAAAATTGCCAGCGGTCCGCTGACCGGGCAGACGCTAGCACAAGTCAGCCAGAAGTACCAGCGGGAACTGGTTGGCGACGCGGCCCGTGATGCGAGACGATTTCCCTTGCTGCTGAAGTTTCTCTTCCCGCACGAGAAGCTTTCCGTGCAAGTTCATCCGGATGACGCGCAAGCACTCCGCGTGAACCAGCCGTGGGGTAAAACCGAGTGCTGGTATGTGGCCCACGCCACGCGGGGCGCGCAGATCGGATTGGGGCTGAAGGCCGGCGTTACAGTGGCGCAATTGGAAACCGCGATCCGCGAGCAGCGCGCCGAAGAGTTGCTGAACTGGATCAATGTCTATACGGGTGACATGGTTTATGTTGCCGGAGGAACCGTGCACACACTAGGTCCCGGGTCCGTAATTGTGGAAACGCAACAGCAGTCGGACACCACCTACCGTCTGTATGATTACGGACGTCCGCGCGAACTGCACCTGAAAGAAGGATTGGCCGCGGTAAAGTTACAGGTCGCGTCTGGAAAAGTTGTGAGGCCGGCTCCAGTACAAATCGGCGGCAGCAGGAACCGGCAGGCTAGTCTGATCGCCGCCCCCTACTTTGTAGTGGATATGTTTGAGACGAAAGATCTGCAGGAATTCAGCACACGCGACGATTCGGGAAAAAGATCCGCGCAAATTCTGGTAGCAGTGGAAGGATGCGGCGTAGTGGAATCGGCGGGAGCCGGACCTGTGACCATGGCGAAGGGGGATGCGGTCGTCGTTCCGGCGTCGGTAGAAGATTTTGCGGTGCGCCCGCAGTGGACGCTGGAGTTTTTGAAAGCGCGTGTGCCCGGGAAGGTTTTGCCAGAACCAGAAACACGCAAGTAGCGAGTGGCATCCAAGAAAAGTGGCTAAGAACGAAAACTTCTATCCTGTGATTCTTGCCGGAGGCCGGGGCACGCGCTTCTGGCCTTTGAGTCGGAGGAAACGTGCCAAGCAGTTGCTGGCGCTCGACGGCAAGCAGACAATGATCCAGCAGACGGTGGCGCGACTGCTGCCGCTCGCTCCGGCCAAGCGATACTGGATCATCACCAATGACGATCTTCGTTTGGCGATCTTGAAGCAACTGCCCAGGTTGCCGAGGGCACAGGTGATTGCCGAACCGGTGGGGCGGAACA
Organism: uncultured Acidobacteriaceae bacterium; assembly: GCA_963760855.1. Lineage (GTDB taxonomy): Bacteria > Acidobacteriota > Terriglobia > Terriglobales > Acidobacteriaceae > Sulfotelmatobacter. Next base: position 78,401 of record CAVXFD010000005.1, on the reverse strand, counting down.
CCGCACCCGCGATCGGTCTCGCCGCTTTTCTTTTGCTGCGCGAACATCCCGAGGCGGTCATCGGGATGTTTCCTTCCGATCACGTGATCGCTGACGAAGAGAATTATCGGGCAACCATCGGACGCGGAGCGGAGATTGCCGCCGCGGGAGAGAATATTGTTGTTCTCGGCATACGGCCGACGCGGGCGGAGACTGGGTACGGCTATATTGAAGCGGGCAGCGCCTTCGATGGCCGTGTGCTGCGCGTGCGCCGATTTCGTGAAAAACCTGACGCGGAAACCGCTGCTGCTTTTGTGGCTGCCGGAAATTATTTCTGGAATAGCGGCATGTTTCTGTGGAGCGCTCGAACGCTGGCCAATGCGCTGCGCGAGCATCTTCCCAAGACCGCACCGCTGTTGGAGGAGATAGCATCCGGTTTCGGCACGCGCAGATTTGCAGCGACGTTTCGTAGGCTCTATCCGAGATGTGAAAACATCAGCGTTGACTATGCGGTGCTGGAGCCCCGCTCAGCGAAGGGCGAGATGGCAGGAAATATCTTCTGCCTGCCTGCGGATTTCGGATGGAATGATCTCGGCTCCTGGACCGCGCTGTACGAGCATCACACCGTGAAGACCGCTGCGGATGATGGGAACATCATCCACAGTGCGGGCGAGTTCGTTCTGAACGCAAAGGGCAATTACGTGCATGCTCCAACGAAGTTTGTCGCCACGGTAGGGGTGGACGATCTGGTGGTTGTCGATACGCCGGACGCTTTGCTGATCACGAGCCGGCAGCACGCACAGGACGTTGGTAAAGTGGTGAAGCATCTGGACGAGAAGAAGCTGCACAAACTGACGTAAAAGAGAGTGTTCAGTGGACGGTGATCAGCGCCTGGCAACGCTCATGTCTGACCACTAGCCACAGGACACTGAATTCCCATGGCTCAAGAAATCAAGTTCGGAACCGACGGTTGGCGCGGAATCATCGCGGACGACTTCACTTTCGATAACGTGCGTCGAGTTGCCGGCGCGATCGCATCCTATGCGTTGAAGTACGAAGATGCACGGCGCGGAATCTTCGTTGGTTACGACACGCGTTTCGCTTCGCAAAGCGCAGCGCAAGTGACTGCCCAGGTGATCGCTGCTGCGGGTATCCCGGTCAAGCTGGCGAACGATTACACGCCGACTCCAGCGGTGTCTTACGCCGTAAAAAACAACGGCGCTGCTGGGGGAGTGATGATCACCTCCAGCCACAATCCGTGGAACTGGAATGGGGTGAAATTCAAAGGGAAGTTTGGCGGGTCGGCCACTCCCGCAATCATGAAAAGGGTGGAAGAAGAGTTAAACGCCGGCGCGATGCCGGAAGGCGCGAAGGCGGCCATTGAGGAAATCGATCTGAAGCCGCCGTACGTTGCGGCGGTTTGCCGTTTTGCCGACATGGATTTAATCGGCAAAGCGAAATTCAAAATCGCGATCGACTCCATGTATGGCTCGGGCCGCGGCGTTCTCGCCGGTATCTTCCGCGATCGTGGGATCCGGCACGTCACCATCCGCGAGGAACTCAACCCGCTTTTTCCGGGCATCAATCCGGAGCCGATTGAGCCGCATATCGCCCTTTTGCAACAAACGGTGGTGAAAGAGAAGTGTGACGCCGGCTTGGCCACCGACGGCGATGCTGATCGCATCGGCGCCGTCGCGGAAGATGGCAGCTTCGTCGATGCGCACAAGATCTTTTGCGTGCTGTTGCACTGGCTGCTCGAGCGCAAAAAGTGGTCGGGCGACGTAACCCGCGCGTTCAACACGACGCGCATGCTCGACCGAATTGCCGCCAAGTACGGCCGCAAACTTTATGAAACGCCGATCGGGTTCAAATACGCGGCCGATCTGATGATGGAGCACGACATCCTAATCGGCGGGGAGGAGTCAGGCGGCATCGGGTACTCACGTTTTCTGCCCGAGCGCGATGGGGTGCTGAACTCCTTGCTTCTGGCCAACGTGATGGCGGAGGAAGGCAAACCGCTCGGCCAGCTGGTTGCAGACCTGCAACGCGAGTTTGGCGCCCATTATTACGGGCGTCGCGATCTGCACATTCCTGAAGAGATCAAACAGAGCGCGATTCAGCGAGCGCGGGCGGATAGCACGCAGAGTCTGGGGCGCTATCGCGTGGTGAAGAAGGAAAATCTTGATGGCATCAAGTTCTTTCTTGATGCGCCCACGAATGGCAAGGGAGCGGAGGCTTGGATCCTGTTTCGTGCCTCCGGCACGGAGCCGCTGCTGCGCGCGTATGCGGAGGCTGCATCACCAGAATTGGTGACTGAAATCCTGACGGCTGCGGAAAGTTTTGTTAAGAATGGCTGACGTCGGAAGCACTCAAATCAGCTCATAAATCCACATTTAACGCGGCGCTAATGCGATACTTCTAAGTAAGCATGACTTTCGCTGGAAGCACACCCCCGACTCCAGACGACTCGCCCGAGGCACGCCGTTACAATCGGATTCGCCGCTGGCTCGGGATCGCGGACTTTGTGGTCGGCACCGTTTTCCTCATTCTCCTGATGGTCACAGGCTGGTCCGGCTGGTTGCGGGATCTCGCCCTGCGGCGGGGATTTCAGAACTACACGCTTGCCTTATTTCTCTATTTGTTTTTCCTGCTGCTGATCAGCAAAGTCCTCGGCTTTGGCCTCGACTACTACGGATTCCGCCTGGAAAGGAAGTTTCAGCTCTCCACGCAAAGAATGCGCTCGTGGATGTGGGACGAGGTGAAGGGTTTTCTCGTCGGGTTGGTAATGGCGGGGATTGTGGTGGAGTTGCTGTATTTCATGATTCGGCAGTCCCCGCAGCATTGGTGGCTGATCACGTGGGCGCTGTTCATGGGATTATTCATTCTGTTGGCTCAACTGGCGCCGGTGGTGCTTTTCCCAATCTTCTATAAATTCGAGCCGCTGGATGACGAAGATCTGCGGCGCCGGCTAGTGCTACTGGGCGAGCGAGCGGGGACGCGAGTGCGTGGTGTCTACCGCTGGAAACTTTCGGAAAAGAGCAAGAAGGCGAATGCGGCTCTCACCGGACTCGGAAGCACGCGGCGGATCATCCTGGCCGACACTCTGCTGGACAACTATGCGCCGGAAGAAATCGAAGCGGTGCTCGCGCATGAACTCGGACATCACGTTCACAAACATATTCTGAAGAGCATTCTGGTACAGGCGGGAATTACTTTGTTTGGCTTCTGGGTGGCAAATTTTGTCCTGCATTACGCTGTGGATCATCACATGTACGAGGAGCTCTCCGATTTTGCCAACCTGCCTCTGCTGGCGATCACCGCAACCGTGATTTCCCTGCTGCTGATGCCCGCTCTGAATGCCTACTCGCGATACAACGAGCGGCAGGCGGACCGCTACGCGTTTGAATCGATCGTCAATGTAGAGCCGTTTATTTCGTCGATGAATAAACTGGCGAAGCAGAACCTGGCGGAACGGACACCTTCGAAATGGATCGAGCTGTTGTTCCACTCGCATCCTGCAATTTCGAGGCGCGTGGCGGCAGCAGAGGAGTGGAATCGCACGCAGAATGTAAGCCCGCAGGCGTAAAAGGCGAATCCCTCATCAACAAGCGATATCAGCGCGGGCGCAAGATTGCGGTTACGCACTCGAAATCTTCTTCCGTATCGACGCCGACCGAGTCATAAGGTGTTTCGGCAACGTAGATGGATATCCCGCTTTCAAGGAACCGCAATTGTTCGAGCCGTTCACTTTTCTCCAGCATCGATTCCGGCTGACTGACAAAGAAATCAAGCGCGGACTTTCGGTAAGCGTAGAGGCCAAGATGCTTGAAGTAGTGCGGATTGCTGCCGCCATCGCGATCGAAAGGAATGGTGGCGCGGGAAAAATATAGAGCGCGGCCGCTGGTCTCCGTCACAACTTTAACTGCGTTTGGATTATGGAGGTCTAGCGCAGAACAAACGGTCTTCAGAGTCCCCACCTGGACGGAAGAATCACTCATAACCTTCAGCAGACTGGCAATTTGTTCGGGACGGACGAGTGGCTCATCGCCTTGCACGTTGATATAAACATCGGCAGCAACGTGGTTTGAGACTTCGTGCACCCGCTCGGTCCCGCTGCGGTGGGTAAACGAGGTCATTCGGGCTTGCCATCCGTGGTGAGCGCAGGCTTCCATAATTTCTTCAGAATCGGTAGCGATGATCACGTCGGCGAGGAGCGGCGATGAACAGACCGCTTCATAGACCCAACCCACCAGCGGCTTGCCGGCGATGTCGCGAAGCATTTTGCGCGGCAGACGGGTGGAGGCCAGTCGAGCGGGAATGACGGCAACGGTTCTCATGTGGAGCTAGTTTTCCAGTTTCGTGCCGCGACTTGCAAGTATTGAGTCGGAGAATACAAAGCGAGGTTTATCGTTGGTTTGACACTTTTTTACGACCGCTTTTAGAATGACGTATTGGACCTGATGCCACTCCGGCTGGTTAAGTCCAAAGCAGCGAGATTTCGCGCAGGGTGCGACTAGTCCGGCTCGTTGCGTTTCCCCGACTGAATGGCGGCGTAGCTCAGGTGGTTAGAGCGACGGTCTCATAATCCGTAGGTCCGTGGTTCGAGTCCACGCGCCGCCACCAATCTTTTGATCCCGCAAAACACAAAGACCCCCGAATTTGATGCGGCGGCAGTGTTCGGGTCCCCTGCTTTCCGAATTTGATTACTTCCCTTTAAGAAGGCATTACTGAAGTTTCCCGAGTATGACCCAAATGATTGTGAATCAGCTGGTTAGCTATATATCCTAAGACCCGGGAACTCGCGCGCTGGCGGCATCGGCGGAGCGATTACCTGTCTAGTTCATGTCTGCCAGCACAAACTCGTGGAGAACTCTGCCCGCGGGGGCGCAGGCCTTCGTCACCGTGGTGATTGCCGCGGGCACCGCGTGTTTATTGCAGGCCGCTCTGCACCCCAGCAGTAAAAACATCGCGGAATTCATCTGCTATCTGGGGATCGCGGTATTGGCCTCACGATTGCGGGTAACCCTGCCCGGCATCACCGGAACTCTTTCGGTGAACTTTCTGTTCATCCTTGTCGGGATCGCAGAGCTGGGTTATTCAGAGGCTCTCACTCTGGGTGGAGTAGCCATGATCGCTCAGAGCGTGCTTCCGGGCCGGCCAACCGCTATTCAATTGACGTTCAACGTTTGTGCGGGCGCGCTCTCCACCGCGATGGCGTATTTCGTATATCACAACCCGTTGTGCATTGATCTGATCGGGAATCGTCCGTTGCTTTTGTGCTTGACAGCGTCAATCTATTTCATCGTCAATGCCGGTTGCATTGCGGTCGTGATTTCGTTCAGCGAAGGCAAGCCGCTGCGGCAGATTCTGGTGGACTGTTATTTCTGGTCGTTCCCGTATTACCTGGTTGGGGCCGGCATTGCGGGCACGATCTCCTGGATCAACCACAGCTTCAATTGGGAGACTTCACTGCTATTTGTCCCCGCCATCTACATCATCTATCGTTCTTATCGTCTCTATCTGGGCAAACTGGAAGATGAAAAGCGGCACGTTGAAGAGATGGCGAACTTGCATCTTCGTACGATCGAGGCCCTGGCGCTGGCCATTGAAGCCAAGGATCAGACAACTCACGATCACCTGCAGAGGGTTCGCGTCTACGCCATCGAAGTAGCCAAAGAATTGGGCATAAAAGGGGCCGAACTCGAAGCGCTCCATGCCGCGGCGCTGCTGCATGACATCGGCAAGTTGGCGGTACCGGAACACATTATTTCCAAGCCCGGGCGGCTGACTCCGGAAGAGTTCGAGAAGATGAAGATTCATACGGTGGTGGGCGCAGAAATTCTGGAGCGGGTTCGCTTCCCTTACCCGGTAGTGCCGATCGTGCGAGCCCACCATGAGAAATATGATGGGTCGGGTTACCCATTCGGATTAAAGGGTACGGAAATTCCGATTGGTGCACGCATCCTTTCCGCCGTTGATTATCTGGATGCCCTGGCGTCCGACCGGCAATACCGGCGCGCTGTGCCTCTCGACGATGTAATGCAGAGACTTTCGGCGGAAGCGGGCAAATCATTTGATCCGAAGGTGGTCGACGTCCTGAAGAGGCGATACAAGTCTCTGGAGAACCTGGCGCGAGCAAAATCGGCGGAGGATGGAAGCCTTTCCCTCTCTTCCGGGCTAAAGATCACGCGAGGGCCGGCACCGGCTGCGGGATTCGAGAGTACAGACGTTTCCGATGCGCCGGGCCGGGAAGCAACTTTCCTGTCGTCGATCGCGGCGGCGCGGCAGGAGGCGCAGAGTTTGTTTGAGCTGAGCCAGGATCTGGGAGCGTCCTTGAGCCTGGGTGAAACGCTCTCAGTATTCTCCGTGAAATTGAAACCCATGGTTCCATATGACGCCATTGCCATTTACATCCGAAGAGGCGATGAGCTGATTCCGGAATATGTAAATGGTGACAACTACCGGCTGTTCGCGTCTCTGCGAATTCCAGTGGGCGATGGGCTTTCCGGCTGGGTGGCACAGAACAAGAAGCCGATTGTGAACGGAAATCCTTCGGTGGAACCGGGCTACCTGAACGATCCGGCCAAGTTCAGCACCTTGCGCTCAGCGCTTGCATTGCCGCTCGAGGGCGTGACGGGCGTGATCGGCGTTCTCGCGCTTTACCGCGCCGAAAAGGATGCATTCACTACCGATCATCTGCGCATCCTGCTGGCGGTCAGCGGCAAGATGGCATTGTCCATCGAGAACGCTCTCAAATACCAACAGGCGGAGAGCTCTGCAACCACTGACTATCTCACCGGCCTGCCCAATGCCCGATCGCTGTTTCTGCAACTGGACCGCGAGCTGGCGCGTTGCAAGCGCGACAATGCTTCGCTCACGCTGATGGTCTGTGACATGAACGGGTTCAAGAAGATCAACGATCGCTTTGGGCACCTGGAAGGAAATCGGGTGCTGCGTTTGTTCGCACAAGCATTGAAAGACAGCTGCCGCGAATATGACTATGTCGCTCGCATGGGTGGGGATGAGTTCGTGGTCATTGCTCCGGGCCTGGCCGCTGATGCAGCAGCCAAAAAGGTGGAACAGATTCGCCCCCTCGCACGGCAGGCTGGCTTCGATGTTTGTGGAGAAGACATGCTGTCGTTGAGCGTTGGGCTGGCCGTGTCTCCCGAGGATGGAAATGACGCCGAACAACTGCTCACCGAAGCGGACCGGCGCATGTATCTGGAAAAACAAAAACAACCCTCCAAGAAAGACCAGCGGCTGCACACACGGATGAAATGCCGGCTCACGATTGAGTTACATCCTCAGCCGACCGGCGGGCCGATCTTCGGCAACCTGATCGACCTCAGCCTGGGAGGCTGCTATGTCGAGACCAGCGCTATCCTGACGCCCGGATCGAATGTCAAAGTGGTGTTCTCCATGGACGATGCGAATTTGAGCTCGGAAGGGACGATAGCCAGAATCCATCCAGGTTCGGGAGTGGCAATCCAATTCAAGGAGATGAGCCGCGAATCCCGCGAAAAAATGTACCGGATTCTCGAGTTCGTTCAAAGCACGACCACGCTGTATAACGACCGCTACCTGCAGAAACTATTCAACCGCTGATCGTTTTCCAGCGTCCTGGCCAGCCTTGAACCCAGCCTTCCCCGCCCGTACACTTAAATAATGCACGTCCACGTTCATGGCGGGGGTGGTCCCAAGCGAATACTAAAGATTTCGCTGGGCGTCACTTTTGCCTACATCGTGCTGCTGGTGGTGGCCGGGATTCGGGCGCACTCTCTGGCGCTGCTCTCCGAGGCCGGGCACAATCTCTCCGATTTTCTCGCTCTGCTTCTATCTCTGGTTGCTGTCTATTTGCAGTCGCGCCCGGCGAGCTCCACCAAGACTTACGGCTACCATCGCGCAGGAGTTCTGGCTGCGCTGGTCAATGCCGTGTCGCTGGTCGCGGTTTCCTTCTTCATCTTCTATGAGGCTTTCCGGCGTCTACAGCATCCGGAACATGTGCAGGCCACGGTCATGATGTGGGTCGCGGGCGCGGGTGTGGCGATGAACGGGGTCATTGCGCTGCTGCTCTATCGCTCCGGCGGCGACGTCAACATCCGTAGCGCGCTGCTCCATGAAGTGGGAGATACGCTTTCGACGGCGGCGGTAATCGCGGGTGGCTGGGCCATTCTGGCCACGGGAGATTACTGGATCGACTCCGCGTTGTCATTCGGAATTGGCGTGCTCATCCTCTGGTCAGGGTTCGGAATCGTGCGCGAGACGCTGAATATTTTGCTGGAGGGCACGCCGCGGGGAATGAAGCTTGAACTCGTGGAAACCGCAATCCGTTCCATCGAGGGCGTGAACGATGTGCACGATCTTCATGTGTGGAGCATCGGATCGGAAACCCACGCGCTCTCGTGCCATATCGCAATTGCCGACATCCCCCCTTCGGTCAGCGAGCGCATCTTGCGCGACGTGAAAGAGCGCCTGCATCAGCACTTCCGCATCGACCACACAACCATCCAGTTCGAGCACGTGGAATGCGAAGTGGCGCATGGATGTGTGATGCCGGTCGGAGAGAGCGAAGCGCATCACCACCACAGCCACTAAGACGGCTGCCAAAATCCACCAGAAGATGCGGGGCGGCATACTCTGCAACCCTTCGCAGCGACCTCCGGGATTTAAGCTTTTTCCCCTAAGGTTTGCTTCTCGAAGATCTCACGCACCCGCTCAATCGTGTCCGCCTCTTCCGGTGACTTATCCGGCCGCAATCGCACGATTCGCGGGAAGCGCAGAGCATAGCCGCTATTATGCCGATCGGACTGCATCATGTTATTGAAGGCGACTTCCAGCACAATCTTTGGCTCAACCGTGCGCCGGAAGCCTTGATCTTCAACCGTGTGCTCGAGAAACCATTTCGTCATATCCGCGATCTCGCCATCCGTCAGGCCGGAATACGCTTTGCCGATATTCAGCAGGCGATCTTTATTCGTATCCCACACACCGAACGTGTAGTCACTGAGCACCCCGATGCGCTTGCCGTGGCCGTGCTCGACCGCGGTTACGACCACATCGAGCGTGGCTAGCTCGCGCTTCATCTTCAGCCATGACTTGCCGCGCTTTCCCGGTGTATAGGTCGAGGCGAGGTCTTTGATCATCAATCCTTCGTTGCCCCTGGCCTGAGCAGCGGTAAACAGTTTTTCCAGTTCTTCCGGCGAAGCCGCCCGAAATACGGGAGCGCGGATGATGCTGTGAGCCGAAATCTCTTCTGCGTTTCCGAACATCAGCTTCCCTTGGGTTCCCATTTTGTTATGCGTTTCCTTGTCTCTTGTGGGGGACGGGGTTTCTTTCTAACGCAAGCAAGTCATCCAGGATTCGCGCCCGCTCCTGCAGCGGACGATCAATCAGCAATTCTCCGCCCGCGTATAGAACATCGAACACCAGGTAAGCCACGGGGATCTCCCGCAGCATCCTCTCGCTGACTTTCTTTCGGCCGAGACGCTGCTGCAATACCGAGAACGGCCGCGCGCGGCCTAGTTCCTCCGCTCTCGCCTCTCCGGCTTCAGAGGAAGGTTCGTCCACCAATTCCTGCGTCTGCACCAGATTCTGCGGATATTGCCATGCCACGATCTCCCCGTCGAGAATCGCATCCTGAGGCAATCCGGCCAGAGCGTCAGGCAACTCGGGAAACGATTCGGTGATCTCATCTCGAGTACGCGAGAAAAACTTCACCTCGCTCCGAGAGACATGGGCCTGGGCGCGGATGCCGTCATACTTATCTTCCACGGCAGCCTCCGCGAAATAACTCAGCCCTTCGTCCGCCGAGTCGATCGGACTGGCGAGCATGAAACCCAAGGGATGAAACATCCGCATCTTTGCCGTGGCCAGTTTGCCTTCGACCGCGAGGCGAAGCGTTTCGCCGATATCGCCCAATAGCATGTTGGCGCGCTGCACGTCTGCAAGCGTGCCACCGTAGGCTTTGGCAATCGCTTCCTCCACCAGGCTCTCTTTCAGCCCAATTCGCAGGTCGCCCGTCATCACCTTGATGATGTATTTGGCCTCGAGCGGTGAGGCTCGCGACAATAATTCGCGAACCGACGCTGTCTTTGGCGCCGGCCCACGCGCCGCCGCGATTTGTCGAAAGGTATCGGTGACTTCGGGAAGTTGCAGGCCCTGCCCGGAACGCTCCTCGAGAACATCCGCGGCCACAGCGCCCAAATCGCCGTGCTTACGATAGGCAGTGGTAAGAGCCGACTCATCTTTGCCCGAGAGTTCTGCGACGATTCGCCACAAACAGAGAACCGCCGACCTGCAACGTCGTCTCTTCCCATGCCGGAAATGGCCGTCCGGAAAGAAACACCGCCGAGACCGCCGCTTCGTCGACGGCAGCGCGACTTCAGATAGTCGGCTACGATGCCAGTCTTTTGCAGCTTCTTGGTCGTGGCGGCGATCGCCTCACAGGTTTCGGCTAGCTTACGCATGTCGATAAGATGTCGTTCCGAGGATAGACGAACGCCTCGCGGAGCGCTGCAGTTCAAGCCGTTAAACGCCGCCATTGTAAACACTTATCGCACCCAGTCGTAACCCGAGAATGCAAACTCGCTGTGGTAATCTAGTGATTGGTGCGTTGCCGCCTACGGAGCATCTAAGGACAGTGCGTTCTCTGCGAAATCTCGTGCGGTTCCTGGTAGCTGTGCAGCTCCTTCCTGCCCTTGAGAGTGGCGAAGAGACGCTGGTTGGCGGCCAGGCTGTTCTTGAAGGCGTGATGATGCGTTCACCGCACGCCTGGGCGATTGCTTGCCGCAAACCTTCCGGCGAAGTGGTCACTCTGAGCGAACGGCTCGAGCGTCCTTCGGAAAAACATAAGTGGATGGCGTGGCCCATCGTTCGCGGTGTGATGACGCTCGGTTATGCCATGTCTCTGGGATACCGAGCCCTGCGTTTCTCGGCAAATGTAGCCATTGAAGACGTGATGCAAAGTGAAACCACAGATACGAACACTGCAACCGCGACTGTGCCGGCGAAGCGAAGCGAGGCGGAATCCTCTCAAACGCAGACTCGTGAGAAAGCCGCCACCATCAGCGGATGGCTGGCCGCGGGCAACGTCATTCTGTCCCTGGCGTTCTTCATCTTCATGTACAAGTACCTGCCGCTGCTGGCCGCCACCGAACTCAAGAAATTCAATCCGGCTTTTGGCGGCCAGATTGTGTTTAACCTGATCGACGGCGCGGTGCGCTTGATCCTGTTCCTGTTGTTCATCTGGGGAGTTTCTCTGTTCCCGGACATTCGACGCGTCTACGAGTATCACGGCGCTGAGCACAAGACGGTATTCGCCTTCGAGAATGGCGATCCCCTTGAAACCGCAGCCGTGCAGAAGTATTCGACCTTCCATCCTCGTTGCGGCACCAGTTTTCTGATGACGGTGATGCTGATCTCGATCGGCTTCTACATGCTGATTCCCTTCACCACATTTTGGGCGCGCTTTGCGTGCCGTATCGCGCTGCTGCCCATAATTGCCGGCGTCTCCTACGAAATCATTCGCTTCGCGGCCAAACATCGCGGCTCGCTCTTCGCGCTGATGACCGCACCCGGGTCTGTGGCTGCAGCGCATCACCACGCAAGCCTCCATCGGATGAGCAGGCGCAGTGCGCCATCGTCGCCCTCGATCACGCCATGGCTCTGGAAAAAGAAAACGGTGGTGAGTTGGTCATCGCCTAGCGGCCCCGCCGCGAATATTTCTCTCTTCCTATCCTTCATATCATTAAAATGAAAATGCCATAGAGACGTAGCTTGTTACGTCTGGCTCGCTACGCGAAAGCGACCGGCTATACCGAGATGCAGCAAGCTGCGCCTCCAGGAAACCTGACATGTTTGAACGTCTTGACCAAATCGAAGCTCGTTATGAAGAGCTGACCAAAGCTCTTGCCTCGCCGGATATCGTCAACGATTCGGCGAAATATCAAAAGACTGCGAAGGCGCACAGCGAAATCGCCCCCGTGGTCGAGAAGTATCGCGAGTACAAGGACCTGACGCGGGGTATCGCCGAGAGCAAGGCAATGCTCGTCGACGAAAAAGATCCGGAGATGCGGGCCTACGCCCAGGAAGAACTCAACAAACTTGAACCCCGCGTAGCCTCCATCGAAGAAGAATTGAAGGTCTTGCTGCTGCCGAAAGATCCGAATGACGAGAAAAACATTATTCTCGAAATCCGGGCCGGCACGGGTGGAGACGAAGCCACGCTTTTTGTCGCTGAGATTTTCCGGATGTACACGCGCTATGCGGAAACACAGCATTGGAAAGTAGAAGTGCTCTCTTCGTCAGAATCGTCGGCGGGCGGATTGAAGGAAGTCATCGCCATCATCGAAGGCAAGCGCGTTTATTCTCAGCTCAAGTACGAGAGCGGCGTGCACCGCGTGCAGCGGGTTCCCGCAACCGAGCAACAAGGGCGCGTCCACACCTCGGCCGTCACCGTGGCCGTGCTGCCCGAAGCCGAAGATGTCGACATCAAGATTGAAGCAAAGGATCTGCGGATTGACACTTTCTGTTCGTCGGGCCCCGGCGGCCAATCGGTGAATACCACGTACTCGGCTGTGCGCATCACGCACATTCCGACGAACACAGTGGTGAGTTGCCAGGACGAGAAGTCGCAGATCAAGAATCGCGAAAAAGGCATGCGCGTGCTGCGCTCCCGCCTCTACGAAATCGAGATGGAGAAGCAGCAGCAGGCGCTGGCCAAAGAACGCAAGGCCATGGTGGGTTCCGGCGACCGGAGCGAGAAGATCCGTACTTATAACTTCCCGCAAAACCGCCTTACCGATCATCGCATTGGCTTCACGATTCATCAGTTGGAAGCCGTAATGGACGGTAAGCTGCAACCGCTGATTGAAGCGCTGACTACGCACTATCAGGCGGAGAAACTAAAGGAAGAGGGCGCGACGGTGGCGTAAAACAACTGTGGCTGGCTTCATTCAGCGGAAACCGCGGCGGCTACAGCAACCCGTCAGGACTGATTCAGCACCTAAGGTGCACCATGCCGAAAAGCAATTCTCGCTCGCTGTTGGCGCTTACCGGCTTCGGACTCGCGACTGCCGGCGCAGTGTGGTACGGCAGCCCGTTACAGCCGGAAGGAAAGCCGCGCAGATTGGTATCAACACCTGGACAAACCGAGTTTTGCTCCTCCTGGGAACGTATATCCAGTGGTCTGGACAACGCTCTACGCGATGATGGCCTGGTCGGGATGGCGCATATGGAGCGCCGCGCCGTCTCGCGAGCGCAAACATGCATTGCGCCTCTGGATTTCGCAACTGGCCACCAACGCGAAATGGTCAAAGCTATTTTTTGGGGAGCATAGTCCAACGCTGGCCCTGACGGACGCGATCGCGTTGGAGGGCATGATCTTCGCCTACATCAAAGCAGCTCGAAAGGTTGACCGCGCAGCCGCCAATGCTTTCATCCCGTACGCCGCCTGGGTCGCCTTCGCAGCTGTGCTCAACTCAGAAATCGCCCGTCTGAATCCACGCCAGGGTTAAAAGAGCCTTTCGGACCTCTTTTGATTTTCTTTTTTTCCTGTGCTATGCGTCGTGTGTTGAAATGATGCAGTGCAACTGAAAGCTGAGCTCTTGTCGGCCGTGAAGCGCCTGACTGATGCGAAGGTTCCATCGCCGCGCATGAACGCAGAGCTTCTGATGATGTTCACGCTGGGATGCGATCGGGCCTACTTGTACGCGCATCCGGAACGTGATCTTACTTCCGATGAAATTGGCCGCTATCAGGCCGTGCTCTCGGAGCGAGAGCGCGGTGTTCCGGCGCAGTATATTACCGGACATCAGGAATTTTGGGGCCTGGATTTCATTGTCACGCCGGCCGTGTTGATTCCGCGTCCTGAGACGGAGCACGTCATCGAGACTGTCTTGGCTTGTGTGGGGCAGACGCTTTTGTCCGCCAGCCCTCTGCGACTGATTGACGTCGGTACGGGCTCTGGCTGCATCGCGGTTGCACTTGCCAAAGAATTACCGCAAGCGGAAATCTACGCTACGGATATCTCCTCGCCTGCTCTCGAAATTGCGCGAGCTAACGCCGCTCGGCATCAACTGGAATCCCGCATTCACTTTCGCGAAGCTGATTTGCTGGCAGGATTTGAAAACATTTTTTTTGACGTCATCGTCTCCAACCCTCCGTATGTCGGCGAATCGGAAGAAGATGAAGTCCAACTCGAAGTTCGCAAGTTCGAGCCCCGTAGCGCCGTCTTTGCTGGTCACACCGGAGTTGAGGTGATTGCACGGCTCATACCGGCAGCCCACGGCACGCTCCGGCCCGGGGGTTGGCTGGTGATGGAGATCAGCGGAACGATCGTGGAAGAGACGAAGAAACTGCTGGCCGGATGGGAAGAAATCCGAATTGTGAATGATCTGCAGGATATCCCGCGGGTCGCTGCAGCTCGAAAGAAGATCTAGTGGAGACGTTAATTACCGCGAAACGGCCGCCGGTTGGATCTCTTCCACTTCCACGATGTTGGTAGGATACTTTCCCGTGTAGCAAGCGGTACAATAGGAAGTCTTCTCTCCATCGCCGCAAGCTTTCTTAAGACCTTCCAGCGACAGATAGGCAAGCGAATCCGCGCGAACGTACTGGCGAATCTCGTCGATCGATTTATTAGCGCCGATCAGCTGATTTTTCGAGGGCGTATCCACGCCATAGTAGCAAGGAGATATCGTCGGCGGACACGAGATGCGCATGTGAACCTCTTTCGCTCCCGCGCTGCGAACCATTCGAACTATTTTGCGGCTGGTGGTGCCGCGCACAATGGAATCGTCGATCAGCACCACGCGTTTCCCTTCCAGAAGCGACCGTACCGGATTCAGCTTCAGCTTCACGCCAAAGTCGCGGACGCTCTGGCTCGGCTCGATAAACGTTCTTCCAACGTAGTGGTTGCGGATCAACCCGAAGCGAAACGGGATACCGCTCTCCGCCGCGTATCCGACGGCTGCAGTCACGCCCGAATCCGGCACGGGGACCACGAGATCGGCCTCCACCGGCGCCTCGCGCGCCAACTGGCGTCCGAGTTCCTCGCGACTGGTCTGCACAGCGCGGCCAAACACGACGCTGTCCGGACGCGAAAAGTAGACGTGCTCGAAAATGCAACTCGATTGCGGCGCGGCGGTGGAATAGAAATGTGAGGTGATGCCTTCCGGCCCGACCACGACCAACTCACCGGGCTTCACGTCGCGCTCGTAGGCCGCGCCGATCAGATCGAAGGCGCACGTCTCTGAAGCAAAAACGATGGTGTCCCGCTTCTGGCCTTCGAGCGCGGGAATGCGCCCCATCGCCAGCGGACGGAAGCCGCGCGGATCACGGGCGGCGATGATCCGGTCCGGGCTCATAACCACCAGCGAAAAAGCGCCCTCCACGCGGCGTAACGCATCCGCAATCGCTTCCGGCAGAGTGTGCTCCCGCGAAAGTGCAATCAGATGGACGATCACTTCAGTATCGCTGTTGGTCTGAAAGATCGATCCTTGGCGATCCAGCCGGCTGCGCACCTCCGCAGCATTCACAAGATTGCCGTTGTGAGCTACGCCGATCCATCCCTTATTCGATTGCACCAGAATCGGCTGCGCGTTGAGAAGGGCTGAATCGCCTGCCGTGGAGTAACGTGTATGACCGATGGCGAGCGTGCCGCGAATCTTGGCGAGCACATCCTCGGTGAAGATGTCCGCAACCAGGCCCATGGCCTTGTGCACTCGCGAAGTCAGGCCATCGGAGGTGACAATGCCGGCCGATTCCTGCCCGCGGTGCTGCAGGGCATGCAAACCCAGGTAAGCGAGCTTCTCGGCCTCGGGATGAGCGAAGATCGCTACGACTCCGCACTCGTCGTGGAATTTATCTGAAGTCAGCATTTTGCAATTTAGCCCCTAACCCTTAGCTCGCCACGAGTTCTGGATCAGTCCGCAAAGAAGATTCCAACGCGCATTCGTAAGCCTGGTTCAATTCTGAAACGCCGGCAGATACAACCACGCGCCCATCCAGCGAAATCTCCAAACGCTCCGGAATCGTTTCGCCGATCACATCCGCAGAGATACCATTTCTCCCTGCCACCTGTTGGATTCGTTCCACGTTGCCCTGGTCGCAGGAGACCAGAATACGGCTCGCATCCTCGCCGAACAGCACAAACTCCGCTGGAAGTCCGTTGGCTGCGAGGTTGACGCGTGCACCGATATTCTTGGCAAACGCCTTCTCTGCCAATGCCACAGCTAAACCGCCGTCGGAGCAGTCATGCGCGGAATCAACCAATCCGTCTCGAATCAACTCGATCGCGGCCTTCTGCAGACGCGGATTCTTTCTCCAGATCGAGTTCTGGTGGATATCCCCACACCGCACCCAAGATTTCTTTTGCGTACTCTGACGAGCCGAACTCACTCTCTACATCGGTGATATCGGCGGTCTCGCCGCCGCGCAATAGCACAATCGTGCGTCCAGTCGTGGCGAAATGCATCTTCGCTACTTTGTGCACGTCTTCAACGATCCCCACCACGCCCAGCACTGGCGTGGGATAGATGCCTTCGCCCAACGTCTCGTTGTAGAAACTGACATTGCCGCCGGTGATGGGAATCTCGAGCTCCTCGCAGGCTTTAGTGATGCCATCGATGGTTTGCGAGAATTGCCACATGATGTGTGGCTTTTCAGGATTACCGAAATTGAGGCAGTTGGTGGCGCCCACGGCAGTCGCTCCCGAGCAAGCCACCTTGCGCGCAGCTTCGGCCACGGCATGCATCGCGCCCAAGCGCGGATCGAGATAACACCAGCGCCCGTTACCGTCGAGCGCCATGGCAAGTCCGCGCTGCGAACCTTTAATGCGGATCACGCCCGCGTCCCCAGCGCCCGGAGCTTCCACCGTGTTGGTCTGCACCATGTGATCGTATTGCTGCCACACCCATCGCTTGCCGCAGATGTTCGGACTCGCGAGAAGGCGCCTTAGACCGTCCGTGAAATCGCGAGTAGCGCTTAGCTTGATGTGCTCCGGTATCTCGCGCGGCACGGGCGGCTCCCAGCGCGCAAGCGGGCGTTTGTAAACTGGAGCATCATCGGTCAGCGCCTGATTCGGAATCTCCGCGACTACCTCGCCGTGATGGAGCACGCGCAATTTATTATCAGTCGTGACCTTGCCGACCTCGACGGCATCGAGTCCCCACTTCTCGAACACCCGGAAGACTTCTTGTTCGCGGCCTTTCTGCGCGACCAGCAGCATGCGTTCCTGGGATTCGCTCAGCATGATTTCGTAAGGAGTCATGCCGGTTTCGCGCTGTGGAACACGATCGAGTTCGATCTCGATACCCACGCCGCCGCGCGCTCCCATCTCGCACGTCGAGCAGGTAAGTCCGGCAGCGCCCATATCCTGAATGCCAACAATCGCTCCGGTCCGCATGGCTTCGAGACAGGCTTCGAGCAGCAGCTTCTCCAGGAACGGGTCGCCTACCTGCACGTTCGGTCGCTTCGCCTCCGAAGCCTCGCTGAACTCCTCGCTGGCCATGGTCGCGCCATGAATGCCGTCGCGCCCGGTTTTGGCTCCAACGTAAATCACCGGATTGCCTTCCCCGGCCGCCCGCGCGTAGAAGATCTCATCTTTGCGGACGAGGCCCATGGCAAAAGCGTTCACCAGTGGATTGCCGGAGTAGCACGGCTCAAACTTCGTTTCACCACCCAGGTTGGGCACGCCGAAGCAGTTGCCATAAGAAGCGATGCCGCTGACCACGCCTTCGAGAATCGAGTGATTCTTGTGAATCTCAGCTTGTGTGGGAATAGCCGTAATAGGCCCGAACCTCAGCGAATCCATCACAGCAACCGGTCTCGCCCCCATCGTAAAGATGTCGCGCAGAATTCCGCCTACTCCGGTGGTTGCGCCTTGAAAGGGCTCAATGAAAGAGGGGTGATTGTGCGACTCGATCTTGAAGGCGCACGCCCAGCCGTCCCCGATGTCGATGATGCCGGCATTCTCTCCCGGACCTTGCAACACCCGCTTGCTGCGCGTGGGCAAACGTTTCAGATGCACGCGCGACGATTTGTAGGAACAGTGCTCGCTCCACATCACACTGAAGATGCCAAGTTCGGTGAGCGTGGGCTCCCGCTGCCCGAGAAGCTGCTTAATCTTTTCGTATTCGTCCGAAGTAAGGCCGTGCTGCCGGAGGATCTCCGGAGAAAAGGCAGAAATCATGGCGGTGGTCATGGAGAGACTCTATTGTCGCATCTGACGGGGAAGCCGTCATCCCCATTATGTTTGTGATTCGCTTTTTCAATGCTGAAGCCGTTTCCGGTAATATCCAGCCAGATGAAATCCATCATCGTAGGCACGGCAGGACACATCGATCACGGTAAAACCGCGCTGGTCAAGGCTTTGACCGGGATTGATGCTGACCGACTGGAAGAAGAGAAGCGGCGGGGGATCACCATCGACCTTGGCTTCGCCCACCTTGACCTGCCTGAACCAAACGGCGAAACCTTGCGGCTGGGCTTTGTCGACGTCCCCGGGCACGAGCGCTTTGTACGCAACATGCTCGCAGGCGTGGGCGGAATTGATCTGGTGTTGCTAGTGATTGCGGCAGATGAGGGGATCAAGCCGCAGACGCGGGAGCACTTCGACATCTTGCAATTATTGGGCGTGCAGCGCGGCATCACTGTGCTGACCAAATCGGATTCTGTCGATGCCGAGACCCTTGAGGTGGTGCGGTTGGAAGTGCAGGAGTTTCTGCGCGGGACATTCTTGGATCGACCTAGTTTGGATCAACCGAGTCCGATTCTGGCGGTGAGTGCCTTGACCGGCGCGGGATTGGAGGAATTAAAGGGCGCAATCATTGCCGCGGCAACCGAAGTGCGGCCGCGAGATTCTCGTGCGATCGCCCGCTTGCCCATCGATCGGGTGTTCACCATGAAAGGCTTCGGGACCGTGGTGACCGGAACGTTGGTGGCTGGGACAGTTCGTCGCGAAGACGAGTTGGAAGTGTTTCCGGGGGGACGCCGCGTACGCGTACGCGGCGTGCAGGTGCATGGGCAGGCGGCGGAATCGGCGGTTGCAGGTCAACGGACTGCGCTGAATCTTGCGGGGGCGAGCACGGAGGACCTGTCCCGAGGAATGACTCTGGCGCCTCCTGCGACATTTGAAAACACGCGACGCGCGGACGTTTCGTTGCGCCTTCTGTCTTCGGCCGAACATGCGTTGAAGGATCGGGCGCGAGTGCACTTTCACTGCTACACGATGGAAACCGTCGCCGAGGTTTTGCTCCACGGGACAAAGAAGATTGCCGCCGGCGAGCAGGCGTTTGCGCGACTGAAGCTGCCAGAACCAGCGCTGCTTGTGCCCGGAGACCGATTTATCCTGAGACAGTTTTCGCCGGTGGTGACAATCGGTGGGGGAACTGTACTTGACGCGGCGCCGATCCCACGCATGCCCGGGCAAGTCGACTTCCTGAAGGTGCTTGCGGGAGGCAATCCTGAGGCGATTCTGAGAGCACGGGTCGCACGAAGGCATCGGGCGGGAATCTCGATGTCTCGACTGATTGCGGAGACCGGTTGGACGAAGAGTTTTATCGAGGCTCGACTGGCGCAGGCAATTAAGGAAAGCCAGGTCGTCCGGATCGGCGAACTGCTTCTGGACTCGCCCGAGGTGGAAGCGTTGAAGCTGTACATCACGCACACGGTTGGCGACTTTCACAAACGGAACCCACTGGTCAACGGAATCAACAAAGAACAATTACGCGAGCGGCAGCGAGCGCCAGCCGAAGTGTTTGATGCAACGCTGGGCATGCTGGTCAGGGAGAAGAAAATCGACTTTGTTGGTGATGTAGTCCGCCTACCTGGTCATGGCGTGGTCATGAAAGAGGAAGAGGCCGAATCGAAAGATGAGATTGAGCGCTCGTTTGCTTCGGCGGGTCTGAAGGTTCCGGCTCTTCCGGAAGTCCTCGCGGGCTTAAAGATCGACAAGACTCGGGCGCAGAAAATCGTAACGTTGCTGTTGCGGGATAAGGTGTTGATCAAAGTTTCCGATGAGCTGGTTTTTCATCGCAGCGCGTTGGCACAGTTGCGCGGACAGATCGCCGCTCTCAAAACAAAATCGGCGACGATTGATGTGGCCAGGTTCAAGGAATTGACGGGCGTGAGCCGCAAGTACGCGATTCCGTTGCTCGAATATCTGGATCGCGAGCGCGTGACGCGGCGGGTGGGGGATGCCCGGGAAATTCTTTAGCCGCAGATTTTCCGCGGATCTTCACGGACTCGGCAATCCCCTTTGTCTTTCGCGGTCCTTGGAAATCCGTTGCCATCGCCTACATTTTTTCTTCCGGGAACTCCAGTTCCAATCCTAGCGGGTCCGTCAGGCGGTTGGTAAGGTTGGCCAGGCCGGCGAGCATGTGCACATCGACGATCTGGGGATCGGGAAATTGTTTCTTGAGTGCATCGAAGTCCGTGTCATTGATTTCGTGAGGAGACCGGGTGAGCTTCTCCACGTAAATCAAAGCGGCTCTTTCCTTCGCACTGTAGCGCGAATAATCTCCTGCCTTGAGCTGCGCCCAATCTTCCGCGGTGAGGCCGACGCGCTTCGACGATGCCACGTGATGCTGTGTGCAATAGCGGCATCCATTGATAAATGAGACGCGAAGGTAGATAAGTTCGTAAAGTTTGCGATCGAGGGAGCGACCCACGCTAGCGTAGAAACTTAGAAAATTCTTAAGCATCTCGGGACGGTGAGCCAAGGCCTTCTGTATGTTGCCCGGCTTGCCGCGGAGCGTGGTCTCGTAGATCTCGCGTACCTCTGGAGATGCGTCCTCTGGGGCGACCAGGCTAATGCGCGCCATCGAATCCTCCTTGATCGTAAGCGTTTTCGCTCATGATAGACGAAACCTGGACGAAGTGGGGTACCCCCCCACCCCCGGGGCTATTGGAATCATTGGGTTCGAGAGAAATTGGGAAATAATCTCTTGGCGGCAATGACTTGCGGGCAAAATATTGATTACTCATGACTTAGGTTGGCCCGGCGCGGCTGCTTCGGCACGCTGCCTGCGCCATTATGATCGGCTGTCGGGGCTGTAGATGGCAAGGTTAGGTGTCACACGCTTTGGAGGGTCGACTTTGGGTTGCTCTGTCATCCTGAGCGGAGTCGGCGTTTGTGAAGCGAACGGCGACGTACTGACGGAAAACTCGGTTTCGTGGCTGGAATATTGCAAGGTGGTAGGGATCCTTCGACTGCGCGACTGCTTCGCCTTCGCGAAGCACTCGCTGCGCTCAGGATGACAGGGGTAAGGGGTTTGGTGAATCTGGCCGGAGCGCAAATGGACGGCGGTTCTCCGTGACGCCATGGAACGCGCTGAGTGTAAGATGCGTGGGCCTTGGGGTTCAATCGAAAACTGCAACGGAAAAGGAGAACTGAATGAAACGTTCACTCTTGATAGTGGGAGTGGTGGCGGCGCTCATCGCCGCATGGTCCGTGGGGCGGGTACACGGGCAGAACGAAATGAAGAAAGTCGTTTATGTCTCTTCGGATCAGGCGAATTACACGTCAAGGGTCAAGGGTGTGTCCATGGCCAAAATCTGGGGCGACTCCGATAGGGGAGCGCACGCCACTTTTACCAAGTTCGATCCGGGACAGGATAACGGGATGCGCACGCACACGAACGATGATTGGATCGTGGTGTTGAAGGGCGCATATTTGTACAAGGACGACGCGGGCGAAAAGCGCGTAGCCGCGGGCGACTTCTTACGGGTCCCCGGCGGACACAAACACTGGAGCGACGGCGACGCGAAAGAGGGCGCGGTTTTCTATGAGGAATCGTCCG
Organism: uncultured Acidobacteriaceae bacterium; assembly: GCA_963760855.1. Taxonomy (GTDB): domain Bacteria; phylum Acidobacteriota; class Terriglobia; order Terriglobales; family Acidobacteriaceae; genus Sulfotelmatobacter. The sequence goes on along the minus strand of CAVXFD010000005.1, from coordinate 56,622 downwards.
GGAAGTTTGATTTGATTCCGGTGAAGTAGCGTGGGCCGACGGGATCCTTCGACTGCGCGACTGCTTCGCGTTCGCGAGGCGGTCGCTTCGCTCAGGATGACAGCATGGAGAGAAGTGTCGCATCCCCCTCAACCCTCGCAACTTCCCTGCTTCCAATAGCATCTAAACCTTGACAACATTCCACTCAGGTCTTAGCATGGACCTGTTGGCAATCATAAGCGCGTTGATTACAAAGCACTTATTTGAATAAGGAAGGTTAACAGGAGACGATTATGGCCAAGATTATTGGGATTGACCTTGGGACGACCAATTCTTGCGTGGCGGTGATGGAGGGCGGTGAGCCCAAAGTTATCCCTAATGAAGAAGGAGGGCGAACTACGCCTTCGGTGGTTGGTTTTACCAAGACTGGGGAACGGTTGGTGGGGCAGGTGGCGAAACGCCAGGCGATCACCAATCCGGAGAACACGGTGTTTTCGATCAAGCGGTTTATGGGACGCCGCTATGACGAAGTGCAGGAAGAGATCAAGATGGTCCCATATAAGGTCGTGAAGTCGGGCGACCATGTCGCGGTGCTGGCGCAGGGCAAGGAGTACACGCCCCCCCAGATTTCGGCGCTGATTTTGCAGAAGCTGAAGAAGGCGGCGGAAGACTACCTGGGAGAAAAAGTCAACGAGGCGGTGATTACCGTGCCGGCCTACTTTAATGACGCGCAGCGGCAGGCCACGAAAGACGCCGGGCAGATTGCCGGACTCGACGTGAAGCGCATCATCAACGAGCCGACGGCGGCGGCGCTGGCGTATGGGCTCGACAAGACGAAAGATGAGTTGATCGCGGTTTACGACTTCGGCGGCGGAACGTTCGACATTTCGATTCTGGAAGTGGGCGAGGGCGTCATCGAGGTGAAGGCCACCAATGGCGACACGCACCTGGGCGGCGACAACATCGACCAGCGGCTGGTTGACTGGCTAATTGATGAGTTCAAGAAGGATGAAGGGCTCGACCTGCGCGCCAAAGGGAACGAGATGGCCTTGCAGCGGCTGCGCGATGCGGCCGAGCGGGCGAAGATTGAGCTTTCGACCACGATGGAGACCGAAATCAACCTGCCGTTCATTACGGCGGATGCCAGCGGTCCGAAGCACCTGGTAAAGAAGCTGACGCGGGCCAAGCTGGAGTCGATGGTAGAAGACATCATTCAGAAGTCGGTTGGACCTTGCAAGCAGTGCATGAAGGATGCGGGCGTGGATGCCAGCAAGATCCAGGAAGTGGTGCTGGTCGGCGGGCAGACGCGTATGCCGCGCATTCAGGTGCTGGTGAAGGAACTGTTCGGCAAGGAAGGCCACAAGGGAGTGAATCCTGATGAAGTGGTGGCGATTGGAGCGGCGATCCAGGGTGGCGTGCTCGGCGGCGAAGTGAAGGATTTGTTGCTGCTGGACGTGACTCCGCTGTCGCTTTCGATTGAGACGCTGGGCGGGGTGGCGACGCCGATGATTCCGCGGAACACGACCATTCCTACTAAGAAGACGGAGACGTTCTCGACCGCGGCGGATAATCAGACCTCGGTTGAGGTGCATGTGCTGCAGGGCGAGCGTCCGATGGCGGCGCAGAACCGGACTCTGGGCAAGTTCCACTTGACTGGAATTCCGACGGCTCCGCGCGGCGTGCCGCAGATCGAAGTGACGTTCGACATTGACGCCAACGGCATCCTGAACGTGACCGCGAAGGACACGGCCACGGGTAAGGACCAGAAGATTACGATTACGTCGTCTTCGGGCCTGTCGAAGGAAGAGGTCGAGCGGATGGCCAAGGAAGCGGACGCGCACGCGGCGGAAGACAAGGCGGCGCGCGAGTCGATCGAGGCCAAGAACCAGCTCGACAGTATGGTGTACAACGTCGAAAAGATGCTGCGGGAGAACGGGGATAAGATCTCCGGCTCGGAACGTGGCGACGTGGAGAACGCCGTGGCTGACGCCAAGAAGGCGCTGGAATCGAACGACAAGGCGCAGATGGATAAGGCTCGCGAGAACCTGACCAAGGCTTCGCACAAGCTGGCGGAGGAGATGTATAAGTCGGCGCAGGCGAAGGGTCCGGCGGGAGGTGGGCCGACTCCAGGCGCGGCGGCGGGCGGCGATGCCGGCGGCAATGGTCAGGCTAAGAAGGACGAAGGCGTGATCGATGCTGAGTATGTGGACGTCGAAGACAAGAAGTGAGCGAGCTGCTAGCTTCTGGCTTCTAGCTTGGATCGTGTGGCGCGGGCATTGCTCGCGCCACTGCATTTTGATGTGTGGAGTTTCCCAAGGGAGAGTGGAATGGATTTTCAGGTAAATGATCAGACTTATTTTCTGAGTCTGGCGGAGGATGAGCGACGGTGGCGGGTGTTTGTTTCGACCCCAACGGGAGCTTGGCGGATTCCGGTGTATGAGGACGCGCCGGAGGCGGGGCCATTGCTCGTGGTACAAGAGGAGAAGCACAGGATCCCAAATTAATAGGGATCCTTCGACTGCGTTTCCGTCCGCTACGCGAACGGAAACTTCGCTCAGGATGACAGACTGCTCTGATGGCTACGACTACTAAGAAAGATTATTACGAGATTCTGGGGGTAAAGAAGTCCGCTTCGGCGGAGGAGATTCGCAAGGCGTTTCGCAAGCTGGCGCGGAAGTACCATCCCGACGTTAATCCCGGGGACAAGTCTGCGGAGGAGAAGTTTAAGGCTCTCTCCCAGGCAAACGACGTTCTCAGCGATCCCAAGAAGCGCAAGATCTACGACCAGGTTGGATTCTACTCGGACAACATCGATCCAGCGACGGCGGAAGCCTACGCGCGGGGCGGGGGGCAGGGCGGATTTGCTGGAGGCGCGCCGGGAGGATTCTCTGGGGGCGCCGGTGGCGGACAGGGAATTCCCTTTGATTTCGGCGGGTTCGATTTTTCAGATCTCGGGGATAGCGCTGGCCGGGGGCGACGAAGCGGCGGGGGCGGGGGATTCCGCGACATCTTCTCTGGAATTTTTGGCGGCGGGCGAGGAGCGACAGCTGCTGAGACCGGACCCGAACCGGGGAGCGATCTTGAATACCAGGTGAACGTGCCGTTCTGGACGGCGATCCGCGGCGGCGTGATGCGGCTTAACATCACGCGGCAGGATGTCTGCTCCGAATGTCACGGGCAGGGCTATATCGAGGCGCCGGGAAAATGTCCGGAGTGCAACGGGACCGGGCAGATTACGCAGACGGGCGGGCGGATGAAGTTCAACGTAGCATGCCCGCGGTGCCAGGGCACGGGCAAGAACATTTCTACTTGTCCGACTTGCCACGGTGAGGGCACGGTCAGCCGGACCGAACCCCTGGAAGTAAGAATCAAGGCGGGGACGCGCGACGGGCAGCGGATCCGGCTGGCTGGCAAGGGGAATGCCGGAGTTCACGGCGGCGCCGCCGGCGATTTGTACGTGATCATCCGGATTGGAGAGCATCCGGTATTTCGGCGCGATGGGGATGACATTTATCTCACGGTCCCGGTGAGCGCTACGGAGGCGGCGCTAGGAGCCAAGATTGAGGTGCCGACGATTGATGGGCGGGCGCTGCTGAAAATTCCACCCGGGACGCAGTCGGGGCAGAAACTGCGGCTGCGCGAGAAAGGCGTGCCCTCGGCTACCAAGGAAGGCGTGCGCGGGGACGAGATTGTCGAGATCACCGTTACCGTGCCGATGCCGCGGGACGAGCGGACCAAGGAACTGCTGCGGGAGCTCGCCAAGCTGAATCCGGAAGATCCGCGGGAAGAGTTGTGGAAGAAAGTCTAGCCTCGCTAGATCGGAATCGACGCCAAATCTTTAACGCAGAGGATCGCAGAGTTAGAGATACGCGCCTTCGAATAATTAGTTGACTTAGTCAACTAATTTGGCCCATACTCTTGGAATGACCTCTGCATTCTCTGCGGACGTTTCCCCCGACCGCATCGCTGCCGTCCGCCGCTTCAACCGGTTCTACACGCGGCAGATTGGGTTGCTCGACGAAGGACTCCTGAGCAGCTCCTTTTCGCTTACGCAGGTTCGAATCTTGTATGAGCTGGCAAATCGGAGTGAGTCCAGCGCGTCGGAGCTCTGCGATGCCTTGGGCCTCGATCCGGGATACCTGAGCCGCATCCTCAGTCGTTTCGAGAAGCACGGGCTGCTGGAAAAGAGAGAATCACCCAAGGACGGGCGCCAGACGCTCCTGGCCCTTACCAAGAAGGGGCGGCAGGTCTTCGAACCCCTGAATGCAAAATCCGACGAACAGGTCGGAGGCATCCTCGGCAAGTTATCTCCCGCAAAGCAGGATGACCTTCTGCACTCCATGCAGACGGTTGAGTCGGTTCTGAATTTCGAGACGGGGCAGGCGAAGTCTTACGTGCTGCGGCAACATCGTCCCGGAGACATGGGCTGGGTGGTGTGGCGGCACGGACTGCTGTATTCGCAGGAATATGGCTACGACGAGCGCTTCGAAGCCCTCGTGGCCGGGATCGTGGCGGAGTTTATCGAAAAGTTTGATCCTGGCTGCGAACGATGCTGGATCGCCGAACGGGATGGGGAAAATGTTGGGTCTGTGTTTCTGGTAAGAAAGTCTCCGACGGTGGCCAAGCTTCGCCTGCTGCTGGTCGAGCCTTCGGCGCGGGGGCTGGGGATCGGGAAGCGGCTGGTCTCTGAGTGCGTTCATTTCGCCCGGAAGGTGGGATACAAGAAAATTCTGTTGTGGACGCAGAGTGAACTGGGGGCGGCGCGCGCCATTTACCAGAACGCGGGATTTAAGCTGCTTCGCGGAGAGAAGCACAGCAGTTGGGGCCGCAGGGATCTGGTCGCGGAGACCTGGGAACTGAAGCTCCGGGGTGCCTCGAAACTTCCACATCGGGACGCGGCGCGGAATCCTTAACACAGAGGCCACCGGGGGTCACAGGTAAAGCTGGCGCCCTGTGTTGCAGGGCTTTCGGACGTTACCGACGCTGCTGACCTTCTTGACAAAATTTTTCGAAAAATTTTCCACATTTTTCTTGCATCGTTTGAAAAATGCCGTAATCTCTACACTGCGAACTAACTCCAGCGTGATTTCTGGAATCTAAACCAAACCAGAAAACTCGTACACGACCAGCCCGTTGTGGAGTTGCTGAGAGTGAGTCGCCTGAGGAGGAAGACATCGAAATTGGCAACAGCTAGCGCCCCGCGTCAAAAAACCGAGACCCCCCAACCTCTCGCCGTCGTCCCAAATAAAGCGCCCAACCGGAAAAAATTCGTTCGCCTCACTCTGTGGCCTCTGGTCGCCGCCACCTTCTTTATGGTGTCGGGCGGAACCTACGGCACTGAAGACATTGTGCATGGGGCTGGGTACGGACGTGCGATTCTGATTCTGCTGCTCACCCCGCTGCTCTGGAGCCTGCCGACGGCCTTCATGATCGGCGAGCTTTCGAGCGCCCTGCCGTATGAAGGTGGCTATTACGCCTGGGTACGGCGGGCGATGGGAAATTTCTGGGGATTTCAGGAAGCATGGCTCTCGCTGGTGGCGTCCATTTTCGATATGGCGATCTATCCCACGCTGTTCGTGGCCTATCTGACTCGGATGTTCCCGTGGTTCCAAGAGGGAAATCGCGGGTGGTGGGTTGCGCTGGCGGTAGTGATTGCCTGCGCGGTGCTGAATATTGCCGGCGTGAAGGTGGTTTCGCTGACATCTTTGTGGTTGTTTTTCGCGCTCTCGGCGCCGTTTGTAGCGGTCGTGCTGCTGGCTCCATTCAAGCTGGGGGCTCTGGCGAATGCCGTCACCAAGCCAACCACTTCTACCGTCGATATCTTGGGCGGACTGCTCATCTGCATGTGGAACTACATGGGCTGGGACAATGCGTCGACCATCGCGACGGAAGTGGAGAAGCCGCAGCGGACGTATCCGCGGGCGATGCTGGTTGCGGTCGGCATAGTAGCCTTGAGCTACGTGCTGCCCTTCGCGGCGATGTGGATGACAGGGCTGAAAGCTACGGCGTGGGAGACTGGTTCGTGGGCGGACATTGCCGGGTTGCTGGGCGGACCGCTGCTGCGGATCGGGGTTGTGCTTGGCGGAATCATCAGCGCCTTTGGGATGTTCAACGCGCTGGTGATGAGCTACTCCCGCCTGCCGCTGGCGATGGCGCAGGATGGCATGCTGCCGCGGATTTTTGCCAAACTGCACCCGAAGTCGCGGGCGCCCTGGGTTGCCATTTTGGCGCTGGCGATGGGATGGGCGATGTGCCTCGGATTGGGCTTTGCCCGGCTGGTAACCATCGACATCCTGCTTTACGGCTTCAGCCTGCTGCTGGAGTTTATGGCTCTGGCCGTGTTGCGCTTCCGCGAGCCGGAGCTGGCGCGCCCTTTCCGCGTTCCCGGGCGGATTATTTGGGGCAATCGCGATCGGGATTCCGCCCATGCTTCTGCTGGGCTTCTCCATTATTCGCAGCGAGCATGAGCAGATCTGGAATATGAGTTCGTTCGCGTTCGGCATGATTTTGATCGCGGCGGGATTTGTGGCGTACGCGGTCAATCATCTGCTGAAGCCACAGGGATGGACCGCGGTTGGTCGTGAGAAGCCGCAGCCAGCCGCTTGATTTGCACGAAGTCGAAGAGAAGAAGAAGAAGAGGATCGACGCTGCCGGTCCTCTTCTTCTATTTTGCGATGGAAGGTCGCGCTACGCGGCTGCTTTGGCTGCATCGCGCCAGCTCTTCACCTGGTCGTGAGCTCTCTGCACGCTGGCGGCCTGGCGCCGAACGATCTGAGCGACATTTTCGGGCAAACCGGCAGTTAATGCCTTTTGGTAGCTTTTCTTGGCATTGTCCTCACCTGCTTCGACTGACTCGAGAATCGCCTTGTCCCCGGCACCGAGGTTAACCTTGGTATCAATCCAGGCACGATGCATAGACGCCGAGACCGACCCGGAAACTTTCTTATCTGGTTTGCCCAGCCGGATCAGCTCCGCTTCGAGTTCGCCGACAAAGCGTGAGCGCTCCAGGCTCTGTTCGTTGAAGAATGTTTTCAGATCAGACCGCTTCACATGGGAAGCGGCGTCCTGATAACCCTTTTGCCCATCCTTACAGGTTTCGATTAAGTCCTCGATTACGCTAATCGCATTATTTTCGTTCATAATTGCCTCCGACTCTTAGATGCGGATGAGGGAGTCGGGTTTGGCGGCGATCTCCTCGCGAAACCGCCCCGGAACTAGAAAGAAAATCTGAGCTACTCTAGAATCGATTGGGGAGAGCTATGACCAAACGGAAATCGAAAGGGGCCTACATGATTTCCGCCGTGGCCGAGATGTACGGCATCCATCCGCAGACGTTGCGGCTTTATGAGCGCGAGGGGCTGCTGAAGCCGTCGCGAACGGAGGGCAATACTCGTCTCTATACGGACGAAGACCTGCAGCGGCTGGAGTTCATTCTCTCGCTCGCGCGCGATTTGGGGGTCAATATCAGCGGCATGGCGATCATCCTGCAAATGCGGGAGCGTATGGAAGAGATGCAGCGGCAGATTCAGGAGTTCGTGCAGTATATCCAGCAGGAAGTGCTGACCCGCGCCAATGCCGCGGCTGATCCGGCGAAGGGCGCGATCGTACCGGTGCGGAGATCGATGCTGGCTACGACGATTCATCCCCCGAAGAAGCGCTAGGGAGGCACTGCTAATTCTTCCCTTCCCGCGTATTATATGAAGTCCTTCAGCAGCCGCCCGCCGGCGCTGAACGCTGAGTGTGGAATGCTTCCCTTCAAGCTGATCTACAGCGACGGCTATTACCTTCCAATTGGCGCACACGTTTTCCCGGCCGAAAAATACCGGCGCATTCGCGAACGGCTGCTGGCGGGCGAAGTCGCCGACGCATCCGACTTTCTGGAGCCCCAGCCGGCAACGGACGACGACATTCTGCTGGTCCACACGCCGGAGTATGTCGACAAGCTGATGACCGGAACGCTGAGCTCGCGGGAAGAGTTGGAGCTGGAGGTTCCCTTCTCGCGCGAATTGGTGGAGGCGTTCTGGCTGGCGGCCGGAGGGTCGACGCTGGCGGCGCGGCAGGCGTTGGCCGATGGTGTGTCGGTCAATATTGGCGGCGGATTTCATCATGCCTTCCCGGATCACGGAGAAGGATTCTGCATGATTCATGACGTGGCAGTGGCTATTCGGCGGCTCCAGCGGGATGGCCAGATTCGCACGGCGATGACGGTGGATTGCGACGTGCACCAGGGAAATGGAACAGCGGTGATTTTTGCCGGGAAGCGAGCCCCGGGCGACGCTCTGCCCTCGGCTTCGGGCTCGCCTACGTCGACGCAGGGGATTCGGCGGCGGAACCCGAATGCCGGAGATGTGTTCACGATCTCGCTGCATCAGCACAACAACTATCCCATGTGGAAGCCGCCATCGTCGATTGATGTTGATTTGCCCGATGGCATTGAAGATGATGACTACCTGGCGTGGCTCGACAACGCGCTGAGCTCCGGGCTGCGACAGTCCCAGCCGGACCTGCTGTGCTATCTGGCGGGTGCCGATCCTTATAAAGAAGATCAATTGGGCGGGTTGGCGCTGACGATTGAGGGATTGAAGAAGCGAGACGAGTTAGTGTTTCGAGTGGCGCGGGCTCGGAACATTCCGGTGATGGTGACCTACGCTGGCGGCTACGCGCAGAATGTGGAAGACACGGTGACGATTCACTGCAACACCGTGATCGCGGCGAAAGAAGTGTTCACCGTAACCAAGTGACTGCCTGAAAAGTTATACTCGATGAAATGATCGTCAGTCCGTCGGACATTTCTCACAGCGAACTTTACGGCCTTCTGCTCAATTCCGTGGCGCCTCGCCCGATAGCCTGGGTGTCAACAATAAGCACATCAGGTCAGCTCAATCTTGCGCCATTTTCGTTTTTTAACGTTGTCTGCGTAGATCCTCCGTTGGTGGCTTTTGCGCCCGGACTGCGGACACCTAAGAGGCCGGGAGTTGGGCACGGCGAAGCTAAGGACACATTGCGGAATGTTCGTGAAACGCGGGAATTCGTGGTCAACGTCGTGACCTACGAACTGCGCGAGGCGATGAACCTGACGAGTGGAGAATATGACCCGTCGGTGAACGAATTCGAATTGGCGAAAGTTACTCCGGAGCCTTCGAAGATCGTGCGGCCGCCAAGAGTTGCGGAATCTCCGGTCAGCTTTGAGTGCAAGCTGCATCAGATTCTCGATTTTTCTCCCGCGCCGACCAGCAGCAGCCTGGTGATCGGCCAAATTATTTCCATTCACATTGACGACGCGCATTTGAAGGACGGGCGCTTGGATCGGAATTCGTTGGATCTCATCGGACGCATGGGTGGGATCCAGTACACCAGGACGACGCAGAGGTTTGAGATGGTGAGGCCGAAAGTCTAGCGGGTAGTCGGTAGGCCGATCCTTCACTGCTAAACTTCACTGCTAAAATAGATAACTCCATATATGTTCGAGAATCTTCAGGAAAAACTGCAGCGCGCGTTTAAGTCGCTTCGCGGCCAGGCTCGACTGAGCGAGGAAAACATTGCCGAGGCGCTGCGCGAGATCCGGCTGGCGCTGCTCGAGGCCGACGTCAACTTCAAAGTGGTCAAAGAGCTGATTGACCGCATACAGGCCAAGGCCGTGGGGCAGGAAGTGCTGACGGCGCTTTCTCCCGGCGAGCAGGTCATCAAGATCGTGCGCGACGAACTGGTCGAGACTCTCGGCAAGGACACTGCGCGCATGAAGTTCGCATCACAGCCACCCACGGTGGTGCTGATGGCTGGATTGCAGGGTTCCGGCAAGACGACCACTTCGGGCAAGCTGGCGAACTGGTTCAAGTTGGGCGGGCATCGTCCGCTGCTGGTTTCGGTGGACGTGTACCGTCCCGCGGCGCGCGAGCAGTTGAAGGTTGTGGCGCAGGCCGTCAAGGCACAGATTTACGAAGGAGAAGTGGGCGAGGCGAACACGGCCACGGTGGAGCGGCTGGTAAAGGAAGCGCGCCGCGAGGCCATTGTCTCCGGCTGCGATGTGCTGATTGTCGATACCGCCGGACGGTTGCACATTGACGACCAGTTGATGGATGAGATGCAGTCGCTGAAGAAGCTGCTGAATCCGTCGGAGATTCTGTTCGTCGCCGACGCCATGACCGGGCAAGACGCGGTGCGCTCCGCCGATGAGTTCCATAAAAAGCTCTCGCTCACGGGCGTGGTGCTTACCAAGATGGATGGCGATGCTCGGGGCGGCGCGGCACTTTCCATCCGGCAGGTGACGGGGCAGCCGATCAAGTTCATCGGCGTGGGTGAGAAGTACGACGCGCTGGAGCCGTTTCATCCTGACCGAATCGTGTCGCGGATTCTGGGCATGGGCGACATCCTGTCGCTGATCGAGCGCGCGGAATCGCAGATCGACAAGAAAAAAGCGCAGGAGATGGCTACGAAAGCCCTCACCGGCGATGGCTTCTCGCTGGAAGACTTTCGCGATCAGCTGCGGCAAGTAAAGAAGATGGGATCGATCAAGAGCCTGATTGGCATGATGCCGAGTATCGGGCCATTTTCCGGATTGCAGAAGGCGGCCGACAACGTGGACGAGAAGCAGATCAACCGGGTCGAGGCCATCATTAATTCGATGACCACGCACGAGCGCAATCATCATGAAGTGATCAACGGCAGCCGGCGCAAGCGCATCGCGCGCGGCTCCGGGTACCAGCGTGCAGGAAGTGAATAACCTGCTTCGGCAATACGCGCAGATGAAGAAGATGTTCAAGCAGATGGGCAAGCCCAGCTTTGCGCGGCGGATGGCCGGGATGAAGATGCCGGGGATGTAATAACAGGGGCTAGGAGCTAGGGATCAGTGGCTGGCTCTCGCTGTTGCCTCTTCTGGATTACTGACCGCTGAAGGCTGGCCCCTGCTTTTATGAAATGGCGATCACTCGAAGAGTCGAGTCCTGAGGCTGACATTCGTCCTCTGCGCGAGATTTTTGCCGAGCGGAAGGAACTGATCGCGAAATATGTTCCGGCGGAGACGCAGGCGGTTCATGCTCGTGCCGTCGCGGAGCTGAAGCGGAAACGTTTAGCTGCGAATATTCTTCCCGTCGGCGCTAAGATTCCGGAGTTTCACCTTCAAGATCACGACGGCAAGAACGTTTCTTCCTTCGACTTGCTTGCGAAAGGACGGCTCGTGCTCTGCTTCATTCGCGGGCGCTGGTGTCCGTTTTGCGTTGGCCAGATGGAAGCGATGAATCTTATCCTGCCGGATATCGCGGAGGCAGGGGCGACGCTTGCAGCGATTTCGCCACAGACGGTGAAGCAGGCGTTCTTCATGCGCGATCAGCACAAGCTGCGGTTTCCTCTGCTGTCTGATGCCGGGAATAGCGTGGCGCGGCAGTTTGGCCTGAGCTACCGAGTCCCCGAGGAACAGCGCGCGGTGTATCAACGTGCGTTCGTCAATCTGCCTTTCATTAATGGCGACGAGAGTTGGGAGTTGCCGGTTCCTGCGACGTACATCATGGACCGGGACGGAACCGTGCTCTATGCTTCAGCGAACGAGGATTACACAGAGCGGCCTGAGCCGGCGGACATCCTTCATGTTCTCAGCTCGACCCTCAGGGGCTAAAGCCTGCCATAAGAAACATGCTTATCGCAGCGCTAGAAGCGCTGCGCCACCCAAAGTCCTATGTCCCTGAGGTCGTTGAAGTTGTGCTCTTCCCGATCCGTCCTGGAGGATTCGTGACACTGCCTCAATTCCCAGCTTTCGGTACACTGAATAGTTCATGAACTATATCTATGGCATCAATGCGGTCACCGAGGCGCTGAAGGCTCGGGGACGGGCTTTCCAGTGGGTGGGCATGGCGAAGGAGCGGCATGACATTCGCTTGCAACGGATGATTGAAGACTGCCGCAAGCTGGGCGTGCCCGTGCGTTTTCTCACTCGTGTGGAACTCGACCACATGGCGGGGAATGCGGCGCATCAGGGAGTGGTCGCCGTTACGTCGGCTAAGCAATACAGCGATCTCGACGATGTGGTGGACGCAAAGCGGGGACAATATTCGTTCATCGTCGTGCTCGACGGGGTGGAGGATCCACATAATTTGGGCGCGGTGTTGCGAACGGCCGACGCTGCCGGCGCCGACGGAGTCGTGATTCCGGAACGACGCGCTGCGCCGGTAACCGGGACGGTCACAAAAGCCTCGGCTGGTGCCAGCGAACACTTGCCTATCGCGAAGGTGACGAACATTGCGCGCACCATAGAAGAATTGAAAGAGCGCAATATTTGGACGGTTGGGCTGGACGAGCGCGGGAAGCAGACTTACGACGCCCTTGATTACAACATGGATTGCGCGCTGGTTCTAGGCGCCGAGGGGAAGGGACTGCACGATCTGGTAAAGAAGAAGTGCGACTTTCTGGTTTCGATTCCGATGCTGGGAAAAGTGCCGTCGCTGAACGTATCGGTTGCGGGAGCGGTGGTGATGTATGAGATTGTGCGGCAGAGACGCGCCCGCATCCATAGTGAAGAAGCGGCTGCGGGAGCGAAATGAAGTTGCGCAGTCTGTGGCCTTGGTGCCTCTGTGTGCTCTGTGTCTCTGCGGTAAACGCGTTTTCTCTTGACCGCGAAGCGTTTACGTTCACCCGCTACGACCTGAGCGTTCGCGTAGAGCCCGATCAACAACGGCTCGGGGTGCGCGGCAAGATTACGCTCAGGAACGATTCGCAAATACCGCAAAAGATTGCGGTGCTGCAGATTTCGTCTTCTCTCAACTGGCGTTCCATCAAGGCGAGCGGCCAGCAACTGCAGTTTGTTGCGCAGCCCTACACTTCCGATATCGATCACACCGGAGCCCTTTCCGAAGCTATCGTTACCTTGCCGGATGCGGTTGCGCCCAAGGGCACCATCGAGTTGGAGATCGGCTATGAAGGGGTGGTTGTGCTGGACGCGACGCGGCTCACGCGAATCGGAGCGCCAGAAACCGCAGCGCGCAGCACGGATTGGGACCAGATCAGTCGGAAATTCACAGCCGTGCGCGGACTTGGATACGTGGCGTGGTATCCGATCGCGACCGAGGCCGGGAATCTTTCCGAAGGCAACAGCGTATTCGAAGCGGTGGGGCGGTGGAAGAACCGCGAGATGGCCGCCAGCATGCATGTTCAGGTGGCGGTGCCAAGCGATGACGAAAGCGAAAAGCCGGAGCCGGAGCTTCTGGTGAATGCGACGAAATGCCCGACGGCGGGAGAAGTGAAACATGAGTTCGTTGCGGACTGCACCTACGATTCGCTTGGATGGGTGGTGCCAACGCTGGTGATGGCTGACTATGAGGTGGCGGACAGGGCGGCCGTCGCCGTCCACTATTTGCGTGGGCACGATGTCGCCTCTGTGGCCTACGCCGACGCTGCGGAAAAAGTGACTCCACTGATTTCGGAGTGGTTCGGAGCGCCGCGAAACAAGGCACAAACCGCTGATCTCGACGACTTGAATGCCGCTCCCTTTGAGAGCGGCTCCCTGTTGCTCATGCCACTGACTGGCACGGATTCCAAGGCCTCAGGTTTGATGGCCGCGCACCAACTCACTCATGCGTCGTTTTCATCGCCTCGGCTTTGGATCAACGAGGGGCTGGCTCATTTCGCGCAGGCACTTTATGTCGAGCGTCAGAGCGGACGGCAGGCTGCGCTGGATTACATGGCAACACATCGAACCGCATTCAGCGCGGGCGCGAGCGAGAAGCCGACAAATGTGCCGCGATCCGAAGATGAAGTGAAGAGGTCTTTGGTGAACACCACCGACGAGGAACTTTACCGGAGCAAGGCGATGTCTGTGTGGTGGATGCTGCGTGACATGGTTGGCGATGAGGCGTTGAAGAAAGCTCTCGCATCGTACCGTCCGGAGCAGGACAAAGAACCTTCCTACATGCAGAAACTAATTCAGGCGCAGACGCAGAAAAATCTGGAATGGTTCTTCGATGACTGGGTTTATCGCGATCGCGGTCTGCCGGACTTTCGAGTGGAATTGGCGTTCCCGCGCAAAACGATGAACGACGTTTACATAGTGACGGTTACGGTGGAGAATTTGGGACGGGCCGGGGCCGAGGTTCCGATCACCGTGAAATTCCCCGGCGGAGAGGTGACGAAGCGGGTTGAAGTGCGAGGCAACAGCAAGGGAGTGATTCGCGTGGAGGTCACGAAACCGCCGGAGGAAGTTGTGGTGAACGACGGCAGCGTCCCGGAGAGCGACATGACGAATAATACATTCAAGATTGAAGGGAGCGAGTCAGTTGAGTAATCGGGATTGAAAACCGATCTCTGCTCACTTTATTGTTCTGTAAAGACTTGATCGGTGACCCGGGAGGGCACCGGATACCGGGAAACGATCAGACCGATATGTAGCCCTCCAAGCAAGGCCAGAAGTTGATAAGGAAACGCATCGCGTTGGAAGACCACATCTCGATCTTCTACAGGAAAATCCAGATCCATCCGCTCCAAGCCAGGGAAATCACGGAGCCGCCTCAATTCGTGGTCATTCTCTTTTAGAAATCCAACCGCGTCCTCTACCTGGCCGCTTAGATCCGACACTTCCCTGGTGCTCACGCTCACGTTCATCCCGGAATAGTCGCTTTTGTGGCTCACGCTCCAGGTGGCAAATTGCACAGCCCCGCGATGGAACGCAGTCAGAGCATCCAGTGAAGAAACTTTCAAGAATTCATCTACGTCGAAATTGGAACCGCTCGCTCTCAATACACAAGACATGGCGACTTATCCCTCTTTTCTGCTCGTAAAGCTTACCAAAGCTGCAAGCTTGGCTGAGGCTGCGCCAGAATCGATTGAATGCGCGGCCATCGGTATGCCTTCAGCCACGTGATCGGCGTGCCCTGCCGCCACCAGAGCGGCTGCTGAATTCAGCAAAACCACATCGCGGCGCGGAGATTTTTTTCCGCTTAGAACTTCTCGCACAATCGCCGCGTTATCGGCCGCGTCACCGCCGGCGATGGATTCGATCGGTGAACGCGCCATGCCGAACTCTTCCGGATCCACCTCGTAGGTTCGAACGATTCCGTCGCGGGCTTCCGCCACTCGAGTTGGTCCGCTGATGGTGATCTCATCGAGGCCATCCAGACCGTGCACCACGAGAGCACGATGGAGTCCAAGCATGCTGAGCGCCTCGGCAAGCTTCTCGACCATATCCAGCGCGTAGACGCCTACGACCTGTCCGGAAGCGTGCGCGGGATTGGTGAGAGGGCCGAGCAGGTTGAACATGGTGCGCAGGCGTAGCTCCCGCCGAACCTTTTGCACCTGCTTCATGGAGGAGTGCAGATCGGGCGCGTAGAGAAAACAGATGCCAACTTCGCGCAGGCATTGCGCGGCGCGCGCGGGAGATAACTGGATGTTGACGCCGAGGGCTTCCATCACGTCGGCAGAGCCACACTTCGAGGTCAGGCTGCGATTGCCATGCTTGGCCACATGTACGCCCGCGCCGGCGGTTACAAAGGCGGCGGCGGTTGAAATGTTGAAGGTTCCGCTGGCGTCGCCGCCGGTGCCGCAGGTATCGACCAAAGCGTCGCGACCCGTGCCGCTGAGATAGAGGGCATCGGATTCGGAGTTGGCAGCGCCGGCGAACGAGAAGGGCAAGGGCGTCGCCGCAGCGCGAATCGCTTCCGCGAAGCCGACGATCTCTTCGACGGTTTCACCCTTCATGTGGAGGGCTACGAGAAGCGCGGCGATCTGGGAGTCGGCGCAATTTCCCGCAAGTACTTCCGCCATCACCTCACGCGCTTCGGCGCGGCCCAGGGACTGGCCGTGATTGGCGATGCAATGGAGGGCGTCGAGGATCATCTCACTCGGAATTGTAAGGGATAACTGGCGACCTGATGAACTTCACCAAATAGCCGGGTATTAACTCCCGTGCCCGTTTAGTCTGGGCAGGAAGTACTCGCGCCAGTCTTCCGGCAAAGCAGTCGTCGCAATCGCCTTTTGCAGCAGGTTGCGATTGTATTTCTCACGAAAGAAAAGCCGGTTTATTTCGGCGATCGTAATGCCTTCTCGAACTTCCGAAATCAGCTCGAACGAATCCCCTTCTCCGACTCCACCTTCTCGCTCCACGGAGAAATAGAGTCCACTGCGTCCGCTGTGCAGGAATCGCTCGATCATATCGTCGCGTTGAAACTTGGCCGCCAGCTTGTAACAGGGCATGCGTGGCTGGCGGACCATCACAATAGCAGAACCAATGCGAAGCCGGTCCCCCACGTGAAGCTCTTCCGTGAGACCCTCGGTCGTAAAATTCTCGCCGAACATACCCCAAGGTAAATCGGTGCCGGGCAATTCCCGGCGCCAATAATCGTAGTGCTCCGAAGGGTAAGCGTAGACCGGCTTGTAGGTTCCGCCGTGAACGCTGAGATCCGCTTGTTGATCACCATCGAGGTTCAGCGTGCGTAGCGCGATACGGCCACTCACAGGATTCTTGAAGATGCCCGTGTTGATGGTCGCTCCCTTATAGACGATCAGACGCGGCCTCGCGACGTTCAGTGAAACCAGTTTCATCGTTTATTCCTCTCGGCGTGCCGGCGCGCCCGGCATCCACTCCCGATTTAGGCTTAGATGAACAACCACGCCAAAAAGGAGCGGCGCGCGTTTGCTCTAATCCGATCCTCTCTATAAAATTGAGGGTTTGCTGCCCTCGGTCGAAAGCCGCAAGCAGGTTCCTTCCGATTCTTAGTTGCGAGTGTCATTATGAAAATCCATGAGTACCAGGCAAAAGGAATTCTTAAGAAATATGGTGTGACGGTGCCGCGCGGGACGATGGCGACTTCGCGGGAAGAAGCCGAGGCTGCCGCCAGGGAACTGTTCAGCGCCGGGGCGACCGGAGTTGTGGTGAAGGCGCAGATTCATGCGGGCGGGCGAGGCAAGGGCGGAGGCGTGAAGATCGCCAAGTCTGTGGATGAAGCGGGTGAGCTTGCCGGCAAAATGCTGGGCATGAAATTGGTGACGCATCAGACGGGCCCCGAAGGGCGTGTAGTGCGGCGGCTGCTGATTGAAGAAACGCTTCCCATCGAGAAAGAACTCTACCTGGGAATTCTGGTGGACCGGGGCGAAGGCAAGCCAGTTTTCATGGCGTCGGCCGCGGGAGGGATGGAGATCGAACAAGTCGCGGCGGAAAATCCTGAAGCAATTTTGAAGCAGCACATCGATCCGGGCATGGGCCTGGAAGGATTTCAGGCGCGCAAGATGGCTTTCAAGCTGGGGCTGAACGCCAAGCAGATCAATCCCGCGGTACAATTTCTTTCCAACCTTTATAAGGCGTTTCTGGACACAGATGCATCGCTGGTCGAGATCAATCCCTTCATCACCACCACCGATGGACGGCTGTTCGCGCTCGATGCCAAGCTGACCTTTGACGACAACGCGCTCTTCCGGCATCCGGATATTCGCGAACTGCGCGACATTACCGAGGAAGATCCGCTCGAGGTGGAGGCTTCGAAATACAGTTTGAACTACATCAAGCTTGATGGCAGCGTGGGCTGTATGGTGAACGGCGCGGGGCTGGCCATGGCCACGATGGACATCATTAAATACGCGGGCGGCATGCCGGCTAATTTTCTGGACGTCGGCGGCGGCGCCAGCGCCGACCAGGTGGCCCACGCGTTTGAGATTCTGCTCAGCGACAAGAACGTAAAAGCGGTGCTGATCAACATTTTTGGCGGTATCCTGCGCGTGGATACGCTGGCAACGGGAGTGGTGGAAGCCGCGAGGAAAACGAATATCAAGCTCCCTGTGGTGCTGCGATTGGAAGGCACGAATGTGGATGAAGGCAAGAAGATTCTGATGAATTCGGGATTCAACTTCGTCGTGACGGACACAATGAAGGATGCGGCCGATAAGGTGGTAGCGGCGGCAAGGGGCGTTTAAGGCGTAACCGAATGGCGATAAGGAAGCGGGCCAAACGCGCGATTATTGCGCCGCAAAGCACGCGTCGCTTCGCGGGGCTCGCCCAGATCCTTCGCGGCGCAAACAGCGCTTGCTCAGGATGACAAATACGAGGAATCATAATCATGGCAATCCTGGTTAATAAAGAAACGCGCTTGATTGTGCAGGGCCTGACCGGACGCGAGGGTACATTTCACGCCAAGGCCTGTGCGGCTTACGGAACACAAGTGGTGGGTGGAGTGACGCCTGGCAAGGGCGGCACTACGCACGAAGGTTGGCCGATTTTTAATACGGTGCTTGAGGCGATTGAGAAGACGGGTGCCGACACGACCGTCATCTTCGTTCCTCCGCCATTCGCGGCGGACGCGATTATGGAAGCGGCAGACGCCGAGCTAGACCTCATCGTCTGCATAACCGAGGGTATTCCCACGCTCGACATGGTGAAGGCCTGGGAGTTCCTGCAGAACCGCCGCTCACGGCTGATTGGACCGAACTGTCCGGGGATTATTTCGCCGGGCAAGTGCAAGATTGGCATCATGCCGGGATCGATCCACAAAGAAGGACCGGTCGGGATCGTGTCGCGCTCCGGCACATTGACTTATGAAGCAGTGCATCAGCTGACGCAACGCGGCATCGGACAGTCGACCGCGATCGGGATCGGCGGCGATCCGATTATTGGAACCAATTTCCTGGATGCACTCGATCTGTTCAATCGCGATCCGGAGACCGAAGCCGTGGTCATGATCGGCGAAATTGGTGGTGACGCCGAGGAAACCGCAGCGGAGTTCGTGAGGACGAAGATGAAGAAGCCGGTGGTCGGATTCATCGCCGGACAAACTGCGCCTCCGGGACGCCGCATGGGCCACGCTGGCGCGATCATCTCCGGCGGCAAAGGGACGGCGGCGGAGAAAATCAAGGCGATGGAAGCAGCTGGAATCCGCGTGGCGAAGTCTCCGGCGGATATTGGAGAAACGCTTGTGGCGGCGCTGGGAGTGAAAGTCTAGTAGCAGTTTAGAAAGCAGGGGCTAAAGCCCGAACCCTCTGGGCGCTTGGGCGGCGCGGCTTAAACCCGCGCCCTTTCAAATCAAAATAATAAGGACTGGCGACTAATCACCAACTATGAAGACTCTGCAACGCACTCTTACCATTGTGAAACCGGATGCTGTCGCCAAGAATGCGGTCGGCGACATCATTGAGCAATTCGAAAAGCAAAACTTCCACATTCTCGCCATGAAGATGCTGGAAATCTCCAAGCACCAGGCAGAGCAGTTTTATGCCGTGCACGCCAGCCGGGCGTTCTACGGGTCGCTCACCGATTTCATGTCGAGCGGACCGATCGTAGTTCTGGCGCTGGAAAAGGAAAATGCCATCGCCGATCTGCGCAAGCTGATGGGTGCCACCAATCCGGCCAATGCGGAGGAAGGCACGATCCGCAAGAAGTGGGCGTCGAGCATCGAGCACAATGCGATTCACGGCTCCGATGCCGAGGACACCGCGCGCTTTGAGTTGAGTTTTTTCTTCGCGGGCTACGAACTGGCGAAGTGACGGCATTTCGCGGGCGTCTGAGCCCAGCGCATCATCCCGAACACCGCGAGGGATCTCGCGCTCTAGTGGATTAAGCCAGCAATTGGAAAGTTTCTCTTATGCCTCTAGTTCAAATCACGATGCTGCAGGGCCGCACTACCGAGCAGAAGCGGAAGATCGCGAAGCGCATCACGGATACGTTGGTGGAGGAAGCTGGGGCGCGGCGCGAAGGCATTATGATCGCTTTCCATGAGGTCTCGAAGGAGAGTTACGCCTCTGGAGGCGAACTGATGGTGGACAAGGTCAAGTGATGGCACCTGCTATCGTGGCGCCTGCACCAGACGACCTATCCTAACGGTTCGAACAGGTGACCCTCCACGCGGTCTGCGAGTTTTGGCAGGTCCTTGCGGGCAAACTGCAAGAAGTGTGGGGCATTGCGGTGAGCCTCGAGTGCGGCATCATCCTGATACTGCTCGTAAATGAAGAACCGACGCGCTTCCGTCTTGTGCCGATGAACCTGATACATCGCGCAACCGGGCTCCTTGCGGGATTCCTCGGTGAGTTTTGCAAACAGTGCAGTGACCTCGGCTTCGCGTCCAACCTTCGCCATCCACGTTACGGCCAAAACCACCATCATGCGCTCCTTCAGAGTGGGTGTGGTTACGTAGTCTCGCCGCCGGACTAACGGGAAGTCAAGCCTAGACTTTTGGGGACTTCATCACTGCGGCAAATTCGTCCATGAAGATGATCTGGTCGCGGTCCGGGCCGGTCGAAACCAAACCGATCTTGGCTCCGGTCTGTTGCTCCACAAATGCGAGGTAATCGCGAGCCGCTTTGGGCAGCTGGCCGAACTCCGTGATGCCGAGCGTGGAGGTCCGCCAGCCAGGCAGCTTTTGGTAGATGCACTCAAGCTTTTCATAACCGCTGGCCTGCGCGGGGATTTCCATGGTCTTTTTTCCATCGACGAGGTAGCCGACGCAGACTGGAATCTCCGCCAGTTCATCGAGCACGTCGAGCTTGGTCACCACTAGCCAGGAAATGCCGTTGATCATGCCCGCATAGCGCAGCAGCGGCAGATCAAGCCAACCGGTGCGCCGCGGACGTCCTGTAACCGCGCCAAATTCGTTGCCACGTTTGCGAAGTTGCTCGCCCAAATCGCCTTTCTCCTCGCTGGGAAATGGGCCTTCGCCGACTCGCGTGCAATACGCCTTCGTGAGTCCAATCACCGACTGGATAGCATTGGGAGCGACGCCTGTGCCGGTCGCGGCACCACCTGAAGTGGAACTGGACGAAGTCACAAAAGGATAGGTACCGTGGTCGATGTCGAGCATGGTGCCCTGGGCGCCTTCGAAAAGGACGGCCTCACCGTTTGCCAGCGCCTGATTCAGGAGAACTGCGGTGTCGCAGACGAACGGGGCAATTTTCTCCGCCGCATGAGCGTAGTCGGCGTACATCTTGTCGGCGTCGAGCGGGTCGGAATTAAAAAGAGCGTGCGCGATCATGTTTTTTTCGCGCACCGCGTTCTCGATGTGTTTCTTCAGGAGCTTCAGATCGAGCAAATCGGCGACGCGCAGGCCGCGCCGGCCCATTTTGTCCTCGTAGGCCGGGCCGATGCCGCGCGAGGTGGTGCCAATTTTCACTCTGCCGGGCGCGCTTTCCGCCGCCAACTCGATCATGCGATGGTAGGGCAGAATTACCTGTGCGCGGTTGGAGACGAAAAGATTTCCGTCGACCCGCACGCCGGCATCGCGCAGAGCGCCCACTTCCTTCAAGAAAGCCATGGGATCGAGAACTACGCCATTGCCGATCACGCTGCGGGAAGCCGTCCGCAGAACTCCGCAGGGAACCAACTGCAGGACGAACTTCTTGCCATTGATGATGACGGTATGGCCAGCATTGTGGCCGCCGGCATAGCGGGCTACGACGGAGAAACTCTCCGACAAAACATCGACGATCTTTCCCTTGCCCTCGTCGCCCCACTGAGCGCCGACAATTACCGCAGTCTTGCCTCGTTTCACTGCCAACTCCGTTACAGGGATTCGCAGACGCATCGCTGCACCGCGCGCACGTATGAACACCCGGGGTCGCACACGCCTTGCCGCGGCAAAAATTCTAAAGGCTTACTGGGATGAAAAGGCGGAGAAGATGTGTACGAATTATCTTATCGCTTCCCTGCGACGGATAGCAACGCGCGCAGGGCGTGGACGACCGTTCAGGTTAAGATGTGAATCATGCCCAAGTTCGAGAAGCACATTTTTATATGCGGTAACCAGCGCCCTCCAGGAAATCCGCGAGGATGCTGCGATCCCAGCGGCCAGGCGAAGCTGCAAAAACTATTCAAACAGAAGCTGGCGGAACGCGGCCTCAAAGGCAAAGTGCGTGCCAATCAGTCGGGATGCCTCGATCAATGCGAGCACGGCCCGAATGTTGTGATCTATCCGGACCAGATTTGGTATGGACACGTGACCGAGGCCGATGTCGATGAGATCGTGGAGTCCGACATCATCGGCGGGAAGCGGGTGCAGCGGCTTATGCTGGCCGACTCTTGCCTCAACACAGAGACGTGCGAACATCGGGAAAATAGTGGTCAGTGAGGGTGGTCAGTATTCGGAAATTCACGAAGAAAGTGCTGCCGCTGGGTGTGCCACTGGCCACTGCATCTATGGTAGGCGCGGCAGGGATCGAACCTGCAACCACCGGTTTAGAAATCGGACGGTAGCCGTAGTGTCACTACAACAGTCATTGAAAACAAATGACTTACTGACACCCGAAAAATCACGTTTCCCGCGTAAGTTGTTGACAAATGCGGGGAAGTGCGGAGGATCGGTTACAGATTAGTTACAAGCCTACACCTGGCGAGAGCTTTCGCAAATATTTAGCGTGATCTCTCGCGTAGGAGTGAAGATATTCTGCATGAATCGTCAGCAATTCGGAAGTAGCCGAGTCCCGCGGGGTGCGCCGATTCTGGTTGTGTCGTCGAGAGGCAGCACCCCGCTGGGCTGGTCAAACATCTAGCGCTACATCTCCTTAGTTCTTTATGTCCGACTCCTCTTTTACGCTTTCTCTGGTATTGGACATGGCTGCACATGCCAGACTTCTGCTGAGTATTCAGCGATAGTGCGGTCGCTGGAGAACTTTCCCGAGCCCGCCACATTCAAGACGGCCTTGCGCGCCCACTCGTCGGAATCGGCATATAACGCAGTCAGCTGCGCGTCTGCCGTGAGGTATGCGTTCAGGTCCGCCAAGTGCATGTAGTGGTCGCCGTGCGTCAGCAACATGTCGCGCAAGGGGTCGAAGACGCCGGGCTCATAGCGGCTGAAATGGTCCGAGAAAATCAAGTCCAGAGCTTGACGAGTCTCCGGATCGTGTTCGTAGTGCCAGTGTGGGTTGTACCATCCGCGACTGCCAATTACCTGCTCAGCCGTCAAACCGAAGAGGAAGAAGTTCTCCGCGCCCGCCTCCGCTGCCATCTCAATGGTTGCTCCGTCGCGTGTTCCGATCGTCAATGCGCCGTTCATCATGAACTTCATGTTGCTTGTCCCACTGGCTTCATAGCCTGCCGTCGAGATCTGGTTGGAGACGTCACTGGCGGGAATGAGGTGCTCCGCAAGCGAGACGCAGTAGTCAGGCAGAAATACCACCTTAAGCCGCCCGCGTACTGCAGGGTCGCCGTCAATGGTCGCGGCCAGATTGTTAATGAACTTGATGATCACCTTGGCGAGCCGGTAGGCAGGCGCGGCCTTGCCGGCGAAAAAGAACGTGCGTGGATACACGCTGAGCCCCGGATCCTGGCGCACCCGGTTGTAGAGCACAACGATCCGCAGTGCATTCAGGAATTGACGTTTGTACTCGTGGATGCGTTTGACCTGGCAATCGAAGATCGACTCCGGATCAACGGTCTGCCCTGTCGACCAGCTGAGCCAATCACAGAATTGTCCCTTGGCATTTCGCTTGGATTTGCGGAAGTCATCACGGAAGCCTTTGTCCTCGGTGAATGCCTTGAGCTTGCTTAATTCGCTTAAATCACGGATCCAAGCATCTCCAATGGCATCGGTGATCAGTCCAGAAAGTCCGGGATTGCATAATTGCAACCAGCGCCGGGGAGTGACTCCGTTCGTCTTATTGTTGAAACGCTCGGGAAAGATTTCCGCCAGATCTTTGAGTGTTGTCTCGCGCAACAGCTTGGAGTGAATCTCTGCTACTCCGTTCGTGCTGTGAGAACCTACGACCGCCAGATTGGCCATGCGAACCTTCTTGTCGGGGCCATCCTCGACGATGCTCACGCGCTCAATCCGAATTGTATCGCCTGGGAGCCGCCCCCGAACGTCGCCCAGAAAGCGGCGATTGATCTCGTAGATGATCTCGAGCTGCCTGGGCAACATCTCTTCAAACCACCTGACGGGCCACTTTTCGAGGGCTTCGGGCAACAACGTGTGATTGGTGTACGCCAGCGTGTTCTGCGTAATACGCCAAGCCTCGTCCCATCCGAGCTGCACCTCGTCCATCAGAATTCGCATGAGTTCTGGAACCGACAGAGCCGGGTGCGTGTCATTCATTTGAATTGCCACTTTGTCTGCAAACAAGCGCCAATCCGAGTTGGTCCGCTGGAAGCGGCGCACCGCATCTGCCAGTGAGCAGGCAACAAGGAAGTACTCCTGCAGCAGGCGTAGCCCCTGCCCCATCACTCTTGAATCATCGGGATAAAGGACGCGGGTCAGGGTTTCGGCCCCAAGGGTCTGGGTAAATGCCTCCACGAAATCGCCGTGCGAGAACTCTTCAAACTTGAAGTAGTCGGGCGCTGCCGCCGCCCAGAGTCGAAGCGTGTTGATCGTGGAACCACCGTAGCCGATCACGGGACGGTCAAATGGGATACCGATCAGAGTCGTTGGGCGCCCCGGTACCGGGCGAAGGGTGCCACCGCTGAGCTCGAACGAGCAGCCCACGCTGACTTCTACCTTTTCGTTCGGGCGGGCAATCTCCCACGGGTCCGGAGAACGGAGCCAGTTGTCCGGTGTTTCCTGTTGCCATCCGTTCTGAATGGATTGTTTGAAGATGCCGTATTCGTATCGGAGTCCGTAACCTATGGCCGGGAGCTGCATGGTTGCGGCGGATTCAATGAAGCAGGCCGCCAAACGTCCAAGGCCGCCGTTGCCGAGTCCCGCATCGGGCTCTTGGTCCAAAATCTCGAGGAGATTGAGTTTCTTGTCTTCGATGAACTGGTTCGTGAGCGGAGAAAGCAGAAGGTTCGTAACATTATTCGCGAGTGAGCGGCCGATGAGAAACTCCATCGAGAGATAGTAGAGTCGCTTAGGATTTCGTTCTTCGTAGGTCTTCTCTGTTAAGAGCCATCGCTGAGATAGAACGTCTCGCACCGACCGGGCAAGGGCCTCGAACCGGTCGCGCGCCGTCGCCGCCGCCAGATCGACGCCACTGTCAAACAGCAAGTGCCGTTCATACAGTGCTTCGTCTGTTCCGGAGAAGTGCACGGGACCACATCCGTACTTGGCGATGAGTTTCTCAGTATCCGGCGCTGCTTGCCGCTTTGCGGCGGCTTTAGTATTCATGATCGACTCCTTCAAGGATTTCCGACGGTTGGCGGCCTAGCCCACATCCCATCGGACTGACTTGTGTGACCCGCATAAACCGAAACGCAACCTCTCCAGCGACGCCACCGAACCAGCTTGCTGGCGGCGTAAATAGAGAGTCCCGCGAATGCGAGAAGACCCGCTAAAAGTGCCCCTGCTCTGCCGACGTAGGCAGCTGCGCGGTCGAGGCTATGGCTAAAGGCATACCCGAGTCCCGCATAGGTCGTCGACCAGAGGCTGGCGCCAATTGTTTCAAAGACTAGAAAGCGGGTTCGGCGGGTGCCCGATGTCCCGGCCAGGGGAGGCGCTACCGCGTCCAGCCCCGGTACGAACTTGGCAAGTACGAGAAGCGGAGGCCCATACTTGGCAAAGATCCTTTTCGCCCGGCGATCGCGGGCTTCAGGATCTCGTGCGAGACGATGAATTAAGTGCAAGACCTTGTCACCCCACCGCCGACCCGCTTCATACCACACCCAGTCGGCCAGAACACAGGCAGTGACAGCCAGACCGAGCGCGGCGAGGAGGCCCAACTTCCCGCACGCTGCGAGCGCTCCGACCGCAATCAGAAACCCAGGCGCCGGTACGGGCAAACCTATCTGACGCGCGAAGACAGCAGCAAACACTATGGGGTAGCCATGCCTCACAATGAACTGGACGATAGCAGTCATCGCTTTTCGTAGGGCCACTTCCAACCGCTAATCTCAGGACTGTCGATTCCGCACTCGTAAGCATGGCGTCGACATGCAATCTGGCGATCGCGGAATTCTTCTTTGGCGTGCGCGCCGATCCGCTGCAGTTTCGGAACGCGGTCAATGGCATCGATTGCGAGACTGAACCGGTCCGTCTGGTTGTTGATTGCCAGTTCCATCGGCGTGTTGATGTTGCCTTTCTCCTTGTAACCGCGCACATGCAGGTTGCGGTGGTTGGTGCGGCGATAGGCGAGACGGTGAATCAGCCAGGGATAGCCATGGAAGTTAAAGATGATCGGCTTGTCGGTCGTAAAGAGAGAATCGAAATCTCCATCCGTCAAGCCATGGGGGTGTTCTGTGCTTGGTTGTAGCTTGAACAAGTCAACGACGTTAATGAATCGCATTTTTAAGTCAGGGAATCGTTCCCGGAGAAGTGCCGTCGCGGCCAATGCTTCCTGGGTGGGGATATCGCCCGCGGCAGCAAAAACAAGATCGGGTTCCTGGCCTTCATCATTACTAGCCCAATTCCAGATACCTATACCCTTTGTGCAATGCGTAATGGCAGCATCAATATCCAGGTACTGCACATGTCGCTGTTTGTCCGAGACAATGACGTTGATGTAGTTTTCCGAGCGCAGGCAATGATCTGCTACGGACAACAGACAATTGGCATCCGGCGGGAGGTAGATGCGAGTTACTGCGGCACTCTTGTTGAGCACTACATCCAGAAAACCCGGATCCTGGTGCGTAAAGCCGTTGTGATCCTGACGCCATACGGTTGAAGTAATGAGAAGGTTCAGCGATGCGATCTTGCGACGCCAAGATAAATCGTTACAGATGGACAACCATTTGGCATGCTGATTGAACATCGAGTCGATCACGTGCACAAAAGCTTCATAAGACGATAGAAAGCCGTTGCGACCGGTTAACAAGTAGCCCTCAAGCATGCCTTCCATCGTGTGCTCGCTCAGCATTTCGACAACGCGTCCGTCCGAAGACAGTTCTGTTCCATCACGGTCCTCGGGGAAACTTTCAGCGATCCAGAATTTCTTCGAGACCTCATAAATCGCATCAAGCTTGTTGGACGTGTTCTCGTCTGGCGCAAACACTCGAAAGCTGTCCATATTCCACTTCATGACATCGCGCAGAAAGCGGCCCAGTGGCGGAACGTTCTCTACTTCAGTATTTCCTGGGCGGTCGATCTTGACGGCATAATCGCGGAACTCCGGCAACCGCAGTTTTTTCCTGAGCTCTGCATTCGCGTGCGGACTGGCGCTCATTCGGCGCTGCCCTTTCGGCGCAAATGCGGCGATCTCCGGTCGCACTCTCCCGCATTCATCGAAGAGTTCTTCCGGCTTGAATGATCGCATCCAGGTCTCTAGAAGGCGCAGATGTTCTGGGTTAGTCTTGACGTCGGTCAGCGGAACTTGATGCGAACGCCAGAAGGCTTCAATGTGATGCCCATCTACTAGGGCCGGTGCGCTCCATCCCTTTGGCGAGCGCAATACCACCATGGGCCAGCGGGGCCGGGTCGGAACGCCGCTCTTGCGGCACTCTTTCTGATGTTCGTGAATCTCGGCAAGGCAACGCTCCAGCGTCGCGGCCATCGCCTGATGCATGCTGTCGTGCTCGGATCCCTCCACGAAGTAGGGATTCCAGCCATACCCGCGTAACAAGTCTTCCAGTTCGTCGTGAGTGATCCGTGCCAGCAGGGTCGGGTTGTTGATCTTGTATCCGTTAAGATGAAGTATGGGTAACACAGCCCCATCGCGGATTGGATTGAGAAATTTGCTGATATGCCATGAGGTCGCCAGCGGCCCGGTTTCGGCTTCGCCGTCGCCCACGACTGCTGCCACGATCAGGTCGGGATTGTCAAACGCGGCTCCGCAAGCGTGCGAGAGGACATATCCCAGCTCACCGCCTTCATGAATCGAGCCCGGCGTTTCTGGAGTACAGTGGCTGCCAATACCGCCCGGAAACGAAAACTGTTTGAAGAATTCTCGAAGACCTTTTTCGTCCGTGCTCTTTTCAGGGTAGATTTCGCTGTACGTGCCTTCCAGATAAATAGGAGCTAGAACTCCCGGGGCTCCGTGACCGGGGCCTGCGAGAAAAATCATCTCGAGGTCGTCTTTCTTTATGAGGCGACTCAGATGGGTGTAGATGAAGGCGAGACCCGGGCTTGATCCCCAATGGCCGAGCAACCGATTCTTGACATGTTCTGGTTTCAGGGGTTCCCGTAACAGGGAATTTTCCTGAAGATAGATCATCCCTAAAGCCAGGTATTTACACGCGCGCCAATAGGCATCGATCCTGCTCAGCTCATCCGGGCTAAGCGGTGCGCCCGCAACTGTTGACCTTGCTTTCCCTTCAGCGCTCAGAGATCCGGCTACTTCTTCAGTTTCTGTCAGCAATGTCATATTCACCTTCCTTACTTCATCGTTGGGCACTAGCATCAACGTCATTCCGGTGATTGGTTTCGGCAAGTCCCAGTCTTCGCACGGCTGAAGGCTCATTGCAAAAACCTGCTCGCTTTTCTCAGTTAACGGTTCCAAAGCCCCAGTTTGGCGCCCCGCCTCTACGTTGCAGCTCGCGATGAATTTGTTCGATTTCCGCTACATCACTGGCGGTGATGGCGACTTCACCGGCGAGGATTATGTAGAGCATGTCAATGAGTGTGTCAGTCGGGATATTTATCAGTTCTCCCAGCATGGCCAACCCCTGGAGGGAATTTGAAGATCACACTTTGCATTCGCAATCCGGTTGCCAGACGTGAGCACGCGGAAGTGGGTTGAAACTACTGGAGATCAACTAGATTCGGAATCTCCAAGGCAATCCTTGCGTGACATGCCAAGGGCACTGACCGAATTCGGGCAGCAAATCAACGCTTTTCCTAGCCGCTTGGCTGCACTCGTGCGATACACATCGATGAGCGTTGATTTATTTTGGCTGCTCGGAGGGCGCTTGCTGAATCTGAATGGTGGGAATCCGATCCGACTTCGTCGTATCAACCGAGACAACTCCAAAATTCCCGTTCGAGTCGCGTGCTCGAATCGTTATCGTGGACTCTTCTCCCGAAGGTTCCGGAACCATCCTGCCATCGACCAACACAGACGCGCGGAGACCGGCGCCGGGATCGCCTGGATTGGTCTGTTCGACTCTTTGTTTGGTTGCTCGCTCGCCAGTGGAACTTGAGCTCTCGGTACTGGTTTTGCGCTCGACGAGGTGTAGGCCACCGTCTTGCGTCGCACCCGGGACATCGATCGAATAAGTTTCTGCGACGCCGCGCTTTTCTCCGGAGGTGCTATCGGACTCTTGGCTCACCACACGAGAGATTTGAACCAGCTTTCCCTCCGCATCGGGGCGAAATACTCTCTCCTCCGTATTGCTGCCTTTGGCATCTTGCGTCGTAGTATTTTGTCGTATCTCGCTCAGTTGCCACTTTCCGTTACCGTCCGGAAGCCATGTGGTTTTCTCAGTTTCCATCGTATCGTTCGCAGCTCGCTTGCGGAGTTCGTGCGTCTTGAAAGCTGGGGCTAGACCGCCGTTGATACTGGGGAGCATCACCGTCGTATTTGTTTCCTCCAGATTCTTCCCGATCTTCTTAGTCTCCACCGTTTCGCGTTGAACCGCCTCAAGCCGTCCATTGAGATCGGCGTTGTAAGTCACGCGCACTATATTTGAGTCATCGCCGGGCAGGACGTTTTTCTCCTCTTCGGTTACCTGCACGAGGGCTTTCCTCCCATTTACATCCCGGGCGAACGTGCGCATCGTGGTTTTCGCGGTGGAAGCATCGACGGTCTGGATCTCCCTTTCGATGTCCTGATAAGGTTCGAAATGTCCATCGGTCCCGCGGATCTCGACCGATCGCTTGTCCAGCGTCCGGTTGCCATTCTGGCTATGGCTTTCGATGATGCGCACGGGAATACGTTCAGGAAGTAGATCGTCGCTCTTCAAGCCCGTCGTGGCTGTCCACGACTTGGTCGGCTCCTCCGCTGTTCGGGAATCCGATGTCTGCGCAGATGCGCTCTGACAAAAACAATATGCGCCGATCACGACGAGTAAACAGCCGAAAGCAGCAACACTTGAAGCACGACAGCCGTCGGCGGATGGAAGAGCAACCGACGCAGATCGTACATAAGGATTCGGGGCCGGCATACCTATCGGTCAGCCACCCATCGCATTTCGGCCCGGGGATTTCCTTTTGTGTCGTCGACCAGGACCCAGTTCATATGTAGAGGATTAAATTCGGCCTCATACTTCTCGTGAACTGGAGGGATGTCATAGCAAGCCTGCACGAATGAGGCGTTGGTCGGCGCTGCCTGCACAGTTAGCATTGGAGAGCACATGGTCGTTCCTCCTATCTCAGAACTGCCTCTTCCCGAGGCTCTGCCTAGTAGGTAATCGCACGCTGGTATCCAAATCGGTTCCATAGCAAGCCGCTTTTCAGCAATGACATAAGAGTGAGCATTTTTTCTGGAGATGCCCGTATTGAGGCATTGACCCTGAGCGGGCAGGCGATGTGGCGCAAGACTTGGTCACATCCTCGAGGTGTTGGGCACTTAGGTACGATCGCGGACTGGCACACAAACTGCAATCTCTCTGGCGTGCATCAGGATGAAGTGCTTATGTTCAAGATCACGCAAAACACGATTAAGGGCTTCACTTTCGCAGAAATCCTACTCATGGCGGCTATGAACGAAATAGAAGGCAAGAGAAAGGCTTCTTCCACGGCGAGCAATCCCGAAAGGATTTAGCTAGGAGCGGGCGATGTTCGCTAACGAAAAACAAAAGGGTGGAGCGCAAGGCATGTCCCTGGAAGTCGCCTAGCGGAATTCACTTTCTCACGTCAGGGCGTCCCTAAGATCGAGACAGGCAAGCAATCCGCACCGCCGGTGGGCAGAACAAGCCAGCAAAATTCGGGCGCGGCGGTCCAATAGGGACTCCAATCACATCTGGATCGCATGAAAAGCGCCGACCAATGGTCAGCTCGCGAGTCAACATCAAGAATGACCGTGCTAGAGTTTTCCCCGTTTGGACAGCCCACAACGGAGGTGGTTCCCGTCGACACTACTGAGATCATCGGATCAGGCTATCCGGTTCTCAACCGCAAGCCTGGCACACTCATCATCTTCCAACATCGTAAGCACATGTCCAAGTTCTTCCAAGCCGGTTGCAAGTTCATCACCCCACTCGTCAGCGAGAAACACAGCTAGCGATGGCTGCAAGCCGCATGCCTTGGTCGTGAAGTTTATTATGTCCACGGTCTCTTGCGTAAAATCCATCACCAGGGCATCAAAGCTCTGTCTGCGCATCAATGCGAGTGCATCGGCGCCTTTGGTCGTAGTTACCACATTGTGGCCTCGCTCCCGCATTATGTCGACGCATTTGCCAGAGATAGGTCCCGGATTGAGATAGAGGATTGTCGTATGATCGCTTCCTCGAGAATTTGCTGTGGAATCGCGTTTCAAATTCAGAGCTGTCGGAGGGGCGAGCGATGCGTGTGGCCTTTTGGCGCGATGGGGAAGAGCCCAGCCAGCGCGCATCGCAATTACCGCCCCATGTCACCGCTTCCGACAGGCCGGCGTAAACCCTTAGCAGTGGCCTCTCTTCGCGCTCTCGCGCGTTCTTCTACCAGTTTGGCGGGGCGGACGATGCACCGACGTTGCCGCGGTTACGACATAACCCAAGTACATCTATTTCCGCCCCACATCCGACACAAATCAGTTCAAGGCAACAGCTCTAAACAGAAGTCTCCTCCGCAAGCGATGTGCGAACAATCCTTCTCCATGAAATGTCGCGCCCATATCTCGCAAGCGGGCGAGCAAGCGCTCACCAGCACGATCGACGAAGGTTAGACCACCGAGATCCACGTCCAGAGCAGTTCCTGGTGATGTTAGGAATCTGAAGTTCTCTGCGCACGAACCTACGAGTCGCCCAATTAGCCTCACGGTAACCCGCTGGTGGTGACGAATTATTGAGAGCATCAGCACATTCTTCTTTACGCAAATTCATTGCCAGACTGAGCGCCGCCAGTCGTCGAAGACGAAAGGGGTTAGCGGAATCTGTGCAGGCGATTCAAGAATCGATGCCCGGATGCGGACATTCGACCGAATGTGGGCGCATTCGAACTGCAGTAGAGGAGGCGGTGAAACATTTCCAGGATCTGACAGATCAAGAGAGAAGCGGGTTGGAACCATTTGGGAATGCCGTTGCATCGGTAGGCACCATCTGGGGTTGGGCGACTTCGACATCACTGTCAGGCATATTGCGCCGATCGCGGCCCAAAATAGAATCCGCACCCGCCGACAGAGCGCGATCGTTAATCCTGCTCCTCCCGATATATGGATGAGTCGGGCAACGATCATGTTCCCGCCCTCAAAGGTCCCTACGTTTCCGGGATTGAGTGTACCGACGACATTGATTAGCTTCGTGAGCGCTTCCACGACGAGGGCGACCAGTAGGCTCTTTCTCCTGCCCATGAAGTACAAAAGAACATAGACTTCCAAAATCGCCGTGGCATGGCTGGCGAGATTGAGGACTAAGCTTCCCCAAAATATGCCTGGTGCTTTGTGGAAAAAGTCGAAGAGATTCTTTTCAGCCGCTTCGATCACAGACTGCTTGCCATCTAGCCAGGTCTTGATCCATCCGAGCCGTCCGATTGCCCGTGCCACCGCGGAGAACACCGGCCAACGCTTTCCGATGGCCACTCCGCACGCAGTAAGCAAAACCGCGGATCCCAAGGCAGAGAGTAGCACGTAGACTCTCCAGGTGTGGGACAGCGATAGCAAGAGCACAGCAGCAATCATTCCCGCAATGCTTACGATGGCCGAAGTCAGGATATAGAGTCCACGATCCAGCGTGACTGACGAGATGCTGTTGGCCAAGGGAACGTCCGAACCCAGCAACGATACGCGGGCGGCCTCTCCAAGTATTTGGCCGGGAAGTCCGAGAATCGCAACGGCCTCAGATATCAGCCGAAGGCCAAGTGTGCGGGCAAATGAGACATTCCGGATGTCGCACAGAAATGTTAGCCGCCATGACCAGGTTTTGATGAGATGACGCTATTCCACCTAAGAAGGAGAACCAGACCGAATCCCCAGCCAATTGTTTTGACTTGATGGATCACAGTGCCTGTTCCCGTCCGACGTACAAGAACGACCAGCAAAGCGATTCCCAGGACAGCGGCTAGGTAATGTAGTGCTTGCCGAACTCTCACGCGGTGCACGGGTCCTTTCCTTCAAGAAACTTCTCTTAAGAGATCGACCTCGAACTTGCCGCCAAACGAAGCTCCGCCGAAGTCAGTGCTTCCCTCTGCTTGTGAATTTGGCGAAGATGAACTCCTGGGCCAGACTGCCGACGACATGCAGACCCATGTCAATCCCAAAAGTCTGGAATACATGCCCCGCAGTACGATCTGAACTAGGGTAGTAGGCGGTAGAAATTGAATATCCAATTAAACTGCCGCCCCACTGAGAGTAATTCGGCTGCCATGCCCCGTTATCTCCCTTACAGACAAATGGAGCCAACATCGCATGAAGAGCGCGAGACTTCTTCGTACCGCTGCCCTGGTAGAAGTAGCGAGGATCCTGATGCAGAAGCGATGGCAGAATAGCGTTGCTGATCAAGCTTCCGGTAACGCCGTCGACGAAGCCAGCACCCAACCGCTTGCCATATCCTTCCGCACCTTGCCGCCATTCACTAGGGTTGTCACGGGCCTGTTGCACTCCAGCCCACGCAGCCGTGCGGATGGAGAAAACCGGATGGGTGAGATCTTTGTAGGCCATGTGGAACTTCATCTTCGTGGTAAGTGGCTCGGGGTGAGGTTCGTACACCACGTACATATTCGGTATGAAACCCAGAACGCGCTGCTGTTCTTCAGCTTTGAGCTGTTGGGCAGCAACTTCCTTCGAGGAGTAACTCACTGTGACTGCCCGCTGCACAGCCAAAATGTGAAGTTTGACCTCGCCTAGCGTCTTGTCCTGCCCGGGTTCGACTGTAACGGACGAGCTCCAGTCTGCAAATCCTTCAGCAGTGACGGTGATGTGATAGGCAATTCCCGACGCGGCCTCGTGGAATGCAAAGCTTCCGTCGTCCTTTGTCACAGACGTGAGAGGATCGCCGGCCGGCCCTTGAAGAATCACGTTGGCGCCAGGAATCGGATCGTCGCTGGTATCGACGACCGTACCGAGGATGCTTCCTGTTATCGTATTTGCCGTTTCAAAAGACTGCGCCGACATCGGTACTACAAGGATCACTCCACTCAGAACGATCAGCACTAGGATCTGTGCTCGTTTCAGGAGTGATGCCAAACGTCGGTTGGGCGAGGTGTGTCTATTTTGCAGCATTGTGGATACTCCTAAGCTCCCGACAGCGTGAAATTAATCGTGATTCGGGAGTCAACTTCAACCGGTTCTCCGTCTACCATGTACGGCTTGTAACGCCATTGCTTCACCGCATCCATAGCGGCTTGCGCGAGTATTGGTAAACCGCTCTCGACTCGCACATCCCTCACGCTACCGTCCGTGCCGATCACGGCCAGCAGCACGACCGTCCCTTCAGTGCGCGCCCGGCCAGCTTCCGGCGGATACTGCGGCGTAACGTCGTGGATCAGGTTCGCCTCAGCTACCCGGGAGGCGACACGGATTCTCCTAATCGGCGTCGGCTCGGGCATTTTCGCGAGAACTGGGACGTTGCGCGTGCTACCCAGCACTTCGCTAAACACTCCACCAGGAATTCCGCCGACCACTCCGCCAGGAACTCCGCCGACCACTCCGCTGCTTGTCCCGACCGGGGGTGGTGGCGCTTCTTGGGTCTTATGCACTGTGGGAAGGGCGATGCTTGTCGGGGTATATGTGGACGTGGGCTTGGGAGCTTGAAGCTTTGTGGCATTGCTGCCCGCGGCCGACGGCGGCTGTATGTACAACATCGTCAGCGTTTCCCTCTTGGGGAGTGGTACCGTGCGAAACAGCGGAATGACAACTACTGCCAGCAAGATGAGACACTGCAAGGCGAGGGCGCCAGCTCCCGCTAAGGGATTTCGTCCTAACTTCGCGCCTGATTCAATTTCGCGAAATAACGAACCCTCTTCTACTCCTTGCCGACTGGGAGGGATAGGAGCGTGTTTTTCCTCTTCCGCCGGCAATGCTGCGATAAGCGGATCAATTCGCAACCCAGGCCGCTGAAGGCTCGGGTATGCAATCCGATAAACTAATTCCGAAGGATGGTCACAAGTTGCCATTTACAGTAATCCCTTTCCAGGCAGCATCGCTCTCCCCTGTCGTGAATTGCTACGGGGATCAGGTCAGAACGTCAGGCACCCGGTCTTGCCGCACGCATCCATAAAGGCATTTTGTGGGCCACGCGGAACTTCTTGTGGGCGAAGGATTTGGACCATTGAAATCGCATTGCATGTGCCCACAGGAGGGCAGCTGCCTTCAAAAGGTCATAACCCTATGCAGGGTCTGGGCACGGACTGATACGCAATTCATTGTGTCATGTGTCGAAGTCGAAAACATAAAGGTCGACAGCCGTGGACCAGATCCCTTGCACCCACGATCGGTGTGTTATTTCTGCTTTAATTACGGTGCTCTCAACTGTGTTTAGGAAAGAGAAATGGAGGATAGTCGGCGCATTCTTTGCGCGTTCTGTTCCCCGGGATCGCTGAAGGATCCCCATCTGCGCCGACCAACGCGAGATTGCACGAACGCCCGGCGGGGTGCTTTACGCTAGCAAGACCGCTGTGTAATCAGAAGGAGCGCCCGGCCACACTCGATGCGCCGGCCCATTTGGTGTTTGCGGGCGAAGTGCTAACTGGCGCGATTGGTTTCGGTGGCGCAACGGTTGGCGAGGACATGGGGTTGCCCTTAAAACTCTTCGGCTACTGTAGCTCCGAGTGCATCGCTGTGGGGCGAGGCTACCGTTGCGCCTCCAGCCTGCGTGATTTGGTAATCGCGATATTCAATGCTTAGAACCGCTGTGCCGAACACGCGCACCTTCGTTTCGCTCTCGTTGGATTCCGGCAACCAGAAGTCACCGATTTTCTGATAGCGACGTTTGAAGTCAGTTTTGACAGTCCACCAGGAAGGGTTGACAGCCGGCTCGCCCTCTACTCGAGTTATCGCGAAGTCTTTTGCATTCACCCAAATGTGGCCTCGAAACAGAAACTTGTTCTTGCTTCGCGGCTGCGCATCGAGCACATAGAATTCGTCCGTATCGGTCTTCTCGTAATCAGACAGTTGAAATGTATAATTCGCGGGCGTTATGGCGGAACGCTGCAGATTCTCGGCCCGCATCGATTCTTCTTCCGCCTCCAGGAGTTTCTTGAACACACGGTCCCGCACCGTGCCAGAGCCGCTCTCTGACACGACCGTGAACTCTTTTTTATCTGGTGCATGGTAGTCAGTGCGTATGACCATGTCGGCTTTCTTATGTGACAGACAGTGGCACTCCAGGTGATAGCTGCGAACACTGGAGTAGCTTTCGAGTGCTTTGGCACGCACTTCGTTCATCTCTACGACACGGCCCATCACCTCATCGGCGCTCAGAGGTGCAGATACAATTGCCTGCTGTGCAACTGCCGGGACGCCGATGATCAACAAAGCGAATGCGTGCACAAACCAGCGCCGACCCGATTTCCTCGCGTGGTAAAGCGGAGTCATTGTATGAGTCTCCTAGTGAGATCTGAGAATCCAAATCTGCTCGTGTTTGTCGAGGCGCCTTCTTGAGCATCGTTGTCGAACCGAGGTGGTGTGCCCCGCAACTGAGTTAGCGTCAACTCTTCCTCACCGCTTTTTGGTCCTGGCATTGAGGAGTCGAAGAGGTAAATCGTGCTCGCCGAAACCGGTCCGACGCGGATTTCACTGTGGGGCATCTTAGAGTTTCCCAAAGCATCGAAAAATCGCTGCGTCTCAAAGAAACGACGCGAAGGCTCAAGCACGATCAGATCTCCGTCTCGCGGTGCATAGTGCGTGTCGTAAAGCGGCACAACCTGCACGTCGCTGCGCCCGCAGGCCTGCAGGTAATAGGCCATGCTCATCGGTCTTGCGGTTGCTACCGTCGCCGCAACGGGCGCGAATGGACACACCTTTTGCGCTACCTCGCGCGTGTCAAACTCGGACACCTCATCCGGTGCAAAGTAGCGTGTGATGTCCTGTTTCTCTCCTCCAATTGAGTTCAGGTAGAACGAATAGTAGGGCGCCCAAGACTGCAATTCAAGGAGAGGCCATCCAAGCAAAATGACGGCGGCCGGACCCACAAGGGCCTTGGACAAAACTTTTCCTTTCGCGGCCTTCAGTGTTTGTTGAACCGCATATCCGCCTGCCAGGTAGAGGAAGGGCAGGAGTGGAAGTGAATATCGGATCCACTTGGCTCCACTGACAGAAAGCCCCACCAATTGAAGCACCCCGAGCGATAGAAAAAAGCAAGACGCGAGCGTCCGGCGATCTCGCAAAAGCAGTGCGGAGCCAACGATGACGGGCACGAGGATCGGAATCGGTGTCTTTACCAGCACCAGCCAGAGATAGTAGAACCACGGAACTCCAGCAAGCAGACGCGAGGGGAAGTTCATATACAGCCTGCCGTCGAAATCGTAGCCACTGTGCTTGACCCCGTCATAATGGAGCCAATGCATGATGGCATTGAAGTTGGCCGGAGAGAGAATGACCGGGTTGACCACAACAAAGGTAAGGAACATCACGAGGAAAAACCGTCTGTAGCTGAATTGAGACGGCTTGCGATTCAGCCCCATTCTTCCGGCAAGAAGCCAGGCAAGTGCATTCAAGCCAAGAAGGTGAAGAATGTACTGCGAGGCAAGACCCAGGCCAAAGCTGATTGCGCTCAGGTCGTACCATCGCCGTGCAGTGTGGCCCGCAACTGCCTGTTGGGCGCGACAGTAGAAATAACAAGCCAGTAGGGTGAAGAATGTAAGCGGCGTTTCTTCCTTCGTAAGCCGATTCAACGTCACTGGCAAGGGGGCAACTGCCCAGAAAAAACTCGCTGCAAAAGACCCGGCAACACCCATCATTCGACGGCAAAACAAATAGAGGATTGCCGTCGTGGCTGCACCGAATAGCACATTGGGAAAACGAAGCCAGCCCTCGGGCTTCAATGAAGGCCAGCTATGCAGCGCGGCCATTCGATCCCAGCGTTCACCTCCGGTCAGGCTGGCCCAAGCCAGCATCTTCGGCAGCATCGGGTGCTCGCTATTGACGCCGACAAAGTGTCCGTGTCGATACTCTTGAACGGCCGCCCATTTGGCCACCTCATCCTCGGACAGGCTGTTAAAGTCGACGCGGTAAAGGCGAACTGAGAATGCCAGGACCGTCAGTAGGAGCACAATCACGGCTTCCCGAGACCGGCCAACGCAACGATATTGAACCTCACTCAGCACAGATGCTCCGGTCCGCGGCGCGACGGCGACTGCGTGATTGCTCTCTCGATCGATTTAGCTCTTCGAACGAGGTCGCTCAGCGGCGCATATATCCCTAGTTTGGCCAATGCCTGTTCTATCGCCAACACAGCTACTCTCGAGTCCAATTCCTTGGGAGAAAGCGGGCAAGCGGAGCTACTGACTGTTCCTGAGTTGCTATTTATCATGCTATGTCGCATGTTCATGAACCCACCTCCGACGTAAGGGGAACCCTCAGGTTGTCATGCAGATCACGTACCTCGGACACCGCGTAAGGTCTACGTGCAGATGGATTGAAGTACTGCCACACCTGCAACTCACCGAGAAGTCCGAGCGCCACCAGTTGGAGCCCTACTAGGATCAGCACGGCCGCAACGACCAGCAGCAACCCGTGTTGCTGCACGACATCGATTCCGGTAAGGACCTTCCAAATTAGCAGCCAGAGTGCAACCGCCGATCCTAGACCCATGTTGATCACGCCGAGCCGGCCGAAGAAGTGGAGCGGGCGCGACATGTAGCGCAGAAGAAATCGGATCGTCATGAGATCGAAAAATACCCGGAACGTACGAGAAATGTTGTAGTGCGATTCGCCGTGCTTCCGATGGTTGTTTTGAATGGGTATTTCACAGATCGAGGCTCCGTAGGCGGAAGCCAAAGCCGGAATGAAGCGGTGCATTTCGCCATAGAGCGGTAGTTGCCGCAGCAGGTCGCCCCGGTACGCCTTGAAGGTTGTCCCAAAATCATGGATGTTGACGCCGCTGAGCTTGGCCATCAGCCAATTGGCACAGCGGGAAGGGATCTTCCTTAGCAACAAATTGTCGATGCGGTGGCTGCGCCACCCACTGACGATGTCGTAGCCCTCTTCGATCTTTGCCAGAAAGACCGGGATCTCTGCTGGATCATGCTGTAGGTCTCCATCCATAGCGATCACATATTCGCCAGTGCTATGTGCGAACCCAGCAGCCAGCGCGGCAGTCTGGCCGAAGTTTCGCCGCAGCCGAACCGCGATCACATGAGGGTCGAATTCGGCGAGTTCCTTCAGCAACTTGTAAGTGAGATCCGTGCTGCCATCATCGACAAAGACGAACTGGTAACTGCGACCGAGCTCCTCCATGACGCCTTGCAGGCGACCATACAGTTCAATGACATTAGGTTCCTCGTTATGAAAAGGAACAACAACAGAAATCGTGGGGGCTGTCTTGATATCAGGCATGCTGTGCCGTCCTTCTGAAGGCGCGATCGTTCGTATTGAGCCATTCCCAGTCCTGCTCCTTCAGCGACAAATCGGACTTGTGGCCCAGTTCGTTGAGGAGCGCGCATAGCCAGTTTGCAAACTCCCAATCTTGGTCGCAGACACTCAACACACTTTGTCCATCGCGCTGGATCGCGGGGACTCCATTGACTGCTTTTGTGGCGTACATGTTGACTCCTTCGTTCCGAATTGACCCTCTCATGCCGCGGTAGCTCTGCCGGAATGACCGCTCGAAGCAGTTCAGCCTTCGATGCATCGCAGCCGTATTAACGCATTTAGCTCGCCAAAGACGTAGCACGGCAAATCACTGAAATGCGGGAGCATGGACGAGCAGCGGGCTGGAGATTGGTGCCCACATTGCGGCAGTGCCCTCGAACGGTCATGCCAGTCAGCGGGCTGAATGCAGGGATTACACCAAGAACCAACGGCTTAGCGAGAAGACCGAAGTGGTTGGTGGCCTGCAGTACACACGGTTGAATTCAGTACCGTATTAAGGGAGTCGGACTTGTTCGTTGAGCTCATCCATCTACCGGGAAGAAAGCTGTTCGACATTCGCAAAGTATCACGCGATCAAAATAGGCGCCGACTCACAAAGGAGAGTTTATGGCGATCCTCCTA
This sequence comes from uncultured Acidobacteriaceae bacterium, assembly GCA_963760855.1. Taxonomy (GTDB): domain Bacteria; phylum Acidobacteriota; class Terriglobia; order Terriglobales; family Acidobacteriaceae; genus Sulfotelmatobacter. The sequence continues at coordinate 16,668 of CAVXFD010000005.1, read as the reverse complement.
GCTATTCTTGATTTCCTCTTTGGGTGTCACCACGTTCATCTCAGCCGTGTGTTCACACTGCAAAGCGAAACCTACCGGGTGTGCTGTGACTGCGGTGCGAAGTTTGCATATTCACTTAAGACCATGTCGATTGAGCGCCGCCTGCCAGTCACTGCTGTCTTGACCAGGTTTCGAGTTGCCTGAGATGGAAAAACAGCATGAACCAAGGAACGTACACAGCTCGATAGACGCATCTGAGGGCGATCAGTAATGAATTCAAAGCCAAATTCGGGAGCAGTTCGGGTTCACGGAGAGGTAATCGTACTTCATTGTTGGGCCTGCGGAGCTGCCCACTGCGTGAACCAAGAGCTATGCGTTCCTGGGGAACTATCCCATATGGTGTGCAGCAACAGCAATTGCGGAATGAGTATGTTCCTCGTGAATGAGCTGGTACTCGACGACAAAACCAGAAAACAAATAACGAAAAGCGAGCTAAATGCACGCGTCATTTATTCGAGGTTCTGGAAATGAAGACGAGCAAGCTAACCACAGAGTTTTGGACGGTGCTAACTATTGTGAATGTGCTAGCGCTGATTTACCCGATCCGCCTTTTGCTTTGTGCCAACAGCGTCGATGAAAATCTTTTCGCGACCTTTGTACTCATTGGCTCCGTATTTCTGCTGGTGGTGGTCGATGCTATCAGCATCGTGGCCGCACATGCAGTCGGCGCCGCTAAACACCTATAGCCGGCCAAGAAGTCGGCCGGCTTTGAAACGTCTTCCGGTTGAGTCAGTCCACAGCAACAGGATCGAACTGACTGACATGTCGGAGAACATCGGACATCGCGACGCTTTGTACTTATTTGCTTGCCATCTAGAGTGGCACACGAGGCAGAACCTAGCTGCCTACAAGGAGCTCCTCGCTGCGCTCGACGATCGCGACCGCGACATTCGCAGTCTTGCAGAAGCACTGCTGCACCGAACTTCGCCCAGAGCTGTGCTAGCTGGAAAAGGAATTGAAGCCTGGTGAAGACTTGCCGAGCTTCCAAATGGAAAACGAGTGGCAAGCCATTTGCAGTTTTGTTGGCAGGTGCACAAATGGAAACTCCAGCGTTGAACTCTGAAGTGCAATCTCTCGTAGCCGAATACAGCGTATTCTGCCAGTTTTGGCCACAGTTTGAGCAGATACATAACGAGCGCCGTCTGGTCGGCTTCGAAGTCGAGTTAATTGGTTCTCATACATCCGACCTCAACCACCTCGATCCCGCGTGTCCCGCCTGCCGCCATGTCAGGTCCGTCTTGCTCGCGATCGTGGACGCGATGCCTAGGCAGATTAGCTTTCGTCGAAATTCCCTCATGTACAACATCGACTCCCACTCAAACTCGATTTTGTGTTTACCCGCCTTAGGCAATCGCTCGGCAGTGTCAGTGAGTATTGACGTTTTCTGGAATCGGTCAAACGGCCAGTCGTTTGAGACAGATCTGTTGAGCGAAATCAAGGCATTTCTAAACAGGTGGGGCATTCGTCAGCGCTAACAGCCGCGTTTCAGTGGGGAGCCGTTCCAGCATAACAATCATACTGAAGGTAGTCTGCTCACATTTGGACAAATGCCCGCATTGAAGCAGTTGCTTGGCTGCCTTCAACCCCGAGGTAACTGGTTTTCAGCAACATGGCGCGCTGGGCCTTTGGAATGTGTCTTGCTGTGACGACTGAGGAGAGCACTTCACCAGTCTGCGGAAACTGTCCCGGTGTATCTAGTTCTGATTTGGAGGTGCGATGTACAGCTTTCAACGTTACAAACACCGTCAGATGGCAGAAAACGCAAGATTTCTGAGGCGGTCATATATTGGGCTAGTGATGATTGCCGGAATCATATTGGCGATGCCCGCTTCGCTGTTAGGACAAGAATTGCAGGTGGCTGAGCTACACGCAGGCACAATTGTGGGCACGGTGACAGATGTAAACCACGATGCTGTTCCTGGGGCGACGGTCGTTCTCGATGGCCCTGGCATTAGTGATCGCCAGACATTGGTTTCCAACGACAATGGATATTTCGACTTTTACGATGTGAAACCAGGAATCCCGTATCAGGTCAACATCAGCGCGAAAGGATTTGCAGATTGGCATTCGTCTGCTCTCGTACTGGAGCCAAGCCAGTTTAAAATCCTATCGGATATTGAGCTCCGGATTGGGACGGAGCACACCACTGTCAATGTCACGTACGATCCCGTGCAGGTCGCAACCGAGCAGATTAAGGTCGAGGAACAGCAGCGGATTCTTGGCTTCATCCCTAATTACTACGTCGTCTACGATCCTCACCCTGAGCCTCTAACTGCGAAATTAAAATTTCAGCTGGCCTTCAAAGTGGTCCTTAATCCAGTTACCGTCGCTGGGGTCGCCCTGCAATCTGCTGCGCAGCAGGCCGGTGACACGCCCGATTACGGCCAAGGTGCAACAGGATTTGGAAAGCGGTTTGGCGCGAACGCCGCCGATGGTTTCACGAACATCATGATCGGAGGCGCCATCCTGCCATCTCTGCTGCACCAGGATCCCCGTTATTTTTACCAAGGAACCGGTACAACCGGGTCCAGAATTCGTCACGCCATGGTCCACCCTTTCGTCTGCAAGGGTGACAATGGCAGATGGCAGCCCAACTACTCGAGTATGGGCGGCGACTTGGGATCCTCTGCCATCTCGAACGTCTACTATCCCGTGTCGAATCGCGGCGCAGGACTGGTGTTCACAAACTTTGCCATCAGTTCGGCTGGGCGCGTTGCCGCAAGCTTGACTCAAGAGTTCCTATTGCGCAGATTCACCCATAAGCCCGCCGAATAGAAGTGGTGCCATGTTGGTTGTCCGCGCATTACACGTCTGTTCGCGACATTACTACCAGACTGGAGTTTTAGCCAATATCGGGAGGCTTCAGCCGGACCTCGGCTGCCCGCATGCGGACGATGACCGCATTGAGGCAAATCGGCCGAATCTATTCGTACAACCAGGCAATTCCCGTCAATCAGATAGCGGCTGAAGTCATTGGCATACAACTTGCGTCGCTATTGGACAGGGAGAGCAGGACAAGGCGCTGCGAGGATAAGCAATGTTTCGCGCAGAAATTCTGTGGTTGGCAAATGGTCCGACCTTGAAGATGGAGGGCAGGCTTGTCGGTGAGTGGGCGGAGCAGGCCAGGTACCTAGTCACTACTGACGTGATGCCGAAGGGGTTGATCGTCGACCTGACCGAGGTGAGCTATGTCGATTCAGCCGGCGAGCGTTTGCTGAGTTGGTTGGGTAGTGTCGGTGCAGTATTTGTCGCCAGCGGTGTCTACGCACCTGCCGTATGTGAACGGCTGGGTTTATCGCCGGTGCAGAGGATAGCCGAGCGACGCAAGCGGCAACATGGGAATAACGGGGAGAGGTCCCCAATTAGCACTCCCATCCAGTTGAGGCCGTTTGAAGGGCGTTAGAGAAAGAGAAGAATTATGTCCTGGTTTCACTCGAGCACAGCCCCAGTCGATGCCCGCAATCATGCATCGCCATCCGAAGTCGTGGCCTGCTTCCAGGATCAAGGAAATGTTCTGGGTAGGCTTGCGTTCTTGATCACTGGCGACCAAGCAACGGCGGACCGGGCAGTTGTCCAAGCTTGTGAGATCACGCTTCAAGGAAACAGTCCTTTCCGCGATTGGCTTCTCGAGTGGGCCAAGGCTGCGACTATTGCCAGTGCGATATCACACGGAACGAAAACGATTCGGATCTGTGAAGCCACGTACAAGGATCGACGGTGTCCACATGTCGAGCATTTATCGCAGGGCGATGCTGAAGAACGCGCGGCTAGTCTCGACCTCATTCTTGGAGCCGACACCCAAAAACTGCTTACGGAATTGGATCCGCTGTGCCGGGCAGTCCTGGTACTCAGAGTTGCAATCCGATCGTCGATTCAAGATTGCGCTTTACGCCTGAACGTGTCCCGCGCGGCAGTGCTCGGCGCCAATTGTCATGCCATGACATGGCTTCAAAAGCGACAAGTGAAGCCAGTGGAGGAAAATCACGACTTCGCACGCTGTGTAGAAACGCGGGCACCGGAGTGAAATAGACGCCTGCAATTTGGTTTTCTTGGCCGAGAAGCACGATTCCACTCGGGGGGCGACCCATTTTAGCGAGGATCTAATGATTATCGAACTTAACGACGATGATACTCGATGCTGCATACGGTCCTTCTCGAACAAGCACATGAACACTGGAGCTATGCAGATACCTCCGAGGTAGCCGAGAAACTATACAGACTGGCGACCAGATTCGATCGCCGCGTTAGAGAAGTACCAAACATGACGACTGCATGAGTGCGAAATTGACGACCGACCAAGATGATGTTGCCATCAATGGTGACCTGACGAGATACCGTGCGCTCCTAAAGATTTCTGGCACCGTCGGAGCGCAGCCCACGGTTGACGCGGTTCTTCACAGCCTGGCTGCCTTATTATCCAACGTGGTTGCATTCGACCACATGGCACTGCTCTTGTTCGATTCTTCGGGCCAACATCTGATTCTGCGTGCCTTCGAGAGTGGTTACGATCATCCTGAAATCGAGGTTGGCACTGAAATCAGATACGCCAGCACAGGCCTAGGACGCGCCCTTAAAGAGCAAATCCCCGTATTCGTTCCCAATGTGAAGCAGGAACTTGCAATCTATCCGGAACTCGCTTCGCGCCTTAATCAACCGGACACCGCATACATTCTCCCGGTCTCCACTTCCCGGACAAGGCTTGGCGCTTTGGTTTTCGTCAGGAGAGAGATGCTTGAATTCAATCCGGCTGACATCGAACTCATGGGTTCTATTGCCGGACACGTTGCGGTCGCACTGGAGAACGCTCTGGCGATAAGTTCCGTCGAAGCGTATCAGCGGGATCTGACACGCGAGCGCGACCGCCTCAGCCTTCTGTTAGAGATCAATAACCACGTAGTCACGATTCTCGATATCAACGATCTCTTCCGGGCCGCATCGGCATCCATCCGCAAGCATTTCGCAAATGATTTCACCAGCTTCATGCTATTCGACGGCCGTTCTGATCGTTTGAACGTTGTAGTTCTGGATTTTCCTGCCAGCCGCGGCTTCATGAGCGATATCCCGGTGCACGTCGCGCAAGAAGACCTGGAGCGGTTGCGAGCCCGCCAGCCGAGGCTGCTGACACCTTCCGATAAGATGCCACCGGTGATCGCGCAGATGCTCCGAGCGGAGTCCATCGCCTCAGTTACGGCACTGCCACTGGTTGGCGCAAGTGGCCCGATCGGGGCCATGGTGCTCGGGAGTCGGAAAGAGAACAGCTTCACCCAGGCAGATCTGGATTTGCTCTCTCAGGTTAGCAGTCAGATTTCTCTGGCGATCGACAATGCACTGGCCTACGGGCGGCTCAGCGCATCACGGGATCATCTGGAAGACCAACGAGTATATCTGGAATCGGAAATCAACTCCGAATACAACTTCGAGGATATCGTAGGCAGAAGTTCGGCCTTCCAAAAAGTACTCGAGCAAGTGACCATCGTTGCGCCCACGGATTCAACAGTTTTGCTTCACGGGGAAACTGGTACCGGCAAGGAGCTAATTGCACGTGCCATTCACAATCTCAGTTCCAGGCGCCAACGTACGTTTGTGAGACTAAACTGCGCGGCCATTCCCTCTGGGTTGCTGGAGAGTGAGCTATTTGGGCACGAAAAGGGGGCCTTTACTGGCGCTCTCATGCAAAAAAAAGGCAGATTCGAACTCGCCGACAGAGGCTCGCTATTTCTGGACGAGATCGGCGACATCAACCTCGAATTACAGCCAAAATTGCTTCGGGCCGTGCAGGAGCGGGAATTCGAACGGCTGGGAAGCACCAGAACAATGCAGGTTGACGTGCGGCTCATCGCCGCGTCTCATCGGGATCTCCCCGAGATGATTCGGCAGGGCAATTTTCGCGAAGATCTCTTTTATCGACTCAGCGTTTTCCCGATTGAGATCCCACCACTACGGGAGCGGCCTGAGGATATTCCACTGCTGGTCAGTTATTTCGTTTCGAAGCTATCAACGAGAATGCGGAAAAACATCAAGTCTATCCCCAGGCAGGCGATGGAGGTCCTGACGAACTCCCCATGGAAAGGCAACGTCAGGGAATTGGCGAACTTCATCGAGCGCGCAGTCATACTCTCGCAGGGTGAGGAACTAGAAGTGCCAATCGCCGAGCTTCGAGTCTCTCATTCTCACAACGTTTCGAGCCCGGCCTCTACCTTCCATGAAGCCGAGCGGAAAGTCATCCTCGAGGCATTGAAGGCGGCGTCCGGGCAAATCTCGGGTCACGGCGGAGCGGCCGAACGCCTGGGTCTCAAGCGTACGACCCTGCAGAACAAGATGAGACGGCTCGGGATCTGTAAGGGGGACTATCAGACGCACCGTTGAGAAGGTCCGTTTTGCATTTCCCTTGCCTGCACAATCCGTAGACATGGGCGGAGTGAACACGAAAACACGCTACAGCGCGGCATTGCCGACTGATCGTACCGGGCGAGGCCGAGACGCGAATCCGTTGTGTCCTCCGGGGGTGAAGGAATGCTGGAACAAGCTGCCTGCAATGAAATCCCCAGCCGCCTGCATCACGTGCTTCCATATCTCAAATGCTCGACGCCAGAAATGCGGGAGCCTCTGCCGGCTCACAGGACAGCCCTGCTCGTTCTCCAGTCGTATCAGACGCTAAAATGTGATTTCAGCGATCACGCGTTCTCTGTCTTTCTTGTCGGTCATTGCCTTGACCCCACTGGTTGATTGCTCTTCAGGGCACCCCTGAAGCCACCCTCGGAACCCAGCTTCCGCTAATTGCTAGGCGCGAGTGTACTCCGGACACATGGAATAAACCTACTGGCAATAATTCGCCTTCGAAATCCCCAGTCGGCGAATCTTGTTTTGTAGCGTCGTACGCTTCAATCCGAGACGTTCTGCGGCTCCCCCCTTGCCTGCAATCCGTCCCGATGCGGCTCTCAATGCGCCGATGATTACAGAGGACTCTGCTTGTCGAAACGTAGAGGCCGTTCCGACGGCAACATTGGTCTCGGATGAGGTGGCAAGCTCGCTAAGCGGCACCTCTAACTCCTCACCACGTGTGAGGATGACAGCTCGTTCGATGAAGTTTGCCAATTCCCTAATATTCCCCTTCCACGGACACTCCGTCAGCATCTCCATTGCTCGTTTGCGGATGAACTTTATCTGTCTGCGCATCCGCCCCGCTGCCTTTAACACAAAGTAGTTCACCAGGAGTGGAATATCCTCGCGCCTTTCGCGCAGAGGCGGGATCTCAATCGGGAAGACGTTGAATCGATAGAACAGATCCTCGCGAAACTTCTCGTCCCGAATCATGGCGGGAAGATCGCGATGCGTGGCGGCAATCAGCCTCACGTTCACGCTGATCGTCTTGGAGCTTCCCAGCCGCTCGAACTCTTGCTCCTGGATGGCACGCAATAGTTTCGGCTGGAGTTCCAGGCTGATGTCGCCGATCTCATCCAGAAACAGCGAGCCTCCGTCCGCCAACTCGAATCGACCCTTTCTTTGCATAAGGGCACCGGTAAAGGCTCCCCTTTCATGGCCAAACAGTTCGCTTTCCAACAGTCCCGAGGGAATGGCAGCGCAGTTCATGCGCACATAGGGGCGTTCGCGTCGAGAGCTAAGTTTGTGAATCGCCCTCGCAATCAGCTCCTTCCCTGTTCCTGTCTCTCCATGAAGCAGGACCGTGGAATCGGTGGGTGCGACGATCGCCACTTGGTCCAGCACTTTCTGTAGGGCTGGGCTCCTGCCGACGATATCTTCGAAGCAGTGCTCAGAGCTAATTTCTGTTTCCAGATCCATTTGCTGGTCTTCGAGAACGCTCATTGGAAAACCCGCTCCTGCAAGACTTCCGAGGTCGGTGAAAGCAACAGTCGCGCCCATAGTCTCCTCCCTTACCTTTTACACTTGCAGTGCTTTGCGAACTTCTGTACGAAGCACTTGAGTAGTCGAGAAATATCCTCTCTGCGCTACAGTCTTAGGGCTGGCTTGGCCCTCGGCAGCTAGACGGGTGCTTTCCATGTTCATAGCCGCCAGAATTAGAACTTCGGCGAGTGTGAAAGCACGGCAGGTTTCGGAAGTGATGCGAAACATGGTTAGTTGCTCCGATCTGTGCTGCTTCGGCCAATCGGTTCAAGACGTGGGCCGGGATGGCACGGTTGCAGGCTGGGATAGTTTGGAAAGATAAGCCGCAACAGTTTTTCAGAATCTTCCAGACGCATAAAGTCGTTTTGTGTGGGAATGTACGTCATATTTGCTCTCCCTGGGAACCTTGTTTACGGAATGAGTCTGCACCGACCTGCGTTTGGTCCACAACGGTAGATCGGGGGATCACGGTCTGGGTATATGGTGGGGGCTGCAGGTTGTACTGCAGGAGAGGAAAGCGTTAGTACATTTGGGAGGCGGAACGTTATCTAGCGTCGTGGGGCTTGGAGGTGCTTTCTTCCGTAGAGTCGGGCATCAATGGACCACATTCCGGGCCCGATCATCGCCACGGTGGCTCCAAGCACAGCCACCAGGATCGCCGTTAGCGAATGCGCCGAGCAGGCAAAGAATACCCAGACGCCAACGATGGCAATGGTGATTCCGGCGAGTGGCGTCCAAAGGCCGAGAAGCAGAAATACACCCGCGATAGCCGCAATCAAATAAGGGAGGCTTGGCGCCAATCTAGCGGCTTCTAGGACATGCGAGGCACCGAAATAGAGCAGAATTGCGCTCGTAACCACGCGCTGAAGCAAAAGACCGGCGCCAGGCCAGCCCTCGGCGAATGTGGAAAACAGACGTTGCACACACGTCCTCCGATGCTGGTCTCATGCTAGTGATCCTGGAAACAGATCGAAAGGGTCGAAAGTAGGATTTACGAGCCCTACTTTTGGCGAACATCTAGCTCGATGATCCCGCGTTGAAGCGCAATGGTGACCGCATGCGCCCGGTCGTTTGCACCGAGCTTGGAGAGAATGTTCGAGACGTGGTTCTTGACTGTTGTTTCCCCGATCGAGAGCTTGTCGGCGATTTGCTTATTGGCATTGCCTTCGCCAATTAGACGAAGCACATCAATTTCGCGCGAACTCAGAGCATCGTCGGCAGCGTGCTCGGCCAGTTCCGCCGCAATCTCGGGCGGTATTCGCTTGCGTCCGGCGTGGACGGTGCGTATCGCCTCCAGCAGTTCAGTGCGGACGTTTCCTTTCAGGAGGTAACCTCGCGCACCCGCCTTGATCGCCCGCAAGACTTGAACATCGCCGGCATAGGTCGACAACACCAGGATCTTGGCTTCGGGGAATTCTTGCCTGATCCTGCTGATTGCTTCATTACCATTCATGTTCGGCATTTGCAGATCCATCAGGGTCACGTCCGGGCGGTGCAATCGAAATTGCGCGACGGCCTCCTCCCCGTCACACGCCTCTGCAACCAGTTGCATATCCGGCTGAGTTTTGATAATGGCCGCGATGCCCTGACGCAAGAGAGGATGGTCATCAACCGTCATGATCCGAATCGAGCTAGGAGCGGTGCTCATAAATCCTCGTCTTCCGGAACAGCTTAAATCTACCGCCATCTCGAGATTTTTCATAGGCGACAGGGGCAGGAACCGTCAAACGCACTTCTGTGCCGGCGCCCGCCTCGCTCCAGATATCCAATCGGGCTCCAATTCCTTCTGCTCGCTCATACATTCCGGGGAAACCCCAATGGCCAGCGCGACCGTGATCTTTAAGCACTTTGGGATCGATCCCTTTTCCATCATCTCGTACGATTAGCAGAAAAGCATCGTCATCGTAGCGTAGCTCGGCTTCAATGCTCTGGGCGTGTGCGTGGCGATAAGCATTTCGCAGCAACTCTCGTGCGATTCGATAGATTTCTTCTCTGATCATCGCCCGTTTCGCTCGTCGGTTACCCTCGACAATCACCCGCAGAGGCGGGGCACTGTCTGCCCCATTCTGTGACACCGCCAGTTCGCGCCCCGTTGCCAGCAGCATCTGTTCGAGGTTGCTTTCCTGGGATGACCCCGAGCGCAGTTCCTGGATGGCGCTACGGCCCTCCGCGATTGCCTGATCTGCGGAAATCAGCGCACTATCCAGGGCGTCAGATGCTTCTTCGGGACGATCCGGGAGGTGATACCGAGCCGCCTGAAACCGGAAGACCAAACCTTGGAAACTTTGTAATAGCGTGTCGTGCAGGTCCCGAGCAATCCGCGTGCGCTCGCTTACCCGCTCTTCCAAGCGCATGTTGAACTGATGCGCCAGTTGTCGGACACGGAACTGGTAGCCGCACCACAGCAGTAACAACATACTCGCCGCGCAAAGAGCGCGAAACCAAATCGTCTGATAAAAGTGCGGCAGCAGCAGGAAACGCACGCTGGCCTCCTGCTCGCTCCAAATGCCATAGTTGTTTACCGCAGCCACATGGAAGGAGTAATCTCCGGGGCCCATGTTCGTGTAGTGTGCAGTACGGCGCGTGCCGGCGTTCACCCAGTCCTTGTCAAACGGTTCGAGCCGGTACTTGAAATGCAGCTTTTCCGGAGCGGAGAAGCTCAGGGCCGTAAAGCGAAAATCGAATGTGTTGTTGCCGGGCGGTGCGGAAGTGCGCCCGTTCCGAGCCAGCGTGAACTTGTTGGCCCATGCCTCCTCCACCACCACGGGCGGAGGAAGGCGATTACCCGCAGCTGGGTCAATAGCCACCACGCCGCGCAGGGTAGGAAACCATATCCGCCCATCGCTAGTTTTCCAACCTCCCGGGCTCCCACCATTGGATTCGGTGCTTCTCATGCCTTCCGCGGCCCCGTACGATACGGGCGAAAGGAAAGAGATTTTCCCATCGGCAAAGTCATTTAGCTCCTTCAGACTGAGCCGAAATACACTCTGATTGGAGCTGAACCAGAGATTGCCCTCCCCATCCTCCAACAGGCCCAGCAGCAAGTTATCGGGCAGACCATCTTGGGTAGTGATTGCCTTAAACCGGCCGTCCCGGAAACGGTTCAATCCCCCGCCGTACGTCGCAACCCAGAGAGTTCCGGTCGAATCCTGGTGGATGTCATTCACGGAGTTACTCGACAACCCTTGCTTCTGGTCGTACGTCACGATTTTGCTGCCGCGCAGGTACCTGAGCCCTGCGAGACCGCCCAGCCATAGGCCACCGTCTCGATCCTCGGCGATTGCGCGCACGTCGGAGATGCCCGGGATTTGCTCCAATTTTCCCTCACGGAAGCGGTACAGGCCGCCGGGACGATCCTCGGTCAGCGCACCAATCCAGAGCGTACTCTCCCGGTCCTGAAAAATGATTTTCACGGCAGGTGCGTCAACATTGAAATGTCTCAGCACACCCGATCGAAGGCGATACAGGCCCCCGTACCCGCCGAACCACAGGTCGCCATCGCGTGTCTGGGCAATGCCGAGAACGTCCCCCATGCGCGGAATGCGACGAAAACGATCTCCCTCGAAGCAGTAGAGAAGATCTCCTCCCAGCCACATGCGGCCTTCCCGATCCTGAAACACACTACTGAAGTTTGAGTCCGAAAGACCCTCGTCTTTTCCGTAGGCTGTCAAAGGGGCTCGCCGGAGACGAATCAACCCTCTTCCGATGGTTCCAAACCAAAGATTGCCTTCGCGATCCACGAGCAGGCTGCGTACCTTGAGCAATTCGCCGGCATTCCCTGGCAACGTTAGTGCTTCGGGAGGACTCAGCCTGCCATTTACAATGCGGTTGAGTCCGGCTGGCGTGCGCAACAGCAATTCCCCATCCGCGTCTTCCGTCATGGCAAAAGAATACAGAAGAAGCTCAAACGTCAATTCGCGGCGCTTAACCGGTGGCAACGGAACATCCGAGAATACACCCTGGTAATAGCGCACTAGACGATACTGGTCACGAAGAGCAATCCAGATGCTTCCGTCGCGAGCTTCGTGTACGAGAGAAACGCTCGGCTTAGTGGAATGGAGGGTTGCAATAGCGCCATCGGCTGCGAAACGCACAACATCTTGTCCGCAACGGAACCACATGCTTCCGTCTCGCGCCTGCAGAAAGAATTCTCGGACCGCTTTTCCGCGGTGAGTGGGATAGGCTTCCAGCTTTGTGCCGGCAAAATGCGCTACATGCCCCTCTGCCGTGTTGATCCAGACATTCCCTTCGACATCGCCGCGAATCGAGGTGACCCACCTGTTTGGCAAGCCGTCGCGTTCGCTGTAGGTCGTAGCAACACCATCCTGCAGTCGGATGAGACCGCCATCCACGGTGCCGATCCACAATGCCCCGTAGCGACTTTCGTACAGTGAGACAATCTGATCGCTGCCGAAACCCGGTGTATTCGCCGAATCGAAAACCGTGAAGCGCTCGCCATCGAAGCGCGCGAGCCCGCCGAACGTGCCTATCCAGATATAGCCGTGGTGGTCCTGCAACATCGCATTCACCGAGTTTTGCGGCAGACCTTGCTCCGTGTGCCAAACCGTTGTGACGTACTGCGGAGGTTGTAATTGTGCGTGCAGAGGAGCGATTAAGAGACTAGCAAGCAGAGGAACGGCGCTCGCTAGCAGCAACACGCGGGTGACACAACAGCGCAACTCGGATCGCGCTATGGTGCGTAGCCGATTAAAGCGAAGCAGAAGCGGTCGGCGAGAAGCCATTTTTTCCAATTCGGAGCCGAACGGCGTCAGACACTAACGTCCCATTAGGAGCGCACTGGTTCCATTACCAGCGAATTTAGCATTCTCTTCGTTGTTTGTCAGGTGTTCTAGAACCGATCAACTCATCGGATGAATGACTTTGGAAGTGCACGATTTGCGAGAAGTCATGACGCAGAGCGGATTTTGAAAGTGAACGCGACCCGCGCCGCCAAGTTCAGCTTGACAATCGCTGACCAGCCTTCTAGCGTGACCTGTTGCAAGTTCCTCGAAAATCTACGTCCGTTCATCGTCCCCAAAAAGGGAGGGGGTATGAAAAGAACGGCTCCCACGCAGAACCTCATTCTCTCTCTGCTGTGCGTATTCTACCTCGTTGGTTTTGCCTCGGTCGCTGCTTATAGCCAGAACTCCCAGGGAACGATTCTCGGGCATGTGCAGGATTCTTCCGGCGCTGCCGTCGCTGGCGCCAATATCACCGCTACGAACGTCAACACCGACGTGACCAACCACTTCATTACCAACAGCGCCGGCGATTACGTGTTCGTCAACGTGATTCCGGGCGCGTATCAGGTGACGGTTGAGCGTGACCGTTTCAAGACGGAGGTCAGCGGCAATTTGATTCTCGAAGTGGATCAGACTCTCCGTCAGGACTTCACGCTGCAGGTCGGCCCTATGAAGGAGACGATAATGGTTATCGCCGACGCCCAAATGGTGCAGGCGGATAACACAACGACCGGCAACGTTCTGGATCAGAAGGCAATTGAGGAACTTCCTTCGAGCGGGCGCGATTTCAATAACCTCCTGGGCTTAGTTGCGGGCGCCGGCAACTTGAGCGGCGGTGCGCAAAACAACGGATGGGTCAATCACGGACTGAACAACACCTTCACCGAGACCAGCCTGAACGGGAACCGTCCCGACTCCATCAGTTTTATGGTGGACGGCGTAACCGACACCGATAACATGTTTTCGAGCGCTGCGGCCATTCCTCCTGAGTCGGCGATCCAGGAGTTTAAGGTGCAGACCGGCCTGTATTCAGCCGAGTACGGGCAAGGGGCTGGGCAAGTCAATGTGGCCATCAAATCGGGAACGAACGACTGGCACGGTCAGGGCTACGACTATATACAGAATGACATGTTTAATCCTGGCAACCCGCTTCAGGCCGAACAAAATTACGTGTGCCGTCTAACATCACCGAATTCCCCGCAATGTAACGTTCCACTCAAGAACCCCCTGAAACAGAATCAGTTCGGCGGAACGTTGGGCGGTCCGGTTCGGATTCCCTGGCTCTACAACGGAAGGAACAAGTCATTTTGGTTCTTCGCTTTCGACGGTGGCCGGCGACACACATCTCCCACTCAGAGCGCGATACAAGTTCCCACAGCCCAGGAACGCACGGGCAATTTCTCCGATTGGCCGTATCCACTCTACGATCCCACGACGACCATGTGCACGAGCTCGGGTTGCGACGCCACTACCCGTACCGCGTTTACGGGCAACCAGATTCCATCTTCGGAAATCAATGCGATGGGGCAGAAGCTGGTAAATTTGTACCCTCTGCCCAACATCAACTGCAGCATGCCGTGCAACAACTACGTTGTGCCGGTTACGATTCACCATCACGACCAACAATGAGATCTTCCGCGTGGACCAGAATTTCGGCGACAAGGACCGTGTTTATTTTACCGGCAATCTGCGCAGCGACGACGAGCCTCAGCCCAGCATGCTCCCCTACTCTGGTTCCAGAAGGTCCACCAGCTCGCAACTTTTTGCCTTGAATTGGGAGCGGACCGTCAACGCCACCACCATCAACACCGTACGAATCGGCTATAACCACTTGTTCTTCCAGACTGTTCAACAGACGGCCTACGGGCCCAATATCCAGGCCCAACTCGGCTTTTCAAACACTCCTAGCTGCTCCGGGGCTTTACGCGATTCCGACCATCAATCTCCACGATAGCTATAGCGGCATCGGCAACGGCCAATACGAAACCTCCACGAAGACCGGGACGTACCAGCTGGTGGACAATCTGAAAATGATTCGGGGCAAACACGCGATCACGGTTGGCGTTGATATTCGTCGCTTGCGGGAGTTCGAACAGGACAACTATCTGGGCAATGGCACCCTCAGTTTCAACGGCGAGTACACCGCCAACTGCAATGCTGGCAGCACTGGGTGTTCGCCGGGAAGCGCTGGACCTGGCCTCGGCAATGGCGTGGCGGACATGCTGTTGAGCGATCCAAGTGGGCTTTCCGGGCCCTACCCGTTGGGTGTCGATTACTTTCATACGTTCGGCACGAACTGGAACTTCTTCGCGCAGGACGATATCCGCGTCAGTCCCCGTCTGACCCTCAACCTAGGGTTGCGCTACGAACTGCCCGCAGCGTTTCATAGCATTGACAATAGCGGATGGGGCTTCGATCCGGCCAACGGAGGCAGCCTTGACTGGGTAAGCAAGAGCTTCGTCCAGGGCATCGACCAATTGGCTGCCGCTCAGGGCGTCACCGTGACTCCTTCCTTTCTCAACTGTTGTATCCAGAACACTCTCGTTCCGCGCGACAAGAAGGATTTCGCTCCGCGCATTGGCCTTTCCTGGAGGCCATTCGACACTGACCGCTTCGTGGTACGGGCTGGTTATGGAATCTTCTACGACATTTATATGCGGTATTACGACCAGGTGCAGAACTACGACGAGAACTCTCTACAGACGATTCTGCCGGCGAGCTACCCAACTGCCAGCGGCAACGGGCAGGCATATCCAGGACCAAAGCTCAATCAGTTGTGGTCAGCTCCGATTCAGGGCCTTGGAGGCGCAGGAGGAAGCGCAGGAACCGGAGCGTTTACGCTACCCAAGTGGGATAGCAATGACTTTCTCAACACCAGCTACATCTTGAACCAGGTGAACTGGCCATGGAACCATAATCCTTATAATCAGCAATGGACGCTCGACTTTCAGTATGCCGTGCGACCAACCATGTTGCTGGAAGTTGGATATGTGGGATCGCATGGTCTTCGCCTGCCAACTTATTATCTCTTCAATGCCGCCCCGCCACCGCCGGTTCCGACCGATCCCTGCAACGGCGGCGGTGCCGCCCCTCTGGGGCCCTACCTAGACATTTCGCAAATCCCCTCCGGATCTCTGTGCCTGACCGATCCTAACCTCTATGTCATCGATCAGCACGTACCCTATCCGAACCTTCCATCCGAAATGTATGCGAACGCGAACATCCTTAATTCGAACTACAACTCCCTTCAGGCGCAGTTAAGGCAACGCTTCGATCACGGTCTCACCTACAACATTGCCTACACATGGTCGAAGTCTCTGGACGAGATCTCCGGTATCAATCTGGTGAATGGAAACAATAACTTTATCCAGGATCCGCAGCACATTGGCGCCGACTATGGTCCGTCCAGCTTCGACCAGACTCACCGGTTGACCGCAAATGGAAGCTGGGAACTACCGGTGGGCAAAGGCAAACGCTGGTCGCTGGGACCGGCTAATTGGGTTCTGGGCGGGTGGAAGGCAAGCGGAATCTATACCATTACTTCAGGCCGGACGCTTACGCCGTATGGGTACAACGGTGCGAACCTGGATGAAATGGGCATCTACAACGGCAGCAGCTACGATTCCCGCTACCGGCCGATGCAATCTGGAAATCCGAATAGCGGCTTCCACCGGAGCTTCACAGAATGGTTTAATCCCAATGTTTTTTCGCTGGCGGCCCCGGGCTTTTACGGCAACGCGGAGAAAGGCGGGTTGCGCGGACCGTACTATGAGGATCTCGACCTGAGTTTTGCCAGGGTCTTTCCCATCACGGAACGGCAGCATCTGCAGACAAGATTCGAGATGTTCAATGCCGGTTCCACTTGGCACCATGGTGCTTGGATGCCCTGCGCCAGCGTGCCGCAGTGCGGCAACACGCCACTCGGGTCGCTTGTTCCCACTCAGAATCCCGTGGTTGTTTCGCCATCCGCATGGGCGCGTGACAACCTGTGGCAGGGGCATACGATTCAATTGAGTGCCGTTTA
>CAVXFD010000004.1:0-534137 GCA_963760855.1 uncultured Acidobacteriaceae bacterium | reverse complement strand
AGCGATCCTCTCCCGCTCGGGAAGACAAGTTGGTGAGGCGACCATGTTATTCTATTAACTACCAGCTGCGTACCGTTTCAGCGGAAATTCCCTCGCAGTTCAGAAGAAATCTGAAGAAGCTTCCCTGTAGAAGCCCGGAAAACGAAGCCCAGAAGAAGAGAAATTAGACATCATGCTTTCAGTCAGTAATGTTTCCATGCGCTACGGCGCCAAAATTTTGTTCGACGAAGTCTCGGTGGCGTTCACGCCGGGCAAGCGCTATGGCCTCACCGGCCCCAACGGCGCAGGTAAGTCCACGTTCATGAAGCTGCTCAGCGGCGAATTAGAGCCGCAAAAAGGCACCGTTGTCCGTCCCCGAAAACTCGGTGTGTTGAGTCAGGACCAGTTCGCCTTCGACGCCTTCACGGCAGTTGACACCGTCATCATGGGCAACAAACGTCTGTGGGGGGCCATGCAGGAGCGTGATGCGATCTACGAAAAGCACGACATGACCGATGAAGACGGCATGAAGCTCGGCGAACTCGAAGGCATCGTCGGCGAAGAGGACGGCTATACCGCCGAAGCCGATGCCGCCATTCTGCTCGATGGCCTGGATATTCCGGAAGAACTCCACGGCCGCAAGATGAGCGAGCTCCAGGGCGGGCAGAAAGTTCGCGTACTATTGGCGCAGGCACTTTTCGGCCATCCGCAGGCCCTGCTGCTGGACGAGCCCACGAACAATCTCGACTTGGATTCGATCCACTGGCTGCAGGGGTTTCTGAATGCCTACGACGGCATCGTCATCGCCATCTCGCACGACCGCCATTTCCTGAACAGCATCTGCACCCACATCGCCGACATTGATTACGAAACCATCATCACCTACACCGGTTCCTACGACGAGATGGTTCTGGCAAAGACTCAGGTCCGTTCGCAGATCGAATCGCAGAACGCGCAGCGCGAAAAGAAGATTTCGCAGTTGAACGAATTCATCGCGCGTTTCGCCGCGGGCACGCGGTCCAGCCAGGTGCAATCGCGGCGCAAGGAAGTGGAACGCCTGCAGGTCACGGAACTGGCCAAGTCGAACATCCAGCGCCCTTACATCAAGTTCGAGCAGAAGCGACCCTCGGGAAAACACATTCTGGAAGTCGAGCACCTCGGCAAGGCTTACGGCGACACGCCCGTCATTCGCGATTTCACTGCCAGCATCACGCGAGGCGAGCGAATCGCGCTGATGGGCCGTAACGGAGCAGGGAAGACCACGCTAGTGAATGCGCTACTGGCGAACTCGCCGACCACGCCCGAAGCTGAGCTGCGGAAAACCAGCGGCTACGACGGCCCGTTCGTCGATTCCGGCAAAGTCATCTGGGGACACGAAGCCTCGATCGGATACTTTGCCCAGGACCATCGCAGCCTCATCGAAGGCGGCACAACGGTGCTGGAGTGGCTGCATCAGTGGAATCCGGCAGCGGTCGGCGAAGAAATCCGAGGCTTGCTGGGGCAAATGCTCTTCCAGCGTGAGGAAGCGACGAAATCAACCAACGTCCTTTCCGGCGGCGAAGCCGCGCGGCTGCTCTTCTGCAAACTCATGCTGCAGAAGCCGAACGTGCTCGTTCTCGATGAGCCCACGAACCATTTGGATCTGGAAGCCATCAACGCTCTCAACATTTCTTTGCAGCGATATCAGGGAACGGTGTTACTCGTAACCCACGATCACGACTTGATCGACGAGGTCGCGACCCGCATCTGGCACTTTGAGAGCGACCACAAGATCACCGACTTCAAGGGTACCTACGAGGAATATCAAGCCGCTGTCGCAGTCTAGGAACTCATGTGGGGACAGCCGCCCTCGGCTGTCCGGTCGAGCGAAGCTCGACTGCACCATTTCCGCTGCATGTAAATCAACCAGGTTCTCCACAGATTTCCACAAGCATTTGCTGTTGCGTTTTGAGGCGCTGGTTACGGATAATGGCGGCGGTGTATCCTTGCGCCAGAAGTAAGCGCGAGAGGTTGTGAGAGTCGTGTACAGCCGAGCTGATCTACTCAGGATCCTTCATCTTACTCCGCGCCAGTTGGCGAACTGGGAACGTGCGGGGCTGATCGCAGCCTGTCCATCGTATTCTTTCGCCGACCTGCTCAAGATCAAAAAAGTCCGCGACTTGTGCGCGATGAAAGTGCGTCCTGCGGTAATCCGCGAGTCGCTGGAAGCCATGCAACACGCAGCGGGCATGGGAAATCCTCTCGTTGAGGCCGGCGCTTCCTCCACGAGCAGGCATCGCGTTGCCTTTCGTCACGAAGGCAAACTGCTGGAGCCCATCGCGGGACAGTTTCTGATGGACTTCGGTGCGCGCGAGAAAGTTGTCACCACCACACCCATTCCTGATTCCGAGCCGACTCCGCGGGAAGATGAAGCCGCGGCCTGGTTCGCGCGTGGCATTGCCCTCGAAGAAGATCCGGCTAGGCAGACGGAAGCGCTCGCTGCTTACCAGAAGGTGCTCGAGTTTCAGCCCAACCATGCCGCCGCGCATATCAACCTGGGAACGCTCTACTACAACCGCCAGGATTTTGCGTTAGCGGAGAAGCACTACCGCGCCGCCTTGCAGGCCGACCCCCGTTACGCCCTGGCTTATTTCGACCTGGGCAACGTTCTCGACGAGACTGGCCGTGTGCAGGAGGGCATTCAGACCTATAAAACGGCGGTTCAACTCGCTCCCACCTATGCCGACGCGCACTACAACCTCGCCCTCGCTTACGAGAAAGTTCGCGAACCGCGCAAGGCCCTGAAACACTGGCAGGTCTATATCAAGCTCGATACCGCGGGTCCGTGGTCGGTGCACGCCCGGAATCAGATTCAGCGCATCCTGCAGGCGGATACGCTGAAGCTGGTGCATACTCGCCGCGGTTAGTAATATCGATGTGGGGACAGCCCCTCTCGGCTGTCCGTCGAGCAAAGCACGACCAAACACTCGTCAAGCGTGGAATCGTCACAGCCTTCCGAGGTGCTAAAATTCAAAGTTCGTCATTCCTCCGCCTGAAGGTATTCACTATGCCCGAGACCCTCCAATCTCTCGTTCCCACGCCCCTGACCACCCTCACCGAAGACGAGAACCTCTTCCGCGACAACATTCGCCAGTTCGCCGACGACAAAATTCGGCCGCTGGTGAAGGAGATGGACGAAAAGGGCGTCTTCGAGAAGGGGCTCATCCACGAATTCTTCCAGCTCGGCCTGATGGGGATCGAAATCCCCGAGCAATACGGCGGTGCCGGAGCCAAATTTTTCGAAGCCATTCTCGCGGTAGAGGAGTTGTCGCGCGTGGACGCGTCGGCGGGCGTCGTCGTGGATGTACAGAATACGCTGGTCAACAACGCCTTCCTGCGATATGGCAACGCCGAACAAAAGAAACGCTATCTGCCCAAAATGGCGGCGGAGACGGTCGGCGCCTATGCTCTCAGCGAGGCCGGCTCCGGCTCGGATGCCTTCGCCCTGCAAACCCGCGCCGAACTCAAGGGCGCGGACTACGTGCTCAACGGCCGCAAGCTCTGGATCACCAACGGTAAAGAAGCTGGGTTATTCATACTCTTCGCCACTCTCGATCCCTCCGCCGGATACAAAGGCATCACCGCGTTCCTGATCGAAAAAGATTTCCCCGGTTTCAGTGTCGGCAAGAAAGAAGACAAACTCGGCATCCGCGCCTCATCCACCTGCGAGCTTATTCTTGAAGATTGCCGCGTCCCCAAAGAGAACGTCCTAGGCGAGCCCGGCAAAGGCTACAAGATCGCGATCGAGACCTTGAACGAAGGCCGCATCGGCATTGGTGCACAGATGATTGGCGTCGCTCGCGGCGCCTGGGAGTTCGCCGCCAAGTACGCGCAGGAGCGCAAACAATTCGGCAAACCCCTCTCGGACTTCCAGGGCATCCAGTTCCAGATTGCCCAGATGGCCACCGAGATCGAAGCCGCTCGGCTGATGGTCTACAACGCCGCTCGCATGAAGGATGCCGGCGTAAACTTCGTAAAAGAAGCGGCCATGACCAAGCTCTTCGCTTCACAGGTCGCCGAGCGCGTCACCTCCCTGGCCATCGAAATCTACGGGGGCTACGGTTTCACCAAAGATTATCCCGTGGAGAAATACTGGCGCGACGCCAAGATTGGCAAGATCTACGAAGGCACCTCCAACATGCAGTTGGCCACCATCGCCAAACTTGTGCTCGGCGGGAAGTAGGACTCGACCCGGTCCCGGCGGCGAAGCTTGTTGCTCTTGAAAACCGCGTCCGGTGGGCGTTCCGGCAGACCGCCGCGGGATGCCTTCGACAGGTCCCGTTGCTCATAATGTGCATTCAGTTGCACTTGGGCCCCTCTGCCAAGCTGAACGCGCGCCTGCTAACACAAATCAATTCAACGTTTTCCCGCTATCCGAACCAATGGAGCGCAAGCTGCAACCTCATCTGTGCCTGCCCTCGCAGGCCAGAGTGGAGTTGCACTTGACGACTTTGTTCGCTAACACGCCCGTGGCTCCGATAGCACCTCCAAAGAAGCAACGGACGCTTCTGCCGTTACTCGTCGTAGTCTTCATGGCGTCCTATGGTCTTATGACCCTGCTTATCGTCGAGCAAGGCGAAACCATTCAAGCGCAACGCAACCTGATTAGTGTTTTACTCGTTGACAGCAAGGAACTTTGGGCCATGAAGGGCAAGGTCCAGGCAGACAAGCTAGCCCAAGCTCAAACCCACGCTCAGAAGCCTTCTGAACAAAGCCCGTCGACCCGCGGGCAAGCTCCATCGGTTCGAACTCCGTCGACCCAGGCCCCGTCAACCCAGGCTCCATCAACCCAGGCACCACAGCACCATTCCCAGAGCCGGGCAGGCAAGAGTGCGAAACCCGACATCCAGGTTCCACCTGTGCCTGCATCGGATTTGGGAGATCAACGTCGAGTTGTAATTACGCTTTAGCACTACGGTTCATGTAGTAGCACGTTGCGCCAAAGTTGTAGAAACTTGGAAGCAGTGAAGGCCCTGACCCTAGCCTTGTTGTTCAGTATGACGGTTGCGAAACCTGCGCAGCCAGACCGCCGCCCGTCCGGCCAAGTCGAGCAACACTCCAAGAGCGGACGCTGGTACTTCGCCGCCAGCGGCCACGCGGTCTACTGCTACGGACCCGTAATGACCCTGCCCCAAGCCAATGGTGATATCCAGAAGGTTGCCACATTTTGCCGCGACGGCCGGGCCGTCGTCCCGCTGAAAGACTAGGCGGCTCGTCAGTCGGAAGACCAAGCAACAAATTTTCGAGAGGTTGACTTTGGGTGGCGCAGCGGTTCACCGCTGCGATCACGGTCCCGGTGCATGTCGGCTTTAGCCGCCGAGGACTCCCCGCGAATCCCGTCCTCACCTTGTAAACTTAGAAGGCATGCCCGAACTCCCCGAAGTGGAAACTATCGCCCGCGGCCTTGCCAAGCGCGTTTCCGGTGATGTTATTGAATCCGTCTGGCTGGGTGAGAAGCCCGAGGTACTCAAATCTTCCGCGCAGGAAATCGGCACCACGCTCGATGGCAGGCGTATCCTCACCGTTCGCCGTGTTGGCAAACATATTGTGATTGATCTGGCCCGCGTGGGGAGAGCCCCGCTTTCCCGGAAAAGCGGTGGCCCTAAATCGCGGCTACAGGCTGCAGATGCTTCCCGCACGATCTCCTCGCAGTTTATCGTCCATCTCGGCATGACCGGCCGTCTGCAGGTCTGCGAACCGAACGCAGAAATTCTCAAGCACACGCACGCCATTCTGAAGCTGGCCTCGGGCAGGGAACTGCGCTTCATCGATCCCCGCCGCTTCGGTCGCTTGAGCGTCGTTGCCGATGGTGATTTCGATGCCGGCGGCATTGAGCCCCTGGAAGCCGATCTCGATCGCTTCCTCGCGTTGTTTCGTGGCCGCAAGACCCCGATCAAGAGCGCGTTGCTGAATCAGAAACTCTTGCGCGGAGTAGGGAATATCTACGCCGATGAATCTTTGTTCCGCGGCGGGATTCGCCCCCGCCGCCGCGCCTCCACCATTACTCGCGACCAGTTCGCCAAGCTCCTCACTTCCATAAAAGAAGTGCTTCGCGAGGCGATTGCCCTGGGCGGCTCGTCCATCTCGGACTATGTTGACGCCGACGGCGAAGAAGGCTTCTTCCAGCTGCAGCACCGCGTCTATGGCCGCGAAGGCGAGCCGTGCCTCGTCTGCAGAACGCCCATCAAACGCATCGTGATCGCCGGCCGCAGCAGCCATTACTGCCCAAAATGTCAGCAGTAAGCCCCAATCGAATGCGTTGAAAAAACTCATGTGGGGACAGCCGCCCTCGGCTGTCCGGTCGAGCGAAGCTCGACGGCCTTTTCTTGAAGCCGCCACTCCGCCGCAATTCTGATAACCTTCCCCCCATGCCCGATTTTTCCATCGGTGTCGATCTCGGTGGCACCAACTTGCGCATCGCCGCCGTCGGCGCTGACGGTAAGCTCCTCGAGAAAGTGACGCTCGCAACCCAAGTTCCTCTCGGCCCCAACCACGTCATCACCGAAATGTGCGACGCTATTCAGCGCCTCTGCGCCCAGCACAAAACGGAAGGCAAATTCCTGGGCGCCGGCATCGGCGTCCCCGGCATCGTCGACGTTCAAACCGGAGTAATGCGGAAAGCCGCTAACCTTCCCGGGTTTGAAAACTATCCTGCCGGCGCCGAAATCCAGCGCCGCTTGGGCACTCGCGTCGTGGTTGAAAACGACGCGAAGGTTGCCGCACTCGGCGAGCAGTGGCTCGGCGCTGCCCGCGGCGTCGCAAACGTCGCCGTCTTGACCCTGGGAACCGGCATCGGCGGCGCAATCATCCTCGAAGGAAAAATCTGGTACGGGATAAATGGCATGGCCGGTGAGTTCGGCCACATCACCATCGAGCCCGAAGGCCTTCCCTGCGGCTGCGGCAATCGTGGATGCGCCGAGCGGTATGCCTCCGCCAGCGCGATCGCCCGCATGGTGCGCGAGGCAATCGCCACCGGAGGCGCGCCATCCCTCGCCCAAGCCGCCTCCTCGGACGCCCAGTTCGGAGCCAAGGCAATTTACAACCTGGCGATGCAGGGCGACGAGCCCGCCCGTTGCATCTTCCGCACCTTTGGACGCTACCTCGGCATCCTGCTCGCCGATCTGATAAACATTCTGAATCTCGACATGTACGTACTCGGAGGCGGCGTCGCCAGCGCCTGGGACGCTTATGCTCCCGCCATGTTCGAAGAGCTGCGCGCAAGGTCACCGTTCTACGCCGTCGCCGGTCCTTCCGATCCTTTGAGCGCCGACTCCTTCGGTACAAAAGTAGCCATCCCGACTCACACCCCAAGCAGCGAACGAAAGACCATCATCACCCTCGCCTTGCTGGGAAGCGATGCCGGATTGTACGGGGCGGCCCACGCAGCGACGTTGGCAGAATAAGGGTTCCAACCAAGTTTGCATGATGAAGTGCGATCTCTATTGGCTATTAACATGCTTATTTACAATGACATTGACATATCAAGATTTATCTTGATTTATCACGATTAAGAGATAAGATAAAAGTCAAAGAAGGAAGTGGGATCGATGCCGGCCGTGACGACGAAGAAGTTCACTCCTGAGATTGACGCTCAGCTCTATGACGAATTTGTTGCGGTTGCCGAGCAGAATGGGCAGACCAAGCGGCATGTTCTCGAGCAGGCGCTCAGGTTCTACTTGCGCAACGTTGTTCCATCCCAGCACCTGGTCCGTCCCGAGGTGATGGGCGCCTTCGAGCAGTCGGTTGCTCGTAACCGTGATCTGTTGCAACGGCTCGCGAAGTAAATGTCAGAATACATCACGGTAGCGGAAGTCTACCGGATGCAGCATCGATTAATCGAGATGTTCGGCGGTCTTCATGGCGTCCGCGACAAAGGCGCGGTCGAGGCCGCCGTTTTTCGTCCGCAAACTGGCTACTACAATTCCATCGAAGAAGAAGCGGCTGCGTTGATGGAATCGTTCGGCAACAACCACGGCTTCGTCGACGGTAACAAGCGGATTGCCTTCACCGTCGCCGACGTTTTCCTTCGGCTCAATGGCTTTTACATCGACGTCGAAGGACTGGATGGATACGGTTTCGTTGTCGGCTCGCTGGAGCGCCACGAATTCCGCTTCCCCCAAATCCTGGACTGGATCCATCAGCACATAAAGCCGCTTGTGTAACTCTCTTCTCCACGCTCTAATCCGGCCCCGAATCCACTTGAGATTGTCTTCGTTCACGCAATGTCCTCGCGGCGCTTAAGAGAAACTCGTTTTGCTCCGGCGTCCCAATCGTCACGCGAATGCACTGCGGAGATCCCCAAGGTCCCATCGGCCGCACTGCAACACCTTCCTCCTGCAAGCGACCGGCGAAGGCCGCCGCATCTTCTCCCAGATCGCAAAACAGAAAATTCGCCGAAGTCGGAACCACGCGACATCCGAGTGCCACCAATCCATCGGCGAGAATTTGCGATTGCACGGCATTGTTCTCGACCGTTTTTTGGGTGTGATTTTCGTCATCCAGCGCAGCCAACGCCGCCGCCTGTCCCACCGACGACACAGAAAATGTGTTTCTCATGCGGGCGCAATAGCCCAGCAATTCCGGTGGGCCCAGCCCATATCCCACCCGAAGCCCAGCCAGTCCATGCGCCTTGGAAAAGGTTCGCAGCACCACCACCCTCGTGCCTTTTCGAACATACTCGAGCGAGTTCGAGTATGTAATCTTCCGCACAGTCGCGAAATGCAACGCGAACTCGTAGTAAGCTTCGTCGATAACCACGACCACATGGTCAGGAACCTGCGCCAGAAAGCGCTCTACCGCAGGCGCTTCTACCACTGTCCCCGTAGGATTGTTAGGGTTCGCCAGAAAAACGATGCGCGTATTCGGATTGATCGCCGCAAGGATTGCATCCAGGTCGAAGCAGTCGTCGCGCATTGCCGCTTCAATCAACTGCCCGGCCGCCGCCTTCACCGCCATCGAGTAGATGATGAACGAGCGCTCGCTGGTCACGGCATTCAGTCCCGGCGCAAGCAGCGTCTGGCAAAGCAGGCTGATCAACTCGGTCGATCCCGCACCCACCAGCACTTGCTCTGGAGGAACTGCGTGATGTGCAGCCAGCTTCCAGCGCAACTGACTGCAATCATCGTCAGGATAGAAATTCGCTGTGGCTATCGCCCTCCGCATCGCATCGATGGCACGCGGCGAAGGCCCAAAAGGATTTTCATTGGAGTCAAGTTTGATGAGCTGCGCCCGGCGCTCCATCGCCGTGGGCTCCGCAGCACAATTCGCCGTGCCCATCTCACGTGCCGTCTTCGAGACTAAATCAAAAAAGCGGCTCATCTTTGCCGCTCATCCTGCCACGGAGCTCTTCGTTCGCGCTATCGGCTTTCCGCAAGCGGTACGCAAACGATCCACTTCCTGCAGCGTCAACGCGCGGAACTGTCCCGGTGGAACATCAAGAGTCAACGGACCGTACCGGACGCGCTTGATCTTTTCCACATGATGCCCAACCTTTTCAAACATGCGCCGAATCTCGCGATTGCGCCCCTCAATCAACGTGACTTCATACCACGGATTGTTGCCTTCCTTAATCAGGCGAATCCCTGCCGGCGCAGTCCGCACCCGGCGCCCATCCTCGGTCGCTATCGAGACCCCGCCCCGCAACTTCTCCAGCGATTCGGCGCTCGGAACTCCCGCAACTTTTACCACGTAAGTCTTCGGCACCTGCGACGCTGCTTTCATCAACTTGTTCGCCAGCGCGCCGTCGTTGGTAAGAAGAAGCAACCCCTCGCTGGCATAGTCCAGCCGCCCCACCGGATAAACACGCTTCTTCACGCCGCGAATCAGTTGCATCACCGTCGGCCGTTTTTCCGGATCGCTCACAGTTGTGACGTAGCCTTTGGGTTTGTTCAGCAACAGGTAGACATGCATTTGCGCGCCCTGCAACAGCTTTCCATCCACACGAATGTGATCGACATCCGGGTCGGCTTTGGTTCCCAGTTCCGTCACCACGGTCCCGTTCACCTTCACATGCCCGGCGCTGATCAGTTCCTCGGCCTTGCGTCGAGAAGCAATCCCGGCGGCGGCAATGATTTTTTGTAGGCGTTCAGCAGGCATTATGAGAACCTTCAATTGGAATTCACCGCGGCATTCAGCACCGTGGAAGATCGGCGCTTCAGCGCCGCGCAAAGCATCCACAATGATTACGGGCTTCAGCCCCTGTGGCTTCTCCGCATATCCCCGCCACGGGCTACTCTTTCTGCGCAGCCGACTCCGCGATCTCTTCTGGCTGGGTAGAATTGGTCGCCTGCGGCGTCTCTTCCGCCGGAACCAACTCGCTCTGAAACGATGCTGCTACCAACTTCTCGAACTCCTCCATACTCGGCAGTTCATTCACGTCCTTCAAGCCGAAACGCATCAGGAATTCCTTTGTCGTCTTGTAAAGGATGGGACGCCCGATTACCTGCTTGCGCCCCGCGGTTGTAATCAGTTTGCGATCCAGTAGCGTGGCAATGACCCCACCAGAATCCACGCCGCGAATCTCGTTGATCTCTGGAACCGTGGCCGGCTGCTTATAAGCAATCACTGCCAATGTCTCCAAAGCCGGCAGCGACAGCCGAATTGGTGGCTTCAGGCTCTTCGCAAAACTCCGCACCACCTCATGCTGCTCCGGCTTCGTGGACATGCGATACCCGCCCGCGACTTGCCGAATCTCAATCCCGTGTTCGGGCGCGCCGTAGTCCGCAACCAGTTCTTCCAGCGCCGCTCGCACTCGCGATTTCACCTCAGCTTCATCCGCCGCACCGTCGGCCACCACAGACTCTTTGACTAGCTGGATCATCTGCTCGGTCGTGATCGGCGTCTCCGCCGCATAAATAATGGCTTCGAGTTGAGCTTTTAAACTCATAGTAGAAAGCGGTCAGTATTCAGTGGCTAGTGGTCAGAAAAATCATCGGCTCGAAACTGGCCACCGATCACTGCCCACCGACCACTGCTTTTTCATCTCCAATCATCTCTCACAGCAGCCTGCTCCGCCATGATCTCGTCGAAATGCGTATGCTTGCGCACCGCAATCTCGCCGAACAGTTGATCCTGCCGCACCTGGATCGCCTGTAGCCGCACCATCTCCAGCAACGCCAGGAACATGCAGACCAGCGCCTGTCGCGACGGTACCCGGAGCAATAGTTGTTTCAGCCGGATCGGCCTCGATTCCAGCTCCAGCCGCCTGCGCAGATAATCAATCATCTGCCCGACGGTAACGGTTTCTTCATTCACATTGATGACCGGCCGCGTGCGCACGCGTTCCAGAATTTGCTGGAAGGTCTTCACCAGATCGATCACGTCCGCCGCCATCTCCGGCTCGGTGCCTTCGGCGTCCATGAATTCTTTCAACGCCGGATTCGTCAGCACCGCATCTTCAATCTGCTGCTTCTGCAAAAGCATCTGTGCGGCCGACTTGAATTTTTCGTGCTCCAGCAGCCGGTTCACCAGCTCCGTGCGCGGATCCTCCAACTCCTCCGCCTTGGCCGACGGATCGCGCGGCAGCAGCATCTTCGACTTGATGTGAATCAGCACCGCGGCCATATAAATGAAATCAGCCGCCACGTTCACATCCAGCTCGCGAATCTTTTCCACGTAAGCCAGATACTGCGCCGTGATGCGCGCGATCGGAATATCGTAGATGTCGATGTCCTGCTTGCGAATCAGATCGAGCAGCAAGTCGAGCGGCCCTTCGTATACATCGGTTACCGAAATCGCAAACGGAGAATCGCTCTCCTCTTTCTTTGTCGTCTCTTTCGACGATTTCGCGTCTGTAACAATCGCAGACACGGCGACCTGGTTGTCGATGCCGGCAGCGACCTTGATTTCTTCACTCATCGAATTTCGTTGTCATCCTGAGCGAAGCGAAGGACCTATGCACTCTGCCTCCGCCACGCTACGGCGTATTCAATTTAGGTGGTTCGTACTCGAGCGACATCCCCATCGCTGCGCGCACGTCACTCATTGTCTCTGCCGCCACTTTACGCGCCCGTTCCGTGCCTGCCTCAAGAATATCCCAAGCCAGCCGCGGATTCTCCTCGAATTTCTTGCGCCTCTCCTGCATCG
This sequence comes from uncultured Acidobacteriaceae bacterium, assembly GCA_963760855.1. Taxonomy (GTDB): domain Bacteria; phylum Acidobacteriota; class Terriglobia; order Terriglobales; family Acidobacteriaceae; genus Sulfotelmatobacter. The sequence continues at coordinate 522,035 of CAVXFD010000004.1, read as the reverse complement.
GATTCAGCAGCTGCACCAGAGCATCCGCCGCCCAGCTTTTGCATTCGATGCACCCAATACCCGCCGACCGGCAGCCCTCGTACACCTTCGCCATCGTTTCTTTGCTGCTGAAAATCTTATGCAGATCGCCCACCGGACACACATCCGGATTCCCCGGATCCGATCGCCGCACTCGCGCCGGATCGGTCACCATCGTCTTCAACTTCTGCCGCACCACCGGCTCCGGATCCGTCAGCAGGATCGTATTTCCGTATGATTTCGACATCTTCCGGCCATCGGTCCCCGGCAGCTTGGGCGCAGGCGTGAGCAAAGCTTTCGGCTCAGGAAAAACTTCGCCGGTAGAAACCGTTGAACCTCCGCGCAATCTCCCGCGTCAGCTCCACGTGTGCCACCTGATCCTCCCCCACTGGAACCACGTCCGCCTTGTAAATCAAAATGTCCGCCGCCTGCAGTACCGGATAACCGAGAAACCCATACGTCCCTAGATCTTTGTCCGTGATGTTTTCGCGCTGCTCTTTGTAGGTCGGAACCCGTTCCAGCCAGCCCAGCGGCGTGATCATCGAAAACAGCAGGTGCAGTTCCGCGTGCGCCGCCACGTGCGATTGAATAAAGATCACAGACTTCTCGGGATCGAGGCCCGCCGCCAGCCAATCCAGCGCCACTTCCAGCGAATTCTCCTTGACCCGCGAGGTGTCGGCGTAGTCCGTCGTGAGCGCGTGCCAGTCGGCGACCATGAAGAAGCACTGATACTCATCCTGCATGCGCACCCAGTTATCGAGCGCGCCCACGTAGTTTCCCAGGTGGAGTTTTCCGGTCGAGCGCATGCCGCTGAGAACGCGTTTGCGCGAGTTGGTCGAAGTTGTCATCGGTTTCTTGAACGAGTCGTCACGGGCGCATTGGCAGCCAAAGGCCCAATTTCAAAGGTTGCGGCATCATGCAGAGTATTGTCGATACTATCACGCAGCGCTCGGATTTCAGAGGGACAGCGCACCGTTTTGAAAGGGCGCGGCTTCAGCCGCGTCGTAAACGATTCCACAAAAATCAACAGCGGCTTTAGCCGCTGATTTTCATGCTTTATAATTCGCCCTCCATCGCGCTTGCCAGATCGAATTCGTCCGCATGTCACATCTCGCCCGCAAACTTCGCCTCACCGATTACTTCACGCTGGCCTGGGGTACCATGGTCGGCGTCGGCTGGCTGGTCGTCATGGACGACTGGCTGCTGCGCGGCGGGGCATTGGGCGCTCTGCTAGGTTTCGCGATTGGTGGCGCGCTACTGTTCCCCATCGGCTGGGTCTATGGCCGACTGGTCGCCGCCATGCCGGACGCCGCTGGCGAAATCGCCTACACAGCCGCCGCTTTTTCCCGCCCCTTCAGCTTTTCCACCGGATGGATGATGATGCTTGCCTATTTCATCGTCTGCCCTTGGGAGGCCGTCGCCGTGGGCCGCATCGCCGGCTACATCTTTCCGTCGCTCGATTCCTTCGAGATCTACCGTATCGCTGCGCGCCCGGTCTATCTCCCGCACTTGGTCATTGGTCTCGGTCTCACCGCGCTGCTCACCACGCTGAACTATCGCGGCATTCGCCTCAGTGCGACCTTTCAGAACTGGACCGCCTTCGGCACGCTGGCGCTGTTTATTGTTTTCGTCGCGCTCGGCGCCGGCAAAGGATCTCCGCGGAACTTTCCTCCGCTCTTCACTCACGCACCTCTGGTTTCGTTCCTGCTCGTGGTTCAGATCGTCCCTTATTTCATGACCGGCTTCGAATCCGTCAGCAAGGCGGCGGAAGAATCAACCCCAGAGTTTCGCAGCCAAAGCTTTCTCAAAGCCATCTGGATGGCCATCCTTGTGGGCATTCTGTTCTACACGGCCATCATCGCCGCGGTCGCCTTCGTGGCCCCGTGGCATGATCTAACCGGGGAAAAATTTATGACCGCAGTTGCATTCCAGCGCGCAGTGGGCTCGCGCTGGATTGTCAACGTGATTCTCGCGGCCGCGTTGCTGTCCCTCTTAAAGTGCTTCAACGGAAATTTCGTAGCCGCCAGCCGTCTCGTCTTTGCTCTCGGGCGTCGAGGCCTCATCGACGCTCGCGCCGGCCGCATCCACTCGCAACACCAGACGCCGTCCGTCGCAGTTCTCTGCGTCGGACTGGCAACCGCCGTGTGTATGCTGCTGGGAGATGCGATCCTCGTTCCAATCACCGAAGTAGGTTCGGTCGCCTGCGCGATAGGATGGGCGGCAACCTGTGCCGCGTACCTTTCCCTGGGACGCGCCGGAGCGCTACCCGGTCAACTTACTCTTTCAGGAATCGAATGGATCGTTGCCGGCTTCGGCCTGTTGGTGGCCATCGCGATGATGCTGATGAAAGTAGTCCCGGCGATCCCCGGCCACTTCACACTTTACGAATGGCTGGCTCTCGCGATTTGGATGGCGCTGGGTGTAATCGCGCATCGCCGGCCACTGACGGCTTGATCGGCGGTTAGTATGATTTCGGGTGGCGCAGCGCTTCAGCGCTGCGATAAGGCTTGTCTTTTTGGAGCCGGCTTTAGCCGCCGAGGTAGATGCACAAAGGAAAACCGATGAAGCCTTACAAACTGAATTTCGTTCTCGCGCTCGCGTTGTTCCTCGCCACTGCGCTCGCACTGCGAGCACAATCGCCCATCCTCCCTTTCGACCTAGTCATCACCCACGGTCACATCATCGATGGCACCGGTTCTCCCTGGTATTCCGCCGACCTCGGCATCCGCGACGGAAAAGTCGCCGCCATCGGCAATCTCGCCGCCGCACCCCGCAAACGCACCATCGACGCCGCCGGCAAAGTGGTCGCTCCCGGCTTCATCGACATGCTCGGCCAATCCGAGTTCTCCATCCTCGTCGACCCGCGCCTGCCCTCAAAAATCTATCAAGGCATTACTACGGAAATTACCGGCGAAGGCGGTTCTATCGCCCCGCTCAACGACGCCATCATTCAGGCCGATCACGATACCTACGAGCACTATCACATCACTCCCGACTGGCGAACCTTCCGCCAGTATTTCGCGCGCCTTGAAAAGCAGGGCATGGGCATCAATCTCGCCAGCTACGTAGGCGCCACGCAAGTCCGCCGCATGGTCCTCGGCGACGACAACAAGCAGCCCACCCCTGAGCAACTGGAGCAGATGAAAGCTCTGGTCCGCGAAGCTATGAAAGACGGCACCGTCGGCGTTTCTACTGCGCTCGAATACGCTCCCGCGCCCTACGCCAAAACTGATGAACTGATCGCACTCGCTGCGGAAGGCGGCAAGTTCGGCGGCATCTATTCCACGCACATGCGGAACGAAAGCGACTCCGTGCTCGAAGCCATCGATGAGGCCTTGCGCATCGGCCGTGAAGCCCACGTCCCCGTGGAAATCTGGCACATCAAAGTTGCCGGCAAAAATAACTGGGGACGCATGCCCGAAGTCGTCGCCAAAATCAATGCCGCCCGTGCCGCCGGCGCCGACGTCACCGCCGACACCTACGCTTACACCGCGTGGTTCAACGATTTCTCCGCCTTCATTCCGCAGTGGGCCCACGATGGCGGAACGGCAAAGCTCGTCGAGCGCCTCAAGGATCCCGCAACCCGCGAGCGCATTCGCAAAGACATGCTCACGCCCTCCAAGGACTGGGACAACGAATGGCAGGAAATTCCCGGCCCTGACGCCATCATGATTGGCGTCGTGCAGAATCCGAAAATGCTGCCCATGCAGGGCAAGCGTCTCTCTGAAATCGCGAAGCTCTGGAACAAAGACCCCATGGACGCTCTCTTCGATTTCCTCATCGAAGATCCGAGCACCGGCGTCGCCGTCTTCGGCATGTCGCAGCCTGATGTCACCCTCGCATTGCAGCAGCCCTGGGTCGCTATCGACAACGATTCTTCGGGCACTTCGCCCGAAGGTATTCTAGGTCAGGAGCATCCGCATCCTCGCGCCTACGGAACCTTCCCGCGCATCCTGCGAAAATACGTCCGCGAAGAGAAGGACCTGACACTCGAAGACGCCATCCGCAAATTTTCTGCGCTGCCGGCTCAGCGCCTGCGCCTCACGGACCGCGGCGTTCTCAAGGCTGGAATGTGGGCCGATCTCGTTATCTTTGATCCCGCAACTGTGCGCGATCTTGCCACCTTCGACAATCCCAATCAGCTTTCCGAAGGAATGGAATACGTGCTGGTGAATGGCGTGCCCGTAATCGATGAGTCAAAGATGACTGGAGCCTTGCCGGGAAAAGTTCTGCGCGGAGAGGGATACGTAAAATAGGTGTGGCCTACGGCTTCAGCCGCGCCTGTGTTTCCGGCGTCGGAGTCACCGCGATGCGCGGTTCCGCTACCGTGCCCGTAATGCTATACACGAGCGAACCTGCGCCAGAGTTTTTCGCTGGTGTGCCTGCAATCTTGAAGTCCAGCTCTTGCCCGAACGACGCGGAGCCGCTTACCTCATACGTTTCTCCCGCAGAAACCAGCGCAGCCTTCTCGATTTCAATCTTCCCATCATGCAGTCGGGCCCGCCCCTGCCAGCGCGAGATTCGCAACGGCCCCTCCCTGTTCGCCAGCGAAATGTGCGGCAACACTCCGTCTCCCAGGTCGAAACGAAGCGTACCCTCAGCCGATTGCCAGAACTCCGCGGAATCTTTTCCTGAAGCTCGGAACTGATAAGTCCCACCGCCAGTTCCAGAAATCCAGGCATCGTGCATAGCGCTCGCCATCTGCTCCAGCGAAATCCCCGTCAGAGTTCCAGACCCGCTGTAGACCGGTGACGCGGCTGTGAAGTCAGCCTGCCAATCGCCGCGATCCTTTCCGCCCAGCAAATCAGCGCGAAGATCGGAAATCTTCACCTTCCCGCGTTCTAGTTCGAGAGACGCGGAAACTCGCTGCGCGACCACGTTGTGAATCCGCAAGCGCCCCACATTCACGGTTCCCGATGCGCGCAGATTTTGCAAAAATGTTGGCGTCCCGGATTCAGCTGAACTCAGCACCTGGTACCATCGACGCTGCTTCACATGCGGCCCCAGCGCCTCATACAAACCGCTCATTGCAACCTGGTCGGAATTCAAATTGAAGCGAACAACGCACGCCCCTGGTACTCCGCATCCGCGCGGCAACGACAAGGACCCTGTCCAGCGCGCACCGGCGGCCCGCCCACTCAGGTTTTCCACCCGCGTTTCATCCGGCAGAAGCTTTAGTTCCGCCGAGGATATTTCAACCGGTCCATTCACTCCCCGTGCCGTCGCGCGTACGTTATGCAGTTGCACCGTTCCCGTTACCTTCGGCAAAAGAAAACTGGAAGGACTTCCCGAGGCATTTCCCGCCCACGACCCGGTAATCTGCAGATCCATCTGGGCCGCACCATCCGCGGTCGCCTTCACCGCCTGCAGTCCAAGCAGACTTGCCATTCGCAACATGTGCGAGACTTCTCCATCCCCACGCAGCATCATCGCGTAGCCCGACGGCCCCAACCAACCTCGTGCCTGCGCTGGCACGGGCCGCCCTAGCGCCACCGGGAAAGGACCGTACTCGACGTGCAATCCGTTGGGGACGGGCAAACCTGCATCCGGCCACTGGCGCGCACTCTTGGCTCCGGGCGAAAGAAGTCCACTCCAGCGCTCCGAACTCAGCGTAAATGGTATGGACTCCGGGGCTAACTCTACCTTGGTACTCGCCGACCGCAAGCGAAGGTCGCTGATCTCGCCGCGCCCAAGAAACTCCGGTCCCTGCGCAGAAACGCCATCTTCCTTTACGCCGAAGGTCCCTTGCACGCTTCCGGTCGCTGCAAGATCTGCCGGCAGATCTTTTTTGGCGCGCCGAGCCAGTTGCGCCACCGCGTTCACCGGCACGTTCTCCACATTCAACGTCAAATCCAGTTTGTGGATTCCCGGCACACCTGCTTCGCCGCGCAAGGTGATCATGCCGCCGCCCACTGGACCGGTACAGAAAATTTCACGAACCATTTTTTCTGTCGAACTGTACTTGCCATCGCAGTGGGCCGCTAATCCCACTCCGTCCGTGGTGGAAATGTCATAGCGGTGGAAGTCCCGAATCGAGGCGTCCGCCGAAACCTGCATCGCCGCCGGTGTCCCGCTGAACGTCAACTCCGTCCGCAGGTCGCCGCGCCAACCTTTGTCGTTACCAGATACGAGCTTGCTCAGTTGCCCCAGTTGGGCGTGCTGCCACTCCAGGCTGAACTGCAGCGGTGTTTCGCGCAGACTCCCCGCCCGCTGCCAGGTACCATTCATTCGCACCACGCCGGTGTCACTTAGACTCATATCGGTGCGCAGCGGTTCCGCTTTTAAACGCACGCCCCATTCATTCTCGGATTCCTGCCACACCGAGAAGTCGGCATTCAACAACGCGTAGGGCTTTTTCTCCGCGCCCACCTTGAAATTGATGCGCCCCGAACTCGCCTCAATATAGGGAAATCCTGGCCGCGATTCGCGCTTCGATTTCGCCGTAGGCGCCAGCGGCGAGCGCGCCGTGCGTTCCAGCAAGGCCTCCCAGTTCCAGCGTCCATCTTCTCTTCGCACCAGATTCAAACTGGGCTCGGTCAGTTCCAGACGCGAAATATCCAGCCGTCCGCGCAGCAATGACGTCAACCGCACCAGCGCCGCAACCTCCGGCGCGCGCAGCATAGGCTCCGCGCCAAAGGCCGGGTCTTCATGGATAATCAGATTTTCCAGGTCGAATCCCGGCCGCGGCAGGAAGCGAAGATGGACTGACCCGATCTCAACCGGCCGCGCCACCGCTTGGCTAATGGAGTTCGCGATGCGCGCCTTGAGCCGCGATACGCCAGGCCGCACCAGGAACAGGACCAGCAGAATCACCACCGATACGGCCGCAATCCGCCGCTTGGAAGGCAAGGACGTCACTGCACCACTCGCAAGGTTCGCCGCCACCGCGTCTCATCAAAGAAGTGCAAGACCACGTGCGCCAGGAAACCGATGCGATCCCCCATGTCAGTCTTGCGATACTGGTCGGCCGGCGTTTCAAATGACCAGTAGATGAACATCGGCCGCCCAATGATGTTTTCCTGCGGAATGAAGCCCCAGTAGCGGCTGTCCAGGCTCACGTCGCGATTGTCGCCCATGCCGAAGTAACGACCCGGAGGCACAACCAAATCGCCCCCCTGAATGTGCATTGGCAACTCCGGCTCCCAGCACGGATAGACGTTGTAGCTCTCCGATGGCGGCACCGCCGGAAAATTGTCGCGGTAGGGATTCGGATACGTAGCCGCATCCTGTGTGTGGATCACGTAAGGCTCGTTCAACGCTTCGCCATTCCGGTAGACCACACCGTTGCGCAGGTGAATACGATCGCCAGGTACGCCTATGATCCGCTTGACCACATACAACCCCGGCTCGCACGGTGCCAGAAACACCACAATATCGCCGCGCCGCACCTGCCGGTAGGGAAGCAGCGGTCCGACCCAGGAAGTCTTCGGCGCAAACTGAATCCGGTTCACAAACACGTGATCCCCGATCAGCAACGTGTTCTCCATCGAACTGGAAGGGATCTCAAAGGCTTGCACCACAAACGTGATAATGAATAGCCCGGTCACCAGCACGGCGGCCAGCGAAGAAAGAAATTCCACGGTAGTCTCACGCGGTTTTTCTTCGACTTCGTTCTTTGCTTGACTATCTTTTTTCGCCACCGTGATCGATCCGTCCTTAGTTGAAGGGTGCAGGCCTATCTTAGCCGCGGTGAGTCTAATTCACCAGACCGCAGCGTCCGGTTCCAGCGCGTGATCTGAAAAATGTGAGTGATCGCATAGGCGAAGTGCGCCACTTTGCCCGCCACCGAACTCGAAGTAACCTCGCTGTCCGCCTCTTTTACCGACCAGTAAATCAGAAGCGGGCGGCCAATGATGTTCGCCTGCGGCACAAAACCCCAGTATCGGCTGTCGTAGCTATCGTCCCGGTTATCTCCCATCACAAAGTAATGTCCCTGGGGAACAATCAGTTGTCCGTCCTCCACCAGCTTGCGCAACTGGATCCACCACTCCGGCGTCTCACCCGGCGCCACATCCAGCCGCGGAAAACTATCGCGGAACAAGTCATTGGCCGGGCGCGTGAAGTTTGCGTAGGGCTCTTTCAACGCTACCCCGTTCACGAATACCTGCTTGTTGATCAGTTTCACCCGGTCTCCGGGGATTCCTACCACCCGCTTCACGAAATGCTGCACCGGATTCACGGGATAGTGAAACACCACAACGTCTCCCCGCCGGATCCTGCGGTAGGGCATCACAGTATCTCCCAGCCCGCCTCCGCCATAGCAAAGCTTGTTGACCAGCAGATAATCACCCACCAGCAAAGTATTCTCCATCGAAGGAGAAGGGATCTGAAACGCCTGCACGATAAACGTGATCACGAATACCGCGATCACTACCGTTCCCAGCAGCGACTGCATGGATCCGGTCACGCCACCGCCCATCGTCCCCGCAGTTCTACGAACTTCCGCGAAATGCTGCTCTGGGATGCCTTCATCCGGAACGTGATCGTCTACAACACGATCATCCACAAAATGTTCGTCTGAGGAATTCATTCACTCCACTGATCCCGCCACAACTACTTATCCGGAGAGCGAGACGTCCGCTCCATTCTGTTTGCTGCAACCTGCGCCCGCGATGCCAGGTGGGATAATAACTGCCGCGCCGCGTCCTGCTCAGCCGCTTTCTTGGTGGAACCCTGCGCGCGTCCCACGAACTCCGCCCGGCCTTCGCTCTTTTTCCCGTCCAGTCGGACTTCCACCGTAAAGGTCTTTCTGTGTTCCGGTCCAGCCTCTTCCACCAGAATATAAGAAGGCTGTGCCATTCCTAATCCTTGCAGAGTCTCCTGCAGCGCCGACTTGAAATCGGTCATGGGCAGCGCGCCGCCTTGGCGTTCCATCCGCTCCAGTTCGGGAGCCAGGATCTCCCGCAGAATAAATTCGCGCGCCGGTTCCATTCCCCCATCCAGATAAATCGCTGCCAGGATTGCCTCCAGCGCGTCGACCAGCAAGGCTGTCTTACTCCGCCCTCCGCTCTTCTCTTCGCCTCTCCCCAGCCGTAGATAATGTCCCAGCTCAAGTTGCTGCGCTACCCGGATCAGATGCCGCTCACTCACCAAATGGGCGCGCAGCTTGGAGAGTTCACCCTCGCGAAATTGCGGGAAGCGATGAAATAAGGCCTCGCTGGTGACCAGCGCCAGAATCGCATCGCCCAGAAACTCCAGTTGCTCGTTATCGTTGACGCTATATTTGTGATCGCCCGCCTGCTGCGATTCTTGCTCGCGCGCCTGCGAACTGTGAGTTATCGCCTGCTCGATCACTCCACGGCGATGGAAATGGTAGCCTAACGCCGTCTCCAGCGCGGTAATTTCCCGTTCTTTCATGATGAAATTACTTCGAGATCTCTTGCCCAACCCCCCGGGCAAGGACATGTCTTCAGGAGCTTGCCCTGAAAGATATCGAAGGGTGCCGGTTAGAGCCAACAACCAACGAGGGCTCTAGCCCCTGAGTGTTTATTCGTTTCACCAGATATCCACCACTCACAAAGCGATCGCGCTTTTCATGCCCTCCACATCATTTCGCCGGCGGTTCGCTGATGCCTCCGATCAGCTGTACCAATCGATCCTTCTCCTTGCGGGCCGCATCGCCGGCCCCTGTGCCTGCCTTTGTCAAATCGACCGCCTGATCTGCATACTTCAGCGCGTCCGGATATTTGTTCTGCATATCCAGCGCCACGGAGAGACGAAATACAGCGATCGGATCCGGCTGCTGCGGGAAGGCATCGATCGACTTCTTCAAATTTTGCTCCGCTGCCGCCCAGGCCTTTGCATTGAAATCCAAAGTCCCCAAAATCGCGTAAGCCTCGGATCTCAGAAATCCCTTGTAGGCATCGATTTTCTCCTGCGGGCGCCCCGGCAGTAGGAATATCCGTATCGATCGTGACCAGCGCGCGCTCCGCATCTTTTCTGGCCTCCGCCAGCCGCTGATCTTTATCCAGGTCGGTGTCGCGCGTGCGCTCTGCCAGCACCTGCGCCACGCCCAACAATGCTTCCGGATCGTCCGGATCGAAGGTCAACACTTTTCGCGACATGGCCAACATCTTGTCGGCATTGTTGACCTGCTGGTAGGAGTGCATCACCTGTTTGTAAAGCACTGACCCGCAACTCGCTATCCGGAAACTTCGCCGCGAAATCGTCCGCCGCCTTTTCCTGTGCCGCCGGATCGGTGATCGCTGCCGCTGCATTGATAGGCGTGCAAACTCCGGTTGCGTCTTGGCTTGCGGTGCGACGTTTTCCCGCCGGCGCCGCCGTTTGTCCTGCCGCTTGCCCCGAGGTCGTGCTCGCGCTAGCGGGCTTGCTCTGACCGAAACTCCAGACTGAAATTCCCAGCACTGCAATAACCGTGATGATTGCTGTTCGCTTCATGCGCTCTCCTTGAAACCGCTATGCCTTCATTCCGACTCCACAGCCGAAATCGTTTCCGATTCTAGCAACCCTGCATTGTAACCTCCGGGTCCGCTTTCACGCTGTCATCCTGAGCAAGCGCTTTTTGCCTAGCGAAGGATCTGGGCGAGCCGCGCGAAGCCTCGCCCTCTTTGCGACGCATTCCTCGCGCGGTTGGCTCGCTTCCTCAAATCACTGCGGCTTGGCGGGAGGCTCATACGCCTGAGCCAGCCCTCGTTCCGCCGCGGCTTTGATCTCGGGCAGCTGTCCAGCCGAGCTGAGCGCTGCCTGGTACTCCTGCACTGCCGCCTCGCGCTCCTCTTTCATGTCCAGGATCCGCCCCAAATACACGTGCGACCATCCCACCACTTTGGGATCCTTGGTCGCTTCAATCGCTTTCTGAAAATTATCCTGCGCCCCATCCCGGTTCTTGTTGGCCACGGCCACTTCCGCCAGAATGAAAAGCGCCCGTCCTTGATCTCCAATCTTCTTGTCCAGCGCCTGCTGCGCCAGTTCCTGCGCTCCCTTGGGATCGCCCGCTGCCAGCCGCTTCTCCGCCGACAACAGCATCCGCCGTTCCTCGGGACGCGACAATTGGACCAGTTCCGGCGACGTCTTGCTGGCAAACTGAACTTCTGCCGCCGCTTTTTCTTCCTTCTTTACGTCGATGGTTGCGAGGAAATCGCCATACGCGTTGCGAATGCCCGCCGGATCCTTCTCAAACGCCACTACCGTGTCGTAGAAGGTCCGCGTCAGAATGTAGCCTTGCTTGACGGCGTCATCCACTGCCTGGGCCCGCAACGCCTCGTCCGCCGCCTGCTTCGTTCCCGTGGTTCGGATCTCGATGGCGCGCACCAGGCATTCCGTTACAAGCAGCGAAATATCCGTCTTAAAGGCTTCTTCGAGCGGCGCCCGCTTCACCGATTGCAGCAGCGGTTCCAGCCGCATGATGGCGGTGAAGTGCTTGCTGGCCAGCGGATCCAGTTCATAGTGAAGAAACGTATGCCGAATCTGATCCATCTTCAGGGCCGACTTCGGCGTCGCTCCCGACGGCGTGTTTGGAGCCGGGAACACAATAATGTAGTAATCCGCCCCATAGTTCCGCGCATCCGTCTCGTTCGGGGAACCCATGAAATCGAGATAGATCGTGAACCTCCGCCCCAAATACTGGGAGGAAGGCTGTTTCAGGTAGATCTCGGTATCAAACACCATCTTGGCCAGCGGCTCGTGATAACGGTTCATGGCCGCTGCGTAGTCCCTGCGGTGCCGCTCCCAAATGGAATGCAATCCCGCTTTTTCGTAGAAGCGCTCGAGCACCGTCCCGAATTCCGCAACCCCCGCGGCATCTGGCGGCAAGTCTTCTTCCTTCATTCGCGGGACAAAATGCGGAGGCCCATCCATGTAGAGCGCCAGAGAAATATACGGCGACAAGCTGTGGTTCGTATTTCGCTCTTCTGTATGAGTCAGGTAGAACTCGCAGACCGCAGTCCGCGCGGCTTCCGCTTCCTCCGATTCCGCTAATACCCGCTGCACTTCGGCTCGCACGTTGCTTCGCGTGGCATCTGACGTGGTCAAGTCCTGGTCGTAACCACACGCGTTGAGCGCGGTCAGCACCGCAAACAGCGTCTCGCTCGAATCGAGCGCGATCGGAGACCGCTCCTGCAAATACGGGTTCGGCGGGGTCGGCTTCTGTGGAGTCGGCTTCTTTGCGGACTGGTTCGGTGGAGATTCTTCCGGAGTCTGATCCTTCGAAGACGACTGGCTCGGTGGAGCTTGTTCCTGTGGAGCAGGATTCTGCGGAGGCTGGTCCGCTTGACCTTGGCTCTGCGGTCCAGCGTCCTGCGCTCCGCACACTGATCCGAGCAGCCCGATCAAGACCGCGAACATCGCAATTCGTAGTCGCAAACTCAGGAAAACCTCCACGGGAGATATGCGGTATGCATGGCGGAGAACACATTAAGTGTAAGGACTTCGTCTCAGAGGGTCAAACCAGAAAAGGGAGGAATGAAGGGACGGCAAACCGGCAGCTTCAAGACAAATAAAAAAGCGGTCGTGAGGGTCGGAACGTCCGTTTTTCAGGACGCTAACCCATGACCGCTTCTTGGGCTCGAGCTGCTTTCAAACTTTCACTTAACAACATATCGCCAGCGCTTGGCGCCGACAATACCGTAGAACCTGTATGCGGAAACGTCTACTTCTTCCTGCTGGGGTCGTCCTCCGGGTTCACATAATTAAATTGCACTGGCGACACTCCGTGGATTTGCACTACTACCTCGCCGCTGGCCATTGCATAGTGGTGCATCTCGGGATCAAGATAGGCAAAGCTGCCGGCCGGAAGGGTCAGCATGCTGCTCTCCACAAAACGATCCCCCATCCCAACCTTGAACATCCCTGAAATCACGGTTACGTTCTCGCGCTTGGGATGCCAATGCGGCGCGATTCGATATCCGTCCGGCATCTTTAATCGCACCGTGTAGTCTCCGCTCTCCGCAAGCGGATTGCCTTCCAGCACGGCCAGTTGTGCCCCCGGCGCCACAAACGGCGGCGGCGGACCGTACTGAACGGTGTCCGGCGTAAACACGTTTTTCTCCGCAGCAGCGGAAGCGGCCATCAAGCCCACGTTGCTGGCCCGCCCCGCCCACCACATTCCGGCGAACAGCGCCAGAACGACGCACAGCCCCAAGTTTCGTTTCATCAGGGTTTCTCCTCGATTCCTCATTCAACCTGCGGGAGACACTATCCGCTATCTCTGGCGAGTTTTTCAATGAGATTCACGCGCCGTTGGCTGTGGATAACAAGGATTGATGTCACACGCAGGTCTACGCCCCTCTTGCTTTTCTGGACCGCGGGACCTTCATGGCAAGCTCTTTCGAGAGCTTGAGGGCGTTCCTGGAGTACTCGAGCGCCTTTTTGCTGAGTTCATGGGCCGTCAGATGATCCCCCTTACCATGTGCGACGGCGGCGTCGGCGTGGGCATGGGCCGCAAGGTTATGGAGCTCTGCGACTCGACTGTGCGGACTCGGTGACATGAGGTTCTCCTTAATCGTTTCGATGCACCGATGAATCCATTGGCTATCTTTTTCGGCAAAGCCTAATCCCCGGTGAGTGGCCCATTCAAGCCCCGGTTTTGGCTTGAGTGGGGATGCTCACACGTCACAGGTGCCTGAGGGGAAACTCAGGGACAGACGCGACGCTCCGCAATTTCCCCGAGACGACAGTGACCTCAAAGAAACCCACAAGACGCCTTGTGACGTCTGACCTTGTGCCCAGCTCTCGATTCGTTCATGCTTGCCCAGCAAGACAGTAAATCGAGTGAGAGTGACAAAGGCGATCCCGGCGCAAGAGTCAGGCCGTAACTCTTTTATTTCATGGATTTTAGCCCTAAGTCCTTTAGACCACGGATTTTGCAGGCAATTTCCCGCTAACTCGATGATCCAAAAGATCAAGGGGAGGGGGGAGGGTATTAGGGCGGGTGGCCCACCCAACCCCGGTTTTGGCAATGAGTGGGTTTGGGAACGAAGCACAGCAGCAGATTCCTCCTGTCTCGCTCGCTCGCGCGTCGGAATGACAACAGGCTGTTTCAGTCGCACGGAAGGACAAGGAGTTTGGGAGGGTTTTGGAAAAGCGAAACGGGGCGGCTCGCGCCGCCCCGCAATAGCCTAAGACCCGAGACCTAACACCCGTTCCTACGTTCCCTCGCTCCAGCCCGCCAGATACTCTTCCTGCTCGGGCGTGAGGCGATCGATCTTGATGCCCATCGATTCCAGCTTCAGCTTGGCAACCCGCTTGTCGAGTTCGTCGGGAACTTTGTAGACCCGCTTCTCGAGCGATTGGTAATTCTTCACCATGAATTCGACTGATAGCGCCTGGTCGGCAAAGCTCATATCCATCACCGACGCTGGATGTCCCTCCGCCGCTGCCAGATTGATCAGCCGGCCTTCGCCCAGCAGATTGATCTTACGGCCGTCTTTCAATGAGTATTCGTCGACGAAGGTACGCGTGGTGCGCTTTGACGATGACATCTTCTCGAGCGCCGGAATATCGATCTCCACATTGAAGTGTCCGGAATTCGAAATGATCGCGCCATCTTTCATCAGGTCGAAATGTTCTTTGGTCAGCACGCTCTTGTTGCCGGTGACAGTGCAGAACACGTCGCCGAGCTTGGCTGCTTCCGTCATCGACATCACGCGGAAGCCGTCCATCACGGCTTCGAGGGCCTTCGTGGGATCGACTTCAGTGACGATTACTTCGGCGCCAGCGCCGCGTGCCCGGCTGGCAAGACCGCGTCCGCACCAGCCGTAGCCGGCCACTACGAACTTCGATCCTGCAAGCAAGAAGTTCGTAGCACGGATGATGCCGTCGATCGTGGACTGTCCCGTGCCATAGCGGTTGTCGAACAGATGCTTGGTGTCGGCATCATTCACCGCGACGATCGGGAACTTCAGGACGCCTTCCTTGGCCATCGCGCGCAGGCGGATCACGCCAGTCGTTGTCTCTTCGGTGCCGCCGATCACCCCTTCCAGGTTGTCGGTGCGCTTGGTGTGCAGAATCGTCACCAGGTCCGCGCCATCGTCCATTGTGATGTGCGGCTTGTGATCGATGGCGGCCAGGATGTGGTTGTAATAGGTGTCGTTGTCCTCACCTTTGATGGCGTAGACCGGAATGCCCTGATCGCGCACCAGGCTGGCCGAGACATCGTCCTGCGTGGAGAGCGGATTCGAGGCGCAGAGCACCACGTCGGCTCCGCCGTCGCGCAGGCAAATTGCGAGGTTCGCGGTTTCCGCCGTCACGTGCAGGCAGGCCGAGATGCGAATGCCCTTCAGGGGCTGGTTCTTGATGAATTCTTTGCGGATGATCTGCAGGACCTTCATCGACTGGTTCGCCCACTCGATGCGCTTCTTGCCCAGCTCCGCCAGTTCCAAACTCTTCACGTCGTAATTGATCTGTGCCGCTGTTGACATACGCCTCCTGTGGCGCCTTCCCGCTGAGAAATTGTGTTGGTTGCTTCTGTGTTAGTTGGGAGAGTAGCTTTGATTGCGCCCGTACCCTGTCAGAATACACGACCCGGAACCAAGTTCAGCATACCCAAATACCCTTAAGTGAGTAAGCCTTTCGGCCTATCACCGAAATTACACTTTGGTGAGCCGCTCCGTTTTGGTTTGCGCCGGCGCCCCACTTCTCGATTTCTCATTTTAGACAAGCGGGGTTTCTACCGAAGCGCTACTTGCGCGCACCCGCCGGCTCGTGCACACCCGCTTCACTGGCCAACTTCGCCGCTTTGTCCGTCTTTTCCCAAGTGAAGTCGGGATCGTTGCGTCCGAAATGTCCGTACGCCGCCGTCTTCTTGTAAATCGGGCGCCGCAAATTGAGCGACTTGATAATCCCGCGCGGGGTCAGCTGGAAGTGCGCACGAATCAAGTCCGGAATAATTTCGGGATCCACTTTCTCCGTGCCAAAAGTATCCACTCGCACGCTTACCGGGTCCGGCGACGCCGATGGCATAAGCGAGTTGCACTTCGCAGCGGTCGGCGAGCTTGGCGGCAACAATATTTTTGGCAATGTGCCGCGCCATGTAAGCTGCCGAGCGGTCCACCTTCGTCGGATCCTTTCCGCTGAACGCTCCTCCACCGTGACGTCCCATGCCGCCGTAGGTGTCGACAATAATCTTCCGGCCCGTCAGTCCGGTGTCTCCCATAGGGCCGCCAATCACGAATCGCCCGGTGGGATTGATGTGGTACTTCGTGTCTTCGTCCAGCAGATGGGCGGGAATCACCGCCTGAATCACATGCCGCAAAATTCCGGCGCGCAATTCGTCGTTGGTAACGGTCTCGGCGTGCTGGGTGGAAATCACGACGGCATCGACGCGCCGCACTTTCCCCTTCGCGTCGTACTCAACCGTAACTTGCGATTTTCCATCGGGACGAAGGTAGGGGAGCGCGCCATTTTTTCGCACCTGCGACAACCGCATGGTCAACTTGTGCGCCAACGAAATCGGCGTCGGCATCAACTCTTCGTTCTCATTACACGCATAACCAAACATCATTCCCTGGTCGCCGGCGCCACCGGTGTCGACGCCCATGGCGATGTCGCCGGACTGTTTGTTGATGGTGGAGATGACGGCGCAGGTGTTGCAGTCGAAACCGTGAAGGGCGTTGTCGTAGCCGATGCTTTGCACGGTACCGCGAACGACCTGTTGAAAATCGACATAGGCCTTAGTGGTGATTTCGCCGGCGATGACGACGAGGCCGGTCGCGGTGAGAGTTTCGCAGGCGACGCGGCTGCCGGGATCTTCGGCGAGACAAGCGTCGAGGATGGCATCGGAAATCTGGTCGGCGATCTTATCAGGATGGCCTTCGGTAACGGATTCGGACGTAAATAGAATAGGGTTTTTGGTTGCGGCCAAGATTTGTTCTCCTTAGATAGCTGCTTCGGACTTTACTTATGGCGAGAGCCGCGGTAAGGGCACACGGTCGCGACGACGATACGAAAGAATGATCAAAAAGAAGTCCTCGAAAAGGCTATCAGAGGCTTGGTTAGCGCGCAATGAGTTTTACATTAACTGCTTTGTGATGAATTCAATAGAAGAATATGCAGCGCTGGACGGAACGATACGGATGTTGAGCGGCGACAGAATTCCTATCATCCGCGAACGGGCTAGGTCTAATTCTCCTTCGGAATCGCCTATGGTGACGAAGCGCTGGCTGGACGGTAAAGCGGGTCAAGCGGTGGCAGGAGTCATCTGAAAGTAAGTCTCACCATTGATGAGTGCGTGGACGGCAGCGAAAATTGCGGAAAGGTCGGCCTTGGCAACGAGACCCTTGATTCCGGCTTTTTTAGCCTCTTGTTCCAATTGCTTGGAGGGGTCGATGGTCACCATCAAAATAGGGGCGCCGGGATGCTGCTTGCACAGTTGCCGCGAGGCTTCGAGGCCGTCCATTTCAGGCATAACGAAGTCCATGACGGTGAGGTGGGGTGCGTTTTCATTCCACTTCTCCAGGGCGTGGCGTCCATCTTCGGCCTCGCCTACGACCACCCATTCCTCCTGCTTTTCGAGCAAGGCGCGAAGGTGAGAGCGCATTACGGCATTATCGTCGACCAGGAAAATACGAACCACGGTCCCCTTTCCGGACGGGCGAAAATTCAGCGTAGCGGTCGCCGATGGCTTCAAGGCTACCGCTTCGGCCGAAAGTAGGCTATACAGCGGGAACCCGATGTAGGGAAAGGGTTTTCCGGTCGGACTCAGATGCATCGTTGTGAAATCAGCCGAGGCAACCTTATCCGTGGACGCTGATTCTCGAAAACGAGATCACGGCGCGCGATGAGATGGGATGGCCCATCGACATAGCGGGACGGAACGTGGTGAAGATGAGCATCCGTTTCACTTGCGGCAAAAGTTCCTGCGAGGCGCCGGGATCGGAGAGGATCTTGTAATCCTCCACCCGGCCGCGCGAATCGACATAAGCTTCGATGACGAGCGACTCGGCGTTGATGGAACTCATGGTGCCGAAGGAAGTCTGCTGCAGTTCGGGACCGGTGTTCAAGACCAGCGGAACATCTTCTTTGCTATTCGCCTGCAGCTGTCCGGGGATGGCGAGGATGGCGGCCACCAGGCCAAAGATGACAACGGCGCAGGCCAGTCCGGCGGTGGCTGGGACCATGAACGCTTCCAAAGTGTTTTCGAGGCGCACGCGCAAGCCTTCAAAGCGTGGGCGGCGGGTTTGGGCGGCTTCGCGGGAAATGGCGAGGCGCAGTTTCAGCCCCAGGTCGGCGGGCACATGGGGACGGCCGGCGCTGCTAAGCAATTGCTGCGTCTGGCGCAGCAAAGTGTATTCGCGCGTGCATGCAGCGCAGGCGTCGAGATGCTCGCGCAGGGCGCGCATCTCCGTGCCGGTGACGGCCCCATCCAGATAGGGCGATAGCAATTCCGTCGCTTTGTCGCAGCTCAACATTGAGTTCATTCCTGATCCAGGCGTCATGGATCCGGACCTCGTGGCCATGAACTTCATGGCGTCACCTCGAGCTTTCTACCCCCTCCAGCAACCCGTTGCCGCAAATCGGCGGCGACATCCTCGTCTTGTTCGTCAGGCAGGGCAAGCCCCAGCTCCTGCCCTACCTCTCGCACGTACGGTGCCAATCGCTTCTTTAAGGCCTGCCGTCCGCGTGTCAATCTCGATTTCACCGTTCCCAGAGAGATCTGCAAAATCTCCGCGATCTCTTCGTAGGACATTTCTTCCAGGTCCCGCAAAATCAGAGTGGTGCGGTAAGGCTCCGCGACCCGGCGTAATTCCGCATCTACCCGCTGCTGTAATTCGTGCTGCGCCACGTTATCGAAAGGTGACTCGTGCTGATCGGTGAGCGCGGTCAGCATCGCGTCGTCCGTGTTCGCCGAGCCCTCCGATTCGGACGGCTCAATGGAAGTCTCATGCGCCTTGTGGCGGAACCACCAGCGCTTGCGGTTCGCGGCCTCGTGCAAGGCGATGCGGTAAATCCAAGTCTTCAGGCTGGATTCACCATGGAAGTGCTTCATGCCGCGGAATACCTTCAGGAACACGTCCTGCGTAGTGTCGGCGGCGTCGGCGGGATCGCTTACCATGCGATAGACGAGCCCGTAAACCGGACGCTGAAATTCGCCAATCAGCCAGGCGTAAGCCGTTTCCGATCCGGCTTTGAGGTCGGCCACAATGGCCGCCTCTTCTGCCCGAACGCCGATTGCGCTTGCCAAATCTCCCAAGGTGGTTGCTCCCGCCATAATGAAGGCGTCCTCTGATTATAGGGATTTTCCACCTATCGTGAACCGAAAAATTGTCGGCCACTGGATCGGTAAGCGCTCGGTCCGCTCAACAGGATAGACTCCGGGTCGCCAGTTGCAGGTTCCCGCCGGCAAGTGTTTTGTTTACCACAGGTAACCGGTGGCGTTACGGAAGAAAGCAAGCAAGGTAGTAGACCCCAATTTGTCACGGCCCGCGGACTAGCCAGGGTAATCCTTAGCCAGACCAACACTTAGACGGCAGTAGTTGGCGCTTTTGCGGACGGAAGATTCTTGAGGATCTCTTTGACGGCTGTGAGTAGCCTTGCGGAACCCTTATCCAACTCGAGGTCAGATTTTTCGAGGAAACCCACGGCGCCGTCATGCTGCAGCCGGGCTGCATTCTTTTGGGACATTCCTGTCATTACGACAACTGGGATGGCCTTGGTGGCGGAGTCCTGTTTCAGCGCTTTGAGCACGTCGAGCCCGCTGGTCTTGGGTAACAACAGGTCGAGCAAAATCAGATCGGGAATTTGCTCGCGGGCGAGGCGCAAAGCTTCGTCGCCGTCTCCAGCACTGGTCAAGTCATAGCCGGCGTGAACCAAGGCGCGTTCGGTTGCGAGCCTGAGGAACTTACTATCTTCGACAAGGAGAATCTTGATCATCGTTGGCCTGGCAACTCAATCCCGGGGAAGCCACAAGCAGCGAATCGGGGGCGCTGTCAGAACGATCATCGGCAGAATTCGAAGGAGGAGTGAGTCTTTAAGAGTTTTCTAAGAAAAAACACGAATGGACCAGACCACGGGCTCGCACCGGTGCGGCTGCGTTTCCACAGATCACTCAGGGGTCAAATTGGCGGCGGGGTTAACGCGAAGCGTTCGGACCTGGCAACGCGGCGGAAGCTCGCATTCCCTCGGAATCAAAGGTATAAGTTCGGACTTCGCCGGGGCTTCCACTGACCTGGATTTCTTTATTGTTGAGCTGAAAGCTGACCCCCGCGGAGTTGCCGGCCTGGACGACGATCTCGTGGGCGGCGCGAACGGAGGTGTGGGCAGGCGCGATGAGAGTTTCTTTGGCGACGGGCTCGCCATCGGCGGTGATCGAAACCCAGGACGTTTGTGTGGCGCGAATGAGCAGCGTGAAAGTTGGCGGTGACTGGGCGATGACAGGATGAGCGCGGGCCTTGGCGATTGGCGGATTCTCGTCCGTCTCGGTGAGAGTGGAGGCAGGTTGGACAATGGCTGATGCGCTAGGCTCCGGGGCTGGCGCGGGAGTGGCACGGATTGCGGGCTTGGTTGCGGCGGTCGCGAAGGGAACGGGCGCAGTGGAAAAACTCGAAAGCGCGGGCTGCGGCTGCGATGCTGCCGCCGACTGGCTGCGGCGGTGCAGAGTCCAGTAGGCCAGGACCAGCGTGATCACAACTAAAGGGACGGCAACCTTTTTCCAGGGAATACGCTGGGGAGGAGGATCCACAAGGACGGGGACCACGGGTTCGATTTGCTCTTGCGCCGGAAGATGCGGAGGCGAGGGCTCGAAACTGAGATTCAGGAAAGAAAGCGGTGGCGAGGAGGCTTCATGGTCGAGGACTTCATGATCGTGATTATCATGGGGGCGAGTTTCAGCTGCAAGAACTTCCTGCACCTCGTGAGTATGAACTTCACGGTCGTCCCTGCGGCGAATTTCTTTGCGACGGGTCTTTATGCGCCGATCCGCTGTAGGCGGCAGTGCGAGCAGTTGGTTCTCATCGAGGACCTCATTGGAGACGGTTGTGGGAGCCTGGCGACTCGTGATGATCGTTTCCTCGATAAAGGCTGTCACGTTCGGGATTACGAGGATCGGGTTCGCTCACGGATCTGCCATTGCGGAAGTTAGGGAGCAGATTTTGAGACTGAATCTGGCTTTCGCGGAGGGCGGTCAGATAATCGGTAACGGCTTCGTCCTCGTCGAGACCGACCTGGCGCGCGTAGGCGCGGACAAAACCCTTATTGAAAACACCGCCGGGAAGTTGGTCGAAGTGCTCGTCCTCGAGCGCGCGGAGCATGCGGGTGCCAATTTTGGTAGTGGTCGAGATGGCTTCGAGCGTGAGGCCGCGCAACTCGCGCTGTCTGCGAAGTTTTTCTCCGAATAATCCCACAGCGGACTCCGGCGGGCGGAGCGACGGTAAAAGCCCGCATCGACGGCCAATAATCATAGGCGAAGGCGGGCGCAGATGCCAGAGTTAAGGTGAGGAAAGGGGTCTAAAGTCCTCTAGGCTGGCGGATCTTGCCCTTCCAACTGGCCGTCCACGAACGAAGCCTTACTGCTGAGGTTGTGTTTTCCGAAGCACGACGGTGAATTGAGCTTTGCAGGCTTGGGACGGGTTGTCGAAAACCGAGCCTTCGCGGTCGCCTTCGGAGGCGCGGAAGAAAAGTCCTTGCTTGGATTTTTCAGGGAGGCCGATGAAGCGGGCTTTGCCGTCGGCATTGGTTCCGACCTGGAGGTCGAACTTGTGCAGGCTCATGAATCCGTAGGCGATGTGGACGCGGATGTTGGCGGCATAGATGGGCTTGCCGTCTGCGTCCGTGATAATGAAATCGGCGGTGCAGGGGCCCAGGCCGGCGTCGACTTCGGCGACCGGTTCGACTTTGGGCACTGCGGGAGGGGCGGTTTGGGCGAAGGAGCTTGCTGCTGCGAAAAACAGCAGAACGCAGGCAAGGGCGAGGGCGAGGGAGTATCGAAGGGCGGCTGACATACATTTATTAGAGTACGCCAAGGAGCGGTCGCCGGGTCAACCCGGATTGACCGCGAGCGGAGAGCAGGAACCCGTTGGCTTTAGGGGTTCAGGTTACCAACGTTCATTGCCGTGGCGAGGGACGGGAATCTATAATTTTTGGAACTGTCACTCGTCCATGCCGCGAATTGTCGATTCGAAACTTGGGTAGCGATTCGCGGATCACGATTCTGAAGACCACGATTCTGAAGATCAGGGATTCGAAGACCAAGGGTCAAGTATCAGGCTCGCGGGCGCAAGCGTCCGCGTTCCACGGGAGATGAAGGAAGCCCGCATGTCCGAGGCCGTCGGCACACAGCTAACCCGCCAGAGCCAGGAGCTCAATATTTTCCACGACGTGGCCAAGGCGCTGACATCGTCGCTGGACCTCGACTCGATTCTGCAAACCATCATGGAGAAAATGGCGGAATACTTCCGTCCAGATACATGGTCGCTGCTGATGGTGGACGAGCAGAAGGACGAGCTGTATTTCGCGATTGCGGTGGGCGATAAGGCGGAAGCGCTGAAGAACGTTCGGCTGAAGGTGGGCGAGGGGATTGCGGGATGGGTCGCGAAGCACGGCGAGCAGGTGATTTTGAACGATGTGGATGGAGACCCGCGGTTTGCCCGGCGGGTTGACGAAACCACGCAGTGGGAGACGCGGTCGATTATTGCCGTGCCGCTGAAATCGAGGCTGCGGGTGCTGGGCGTGATTCAACTGGTAAATGTGGACCGGGCGCAGTTCAACGAGCAGGAAGTTTTCTTTCTGCAGGCGCTGTGCGACTACGCGGCGATCGCGATTGAAAATGCGCGCTGGGTCGAGAAGATCCAGGAACTGACTATCACCGACGACTGCACCGGGCTTTATAACGCGCGGCATCTTTATAAGACGCTGGAGACGGAAGTTTACCGGTCGTCACGGTTTGGCTACGAGTTCAGCGTGCTGTTTATCGACCTGGACCATTTCAAGTCAGTTAACGATACGCACGGACACTTGATTGGGAGCAAGCTGCTGGCGGAGATTGGGTATCTGGTGAAGGCGCAGCTGCGGTTGATCGATTTTGCCTTTCGCTATGGCGGCGACGAATTCGTGGTTCTGCTGCCGCAGACGGGAAAAGATCAGGCGCTGGTGGTGGCAAAACGGCTGCGCGACGCGTTGCGCGCCAGCAGTTTTTGCCGCGACGAAGGGCTGAATCTGAATGTTCGAGCTTCGATTGGACTGGCCACTTACCCGCACGACGCGCGCGATGCGCATGACATCATCCGGCAGGCCGACGAGATGATGTATCTGGTGAAGAACACGACCCGCGACAATATTGGAATTGCGCAGCGGGGAGTGATGAAGTGAAAAAATGGGTAATTTTGTAATCGGATGATTTTGTAATTTAGAAGCTGCCGAGAGCTTACGTCGGCTCTTTTCGTATTCGGGGTCGTGATCACGGAAATTGTGTTGGTTACACCGTTCGCGGGGTGGGGTGGTCTTGCAGGTTCTATACCTGCGCTCGGTTTCAGTCTCCTCGTCTGTCAGTACTCGGGCTGGAAGTGGTTTACTAAAACTGCAGTCCAGTAACTACCCGCAAGAAATTATTTTGGCTTTTCCGGCTCCGCACTCTTAGCCTTTACATCCGGCGTCCAAGGATTCGTGTTTGCCGGCGCGTTGGGGTTCACGCTAAAGGGCCAGAGGTAAAGGTTCATGGCGTCCGATCCCTGCGTTTCGACAATGGCGTATTCGCCGGGAGCGAGGTCTTCGGTGGGAGTTAATTTGAGCCAGCCTCCGGAGATGCGGGCGATGGTGGTCTTGACCGAAGTTTGATCCTGGGCAGCTTTGCCGGTAGTGGTGGTGCGTTTGAGATCGCCGACGATGCGTTTGCCGCTTTTCACTTTCAGACGCACGATGCGGAAACGGTCAAAAGGAACGGTCGCTTGTTCAGGCTGCTCGGGCCTTTGCGGCTGTGCGCGCGGAGCATCGAGGCTGGGCTTGGACGGTTGAGCGGAATCGGTTTCGCCGGGCGGTGGTACGGCGTCGTCAGTCTTCACGTAGATCGAAGGGACTGCGACATGGGCGTAGACTGCGGCGTGCTCGCCCGCGAGCTCGATAGTTTCCTTGGCCCCGCCGGCAGGGTTGAGCGCTCCGCGCAAAATACTACTCTTGCCACGATCGATCTCACCTTCGCTCTGCTGCACCTCGACTAGCTGCGGCTGGCCCTTAAAATTGTCGAGTAGAAACATTCCGGAAAGTTCCGGCAGACGGAGGCCAGGCGCGATTTGCGGCCGGCTGAGCTCGTCGGCTTCGCGGTCGGCAGCGGATTCCTTATCAATCAGGGCGGCTTCGGGAATCGCAGGAGCTGCCATGCGCTCTTTCTCGAACTGTTCGGTGGCTGGCCAATCGACGAGCAAGGAAGGGAGTTCTTCCCATTCTTCACGCTCAGCGCTGTAGTAGCGCACCCGGTCACCTTTGACCTCATACTTAGTGATGGATTGATAGGAGCCGTCTTTGAGGATGAGGCGGCGAGCTGGCTGCTCGGCCAGCGAGTGAGCGGGTAGGGCTAGAGCTAGCGTGGCCAGAGCGAGAGTCACGATGGCGATGCGCTGGGAACGAATGATTCGGTGGGTCATACGCATTCTTGATTATCGTCTTTTTGGTTATCTCATGTTTTTGGTCATCTCGTACGCGCCATAGTTCGACGATTGCTGCCTCCGGCCCTTTGATTTCCGATTGTTGCCAGCGCGACTTCCGTCCAATCAGGGCTGTGAGATAGAGTGAGAGCGATGAAGCGCACTTTACAAGAGATTGCTGCGGCGCTCGAAGTTCGTTTGCAGGGGGATGCGAGCGCGCAGGTGGGCGGGGTGGCGAGTCTTGCGTCTGCTTCGAAGGACGATCTCGTTTTCGTCGAAGATGAAAAATATCTTGCACGGGCGCTGCAGTCGGGGGCGGGTGCAGTGATTGCGGGAGAGTTTGCGGCGGGAGCGACGGGGAAGCCATTGTTGATTTGTCGTCATCCGAAGCTGGCGTTTGCACGGGCGGCGCGGTTTCTGCAAGACAAACAACGAGGTGAAAAGCCTGGCGTAAACGCGAGTGCGGTGGTTCATTCTTCGGTTCGCCTGGGGTCGCAGGTGGTGGTGGCGGAGCGCGCTCTGATTGCTGAGAACGCGGAGATTGGCGACGGCACGAGAATCGGCGCCGGGTGCGTGAT
This sequence comes from uncultured Acidobacteriaceae bacterium, assembly GCA_963760855.1. GTDB lineage: Bacteria > Acidobacteriota > Terriglobia > Terriglobales > Acidobacteriaceae > Sulfotelmatobacter. Next base: position 496,912 of record CAVXFD010000004.1, on the reverse strand, counting down.
TGGGCGCGGAGTGAAGATTGGGAGCGAGTGCGAGATTTATCCGAATGTGACGATTTATCCGGGGACAACCTTGGGCGATCGCGTGATGGTGCATGCGGGTGCGGTGCTGGGAAGCGACGGCTTTGGATATGTGCGCGATGCGAAAAGCGGGCGGTATGAAAAATTTCCGCAGGTCGGCCGGCTGGTGATTGAAGAGGATGTGGAGATTGGAGCGAACACGGCGATCGATCGCGGCGCGCTGGACGAGACTCGCATCGGACGCGGCACGAAGATCGATAACCTGGTGCACATTGGCCACAATTGCCGGTTGGGAGAAAACGTGGTGATCGCGGCACAGACCGGGCTTTCCGGGAGTATCGTGATTGAGAACGACGTTGTGCTGGGCGGGCAGGTGGGCATTGGCGAACATGCGCACATCGAAGAAGGAGTGATGCTGGGAGGGCAGGGCGGGGTGTTGCCGAATAAAATTTTGCGCGGCAAGGGCGTGGCGTTCTGGGGAACTCCGGCGCAGCCGGTGCGGCAGTATCTGAAGCAACTGGCGGCGCTGGCGCGGTTATCGAAGAGAGAGAAAAAGTAGGAGCAGCTTCGGGCCTCCGACCACTGCGTCGCGGCGGGGAAGCGGAAGCGGAAGCCGGAAGCCGTTATTTATGGCAATCGTCGTGATTGGCGGGCATTCGCGAAGTGTGGGCAAGACTAGTGTGGTAGCGGGTTTGATTGCCGCGCTGCGCGAATACGATTGGACGGCGGTGAAGATTACCCAGTACGGGCACGGGGTTTGCTCGGCGAATGGAGAGGTGTGCGATTGCGCAACTGCGGATCATTCTTGGGCAATCTCGGAGGAGAAGGATCGCGGAGGGGAATCCGATAGTTCGCGGTTTTTGGTGGCGGGGGCGGAGCGGGCGTTGTGGGTGAGGACGGAGCACGGAAGGCTGGCTGAGGCGATGCCGGCTTTGCGGCGGCGGATTGAATCATCAAGCAATATCATCTTGGAATCGAACAGCGTTTTGAAGTTTTTGCGGCCGGATTTGTATATGACCGTGCTTGATCCGGGGACGGAGGATTTCAAGAAGTCGGCGCAGGAGTTTCTGGATCGGGCGGGCGCGGTGATTTTGCATGACTACGCGCATGGTGGAGCAGAGTGGCAAGGCGTTTCTTTGAAGCCGGTGGCGGGGCGGCCAGTGTTTAGGATTGCGCCTCCGCCGTATGTGACGGAGGAGATTGTCGAGTTCGTGCGGGGATTCGTGGCGACAGCGAGGACAGCAGGTTCCTCACCGAGCTTTCCGCTCGGTTCGGAATGACAAGGATATTTTTGCTTTCCGCTCAGCGCTAAACGTTTTGTTATTCTTGCCGGTGCGGCAAATTCACTACAGCGCCTGGCTGTTGGTCGGTCTGTCGTCGCTGTTGCAGGTTCTCATTTTTCCGCTGCCCGGGCTTTATGTTTTATCGTGGGTGGCATTTGCTCCGCTGATTGTGGCTCTGCTCCGGGCGAGGCCGGCGGGGGCGTTGGAGATTGACGGCTCGGTTCACCTTCGGTCAGCGACGCCAGGACAGGCGTTTCCTGCTGGCGTATGCTTCTGGAATTCTGTGGTATGCCGGCACGTGTTATTGGATATATGACACGATGCACGAGCATGGCGGGCTGAGCGTAGCAGCAGCTGTGCTGGCGCTGTTTCTCTTCTGTCTTTATCTCGGACTTTATCACGGGCTGTTCGGGCTTCTGGTGGGATTGGCGGCGGGGCCGGGGCGCGACAATCGTCGGGCGTTGATCGCGGTGCCGTTTCTGTGGGTCGCGGTGGAGTTGGCGCGGACGCGGGTGACGGGATTTCCCTGGGATCTGCTGGGGACGGCGCAAGTGGATAACATTTCGCTGAGCCGAATCGCGACGTGGACCGGTGTGTACGGAATTTCGTTCGAGATCATGCTCGTGAACGTTGCCGTGGCCGCGGCATTTCTGGTTCCGAGAAAAAAACGAAACACGTTATTGCTGGCGGCGGTGGTGGCGGCGGCGGTGTTACAGGCCGGAAGGCTGGTGGATGTTCCTGCGCTGGCGGGGGATCGCGCCGCGCTGCTGGTGCAGGAAAATGTTCCGGTGGACGAGAATTGGACGCGGGAGACGTTTGAGCGCACGCTGCGCGAGCTGACAGATCTTAGCGTGAAGGCGGAGGCTTCGACGTCGTCCTCGTCAAACGCGACCGAATCGGCGCATGGCAAGGTGGATTTGATCGTGTGGCCGGAATCGCCTGCGCCCTTTTTTACTAGTGATCCGCTATTCCGGTCGCCAGTGAGTGAGATGGCGCGTACTACCCGCAGTTGGGTGGTAACGGGCGCGATCGGGAGCACGCCGGCGACGCAGAATGGCGGGTCGGCCTCGGAAGCTTTCAACTCGGCGGCGCTGGTGAGTCCGTCGGGCGAGTGGACAGCGAGATACGACAAAGTGCATCTGGTGCCGTTCGGAGAATATTTACCATTTCCGTGGTTGTTTTCTTTTGCCGGCGGTCTGACGAAGGAAGTTGGAGAGTTCAAGGCGGGGACGTCGAGAGCGCCCCTGAATGCCGGAAGCATGCCGCTGGGGATTTTCATTTGCTATGAGTCGGTATTCCCGGATGAGGTGCGGCAGTTCGCGAACAATGGTGCACAGGCTTTCGTAAACATTTCGAATGACGGATGGTATGGCGATAGCGGAGCGTATGCGCAGCATTTGAATCAGACACGCATGCGCGCGATCGAGAACAACCGCTGGATTCTGAGCGCGACAGATACCGGTGTGACGGCGTCGATCGATCCTTACGGACGGACGGTGGCGCGGCTACCGCGAAAGGTGCGTGCTGCACTGGTTGCGCCATATGCACTCACTTCGGTAACCACGTTCTACACGCGGCACGGGGATTGGTTCGCGTGGCTGTGTGCGATAATTTCAGCAGGGGCGCTACTCACGCGCTTCGGTTTTCCCGTGAAAGCGGGCAAGAAGGTAGAAGTATCCTCATGAATCAAGAGTTAGAGCAGGAATATGGCGCGCTGAGCAAAAAGGTGCGCGAACTTCGGGAGTATCTTTGACGCGGACAAACTCCGTCCGCAATTAAGCGAAATTGAGAAGCAGTCCGCCGACCCGAATTTGTGGTCGAATCCGCAGCGCTCCCAGCAAGTCATGCGGGAGAAAAAGCGGCTGGAACATTTGCTGGCCACTGACGCCGACCTGGCGCGGCGGGGCGATGACATTGCCGCCTACTTCGATCTGGCGAAGGAAGGCGAGAATGTGGACGCCGAGTTGCGCCGCGAGATCGAATCCCTGCGCGAGTTGGTCGACAAGCTGGAGACGGAGACGCTGCTCTCCGGTGAGAACGACGCTCTGAATGCGATTGTGACGATTCATCCCGGCGCGGGCGGAACCGAATCGCAAGACTGGGCGGACATGCTGCTGCGCATGTATTTACGATGGGCCGAGCGGCAGGGGTTCGAAACGGTTCTTTACGACTATCAGCCGGGCGAAGAGGCGGGGCTGAAATCGGCGACGTTCGCGGTGAATGGCGAGTATGCGTTTGGATTGCTGACCAGCGAAATCGGAGTGCACCGGCTGGTGCGGATTTCGCCGTTCGATCAGGCGAAGCGGCGGCATACTTCGTTTGCCAGCGTGTTTGTCTCGCCGGAAATCGATGACAGCATCGACATCGTGATTAAGCCGGAAGATATTCGCACCGATACTTACCGGTCGAGCGGCAAGGGCGGACAGCACGTGAACACGACGGATTCGGCGGTGCGGATCACCCACATTGCGACGGGGCTGGTGGCGAATTGCCAGAACGAACGGTCGCAGCATAAGAACCGGGAGCGCGCGATGAGCATGTTGCGGTCGAAGCTGTATGAATACGAGATGGAAAAAAAGCGCGCTGCCACGAAGAAGATTGAGGATTCGAAACTCGACAACGATTTCGGATCGCAGATTCGATCGTACGTGCTGCAACCTTATCGAATGATCAAGGATCATCGCACCAAGACTGAGGTGGGCGATGTCGATCGCGTGCTGGACGGGGATTTGCAGCCGTTCATCCGGGCGTATTTGCTGGCGCGGCGCGGGGAGAAACAGGAGAAATAGTGGGCGGGAAGCAGGGAAACGCGATTAAGCTCGGTCCGCGATTTCGGAAAGCGTTTCTTTTCGCGGCGGAGAAACATGCTGGGCAGGTGCGCAAGGCTTCGACAACGCCATACATCGCGCATTTGATGGGAGTGGCTTCGCTGGCGCTGGAGTATGGCGGCGACGAGGACATCGCGATTGCCGCGCTGCTGCACGACGTGGTGGAAGACTGCGGCGGAGCTCCGATGTTGCAAGAAGTGAAGCGAACATTTGGATCGCGCGTGGCGAAAATTGTGGATGGATGCACGGACTCGGATACTTTTCCGAAGCCGCCGTGGCGGGAGCGAAAAGAAAACTATCTCCGGCATTTGAAGAGTGCGGACGGGGAAACGAGGCTGGTTTCTGCGGCAGACAAACTGAACAACGTGCGCTCCATTCTTTCCGATTACCGGGAAGTTGGGGAATCCATTTGGGAACGTTTCAACGGCGGGCGCGATGGCACGCTTTGGTACTATCGGGCATTGCTTGAAGGAATTTCAGCTGGGCAAGCCGAACCGGTTGGTTCGCGAGTTTGAAATTGCGGTGCGGGATCTTGAGGTGAGAGCGAAGGCAAAGAGGAAAGGTCCTCGCCGGTCCGAGGGGTAAACGATGGCACGCATGATTGATCAAATTCGGGCGTCGAAGTTGCCGTCGAACATGATGCAGTTTGCGGCGCGCGGAGCGCTGTCGGTGCCGCCGGACGAGAATCTGGAGATTCTGGTTTATCTGGCCAAGCACAACAAGGTGTTTGGCGACCTGGCGCGGATGACGCTGGCGGGGTGGGACGAGAAGGCTTCGCTGGCCGCGGCAGCCGATCCGAAGACGTCGCGCGAGGTGCTGGACTATCTTGTCGCGCCGGACAATCTGCGTCCGGTGTTGTTGCCGGCACTGCTCGAAAATCCTTCGGTGCCCGAGAGTGCATTGGCGAAGATTGCGATTTCTGCATCTGCAGAAAATATTTCGGCCATGTTAGGGAGTGCGCGAGTACGGGCGTCGACGGGCATTTTAGAAGCGCTGCGAGCGAATCCGTACTTGAAGGCGAATGAGGCCGCGACGCTTGCTGCACTCCTGAGCGGGGGCAAAAGTGCGGACGAGCCGGCTATGGCTGCGGAAAGCGCGGTGCCCAAGCCTGCGGTGCCGGAAACCGCGAGTGCAGCGATTGAAGCCACTGCCGAACAGGCGGCGTCATCGACAGAGGAAGAAGGGGAGGTTCCCGAGGAGCATATTTCAGCTTATCTGGCCGAGCACGCGACGGAAATTGTTGCGGAAGAGGGGAAACCTTTTCAGCCGATTGGCGGGATTATGGATTTGCTAGGAGCTGACTATTTTCCGGTGTCGGCGGTGCAGGACATTGCGAGCTCCGCAGAGAAAGTCTCGACGCCCACCGGGAAGGCCTCGGCAGCGGCGGTGGCTGCGAAGCCGGCAGGGCGCGCGGTGGCTCACGCTCCGGCGGCGCCGAAGCGCGAGAACACGATGCAGAAGATCAACGGGCTGGATGTGAAGGGCCGCATCCAACTGGCGCTGAAGGGCAACAAAGAAGAGCGCTCGATTCTGATTCGCGACGGGACCAAGGTGGTGGCGCTGGCGGTACTTGAGGCACCTAAACTTTCCGACGGAGAAGTGGAAAAGTTTGCGCTGCAAAAGAATGTTTTGGAAGCGGTGCTGCGGCAGATTCCGCTGAAACGGCGCTTCATGAAGAATTACATCGTGGTGCGGAATCTGGTGGCGAACCCGCGAACGCCGCTCGATCTAGGGCTGGGTCTGATGAAACACCTGCTGGCGGTGGATTTGAAGAATATCTCGGCGAACAAAGAGGTTTCTGAAACAGTGCGTAAGCTGGCGCTGAAGATGTACAAGCAGAAATTGGAAGCGGCGAACAAGAAGTAAAAGACTCCTCTCCCCCTGATGGATCCGATCACTGAATTATTGAAGCGCGCGAAGACGATCGCGGTGGTCGGACTTTCCAACAATCCGATGCGTCCCAGTCATGGGGTCTCAGCCTACCTGCAGAGCCATGGTTATCACATCATTCCGGTGAATCCGAACATTGAATCTTGTCTGGGCGAGAAGGCGTATGCCTCATTGCTCGACGTGCCGGAACAGATCGATATCGTAGATATCTTTCGGCGGCCGGAGTTTGTTGAGCAAGTTGTGGATCGGGCGATTGAGTTGAAAGTGCCGGCAATCTGGATGCAGGAAGGTGTGGTTCACGAGAAGGCCGCGGAAAAGGCGCGTAAGGCCGGAATCTTTGTGGTGATGGACCGGTGCATTCTGAAGGAGCACCGGGCGCGCTTCCGATAAACGGACGAGTGGAGGTGCGATGTAGTAAATGGCATCTCCCTCAGCGGATAAAGCCTAGTATGTGTTAACGCCTTTTACGCGGTGCTCAAGCACCGCTCTGCTGACGGTTTGGAAATGTGGCCGAACGCGATGGTAATCGAAGCCTTCTAAGAACCCACCTGAACGAATACCACGCTAGCGTCATCGCGCAGCGGAACTCCAGCGGCGAAGGCGCGGACGTCATCCAGAACGGTGATTGCCGAAGCGACCGAACTGGAAACGTGCTGCACAAGGCGATCCAATCCGTATTCTTCGTCTTCTTTATTGGAAGCCTCGCTGATGCCGTCACTGTAAAAGACCAGACGCGAACCGGGCGATAACCCTACCGTGCTTTCGGAATAGCCTCCACAGCTCAAGCCCAATGGGAGTCCGCGCTCGGTGTCGAGAAATCTGGCTCCGCCGCCATCCACCAAAAGCGGATGCAAGTGCCCTGCGCTGGCGAAGGTGATGCTGCGGGTTGCGGGATCTAAAACGGCGTAGACGAGGGTGACGAATTTCCCCGCGGGAAAGTCTTCGACCAACAAGGAGTTCAATTTGTCGAGCACTTCGGCCGGCGTGCAAACGGCTTCCGCCAAGGACCGCAGCATTCCGCGTGTCGCCGACATCAGGAGCGCGGCCGCAGTGCCTTTTCCAGAGACATCGGCAAGAACCAGTCCCCAGCGGCCATCGGGGAAGGCAATGAAATCGTACCAATCTCCGCCGACGGCACGGGCAGGGATGCTGAGGCCAGAGATAGCGAAGCCGGGAACATATGGAGAAGACTTGGGCAGAAGAGCCTGCTGAATGGCGCGAGCCTCTTCGGCGTCGCGGCTCATGGCTTGGCGCTCGGCACGCTCCGACTGGAAACGGTGCGCGTTGTCGATAGCAACGGCGATGTGATCGCACAAAGCCTGAAGAAGCCTGAGTTGCTGGCGTGGAAAAGCGTCGAGATCGGGGTGAGACGCGGTGAATACTCCTACCAGGCGCTTCCCGACATGGAGGGGAATCGCCACTTCCGAATGAGTTGATGCCTCGCAGGGAATGTAATACTTGTCCTTGCGAACATCCGGGGCGTAGCGCATCTGGCCGGTGGAAGCAACGTAGCCCACCATGCCTTCTTTGCCAATCTTTAAGCGGAAACCCTTTTCATGTATGGAACAGCCGTGGACGCCGCCCATCACCATTTCTCCGCGAGCTTCGTCGTGCAGATAAACACTGGTTTCAAGAAGGCCGAAAGAGTGGGCTACGTCATTGACGATGTTGTCGATGAGTTGATCGAGGTCAAGAATCGAGCTGATCTTTTGCGCAGCTTTTTGCAGCTTTTGCAGGCTTTCTACCTGGGTATCGACCGGAGGGCGAGCCGAGGAGAAGTCGTCGAAAATATTCGCAGGACTGGTGGCCATTGCGTGATTCCCTCAAAGAATGACTACAAGTTTCAGAAAATTCTCAGATCAGTAAAAACTGCCCTCACGGCTAAGGCCGTGCCGATCGCAATACAACTTTATGAAACCAGGCTTGGGAGAATCCTATAAAACCAGTCTTTGGCCTGTTATCAAACCAACTTTAAGACAACTTATAAACCAGTCTTAATGAAATTCGATGCTCGAGGGCGGCGCTAGGACTCTCTGTTTTGCCGAGGCCGAGTGGCTTGCGGACCTTGCTGGCGCAGGCGTTTGATTTCTTCCATGCGGTCGCGGATGCGCTTCTCGATCCCTTCATTGGTAGGGTGGTAGTAAGTTCGATCGCGCAAATTCTCCGGCAGGCATTGCATATCCGCGACTTTGCCTTCGACGTCGTGGGCGTATTGATAGTCCTTGCCATAGCCGAGGCCTTTCATGAGTTTGGTGGGAGCGTTGCGCAAGTGCAGCGGCACGGGCTCGGCGGCGGTTTGTTCGATGTCGTGCTGCACGTCGCCGTACGCTGTGTAGAGGGCGTTCGACTTGGGCGCGACGGAGAGATAGACGACAGCCTGGGCGAGGGCGAGATTGCCTTCGGGCATGCCGATGAAATCAACGGCATCGCGGGCGGCCATGCAGAGCGAAAGGGCGTTGGGATCGGCGAGGCCGATGTCTTCGACCGACATGCGAACGACGCGGCGGGCGATATAGAGCGGATCTTCTCCGGCTTCGATCATGCGACCCAGCCAGTAGAGGGCGGCGTCGGGGTCGCTGTTGCGGACGGATTTGTGCAGGGCGGAGATCAGGTTGTAATGTTCTTCGCCGGCTTTGTCGTAGAGAAGGGTGCGCTTCTGCAAGGCGTCGCGGATGATGTCGTCGGTGATTTCCGCGGGCTTTGTTCCGGATTGCTGCGCGAGGCCGGCCGCGACTTCAAGGACGTTATAGGCGCTGCGGGCGTCGCCGCTGGTGTAGCTCGCGATTTTCTTGAGGACGTCGTCGGAGGCGCGCAACTTCATAGTGCCGAGGCCGCGTTCTTCGTCGGTCAGAGCGCGTCTCAGCAGTTGCTCGATTTGGTCTTCGGTGAGTGGTTGCAAGACGTAGACGCGGGTACGGGAGAGCAACGCGCCGTTTATCTCGAAAGAGGGATTTTCGGTGGTGGCGCCGATCAGGCGAATGTTTCCTTTTTCCACGTGAGGCAGGAAAGCATCCTGCTGGGCTTTATTGAAGCGGTGAATCTCGTCGATGAAGACGATAGTGCGCGTGCCGTATTGGCGGGCGCGTTCGGCGTCGGCCATGACCTGCTTGATCTCTTTGATTCCGGCGAGGACGGCGGAGAACTCGATGAACTCCGCCTTGGTCATGCTTGCGATAATTTTCGCGAGCGTGGTTTTTCCGGTGCCGGGAGGCCCCCAGAAGATAATCGAGCCGGCATCGTCGCGCTCGATCTGAATGCGGAGGGGTTTGCCGGGGCCGATCAGATGTTCCTGGCCGCCATATTCTTCGAGCGTGCGCGGGCGCATGCGATCGGCCAGCGGGCGGGTGCGGTCGGTGGAACTGGCGGGGTTCGGGATGGCTTCGAAGAGTCCCATGGAAAATCATTTCACCACAGAGGCACAGAGAGCACAGAGAAAACCAAAATAATTAGTAAGTTCCTTTATCGAACGGAATCGCCCACCGCCTTGTAGTTTTTTTAGCTTGTTTCGTTTTTCTCGGTGTCTCTGTGACTCTGTGGTGAACGCGCTTCTATCTTCTTTGCCTTGCGGCTTCGTAGAGTACGATGCTGGCGGCCACACCAGCGTTCAGAGATTCTACTTGCGCGGCATGTGGGATGGCGATGGACTCGTCCATTTTGGCCATCAGGTCGCGGGGCAGGCCGGAGCCTTCGTTGCCAAGAAAAATTGCTGCCGGGTTTTTTAAATCCGCTTGATCGAGCGGGGTGCCTTTGTGCGAGGAGGTTGCGATGAGGCGTACGCCCTGGGCCCGCAACTTTTCGGAAACTTCTTCCAGCTTCGCTATTCCTGATTTTCCATGGTGATGAGATTGCCCGTGAACGATGGGAAGGCGAAAGACGGATCCCGCGGAAGCGCGAACGACTTTTGAATTAAAAGGGCTGACCGTGCCTTCGCCCAGGACGATGCCAGCGCTTCCAAAGGCTTCCGCCGAGCGCAGAATCGTGCCGAGATTGCCGGGATCCTGCAGGCCTACGAGGACGACGACGGGGCCTACTTGCAGGCGCTCGGCGACATCTTCGAGGGAAAATTCTTTCAAGCGCACGAGAGCAGCGACGCCTTGCGGAGATTCGCTGGGCACGAGGCTATCGAATAATTTATCGGGCAGAAGGAGCGCTTCCACCTGAGCACCAATTTGTGGCAGCAGGCGCTGGGCGCGATCTTGGGCAGATTCACGAAAAAAGACGGCGCTGAAACGCAGGCCGCTGCGGATGGCTTCTTCCAGAATGCGCACCCCTTCGATGGCGCAATCTCCGGCTTCGGTGAGTTCGGCACGCGAGAACGCCAGGCGCAGCTGCTTGACCAGAGGGTTGTGGCGTCCCTCGATGCGGCGGAGGCGTTGCTGCGCGCTGGGAGCGGGATCTGAGGCGGTCTTCATGAGGATCGTGGTGAGTGCATGATACGCCAGTCCGCACGTCGCGGCGCCTTGCCGTATTATGATAAGTTTCACTGGCAAATACTCCAACAAGCAGGGCAGGAAGGGAAAGCCGTGCGCGCCGAAATCGTAAAAATCAATAGTGAAACACCGGAGAGTTCACTGGTAAAGTACGCGGCCGACCAGATTCGCGCCGGCGAAGTGCTGGGCATGCCGACGGACACGTTTTACGGGCTGGCAGCCGATCCGTTCAACCTGCGCGCGGTGGATCGCGTGTATGACATCAAGACGCGATCGCGGCATAAACCGCTGTCGTTGCTGATTGAGAGCGTGGATCAGGCGGAAGAACTGGCGAAAGCGCTGCCTGAGGAGTTTTACGCGCTGGCGCGGAAATACTGGCCCGGACCGTTGACTATCATTGTGAAGGCGGGATCGCGGTTGCCGCTGAAGGTGACGGCGAACACGGGCAACGTGGCATTGCGCGTGCCCAATGCGAAGATTCCGCTGGCGGTGGTAACGGCGGCGGCGATTCCGATCACGGCTACGTCGGCAAATCTGAGCGGGGCGGCGGAGTGTACCAGCGCCGAGCAAGTGCACGAACAGCTGCATGGCAGGATCAGCATTATTGTGGATGGAGGAACCTCGCCGCGGGATATTCCATCGACCATCGTCGATCTGACCGATGAAGGAGCTCGCTGGCGGATTATGCGCGAAGGCGCGATTCCGGCTGACGAAATTTCCACGTTTTTCGCCAAAGGATGACTGACGAACCTGCCACCCGGCGTGCGACTGGCCGCTGGTTGCTGCGGCTGGAAGCGTTGGTGGTGCTCGCGTTGGCGGGGTTTCTGGCGCTGACTGCGGTTCGCGTTGTGCACGAAGGATCGCTGCAGGAGCTGCATCCGGCAGACGCGATTGTGGTGTTTGGGGCGGCCGAGTACTCCGGGCATCCCTCGCCGGTGCTGCGAGCGCGGCTCGATCATGCCTTCGACCTTTTTCAGAAAGGCATTGCGCCGGTGGTCATCACCACCGGGGGCGCGGCGGCCGATCCCAGCTTCAGCGAAGGCGGCGTGGGACGCGACTACCTGGAACGCCGCGGAATTCCAGAACGGAATCTGATCGCGGAGACACAGGGTTCGGATACGGCCCAATCGGCAGTACGCGTGGCTGTGATCATGCGGGCTAACGGGCTGCACAGTTGTGTGGCCGTGAGCGACGCTTATCACGTGTTCCGCATCAAGAGGTTATTGGAGCACGAAGGCGTGGGCCCGGTATATGTGGCCCCGAGGCCGGATTCGCGTCCGCGGGGCGCGCTGCAACGCATGTACGCGGTGTTGCGCGAGGCCAGCAGTTATTTGCTGTGGAAGCTGGGAGTGATGTAGGACGAGTTTCCGGTTTCCAGTTGCAAGTTTCCGGTTCCTAGAGACGCAGCGACGACGCGTAACTAGAACCAGAAACTGGAAAACTCGGAACTGGAAACTGATTTCTACCAGCCGCTGCGCTCTCGCAACGCGGTGATGTGGGCTACGTGATGGCGTCCGTGCCAGGCGTAGAGGGCCAGATTCTTCTCCAGCGGCATCAGGCCTAGTTCGGGATGACGGAAGGTGCGCTTCCAGTCCTCGGGCTTCAACGAGCGCAGGAGGCGGACCCAGCGCGTGTGCAGGGAATCCAGCAAAGTCAGTGAAACTTCCACAGGAGTCGCCGCGGTGTCGGCGAGTTGTGCCCAGCGGTCCTCGGCGTAGGGCTTGATGGTGGGTTCCTCTTCAGTGAGGGCGAGTTTAAAACGGATATAACCGTTGAGATGGCTGTCGGGGACGTGGTGCGCGACCTGGCGGACGGTCCAGCCTTCGGGGCGGTAGGGGGTGTTGAGTTGGTCATCCGAAAGGCCTCTCAGGGCGGCGCGAAGATTGGCAGGAGTTTGTTCGATGTCGTCCAAAAGCTTCTTTTTTTGGTCCTCGGTGGGTGGTCCTTCATAGTGGAACTTGCCGATGGGGTAGCGCAGGTCAGTCATAGTGGTCTCCCTGGAGCCATTTTCCTACAGGCGGGCGAAATTCGACTTTGGCTCGGCAAAGAAACGGAAAAATTCACAAAATGGCAGAGAGTAGCACGCCGGGAAGCCAGTACACCTGAACCTTGTAATGCAACTACAACGGCTAGTGCCGATTCACGCTTGTACCCATTCTGTCGGGCTTCGCATTTCGGTTCCCCGTGCCCGAAGATTTGTGCATCCAAGAATTGTTTCTAGGCTAAACTCCGAATTCTTGGTAGTTTAGGCGGATTGCGGTCCAATCGGGGATGAATTCTTCCCTGTTAAGCGAGAGGGACTATGGCAGCTTCGGTCTGGTCTGGACACCTAACCTTTGGACTCATCTCGATGCCGGTGCGCTTGTTTTCTGGGGCGCGCAGCAGCGGGATCTCTTTCAACATGCTGCACCGGCCGGATAAGGTGCGGGTGAAACAGCAGTACATTTGTCCGGCGGAAAACGTGGTGGTGGACCGCAACGATATCGTGAAGGGCTACGAATTTCGCAAAGACGAATACATCGTGATCGAGCCAGAGGAGATCAAGAAGATCGAGCCGCAGACGGCGAAGACCATGGAGATTCTTGAGTTCGTGAAGGCAAGCGATGTGGATCCGGTTTACTTTGAGTCGTCCTATTACATGATGCCGGAAGAGGCTGGGCGGCGGCCATATGCGCTGCTGACCAAGGCTTTGGAAGAGAGCGAGTACGTGGCCATCGCCAAGATCACGATGCACAACCGCGAGTATACGGTGTTCCTGCGGCCGCATGAAGGCGGATTGATGCTGCACACCATGTATTACGCTGAGGAAGTGCGCAAGGTGGAAGGCTTTGGTGCTCCCGATGTGGAGTTGAAAGAAGCGGAAGTGAAAGTGGCGCACCAGTTGATTGAAGCGCTGGCGGATGAGTGGGATCCGGAAAAATACAAAGATAGCTTCCAGGAAAATCTGAAGAAGTTGATTGAGACGAAGCTCGAGGGCGGGGAAGTGGCGGCGGTGGAAAAGCCGAAGAAGCTGGCTCCGGTGGTGGATTTGATGGCAGCCCTCAAGCAAAGCCTGGCGCAGATGGAAGGCAAGAAGAAGCCTGCCGCGACGGCCAAGAGCGAGGCTCCCGTGGCTGCGGCTGGAGGAAAGTCGCGACGCGGGCGGTGAAGTCGGCTTTCGCTTCCCGACTTCCGTCCTTCAACGAGTCCGATGTCGGTTCCTGGTTTGTGTTTGACCTATCTATCCAACTTGACCCTTGCTGGGATGCATCCCAGATGTGGGACGGTAGATTCCAAACCTTAAACACAGAGTTCACCCTCCGGCTTCGCTCAGGGCAGGCTAGGGAGTCACAGGGTAATCCTCGTGTGGAGCACTGGCGCGGATTGGGCTCAGCCGTTAGAATGTTGAATTCTTCTCACCTTATGTTCAGAGTTCTCCTGGGATGGCGCGGGGTGGAGTGCGGATGAGGGTTCGACGTGCGGGCTGCCTGGCGGCCGCGATGTTTCTTATTGTGGTCTGGATGGCATGCGGGCAGGTGTATCGACCTGTGGTGATTCCTTGTTCGTCGGGAGGAGTTCCGGGATGCCCGGTGGAAACGAATCCGCAGCCGAGCAATTTTCACGATGTTTTTGCCATCACTACCAACGCGCCCACTTACCCTGGCACGGCGTTGCAGATTGATGTTTCCGGAGATACCCTCGTCGGGGAGACGCCCTCCAATGATCCCTCGAAGCCGAACCTAGGCGGCAATCCCACCCACATGGCTATCCTGCCTAATGATGCAAGGGTCTTTGTGGCCAGTGCGGGCAGTGTGGCGCCCGGAGGAATCGACGTCGTTTCGTGGTTCACTCCACAGTTTCAGTCGACGATCGCAACCGGATTGGGTGCGGTGAACACGATCGATATGCCGCCGGGTTCGCAACCCGTGTTCTTGAACACCACGCAGACCACTGCCATCTATGTGGCGAATTTTGGGACGAACTCGGTAAGCGAGATCAATACGACCTCGAATGTGATCACGAACACGGTGACGCTCGGAACAAACGCAAACCCGGTCAGTCTGGCCGAGACTCCGAACGCCTATAAGCTCTACGTGGCTAATCAGGGAAATAACACAGTCAGCACTTTGAGTCCCATCGATCTCTCAAACAATACAACGAACGGTCTGGTTACGAGATTCACTGGGATGGCGCCGGTTTGGGTAGTGGCGCGGGGCGATAGCCAGAAAGTATATGTGTTGACCGAGGGCGATGGGCAACTGGTGACGATTGACGTGGCTACGGACACGGTCACGAGCAGCCTTCCCGTCGGAGCCGGCGCAAATTTTATTTTCTACGACCCGAACTTGAACCGGCTTTACGTAACGAATCCGGTGACGGAGATGTTGTATGTCTTTTCCGACACCGGCGGCGTTTCCAATGGGGTGGTCAGCGACGTACCAGTTCAACTGGCGGCCATTCCGTTCACTGCCGGATCTGCGGCGTGTCCATCGGCCGGATGTATGCCAGTTTCGGTGACGGCGCTGCTCGACGGAACCCGGTTTTATGTGGCTAGCTACCAGACGGTTACAACATGTCCCACGGGAAGTGGAGTAACGGGGGCTTGCGTTATCCCTACTCTGACCGTCTTTGACGCCAATAGTCTGGCAGTGAAGTATGGAGCCGCATCGACCTTGCCCTTATTAGTCGGCCCCCCGCCGTGCACGGTGAGTCCGAGTAATCCATGCAATACTTGGCCATTTGCGGCGGGTCAGTACGCCGTGCCGCCAGCAGCGTCGTGCGCCACCACTCCTTTGTATCCAACGCTCTACTCCCCGACCACGACCACACGTTTCCGGATCTTCACCGTGGCCTCGGAAGACAGTAGCCGCGTCTATGTGAGCATGTGCGACGCTGAAGCCATCGCGGTGATCAACACGACCGGCGCCAATACCAACAATCCTGGAAATCCGCTGCCTCCCGATACGGTGCTCACTGATTTGCTTACAACTCCGGCAGCCAGCAGCTCGGCATTGCAAAATCCAACCTTTTTGTTGATGGGGCAATAGCAGACGCGCGAATAGGTGTTGGTTATCGCGGATGCTCAGTCTGGTGCGCGCTGGTTGCAGTCGCGTGGCTAGGTTCTTGCGACTACTTCTTCCTTTTGAGGCTCCCGGGCCGCATAGTGGGAGTCGACGTACTCATCCAGAATCGTGATGAATTCCGCGACGATGCGATCGCCCTTGAGCGTGGTGAAGAGGCGTCCATCTACGTAGACCGGAGCCTTGGGCTCTTCGAAAGTTCCGGGAAGAGAGATGCCAATGTTGGCGTGCTTCGACTCGCCTGGGCCGTTGACCACGCAGCCCATGACGGCCAGCTTCATTTCTTCGACGCCGATATAGCGGCCTTTCCAGGTGGGCATTTGCTCGCGCAGGTAGGTTTGGATTTGTTCGGCCATTTCCTGGAAGAAGGTGCTGGTAGTGCGTCCGCAGCCGGGACAGGCGGTGACTTGCGGGGTGAAGCTGCGGATGCCGATGGACTGCAGAATCTGCTGTGCGACGCGCACTTCTTCGGTGCGATCTCCGCCGGGGGCGGGCGTGAGCGAAACGCGAATCGTATCGCCGATGCCTTCCTGCAGCAGGACGCCCATGGCTGCGCTGGAAGCGACCACGCCTTTCGCGCCCATGCCAGCTTCGGTGAGGCCAAGATGCAGCGGGTAACTGCAGCGGGCGGCGAGGGAGCGGTAGACGTCGATCAGATCCTGCACGCCGCTGACTTTTGCGCTGAGAATAATTTGATCGGGGCGGAGGCCGAATCTTTCCGCGAGTTCGGCAGAATTCAGCGCACTCACGACCATGGCTTCCATGGTGACTTCGCGGGCGTCTTTGGGCTCGGCGAGCGCCGAGTTCTCGTCCATCATCTTCGTGAGTAGGGCCTGGTCGAGCGAGCCCCAGTTCACGCCGATGCGGACCGGCTTCTGATATTTGACCGCGACTTCGATCATGGTGCGGAAATTCGAGTCGCCGGTCTTTCCAATGCTGGCGTTGCCGGGATTGATGCGGTACTTGGCAAGATCGCGAGCGCACTCGGGATACTTGGTGAGCAGGACGTGTCCGTTGTAGTGGAAGTCGCCGATGATGGGCACGCGAATGCCTTGCATGTCGAGTTGCTCGACGATGCGGGGAACGGCGGCTGCGGCTTCTTCGTTGTTGACCGTCACCCGAACCAGTTCGGAGCCAGCGCGGGCCAGGGCGGCGCACTGCTGGACGGTCGAAGGGATATCGGCGGTGTCGGTATTGGTCATGGATTGCACCACGATAGGTGCATCCGAGCCTACGCGCACGCCTCCGACGACGGCGGTCACGGTTTTCCTGCGTTGGATCGTAGCCATAAGGGAAGTTTTATTTTATCACGTGAAATGCGAGGCTCCGGAGGCCTTTGGGTAGCGCAGCGCTTCTAGCGCTGCGACTCTAAGCATGCAAAAGATTGGCTTTAGCCGCTGAGGTGCCTCGGCGTTTAACAGGTTGCTGAGAAACCCTGAGCAAGCGCATCTGGGGCTAAAGCCCTCCAAGAAATGATGGACCTTATCGCAGCGCTAGAAACGCCGCGCTTCCACCCAAAGGCCTTAGCGTCAACTGTCGCCCGCACCGAATCCGTGCCGAGATTATTGCAGCCGCTCCGCCAACCCCGGAATCGTCTTTACCAGATCGTTGTAGATGACCATGACGGCGAACAGGACCAGGAAGACGAATGCGGCTTGGTAGACGCGCTCTTTGATGCGCAGGCTGATGTCGTGGCCCATGAGGCCCTCGATCAGGAGGAAGAAAATTACGCCTCCGTCGAGGATGGGGATGGGCAGCAGGTTAAACACGCCGAGATTCAGGCTGATGCCGGAGGTGAGCGCCAGCAGTGGGGTCCAACCTTTTTGCTGCGCGGCGTAGCCGGCTTCCTGGGCGATCCCGATGGGACCGGAAACCATGCGCGGGGAAACTTTGCCTTCGACCAATTTCTTGGCTAGTTCCAGAAGCAGCAGAGAGTACTTCTTGTTTTCTTCCAGCGAGAGGCTGAGCGCCTGCGTGAAGCCCAACCGGGTGACGGTGGTCTCTTCCTTGTTCAGGAATCCCAGGCGATAGCGTTGCTGCTTGGGGTCTTCCGTCTTTGAAAGCACCGGCGTCACGTTAAAGCTCAGAGTTTGGTTGCCGCGGAGCACGGTGAGGTCGACAGGCTTGTCTTTGGTCTGCTGCAGCTGTTCGATCATCGTTTCGATGGAGCCGAGCGGCTTGCCGTCCATGGCGACAACGCGGTCGTCCTCACGGATTCCCGCTTTGACGGCGGGCATGTCGTCGTCCAGCTTGCCAACAATGACGGGTTCCGCGGGATACCAGCCAGCCGAGCCAACTTCGGAGGAAGTGACCGGCTTGGGTGTAATGGTCTTGTCGAGAACTTTGTCTCCACGCTGGATGCTCACGGCGAGAGGCTGGTTGGGGCTGATCATGACCCGGGGCTGCACCTGCTCCCAAGTGGGATTGGTGATGCCATCGATCTTGACGATGCGGTCGCCCGGTTGCAGACCGGCCAAGGCTGCTGCAGAGTTGGCTTTCACTCCGTCGATCACAGCCGGCTTGTCCATAAACACAGGGTATTCGTAATGCACCATGTAGACGCTGGTGAGCAGGAAGATGGCCAGCAAGATGTTCATGGCGGGGCCGGCGATCGCGATCAGGAAACGATGCCAGCGGGAATGCGAAAGAAATTCGCGCGGGATCGCCCGTGCGCTCGTCCATGGGATTCTCGCCGCTCATTTTGACGTAGCCACCGAGCGGAATCGCGCTGATGCGGTAATCGGTGTCGCCCTTGCGGAACCCGAGAAGTCGTTTTCCGAAACCGATTGAGAACACCTCGACCCTGACACCCAGCCACTTGGCCACGGCATAGTGGCCGAACTCGTGGATCAGGATCATGAACCCGAGGATGACGACGACGGCAATCAGCGAAATCAGAAAATCAGGCATAAAGGTGATACGTACTCCCTACTTGGTTAGATTCCAGAAACTGGACCCAGATGAAAGAAGTTGACCGCGCAAGTTTACCCGCCAAGGTTTAGCCTCGAACGTCGATCCCCGAGGATTCACGCCCGAATTCCGGCTCCGCTTAACCGACCGACGGCCTCCTGGGCATGTCGGCGGGCTTCAGAGTCGGCTTGAAGCACTTCCCGGATAGAACCCAACTTCCCAGAATTAGATGCGGAAACGGCGCCTTCGATGATCCTGGGAATTTCATCGAATGCGATGCTGCCATCCAGAAACGCGGCAACCGCAACCTCATCGGCGGCATTGAGCGCGACGGTTTTTGCCCCGCCGGCTGCGGCCGCCTCGTAAGCCAAACGCAAACAGGGAAATTTACTCATGTCTGGAGGGCTGAAGTCGAGATGACGCAAGTCTCTGACCGGGAAGCGCATATCCGACTGAATCCGCTCAGGATAGGTAAGAGCGTACAGAATCGGCAGGCGCATATCGGTCACCGAGAACTGAGCAAGTATACTGCCATCCACAAACTCCACCATAGAGTGAATTGTCGACTGGGGATGGACAATTACTTCCACTTTCGCGGGCGGGAGGTGAAATAACCTGCATGCCTCGATGACCTCGAATCCTTTGTTCATCAAAGTAGCGGAGTCGATGGTGATGCGCTTGCCCATCTTCCAGGTGGGATGATTGAGCGCCTGCTCCACCGTGATGGAACTGAACTCGGAACGCGGCGTATTCAGAAAAGGGCCGCCGGACGCAGTGAGCCAGATCCGCTCCACTTCCTCCATGCGCCCACCACGCAGGCACTGGTGGACGGCGTTGTGCTCACTGTCGATAGGCAGAAGAGGCTTGCCCTGTTTTCTGGCTTCAGCGGTGATCAACTCGCCGGCAGCCACCAGGCACTCTTTGTTAGCGACGCCGACAGTCTTTCCTGCTTTCACCGCTTCATAGGTGGCTTCAAGGCCGGCCACGCCGACGATGGCGCTGACCACGAAGTCGGCCTCAGGATGGGTCGCGACTTTCACCACACCCGCCGGACCGTGGACCACTTCGATTTCAGTGACTCCAGCCTGCTTGAGGCGAGTGCGGAGGCGATCGGCGTCCGGTTCCGACCCCATAGAAACCACTCTTGGCCGCCAACGTCGCGCCTGTTCGAAGGCTGCGTCGAGATTCGCGCCTGCGGCTAGGGCGATAATCTGAAATCGCTCCGGATAGGATTCAGCCACACTCAAGGTGCTGCGGCCGATGGATCCGGTCGATCCCAGGATGGAGATGCGTTTCATGGGGAACAAATTCTGCGAATAAATCTACAAGCTGAAACTTATCGAACCGAACTCCTATTTTACGCGCTTCGCTGCGCCCGCTGGGGAAGCGGAAGGCGAACATTTATTGCATGACGCGCCAAGCCGCATAGTACCACAGCACGGGAGCGGCAAAGAGCAGGGCATCGATGCGATCGAGCATGCCGCCGTGGCCTGGGAGAATTGTACCGGAATCCTTTACACCGGCTCCACGCTTGATCAGAGACTCGACCAGGTCGCCCAGCTGCGCGGCAATATTCAAGCCGATGGTGAGCAGGATGATGGGCCCTATCTCCGGCTTTTCCAGACCAAATAACCCGTCGCGGCGCTCGATCAATCCCACGCGCAGCAGGAATGAACTGATCTGCAGGGCGTTGTTAAAGAGCAAAATGCCAACCACCAAGCTTGCGGCGAGAGAGGCAGCCGCGCCTTCCCAAGTTTTCTTGGGGCTGACGCGAGGCGACATCAGGTGCCGTCCCAGCGATCGGCCGACGAAGTATGCCAGGATGTCGCCCGCCCAGACGACTAGAAGAAGGTAGAGGATCCAAAATGCGCCGGCCCACTGCTGCCGGAGTTGCACCAACATTCCCATGGGCAGGGCAATGTAGGCAAAGGCGAAGGCGGAAGCTGCCGCTGCCGGATATCCTCCATTCATCGGCGAGCGCCGCATCGCGATGGTCAGGAATATAAATGGAGAAATGGCGCAGGCGAAGCCCGCAGCCAGAACGAACTTTACGGCCGAGAGTTGCGGTGTTTCGCCCGCGGCACTGGCGGCCAGCAGAAGAAAAAATAATCCGACAAAAATATAAGTGGGCAGGCGCAGGGGGTGGACGCCATAGGACTCAGTGAGCTTCAGGAATTCCTGGACCGTGACCAGCGCCACGGCGGCAGCCACCACGGCCACCACCGGTACCGGAGCGCGCAGCACGATGAACATCACAATCGGAATCAGGACCAGCGCGGTCGCGATACGTTTCAACATGCTGGGAGGTTATTTGGTAACTCTTGCCGGCTGGGAGTGGGTATGCGAATCGCCGTGATTTAATCCGCCGTAGCGGCGCTCGCGCTTTTGATATTCGGCGATGCCTTCCAGCAGATGCACGCCGCGAAAATCCGGCCACAAAGTTGAGGTAACGTAGATCTCGGCGTAGGCCAGCTGCCAGAGCAGAAAGTTGCTCAGCCGCATTTCGCCGGAGGTGCGAATCACGAGATCCGGATCCGGCAAGTGGCGCGTGTAGAGATGATTTCCAATGGTGTCTTCGTCAATGCGGAGATGCTGGAGGCCGCCGTTCTGCGTAGCCGCGCTGACAATTGAACGGAACGCGTCCACCAGTTCACTGCGCGCACTGTAGTTCAGCGCCAGCGTGAGTAAAGTGCCAGTATTGTGAGCGGTGCTCTTTCGAGCCCAGGCCATGCGCTCCTGCACATCTTCAGGCAGTTCGTGCTGCCGGCCGATATATTCCAGGCGGATGTTGTTCTTGTTGAGCGTTGGGACCTCGGCCTTGAGGTAGCGGCTCAGCAGACGCATCAGAAAGTCGACTTCACTCTTCGGCCGCTTCTTCCAGTTTTCTTCGGAGAAAGCGTATAAGGTGAGCGCGGGAATACCGATGCGGGCAGCCGTCTCGACCGTATTACGCACGGCCTGAACCCCGGCGCGGTGACCGGCGACGCGCGGCATGTGGCGCCGTTTCGCCCAGCGCCCGTTGCCGTCCATGATGATTGCGATGTGTCGTGGGAGCCGCCCTGGATCGAGCTGCCGGTAAATCTCGGTTTCCTTGCGATCCAGACCGGCGGGAACTCTTGCCTGCAAGGCTCTCCCCTTCCGAATCACGAAGCTAACATAGCCGGGAAGGGGCTTGCAATGAGGGCTACCTTGCTTCTTCCGGCACGATCTTCAACTCCAACTTGTCCGTGTGTCGCAGAATGGTCAGCGAGCTGCTCACGCCCACGCGAACATCAGTCAGAACGCGGTGCAGATCGTCCACGCCCGCAACGGGGTGGCCTTCCAGCGCGATGATCACATCGCCTTCGCGCACTCCGGCGAGTCGCGCCGGACTCTTCTCTTCCACTGACAACGCCACCACGCCCGTCTCCTTCGGCAGATCATAAAAGCGCACCACGCGGCGATGGATCGGCACGGTCTGGGCCGAGACGCCGATATAGCTGCGGCGAATGCGGCCGTCGCGCAGCAGGCGGCTAGCTACGAACTTTGCGGTGTTGATGCCGATGGCGAAACAGATCCCCTGCGCCGGCAGGATGGTCGCCGTGTTCACGCCAATCACTCTCCCGGCGGAATCCACCAGCGGACCGCCAGAGTTGCCCGGGTTGAGGGCGGCGTCGGTCTGGATGACGTCATCGATCAGGCGTCCGGAATAGGAACGCAGCGATCGGCCCAGCGCGCTGACCACACCGGCGGTCACCGTCGATTGAAATCCGTAGGGATTGCCGATGGCGACCACGAGTTGTCCCACGCGAAGCTGCTGGGAATCGCCGAGGGCGGCGGCGGTGAGGGCGGGCTCGTCGGCTGGTGCATTGTTTACGCGGACCACAGCGAGATCGCTGGCGGGATCGTCGCCGATGGAAGTTGCGGCCATGCGGCGGCCGTCCGAGAACGTGACTTCGATGCGGCTAGCATCATGGACGACATGGCTGTTGGTGAGAATCAGGCCATCGGGTGTAAACACGAAGCCGGAGCCTCCACCGCGGCGTTCGCGCGGTTCGCCGGATCGATTGCGGCCGGTGGATTGATGGACTTCGATGTTTACAACTGACGGGCTTACGCGCTCGACCGCGCCTGTGACCGCGCGGGAGTAGGCATCGAGGAGGGAAGCATCGGCGTGCGGTATTGCCGGCGGTGCTCCGGGAGACAAGTCGGGAAAAGCATTTCCAATTTCTTCCAAATGCATGCTGGATAGATGTCCGCGGAATCTCTAGGGATTCAAGGCGGAGTGTTGGCATTCCAGGACGAGGTAGGGACCCTTCGACTGCGTTGCCGCCCGCTACGCGCCCGGCAACTTCGCTCAGGGTGACAGAGAAAAAAGCCGGGACCAAGGGATCGGTCCCGGCATTGAGTTGGCTGGTTGCCCGGATAAATTGAGGCGCTTACGCGGCGTGACCCTGAGCGCAGTCGAAGGGGGAGCCCGCAGCCGAAATCCTGAGCCACGCTTTCGCGGCGAAGGATCTCCGGTTGCGCATGACTACGCCGTCCTTCTCGGCCGCACCGTCAAATCCCGCACCTGGGTTAGGATGCTCGACATCTGCATTCCGTTGAGTTGTGAAACGAAGGGCAGAATCTCGGCGATGAACTGATCTTTCATCAGTTCGCTGATTTCATCCTGACGGTTCTTTTCACCGCCGCTGAGCAGTTCCGGCACGGTCACCTCCAAGGCTCGCGCCAGCCGCTCCAGTGACGACAGCGTGGGCGTGGCTTTCTCGTTTTCAATTTTGGAAACGTAAGTCCGCGGCACGGACATGCGTCCCGCGAGTTGGCGCTGGCTCAAGCCGCTGCGCAGTCGCAGCGAGCGGATGGACGTGGCCAGGTTGAGATGTCCGCGGCCCAGCCCGGGCACGGGCATCAGTACCGGTGGAGTCATCACCACCGGCTCGGGTTCGGGCTCCTCATCCAGGGACGAGTGGCAGCGTCGGCAGTTGTTATTGACCGTACGGAATTGAACCAACAGGCAGTGATCGCAACGGACGACTTCCCTAGAGTCTACTGGGGCAAGAGTCGTGGCCATCGGGTTGTGGGAGTGCCAGAGCCGGCTACTCCTGAACTTGTAGCAGCGAAACCTAAACATGGGGGAAGAGGTTTCGGCTGCAGTGACAATCTGCGGTACAAAGGCTGTGGAAGTCAAGGTTAAAATGGCAGCAAGCCTGCGTATTTGCCGGTGAAAACCGGAACGAAGCGGCGAAATCCCGCAGAAAACAGGGGAAAGCGATGCTCGATCGCGAAGCGGCGTGGTGTTTACTAACTGAGTTCACCCAGTCAGAAAGCTTGCGCAAGCATGCGCTGGCGGTGGAAGCCTGCATGCGCGCCTGCGCGCGGAAATTTGGCGGGGGCCACGAACGGGAAGGGCACGAGTTTACTCGTGGGCCCGAACCCATAACCGGGGCTTCAGCCCCTGAGGGATTATCCGAAGAAGACCTCTGGGGGATCGTCGGACTGATTCACGATTTCGACTACGAGCGCTGGCCCAGCCTGCAAGATCATCCTTACAAAGGCAGCGAGATTCTGAAGGAGCGCGGATGGCCGGAGGTCGTCCGTCGCGCGGTTATGTCGCACGCGGAATACACCGGGATGACGCGAGATTCGCCGATGGAAAAAGCTCTGTTCGCCTGCGACGAACTTGCTGGATTTATTACCGCCGTGGCTTTGATCAAGCCGGGGAAATCGCTGGCCGAGGTGGATGCGAAGTCGGTACGAAAAAGAATGAAAGACAAAGCCTTCGCCCGGAAAGTGAATCGCGACGACATCGTGAATGGCGCCGCAGCCTTGGGAGTGGATTTGGACAAGCACATCGCTTTTTGCATCGAAGCACTGCAAGGGATTGCGGGAGAATTGGGCTTGGATGGGAGCGCGGCGAAGAGCGCGTAGGAAAAGTTTGTGTGGGGACAGCCGCCCTCGGCTGTCCACCGGGCGAAGCCCGGTCCGTTTTATAGCCGGCCTACAGCAAGACTTCCGCAACCTTCCCACTCGCAATGAGCTCCGAAATCCGTGCGAAGTCTTTGTACATGACGCGGTCTTTCTCGACCGTGGGACAGACTGACCGAATCGCGGCGTGCGCGGCCTGTCCGCGCTTCGAAGTTTTGAGCGGTGCCAGGAAGTCGATGGCCTGGGCGACGGCCATGGCTTCAATCGCCAGCACGTTTCGCGTGTTCTGGACCACGCGCTTCAATTTGTTCGCCGCCGTCATGCCCATGGAAACATAGTCTTCCTTGTTGCCAGAGGTAGTGATCGAATCCACGGATGCAGGGTGGGACAGCACTTTGTTCTCGCTGACCAGCGCGGCCGCGGTGACCTGCGGCATCATGAAACCGGAATTCAGGCCTGCACCGTGCGCCAGAAACGGCGGCAATCCTTCGCTGAGCGCGGGATTCACCAGACGTTCGATTCTGCGCTCGCTGATGCCGGCGAGGGCGCTGAGGGCGATGGCTAGGAAATCCAATGCGAAAGCGAGCGGCTCTCCGTGGAAGTTTCCGCCGGAGATAACGTCACCTTCGGGCGCGGCTTCCTCGCCCAGTTCGGCTGGACGGACGAAGGCGTCCGTCGCCTCACGAGTCGTGACGAACACGAGCGGATTGTCTACAGCAGAGTTCGCCTCGATCTCAAACACGCGGCGGGAGTGCGCCAGCGTGTCGCGCACGGCGCCGTGTACTTGCGGAATGCAGCGCAGGGAATAAGCGTCCTGCACGCGGCCGCATTCGCGGTGGGATTCGCGAATCTGGCTGCCTTCGAGCATCCTGCGAAGATTCGCTGCCGTCTTGATCTGGCCGCTGTGCGGGCGAGCCTGGTGAATGCGCTCATCGAAAGCAGCGTCAGTCCCTTTCAATGCGTCACAGGACAATCCGCCAAGAACGTCGGCGGAGTCGACCAGCGTTTCCGCCGCCAGCAATGCGAGCGTTCCCACCGCGAGCATGCCCTGCGTGCCGTTGATGAGAGAGATGGTTTCTTTGGCCTCGAGGACCAGCGGTTTGATCTGCGCCTGCTTGAGCGCGTCGGCGCTGGGAATGCGTGCTCCGGCGGCATCCACGCATTCGCCTTCGCCGATGAGCGCCAGCGCGAGATGCGCCAGGGGAGCCAGATCGCCACTTGCGCCTACGCTGCCTTGCGACGGTACGAACGGCGTGACACCCCGGTTCAGCATTTCGCACAGCGTATCGATGACAATCGCGCGGACGCCGGAGTAGCCCTTAGCCAGCGAGTTGGCCCGCAAAAGGATCATGGCACGGGTCTCGGAAATGGAAAGCGGGTCGCCGACTCCGACGGCGTGCGAGCGTACTAGGTTGACCTGCAGCTCGCGAATCTGGTCGCCGACGATGCGCACATCACTCAGCTTGCCAACTCCGGTGGTGATCGCATAGGCGAGTTTGTCACTGGCGACGATATCGTCGACCACTGCGCGCGCCCGGGTCACAGCTTCACGGGCTGCGGCGAACAGGAGGACAGGACGATTTTGGCCCGCGACTTCGCGCACCGCTTCAAGAGTAAGATCGTTGCCGCTAATGTGAAGAGCGTTCAAATGAGTTTCCAGTTTTCTGTTTCTAGCTTCTAATGAGCAGATTCCAGTTTTTTCACCGCCGCCCGGAAAACCTTCTGATACTTTTCCGGCAGGACGGCAGTTTTCATATTTGCATCGGTCACGATATGCGTGGTCTCGCCTTCCGCCAGCAGTGTGCCATCGTCCGCGCGGCGCAGTTCATAACCAAAGCGGACCACCGAATCGCGAACATGTAATAACTCGGTGCGCACCAGGACTTCCTCGTCATAGCGAACCGGCGCACGATAACGGCATTTGGCTTCGGCGACGGCGATGAAGCAACGATCCTCGATCTCCATTTCGCGATAGGAAAAACCCATCTGCCGCAGCAACTCGACGCGTCCGATCTCGAACCAGATGAAATGGTTGGAATGGTAGACCACGCCCATCTGATCGGTCTCCGCATAACGCACGCGTAGCCGAGTCTCGTTGATCGATAGAGATTGACCGGGATTCACTTGCCGCTCCACACTGGCTTGCGCTTTTCGAGGAACGAGGCGATGCCTTCGCGGAAGTCGGCGGTGGTGCGGATGGCGGCATTCTCGCGTACCGCCGTATCAATCTGCGCATCCAGTTCGGCGCGGCCATGATCGGTGAGCAATTTCTTCGTGGCGCGTAGAGAAGCGGGACTATTTTCCATCAGCAATGCGGCCAACTCGCGAGCACGGTGTCATCAGGGCTTCCGGCGCGACAATCTCTTTGATCAATCCCATGCTTGCAGCTTCTTCCGCACCGAAAATTCTTCCCGTCAGCAGAAGGTCGCGGGCTTGCTTTTCTCCGACTTGGCGCAACAGGAACGTGGAAACAATCGCCGGGACAAAGCCGATGCGAACCTCGGTGTAGCCGAACTTGGCTTCGGGCACGGCCAGCGTGAAGTCGCAGAGCAAGGCCAGCCCGGTGCCGCCGGCGATGGCCGCGCCGTTCACGGCTGCGATCGTGGGCTTGGGGAACTCGTAGAGCGAGCGAAACAACTGGACCATCGTCTCGGAATCTTTGAGGTTCTGCTCGGGCGATCGGCCAATCAGCGCTTTCAAATTTTCGAGGTCCATGCCCGAGGAGAAAGCCTTGCCCGCGCCGGTCAGGATTAGAACTAGCGCTTCTGAAGTTTCCACTTCTTGGAGCGCGCGCAGCAGATCGTCGATCAGATCGAAGCTGATGGCGTTGCGTTTCTCTGGGCGATTCAGCGTGATCGTGGCGATGCCTGAGCGATAAGCAATTTGGATGGTTTTATAGTCCATATGGAAAGCGACTAGTCGTCGCTCACAGAATTTGTGTACCTTGCTCCTATTTCAACGGTCGCGCGGAGTAACGCGTCCAACGGTTTCAGGGGCGGCAACTCCGCGCCACGCTGCTTCAGCGTCTCAATCACAATCTCGGTCGCGATGTTGCCGACCAGCGCATCTTGCGCGAATGGGCAACCGCCCAGGCCGCCGATAGCCGAATCAAAGCGGCGGCAGCCGGCATCGTAGGCGGCGAGAATCTTTTCCGCGGCCTGCTCTGGACGGCTGTGCAGGTGCACCCCGATCTCAAGATAATCGTACTTCGCCATGACCTCGCCCACCAATTTATAAATCTGTTCCGGAGTGGCCATGCCGACGGTATCTGCTAGCGAGATCATCCGAAGGTTGTCAACTTCCATCAGCGAGATGGCCTCGATCACCTCCTCGACGTTCCACAGATCACCATAGGGATTGCCGAACGCCATCGAAATATGGACGACCACGTCGAGCGAGGCATCGTCGGCTTTCTTCTGTATCTTCTCGAGTTCCTCGAGCGCGTCTTCAGCGGACTGATTCTGATTCTTGCGCAGAAAAGTTTCCGAGATCGAGTAGGGAAATCCCAGAGTGCGTACTGCGTGTGTGTCGATGGCGCGCTGCGCGCCTCGTTCATTGACCACAATGCCGACGATTTCCACATCGTCGGGCGGATCGAGTTCTTTTAATATCTCTTCCGAATCGGCCATCTGCGGCACCGCTTTCGGCGAAACGAAAGAGACCGCATCAATGTGTTTGAATCCGGCGCTGATCAATGCCTGCAGGTAGGCGCGCTTGATGTCAGGCGGAATCTGTCCTTTCAGGCCTTGCCAGGCATCGCGGGGACATTCGATTAATTTGACGGCGTTCGACATGGAACAGAAAGCATCGGGTGATCAGGCCATCCGGTGATCAGGTGATTTCAGATCCATCGATCATCTGATCACGAGATCGCCCGATGTACTAGGTTTGCAGCACTCCCACCTTGAACTCTGCTACGTCGGGATTTAGCGCTGCGGCTTCCAGCGCTTGCATGATGGCGTCGCGGGTTTCGATGGGATCGATGATTTTGTCGATCCACAATCGGGCTGCGCCGTAGCGCGGATCGGTTTGCTCGTCATAGGTGCGTTTTACCGATTCGTAGAGTTCCTTCTTTTCTTCCTCGCTTAACTTCTTGCCGCCGCGCTCCAGTTGCTTCACTTTGATCTCGACCAGCGTTCCAGCCGCGGAATCACCGCTCATTACGGCATAGCGGGCCGTCGGCCAGGCAAATACGAAGCGGGGATCGAAGGCTTTACCGCACATGGCATAGTGGCCTGCGCCGAACGATCCACCCACGATCACGGCGATTTTCGGCACCACGGAATTCGATACGGCGTTTACCATCTTCGCGCCGGCCTTGATGATGCCGCTCCACTCCGCGTCGCGGCCCACCATGAAACCGTTCACGTCGTGGAAGAAAACCAGCGGAATCAGATTCTGATTGCAATCCATGACGAAGCGCGCGGCTTTTTCTGCCGACTCGGTATAAATCACGCCACCGAACTCGATGCGCTTGTAGCCTTCGTGATCGACTTGTTGAGCGTGGAGTTTCTGATTGGCGACAATGCCGACGGCGAAACCGCCGATGCGCCCGTAGCCGCAGATTAGAGTCTTGCCGTACTCCGGCTTGTACTCGTCGAAGATGCTGCCATCGAGCACGCGGGCCAGAATTTCCTTCATGTCGTAAGGTCGCGCGGGTGAGGAATCGTAAATACCGTAGATTTCTTCCGCGGCCAGCGCGGGTTCGACTGGTTTCTTGCGATCCCAGGGGGACTGGCGGCGGTATCCCCATTTCTCGACGATCGAGCGAATCCGCGCAAGGCATGCCGGGTCATCCGGCTCGCGGAAGTCGACAGTGCCGCTGATGCCAGCGTGCATGGCCGCGCCGCCCAGATCTTCCGCAGAAACTTTTTGTCCAATTGCCGCCTGCACGAGCGCTGGCCCGGCTAGAAACAATCCGCTGCCATCGGTCATGAGAACGTGGTCGCACATGACCGGCAGGTATCCGCCACCGGCCACACACATGCCCATGATGGCCGCAATCTGCGGAATGCCGAGGGCGGACATGACGGCGTTGTTGCGGAAGACGCGGCCGAAGTCGTCGGTGTCGGGAAAGACGTCTTCCTGCAAGGGAAGGAAAACGCCCGCCGAATCCACCAGGTAAATGGTAGGTATGCGATTCTCAATGGCGATGTTTTGGGCGCGAATCACCTTCTTAGATGTCATCGGGAAAAATGCGCCAGCCTTCACCGTGGCATCATTGGCGATGATCATGACTAACCGCGTCTGAACTCGCGCAATTCCTGTAATCACGCCGGCGGCCGCGGCGCCGCCCCAATCTTCGTACATGCCGTGGGCCGCATAAAGTCCCAACTCGAAAAAAGTTCCGGGGTCGATGAGCATGTCGATGCGTTCGCGCGCGGTGAGGCGTCCCTTGGCATGCTGATTTTCAATGGCCTTGACACCGCCGCCTTCGCAGATCTTTTCACCCTCGTTGCGGACTTGTGACATCAGATCGGCCAGAAAGCGCATGTTGGCCTCGAAGCGCGCCGAGGTCGGGTCGATCTTCGAGCTCAGGACATTCGAGGCCTGAGACGTAGGAACGGCGGGAGTTTCGCTGCGCTGGGCCATAATGAGGAGCGGACTGATTACGGTATAACACTCTCGCTGCGCCATGCAATGCGGCGCAGAGCCTCCGCTATAGGATCATCCGCCAGCGCATCCACCAGTCCGATAGCCAGAGCTCGCTGGGCGCTGATCTTTTCCGCAGCCACGAACATTTCGAGAGCAACACCTCGGCCCACGAGCCTGGGCAATCTTTGCGTTCCACCCCATCCTGTAATCAGGCCTAAAGCTGCGCCACGATGGCCGAACAGAGCATGGGGGGACGAGATGCGATGGTGGCAAGCCAGCGCTAAATCCAGGCCGCCGCCTATGCAGTATCCCGAAACAGCGGCGTATACCGGAGCCGGAAACTTTTCAATGGACCGCATCAGCGCCTGGCCGAGCTTAGAAAACTCATAGGCTGCCGGCCCGGTGAGTGCCGCAATCTCATTCAGGTCGGCGCCTACGGAGAAAAATCTGGCATTTCCGGCGATGATCAGCGGCTGAGTTTTGAGAGCCAGTTCAAGGATCGCAGCTGTAACAGAGAGGACGCACGCTCGCCTAAGGCGGTTGGTCTCGTCCTCCGATTGAAGACGCAGGAGCCATGCACCGTCCCGTTCGTCGAGATGAAAATAGGATTCGTCCATAACCGGCGATGACTGCTTTTTTGATGGGTGGGGCCAAAATCCAGGCACATCTGACGCTTAGAGCAGCGGATCACGCGAACGAAGGCGTGAGACCTAGGGTTGTTTATTCAGCCACTGATCCAGCCGGCATCCATCTTCCTCCAGTAGAAAACTGCCTGCGCCGAAGCATTCGCCGAAGATGCGATGCGACTCCTGATCACGCGCCGCGCGTGAAATCCATTGTTTCCCCACCTCGTACTGTGCCGCGGTGAACCATTCTTGCGGCAAGACCCCTACCAATCCTGCTTGCAGATAGACCACAAAAAGCGCGAATGCCGGATCGTCGGGTGACGTCGCCTTGTAGCTGGTGGGAACGATGAGTTCATCGAGCTTGGCAAGTGCCGGCGGCACGTCAATTTTGTGCAACCCGGGACCGAGGGCTAGAGGCACTTCAAAATCCGCGACTGGTGCAGTTTTGGAGTATATGCGGTCGGAAGATTGCTTGAACCATCCCGCAATTTCAGCGAGATCAAAAGTCGCTAGCTGGTCCGGATCGAAACCGGCAAAACGGATGCTGCGGCCTTCCGGACACCAGATTCCGAGACAACTGGGCGAGACGACAAAAGGGCGGCAATACGTGTTCAACGCCAAACGCGGTTTGTCCGGCTCCTGCTGCAGGGCCAGGGAAACCACGTATCCCACCGGTCCCTGATCGCCGTGATGAGTCCAGATAAAATGCTGTCCGGACGCGGAGTGGAATGCCGGGAAGGTCCGCCAATACCATGGCGCAGGCCCGACGGTACGCTCGAGTTGTTGCCGGATTCTGCTTAAATTCAGAGTTGGCATTCTCGCAGAGGATTGGAGTGGGCAGTGATGAGTCGGATCGTTCTTTTGAGGTCGCAATCTGCGACCTCAAGTTGTAACGCTAGCACCTTTCACATTCGCGCGGATGAACTTCACGATGTCATCCATTGCTGTGCCCGGCTGAAAGATGGCGGCCACGCCGAGTTTCTTGAGAGCGTCGATGTCCTGGTCAGGAATGATCCCGCCAACGACTACCAGCACATCATCCATTTTGTTCTGCTTGAGGAGGTCCATGACGCGGGGAACGATTGCGTTGTGGGCGCCGGAAAGAATCGACAAACCAATTACCTGGACATCTTCCTGCAACGCCGCGCTCACGATCATCTCTGGCGTTTGCCGCAAGCCCGTGTAAATCACTTCCATGCCGGCATCGCGCAGGGCACGGGCAATCACTTTGGCGCCGCGGTCGTGACCGTCGAGTCCGGGCTTTGCCACCAGCACGCGAATCTTTAGGCCGGCCATCGCATTCATTTAAGCACAGAACAACAGCGGAGCACAGCGCCGAGTTCTGCCCATTCTCCCTGCTCATAGCGTTTTTGTATCCATGCTTTGCCACAAATACCAGCAAGCCACGCTGCGGTAGGGCTCCCAGCGCTTCGCAATCTTTTCCATCTGCTCCGCAGTGGGCAACTTGATCTTGCGCTTGCGCGCTCTCTTAGCGGCCGCAGACCTCTTTCCGCCGGCAGAGTTCTTGCTTGCCTTCGCGCGCTGCACGTCGAGATAGTGCTTGTAGATCGCCATTCGTACCCCGAAGTCTCCCGTCGGCAGTACATTCTCGCGCTTCAGCGTGAACATTAAGAACATCTGGGCCGTCCACACTCCGATCCCTTTCACTTGCGTCAGATGCTCGATCACTTCCGCATCCGGCAGCTCCGACAAGCGTGAAAAATCCACTAAGCCCGAGGCCGTCTTGGCTGCGAGATCTTTAAGATATGCGGACTTCTGTTTTGACAATCCCGCGCTTCGCATCTGTTCATCGCTGAGTTTGAGGATGCCTTCCGGGGTAAGCGGCTCGCCGGCCAGCGCGGCGAAGCGTTTGAAGATGGTTACGGCGGCCTTGCCATTCAATTGCTGGTAGACAATGGCCTCGGCCAGGCTGTGAAACTCCGGCGGGCCAAACTGCATGCGGCACGGTCCAATGCGCTCGATAATTCCGCGCATGATTGGATCCGATTTCTTGAGATGCGTGATGGCTCTTCGCATCGTCCTATAGATTTATCATAGAATCACACGAAGGCGAAGAGAAAACGAATGCGCGCACAGGCGTTTGCTGGCTGGTGCGGCTGGGACAGGAAAGAGTTGCGCCTCGATCTGGGAGGAGGTCTGTGGGGACAAACAGCCAGCTATTGCGCCCTCACCTTGCCGGCCGGAAGCTGGAATCCGATACGCTTGCGCGGCGGGTCGGGCGGCGTCATCAGTTCCTTGATTGCTTCGATGAGATCCTGGATTGCGGAATCGTTCGTATCTAGACGATTCTCCAGTTCATCGATCTTTCCCGCAAGCTTGCGGTTTGTTGCCAGCATCTCCCGCAGGCGCACGAAGGCTCGCACCACAAAGACACTCATCTGCACCGCTCGCTCGGAATTAAGCACGGTTGCAGCCATGATCGCGCCGTGCTCAGTAAAAGCATAAGGCAAGTACCGCCGGCCACCACGGCCGTTGTTTGAGGTCGCAAATTGCGACCTCAAAGCGTCATGCTCTTTACGAGTCAGCTGAAACATGAAATCGGAAGGGAAACGTTCAAGATTGCGTTTCACCTGCTCGTTTAGCCGCTTGGCGGGTACGCCATAGAGTTGAGCAAGATCTGCATCGAGGATAACCCTTTGACGGCGAAGAAACAAGACGCGCGATTCCACGGCGAAGGGGAGGGCACGGCGTTTCGGCATCTTGAGCAGCGTAGCGCGTTTTGTTTTTGTCATTTGAGGTCGCAAATTGCGACCTCAATCATATCCCGAGAGTAGTCCGATACTCGCATCGATTACGACGCGAAGGTACCCCACTTTCCCTTTGTGGTCCGATTCGTTACGGTAATGCGATCCGCTAGGTGATGCAGACTTCGGTGTAGGTTCCGTAAACTTCGCGTAGTGCCTCACAAATTTCACCGACCGTAGCATAGGCTCGTACAGCGTCGACGATATAGGGCATAGTGTTCGCGGGAGAAATGCTGCTATTTACACCCACTTTTGGTTCTTGCGCTGCAGCTTTCTTCAAGGCTCCGAGCCGGCGCTGCACTTCCTCATTCGAGCGCCGTGCCCGCAAAGCCTTGAGTTTGGCGGTTTGCTGGCGGGCGACGCTCTCATCGATGTAGAGAATGTGCGGTGGCTGTTCTTCGACCACGAATTCGTTTACGCCAACAATGATCTTTTCTTTGGCTTCGGCGGCGCGCTGGTATTGATAGGAAGCCTCGGCAATCTCCTTTTGCGGATAACCACGCTCGATGGCGCTGACCATTCCGCCCATTGTGTCCAACTTGCCGAAGTAGTTGAACGCTCCCTTTTCCATTTCCAGAGTCAATGCCTCCAAGAAATAGGATCCGCCCAGCGGGTCGACCGTCTGCGTCACCCCTGATTCGTAAGCGATGATCTGCTGCGTGCGCAGCGCGATGCGAGCCGCTTCTTCGGTGGGCAATGCGAGCGCTTCGTCGTAGGAGTCACAGTGCAGCGATTGGGTTCCACCGAGCACAGCCGCCAACGCCTGCAAGGCCACGCGGGCTATGTTGTTCATAGGCTGCTGTGCAGGAAGTGACACTCCTGCCGTCTGCGTGTGGAACCGCATGAGTCCAGTGCGCTGGTTCTTCGCGCCGAAGCGATCCTTCATCACTTGAGCCCAAATCTTGCGGGCCGCACGATACTTCGCGATCTCTTCGAAGAAGTCGTTATGTGCATTAAAGAAAAAGCTGAGCCGGGGACCGAACTCGTCCACATCGAGTCCGCGGCGGCGGGCCCACTCGACGTATTCCACGCCATCGTACAAGGTGAATGCGAGTTCCTGCAGCGCGGTCGAGCCGGCTTCGCGGATGTGATAACCACTGATCGAGATCGTATTGAAACGCGGCGTGAATTTCGATCCGAACTCGAAGGTGTCGATCACCAGGCGCATCGAGGGCGCCGGCGGATAGATATATTCCTTCTGTGCGATGTATTCCTTGAGGATGTCGTTTTGAATCGTGCCCGAAATCTTTTTCCAGTCCGCACCTTGTTTTTCGGCGACGACCAGATACATGGCCCACAACACCGAGGCGGGCGAATTGATGGTCATCGATACCGTCGTGTTTTCCAAATCGATGCCGCCAAACAGAATTTCCATGTCTTCGAGGGAGTCGATGGCGACGCCGCACTTGCCGACTTCGCCTTCACTCGCCGGATGGTCGGAGTCGTAGCCCATCAGCGTGGGCAGGTCGAAAGCTACGGAAAGTCCGCCCCCGCCGTGCTCAAGAAGGTACTTGTAGCGCTGGTTGGTCTCTTCGGGCGACGCGAATCCGGAGAACTGCCGCATGGTGAAAAGTTTGCCGCGGTATCCCGTGGCATGAATGCCGCGCGTGTAAGGCGGTTGGCCGGGATAGCCAAGATATTTTGCTTCACTCCAGTCTTCCGGGAGATCCGCATGCGTGTAGAGGCGGCGGATGGGAACGCCGGAGATCGTGGTAAAGCGAGCGTGGCCATGCTCATCAACATTCACCCCGGTGGGCGCCCCAATCGGACGCTCGGGAGCTTTCTCGAGGGTGGGTGCAAGGGTTTTCTCAGCCCAGTCCTTTTCGGCGGGGGAGGGACGACGATTTTCAAAAACGTCGGCGATGGGACTTTCGGCGACTGGCGGCGGGTTGAACTGAGAAGACGGCTTCTTTTCCATACGAACCCCAGTGTTCTGTTGTGATGATAGGGAAGCCTGCGCTTACGGGCAAGGTGACGGGAGGAAGATCAAACGACCGGTCGGTCAGGATTGGAGCAGCGAACTCGACCCGTTGACTCTGATGGTGAAACTGTCCAATGCCTCCGAATTGAGTGCCGTCGGTAGGCATCCTTCGACTGCACGGGAAGTCCGCTTCGCTCAGGATGATATTGTGGACAGCTATTGGCTGCGCGAAAGTTCCCACGCCTTGGCATATTTCCATGAAACATAGACCGCGTGGTAGAGGTGCAACAGCAGGCCTTCGCGTCCATCGAGAAAACCAAGACGAAAAAAGTAGTTATAGATGAACGTCGACAGCGGACGTACGACGATATTGAGAACGCTGAAGCGGACTTTGGCATTTGCTTTTGCCACCACGATCTCCGCGCCCAGCGACGAATAGCGGTTCATGTGGTCGATGTAGTCGGAGAGCGTGGGGTAGGAATGGTGAATGAGGGCGCCGTCAAGCGTGGCCATCGGACCATCTAACCGAACGTCTTCGTGAACGGTGCGGGACTCGAACTGGCCTGCGCCGCGGCGAAACAAGCGCAACTTGGGATCGGGCCAGAATCCGCCATGCTTAATCCACCGTCCGAGAAAGAAATTCTTTCGAGATAACAAGAAGCCGTTCGGCTTGCCTTTCAATAGAAGTGAGCTGGCGGCTGAGTCCATTGTCAGACACCAATCGTGGGCCCCGGCTTTCCGAACAACGCTGCCACCTGAGTTAAATCCAGTAAGTTCTTCAGCAAGTTCCGCGTCGACTTCTTCATCCGCATCCAAGCTCAGAATCCAATCTCCCGTCGCTTTATCGATCGCCGAGTTCTTCTGCGCGGCGTACCCCTTCCATTTTTCTACAAATACTTTCGCGCCGAATGACTTCGCGATCTCGACGGTGCGGTCGGTCGAGCCCGAGTCGACGACGATGATTTCTCCTTTCCCGTCGCTAACCAAAGGCTTCATGCTTTCCAGCGTGCGGCCGAGGTTGGCTTCTTCGTTATACGTGATGATGACGACAGATAAGGTCACGCGAGGAAGAATACATCGTTGAGACTCCCTTAGAGAATTGACGGCGGGGTATCCCTTTCGCCGACTATGACGGCGGCGTTTGAGTTGGTGTCGTTGGCAAATTATTCCCGGCCGGTGCAACATTCTGCCGCGGAGCGACATAAGGCACCTTTGGTAGATGGGTCACCTGGCCGCGCGTGGCCTCGGTGACGTCGATGCCGGAGCGATCGAGCAGCAATCCAGTGGCTCGATCCAACTCGATGCACGACTTCTCATAGGCTGCCTTGGCCGAAACCAGATTCGACTCGGAAGTGGTCAGGACGGAAGCATCCTGCAGGATTGCGGTAGTGGTGGTGAGTCCTACTTTGAGTTTCTGTTGATCGGCGTCGAGCGTCTGGCGGGCGAAGTCGACGGCATACTGGGCCGCCTCCACGGATGCGCGGTTTTGCTTGACGTCAAATTGGGCGTTGCGCACCTCGATACGAACCTGATTCTCCAACTGGTGCAAGCGCACCTGGGCCTGTCGATATTCCAACTCCGCACGCACCTGGTTGGCCTGCGCTTCGCGATTCCGCAACGGAATGTTGAGCGTGAGCCCCACGCCTTTGTCGGGCGAGGAGGAGTTGACGAGCTGGTTCAGCGTGCTGCCATAGCCAACCGTGGTCGCGGTTTGGAACGGCGGCGGGTTTTGGCTTGGCGTGTAACAAAACTTCGCCGAAGACGGACACGCAGGGACGAGCGGATTGATATTGCCGCCGACGCCCGATCCGCCGTAGTAAGCGAAGGCATCGAGGGTGGGCAGCAGCGCGTTGCGAACCGCCTTGCTGCTAACGTCGCGGGAATTGAGGTCGATGCGCGACTCCACCAATTCCGCGCGATGGTCAAGAGCCTGATTGATGAGGTCCTGCGTGGGCGTGACGGGTTCTTGTTCGGGAAGTTGCATAGTGGAGGTGGGAATCACATCGGCTTCGGCTAGCGTTGGATCTTCGATGCTGCGGCTGAGCGCGTTCTTCATGAGCAACTGCTGTAACTGCAGGTTGTTTTCCGCCAGAATCAAGTTCTGCTGATCAGTGGAAACCGTGCTTTGCGCGCTCACCACCTGAATCGGAGGCGCGGTGCCGACCTTCGCCTGCTGCTTCGAATCGTCGAGGGCCTTCTGTCCGTAGGTAAGCGCTTCGCGCTGCACGCGTACGTTTTCGTAGGCATAGACCAAGTCCCAATACATATTTTCGATCTGGTCGACGGTGGTGATGATTTGCAGGCGGAAAGCGACGTCGGAAATCTCACGATTATTTTTCGCGATGCGAACAAAACGCAGGTTGGGAAGCGAACCAAAGCCCTGCAAAAGGTTTTGGGTGATCTTGAACTGGAAATTCGAACTCAACTCCGGCGTGAGCAGGCTGGTGGGGTTGTTGGTGGTGATGTGGGTATTGTTGAATCCCGCGGTCACACTGGTTCCCCACTGAAAGCCTTGGGTATAAGCGAAGTTGGCTGTGTAAGTGTTCTGCGCAATGACCGGCACGGGACTGAAAACGCTGACCGATTCAGCGTCGTCCTTGTCGAGCTGCAGTGTGCTGGTAATGGCGGGATCGAAGCTGGTGATAGTCGAGCCGATACCCAGAGTGGAACTGACCAAGCCGTTGGTGCCGGTGCCGATGCCGCTGGCGGCGACGGTAGTTCCACCAGTGCCGGATCCGACCGTGCCACCGAGGCCACCAACGCCTCCGCCGGGCGTGTTCTGCACAATGCCGGCGTTGACGCCAAGGATGTTCGCGCCAGATTTGGCACGCAGGTAATCGGTATCGGCGATGTTGAGGTTGTAGCGGGCGATGTCGAGATCGAGATTGTTCTCGAGCGTGAGGGCGACCGCATCGTCAATCGAAAGATAAATCTTGCCGTCGTGCATCAGGGAATCGATGCGAGGCGAGTTGGCCAGGCTGGGCTGCGCGACCTCCTGCGACTGGTAGGGCTGCAGGATGTGGGGGAAGGCCGATCGCGGTTTGGAATAATCTTGCAAATGCACTGCCTGCGGCAGGGCGGGAGCTGGCGCGGCCTGCGGGGCTGGAGCAGAAGGGACACTCTGCGCGGGCAACGTCGATGGCGAATACGCGAAAATCGGAAGAACCGTCAGGAGCAGGGCGGGACGCAAAAACGCCACGCTCAGTCGGGGCAAAGACATAGCTCATCTCCTCAAGAAAAATACCTACCGGAACCATTACCGGGCAGAAAATAGCGGTGTATCCGCTGAATGCAAAAAATAGATTTCCGTAGTTGAATGCGCAATTGATCCCGAGCGATCTTCCATCTTAAGCGGAATAGAGCTTTGGAAAAGGCATGGGGATTGTAAAGAATTGTGGGATGAAAAAAGGCGCAGCCTTGTGGCTGCGCCTTTTTTGGTTTCGATGTTCTCACTGCGGTGGCTGCGCAGCGGCTGCCTGTGGTAGGGGCTGCGCTACGGAAGGCAAATCCTTGCGCGGGGCGGTGTAAGGCACATTGGGCAGGCGCGTGACCTGACCGCGAGCTGCATCGTCCATGCTGATGCCGTTGTGATCGAGCAGGCTGCCGGTTGCGCGGTCCAACTCGATGCGCGACTTTTCATAGGCGACTGTGGCATTCACCAGAGTGGACTCGGCGGTTGCCAGCTGGCTCTGGTATTGCAGAACCAGCGTTGTGGTGGAAGTGCCGAACTGATACTTCTTCTGCTCCGCGTCCAGCGACTCGCGTGCCAGAGCCAGAGCCGCCTTAGCCGAATCCACACTGGCGCGGTTCTGCTGCACAGCATATTGCGCGTTGCGGACTTCGATGCCGACCTGGTTTTCAATCTGCTGCTGACGCATCTGCGCCTGCCGGTATTCCAACTCGGAACGAATCTGCACCGCCTGCGCGGCGCGGTTGCGAATCGGAATGTTGAGTTGCAAGCCAAGTCCCTTGTCAGGGGCAGTAGAGTTCACAAGCTGGTTCCAGGTTCCATTAATACTCACGGGCGAGACCGTCGGAATCGCGGTGGCGCCGCCGTTGTTAGGGTTCGGACCCGCGCAGAAGCCCAGCAGCAGTTGATCCGGAGTCTGGTTTGCGCAGAGGTTAGACGGGTTCTGGGAGCCACCAAGCCCTGATCCGGCGTAGTAGGCAAACAAATCCAGAGAGGGAAGAAGAGCGCTCCTTACCGCCTTGTTACTGTAATCGCGGCTGTTCAAATCGATGCGCGTCTCAACCAGTTCGGCGCGATGGCGTAATGCCTCGTTGATGAGGTCCTCCGTAGGCACAACTTGTTCTTCTGTGGGAATTTCCATCGTGGAAGTAGGAATGACTTCGGCGGTGGCGAACGTCGGATCCTTCAGAGTACGCGTAAGAGCGTTCTTCATCAGCAGTTGTTCCAACTGCAGGTTGGTTTGAGCCGTGGTCACAAGTTGCTGATCCTGCGCGACCGTGCTCTGGGCGCGAACAACCTCAATCGGAGCCAGGCTTCCGATCTCGACCTGCTTCTTGGTATCCGACAAGGTCTTCTGCGCAAAGGACAGTGATTCATTCTGCACTCGCGCGTTTTCGTAGGCATAAACCAAGTCCCAGTAAATGTTTTCGATCTGATCGACGGAGTCGATGATCTGCAAGCGAAAGGCGACATCCGTAAGTTCCCGATTGTTCTTGGCGATGTGAATGAACCGGGTGTTGGCGGGGAAACCGAAACCCTGAAGAAGATGCTGGGTCAGTTGCACGCGGAGCGACGAGTTAATCAGTGGGCTGTATGTATTAAACGGGACGTTGGATGTGGTGCGGACGTTATTGAACCCAACCGATAGGTTGGTGCCCCATTGAAAACCCTGATTGTAGGAAAAATTCACCGTGCCGGTGTTCTGTGCGAGAATCGGCACGCCGTTGAACAAGCTGGACGATACGCTCTCGGCGTGATCTTCCTGCAGCGTCCCGGTGATGATGGGGTCGAAGCTCGTGATAACTGGCCCGAGGCCGAGGGTCGAACTTACGAGGCCATTGGTACCGGCGCCGATTCCGCCGGCTCCCAGGCTGGTGCCGCCGGTGGAAGCTCCAGCACTGGCGCCGATGCCGCCGATGCCGCCGCCCGGTGTGTTCTGTACGACTCCAGCGTTGACGCCCAAAATGTTGGCTCCAGCATTGGCGCGAAGCACGTCGGTATCGGCGATATTCAGGTTGTAGCGCGCGATGGCCACATCCAAATTGTTTTCCAGTGCAAGCGCGATCGCGTCATTCAGCGAGAGATAGAGCTTGCCTTCGTGCATCAGCGAATCGATGCGCGATGTGTTCGCCAGATTGGGAGCGGCTACGTGGCGCGGCGTGTACGGCCCGATCGGATTCGGAAAATGCGATACCGGCTGGGAATAATTCAGCACCGGAAGAGGACGTGCCTCCGGAGTGTTCTGCGGAGTGGGCGCGGTGGGAGGTTCCTGGGCCCAGCCGTCGATGGTCAGACTTCCAATCAAAGTTCCGAATAAAACGTTGCGGCGGCGACCCGCCTGATACTTGACGCTGCGCGTGCGAATGGCATCTACTCATCTCCGTTCATCATGGCTTGCGACGCAAAAATTTGTTGTAACGCGAACTTTCCGATATCAGGAATGAAACCTCCACTCAGACGCTGGTACGCAACCTGAGCCACCGAGGTTCCTGAAAAACAACGAGGTTCTTGGAAAAAGCAAGCCGGAGCACCGACTCCGCCAACGTCAGGGCGCAGTTTTTCGGGCAGCATTACATGGCTGACCGCAAAATCTTTTCCCACAACAAAGGTTGATTAAACGCAACAGTATATCCGATACGCCAGATTGTCCTCGGAATGCTCCCCGGCGGTTGAAACTGATAAAGTGCTTGCCATGCTCGAGCGCTGCAAATGGAATTCCCCGGATACGCGCAAGAATTTAATCCGTGAAATGCTTTGGATGAAGCAGCGCGGCTGTGGGACTCGAAAGATCACATGCGCAATCTCAAACTGATCCTTTCCTATGACGGATCCGAATTCGCCGGATGGCAGGTGCAGCCCGATGCAGTCACGGTCCAGGGCACGCTTGCCTCAGCCATTGGACGAATCACCGGCGAAAAGGTATTGCCCCAGGGTTCGGGCCGGACCGACGCGGGCGTGCACGCGCTGGCTCAGGTGGTGACATTTGTCACGGAGTCTTCCGTCCCCACCGCGAACTTTGTGAAGGCGCTGAACGATATTTTGCCGCCTTCCGTGAGAGTTCTTGAGGCAGAGGAGGTTGCGGCGGATTTTCATGCGCGGCACTCGGCGCGCGGAAAGACTTACCGCTACCGGATCTATCGCGGTGCGATTTGTCCGCCATTTCTGGCCAGGTACGTGTGGCATTATCCTTTTCCGTTGGACGAGCAGGCAATGGTAGGGGCCGCGGAAGTCGTGAAGGGCGAGCATGACTTCACTTCATTTGCGGCGGTGGATCCGGAACGCGGACGCGAAGGCGTGCCAGTATCGAATGTGCGGAGGGTTTTTTCTTCGAGTTGGGAGAGGCAGGGAGATGAGTTTGTGTACACCGTGAAAGGATCCGGGTTTCCTGCACCACATGGTTCGCAACCTTGTAGGGACGTTTATTCTGGTGGGCAAAGGAGCACTGCAAGCCGGAGGGTTGGCGCGCATACTGGAGGCACGCAACCGCTCGGCCGCGGGGGCAACGGCTCCTGCCAGCGGCTTGTACCTGGTGAATGTGGAGTACTAAACGTTCGCTGTGGACAGCGGCCGATGAGAATAACGACGAGGTATCTCACAATTGATTTTGGGAAGGGCACGACTTTCAGTCGTGCCGTTCAGAGTCAATAAAGACGAGGGCTTTAGCCCCTGAGGGACCGGCAGCTTACTTGTTACCTTAATTATGTGATGAACCTCAAGTTACGTTTGCAAAGTAAGAAACAATATGACTACTGATTTGGAAATCGGTGCGACGCGGAAGATTTCGGCGGTGAATCCGGCGACGGGTGAAGTTCTGCGCGAGCTGGAGTGTGCGAGTGAAGCCCAGGTTGACTCGGCCGTAGCGCGCGCGCGATCGGCGCAGGCTGGCTGGTCTGAGATTGGAGTCCGGAAGCGGATCGCCGTACTGCGCGAGTTCCAGCGCAGATTGCACGAAAAGAAGTCGGAGATCGCCGAAGCCATCACCCGCGAGGCTGGTAAGCCTGTGGCCGAAGCTTTGACCACCGAAGTGCTGGTGGTGCTCGATGCTGCACGGTTCCTCATCGAAAATGCCTATCGCCTGCTGCATGACGAGCCCCTGCCGCACGGAAATCTTGCCACCAAGCTCAAGAGCGGGCAATTGCTGCGAGAGCCTTACGGGGTTATTGGGATTATTTCTCCATGGAATTATCCGTTCTCGATTCCGGCGACAGAAACACTCGCGGCTCTGGTGGCGGGAAACGCGGTGGTGCTGAAACCTTCCGAATTTACTTCGCTGGTGGCATTGGAACTGCAAATCGCTGCTGCACGCGGCGGGTGTGCCGCAGGATATTTTTCAGGTGGTTGTAGGGGATGGCGCAACCGGCGCCGCGCTGATTCATTCGCAGATCGACAAGCTGGTATTCACAGGCAGTGTGGCGACCGGCAAGCGCATCGCGGCAACTGCGGCAGAACGGCTGCTCCCGGTTGTTCTGGAACTCGGGGGCAAAGATCCCATGCTGGTTCTTGACGACGCTGATGTCGATGTCGCTTCAAGCGCCGCAGTGTGGGGAGCGTTCGTGAATGCGGGTCAGACTTGCCTGTCAGTAGAGCGCTGCTACGTGCATCGCAGTCTTTATGAAAGTTTTCTGAGAGCATGCGCCGAAAAGACTAAGAAACTCCGCGTGGGCAACGGCCTGAGTCCTGAAACCGATGTTGGTCCGATGATCCACCAGCGTCAGTTGCAGATTGATGGAATCGCATGTGAAAGATGCCGTTGGCCCGCGGGGCGCGGGTTCTGGCTGGTGGCTCGCGATTACCGGGCTGGGAGCAAACTTTTTATCAGCCCACAGTTCTGGCGGAGGTAACGCACGAGATGCGCGTCATGCGCGAGGAAACGTTCGGCCCAGTGCTTCCGGTGATGGCATTCGACAGCGAAGATGAGGCGGTGCGGCTGGCGAATGATTCGGACTTTGGTCTGGCGGCGAGCGTGTGGACACGCGACAATGCCCGCGGGGAGCGGCTGGCGCGGCGCATTCAAGCGGGCACCGTCATGGTGAACGATGTGGTTTCGTGCTTCGGCATCAGCGAGGCGCCACATGGCGGAGTGAAATCGAGCGGCGTGGGCCGCACCCACGGACGATTCGGTCTGGAAGAGATGGTGCGCCTGAAGTATGTGGATTCCGACCTTATGCCAGAGATGAAAAAAGTCTGGTGGTATGGGTACGGCGCAGGTTTTGCGCGGCAAATGGAAGGGTTTCTGGATATGCAATTTGCACGCGGAGTGGGAGCGCGGCTGCGCGGGGCGTTGCGCGCAGCCGGAGTGATATCGCGGAAGCGATTGTGAGAGGAACGAGAAAGACTTGAGAAAAAAGGCACTCGTATCCTGGAGCAGCGGCAAAGACAGCGCCTGGACGCTTCACGTCTTGCGCCAGTCGAAGGAATATGAAATCGTCGGCCTGCTGACCACGATCAACGTCGCCTTTGATCGCGTCGCAATGCACGGAGTTCGAAGGGAATTAGTGGAAGCCCAGGCGGCTGCCGCTGGACTTGCCCTCTGGAAAGTGCCTTTGCCGTGGCCTTGTTCCAATCAGGAATATGAAGCGGCGATGACCGCCGTTTGCGCTGAAGCTATCCACGCCGGAGTACAAGCTATCGCCTTTGGCGATCTTTTTCTCGAAGACGTGCGCCGATACCGCGAAGAGCGCATGCGCGGACTCAGCCTTACTCCGGTATTTCCCTTGTGGCAGCTTGAAACGCGGCAGTTGATCCACGACATGTGGCAGGGCGGACTGCGGAGCCGGATCGTTTGTCTCGATCCCAAGAAATTGCCGGACTCGTTTGCTGGACGTGATTTGGATCGAACCGTGGTTGACGAATTTTCCGCTGGGAATTGATCCTTGCGGAGAAAACGGCGAGTTTCATACTTTTGTGTACGACGGCCCCATGTTCGCTCACGCGATCCCCATACAGAATGGGGAGGCGGTGGTGCGCGATGGATTTGTTTTCATGGATCTGGTCATGCGCGAACCAGCACTCGTAGCAGAAGGCACCGTAAAGGTGCATGGGTAGAACGGTGCAGATTTCACATTCCGGCAATCAATCCGTGAAGCGATCGCCGTGGCTGGGCGGTTGTGAGACTACGAGCAGACGTACGGCGCTCGACGACGGATTGCTGATCTGGTGACGCGTTCCAGGCAGTACGCGGATTCCCGCGCCGGCACGCAGCAAGGTAGTTCGTCCTTCGACTTCCATCATCGCTTCGCCCGAGAGAATGTAGAAAAACTGCTGCGCCTTCTGGTGATAATGGCGAACCTCGGCCGCGCCCGAAGGGATGAGTTCTTCAATCACG
Organism: uncultured Acidobacteriaceae bacterium; assembly: GCA_963760855.1. Taxonomy (GTDB): domain Bacteria; phylum Acidobacteriota; class Terriglobia; order Terriglobales; family Acidobacteriaceae; genus Sulfotelmatobacter. The sequence continues at coordinate 452,164 of CAVXFD010000004.1, read as the reverse complement.
GTCAGATCGTCCGATTTGACCAGATGCCAGCCGTCGCAATCGTCGCCCCAACGATAATGCGCGGCGTTTTCGCGGCTGACGGGGCCTGGCTGCGCGGCTTTTCTCGGCATTCTTTTCGTCTCCTTTTCGTTACCCTGCGCATCAAGTGTATCGTGTGTCCATGAACGCACATTCCAATTCTGACTCGAAGCAACTGTTTCGGTGCACGCTGGCCACGCTCGCCTATCGTGCCGGCAAAACGGTGCGCAACGCACCCGCGACGTATGCCGAGTTCCATGGCGGAGAGGGATTGCGCACGCCGGCGCAGATTCTGGCGCACATGGGCGACCTGTTAGAGTGGGCGCTCTCGATTGCGAAGGGCAAACAAGCCTGGCATGACTCGAAGCCGTTGCCTTGGGAAAAAGAAGTGGAAAGATTCTTCACGGCTCTGCAGAACTTCGATGAGTTCATTGCTTCCGGTACGGCGGTGGAGGCTCCACTGGAAAAACTATTTCAAGGTCCCGTTGCCGATGCGCTCACGCACGTCGGCCAACTTGCTATATTGCGACGCATGGCGGGAGCCGCGTTGAGGGCCGAGAACTTCTACAAGGCCGAGATTACGATCGGACGCGCGGGCGCCGATCAGGCGGAGCCCAAGCAGGAATTCTAAACGTAGCTTCTGCAAGCTACGCTCGCCTTTCGGCTTCGAGTACAATGACGCTCGTAGGGCCGAATCCGGCGGCACGAGCGCCGCCTGAACGAGGGTGAGTCCTGTGGCGACTGGCGAAATTGCAGCTTCAAGTCCGCAAACTCCTGCGCAACTTCCGCATCATAAGGTCAAAGTCAAAAAGACCGGGCAACGAGCCTGCAACGAGAAAAATGAGAAGGGAAAATTTTGCGGCGGACATTTGAAGCGCTGGTTCTACACGACGGATGTGATCGAGCAAACTTGTGGGGACGCCGAAAAAGCCTGGGGACGCAGATGCCGAAGTCTACCGCTGCGAACACTGCCAGACGCTTTATCTGCCGCATCCGGAGGAAGCGAAAGTTTGTGTCGCCGGACAAGGGATGATTTCAGTGTTTGGCCTGACGCTTCCGCCAAAGGAAAAATAAAGAAGCTTCCGGCTACTAGCTTCTCGCTGCCAGCGAATCTGATGATCGATGGTTGGCTAGGACCAGAAGCTAGAAGCTAGCAGCTGTTTCCATGAACACCTCCGACCTCATTTACGATTGGAACAAGAATCATCCGCCGGGACTGAAGCCACCGGGCCCGGTGCTGCTGAATGACGAAAGTCTGCGCGATGGGCTGCAATCGCCGTCGGTGCGCGATCCTTCGATCTCCGAGAAAATTGAAATTCTTCATCTGATGGAGGCCCTGGGGATCGACTCGCTCGATCTCGGACTGCCCGGCGCGGGACCGCGCGCGGTGGAGCATGTGACGGCGCTGGCGCGCGAGATTGTCGCGCACAAGATGAAAATTCGCGCCAACTGCGCGGCGCGCACCCACGAAAATGATATCCGTCCGATTGCGGAGATTGTGCAGAAAACGGGCCTGTCAATCGAGGCGGCAACATTTATCGGGTCCAGCCCCATCCGCCGTTTCACCGAAGGCTGGTCCGACGATTTTCTTCTGCACACCACTGAAAAGGCCGTGAAATTTGCGGTTTCGCTCGGTCTCGACTCGATGTACGTTACCGAGGACACGAGCCGTTGCGATCCCGAGACGGTGAAGCGGCTCTATTCGACGGCAATCAATTGCGGCGCGCGGGCCATTGTGATCTGCGATACGGCGGGGCATGCCACTCCCATGGGCGCCCTGGCGCTGGTGCGATTTGTGATCCAGGAAGTAGTGAAGCCTTCAGGTGAGAAGATTCGCGTGGACTGGCATGGTCACAGCGATCGCGGCCTGGCGATTGCCAACTCGATGGCAGCGGTGATCGCAGGCGCGGATTGCGTGCATGCCTGTGCGATCGGGCTGGGCGAACGCGTGGGCAACACGCAGATCGATCAGATGCTGGTGAATCTGAAGCTGATGGGCATTGCGCCCTGGGACCAGCAGGATCTCACCAAGCTGAAGCACTATTGCCAGGCGGTTTCGCGGGCCACCGGCGTGCCGATTCCGGCAAACTATCCGGTGGTGGGGGATGATGCGTTCCGCACGGCTACGGGCGTGCACGCTGCCGCGATTATCAAGGCGTATCACAAAAACGACGTAGTCCTGGCGAACACGGTTTACTCGGGCGTGCCGTCACATGTATTTGGGCTGGAGCAGATCATCGACATCGGTCCAATGAGTGGAAAGTCAAATGTATTGTTCTGGCTGGAGCGGCGCGGCATTCCGGCGAACGAGGAATTAGTCGAGCGCATCTACCAGCGCGCCAAGGCCAGTGATCACACTCTGAGCGACTCCGAAGTGGTGGAGTGTTTGCCGGCGACGGTGACAAAACAGAACTGAGTCAAAATGCCTGAAACGACTTCAAAACCGATGCGACATGCGATTCTTGGAGCCGGCGGCGTTGGTGGCCTGATCGGCGCTTGTCTGGCGCATGCCGGCGACTCCGTCACATTCGTGTTGCGGCCCGAGACTCTCGCCAACTATCCCAAGCAACTTCGGCTGGACAGTCCGTTCGGGAAATTTTTTGTCGATGTAGCAGTTGCCGCAGAAGTTCCGGCCACGGATGTGCTCTGGCTCACGATGAAGGCCACGCAGTTGGAGCAGGCGCTCACCTCGTTCAAGAATCCGGATGCGGTGAAAGCCATTGTTCCGCTGCTCAATGGTATTGACCATGTGGCATTCCTGCGTGCCAGATACGGCGCCGGGCGCGTGATTCCGGCGACGATTGCAGGCGAGATGGAGCGGGTGAGCCCGGGGCACATCGTCCACCGATCTCCTTTCGCGGTGTTGAATGTTTCTTCTGCGGGACGCCCTTTGCTTGGCGGTACTCTCGATCAGCTTCAACGGATCGGTTTTACGTGCCGCTTTATTGATGATGAGCCGACGCTGATGTGGGGCAAGCTGGTTTTTCTCGCGCCCTTTGCCCTGACCACGACGGCTGCGGATAGGACGGTCGGAGAAATCTTTTCCGATCCACAGTGGCGGAGCTTGGGAGAGGCTTGTGTTCGGGAGGCATGCGCGGTTGCCATCGCCGAGGGCGCTAAAGTTGATCCGGAGAAAGTGCTCGCCGGGGCAGCGGGGATGCCGGGAAGCATGCGCAGCTCGATGCAAAAGGATGTGCAACGCCACAACCCTCCGGAACTGGATGCCATCGCTGGGCCCATCTTGCGTGGTGCGCAGCAGCATGGGATTGAAGTTCCGGCAACGAAGAAGCTCGTTGCTGCCGTGGAACAGCGAGCGGGATACATCGAGAGCCGGTTGGCCTAGCTCTCACTGTCATTCGGACCGCAATATCGTGTTCCTTCCAATCGCTCCCTGTTCCCGCTAAAGCCAATCCCATTCCCGTTCTCCACGTTGTAAGATGACGCATTCACTTCCCATGAGCCCCACTCCTCCGCGTGCGGATTTGCCGGACGTTGCGCCCACGGTGCAGCAGGATGTGGCGCGACTGGCGGCGTCGCCGGAAATAAGGTCGGCGTTTAACTGGCTGCGCACGCAGGAGCCGCAACTGACGCAGTGGCAGATGGAGATGGCGCGGATTCCAGCGCCTCCGTTTGGCGAGACGGCGCGAGCGGCGTGGCTGGCGGAGCGCTTCCGCGAAGTCTCCCTCGACGATGTTCGCATCGATGACGTGGGCAACGTGTTTGGCTCACATCCTGGGTTTATGGGATATGGCGTTGGGCAGCGCTACGTAGCCCTGAGCGCGCATATCGATACCGTGTTTCCCGCAAACACGCCGCTGAGTATCCGCCAGCAGGGAAGCCGGTTGTACGGGCCGGGAGTTTCCGATAACGGTGCTGGAGTGACGGCGATGCTGGCGATTGCGGCGCTGCTGCGCTCGGTGCGCCTGCGGCACGCGCTGCCGTTTGTGTTCATCGGCAACGTGGGCGAAGAGGGCGAAGGCGACCTGCGCGGCATGCGGCACATTTTTTCCACGCCGCGCTGGAAGGATTCCATCGCTTACAGTGTGGTGCTCGATGGCGCAGGCTCGGACACGATTGTGGCGGAAGCCCTGGGTAGCCGGCGTTTTGAAGTGATCGTGCGCGGTCCCGGCGGACATTCGTGGAGCGATTTTGGCGCGCCCAATCCTGTGGTCATTCTCGCGAAAGCGATTGATACGTTTACTGCGAGTCCGGTGCCACCCACGCCGAAGACGACGTTTAACATTGGCGTGATTCGCGGAGGGACGTCGGTCAATTCGATTCCTGAGTCGGCCAGCATGAAAGTGGATATCCGCTCGACGTCGATGAACGAGATGGAGCGGCTGGAGCAGACGCTGCGGCTGGCGCTGAACCGCGCCGTGGAAGACGAGACCATGGCGGCGGAGATGCGCTCCTCGCAGCAGAAGCGGCCTTCTGGAGTGAGTTGCGAAATCGTGCCGATCGGGAATCGCCCGGCGGGAGAGTTATCGACGGGAGCCCGAATTCTGCATGTGATTCGAGCTGTGGATGCGCATCTGAATAACGCGGCGCAAGTACAGCGAGCATCAACGGACGCGAACATTCCGCTGTCGCTCGGGCTGGAGGCGATTGCCATTGGTGGCGGTGGTTCGGGCGGCGGGGCGCACACTTTGCAAGAGTGGTTTGACAGCAACGGACGCGAGCTCGGGCTGAAGCGGATTCTGCTGGCAATGCTCGCGCTGGCGGGAGCGGGAGAATAATGGGAACATTTGCGGCCTCAGGGGCTAAACCCCGTAGGAGAGAGAATTGTCTTTTCGCAGCGCTGAAGCACTACGCCACCCAAAAGCTTCACGCGGCAGCTGAATCCCACCCTTCGGCAAGCTCAGGGCAGACTCCTTCGCAAAGGATGCGAAAGATGGGGCACCCAGTTTTCGTTGTTGTTCTTTGTTGTTTCGCACCGCTGTTCCTGAACGCGCAGAATGCCGCGGGCGGGCAGGCGCCGGCTGCTTCCGGGCCGAAGGCCGACGCCATTTACATCCACGCAAATGTTTACACCGGGGTGCCCTCGAACATGCAATTCAGTTCTATCCTGCGCGAGGAGGCCATCGCAGTTCGCGGCGATCGGATCCAGGCGGTCGGAAAGAATGTGGATATCCAGAAGCTGAAAGGTCCGGAAACGCAAGTGATCGACCTGGGCGGGCACTTCATCATGCCCGGATTCAACGATGCACACTTGCACCTGGCGGACGCGGGATTGCAGAAGTTGAACGTGGACCTGATTGGAGTCAAGACGCTGGATGAATTCCGCCAGCGCGTTCTGGCCAAGGTGGAAACGGCCCAGCCGGGCGAATGGATTTTGGGCGGAGGTTGGGATGAAACCCTGTGGATGGTGAAGGCGCTGCCCAGCCGCTGGGATCTGGACGAGATTTCGGGAGGGCATCCGGTGATTCTCGATCGCGTGGATGGGCACCTTGCTGTAGCCAACACGCGGGCTTTGCAATTGGCCGGCATTACCATTGCCAGCCGCGATCCGCAAGGTGGACAGATTGATCGCGATGTCAACGGGCAGCCCACCGGGATTCTGCGCGATACCGCGCAGGGGGCTGTGCGAGCCGTGATTCCTCAGCCAACGCACGAAGCGCGGCGGCATGGAATTGAAGTTGCACTGGCGGATCTTGCGGAGCATGGCGTCACGTCGGCCCAAGATTATTCGCCGGATTGGGAGAATTTTCAGATTTACGAAGAGCTCGAAAAAGATGGCAAGCTGACGGCACGCATCTCCGAGTGGCTGCCGTTCGACGAGTCGATCGACGAACTGAAGACCAAACGCGATTCCTATCCGCAATCGGATTTGATGCTGCACACGGGGATGCTGAAGGGGTTCATGGACGGCTCCTTGGGCGGCCACACGGCGGCTCTGCTGGAGCCTTATGCGGATGAGCCCAGCAACTCTGGCTTGCCGCGTTATGAGGCCGCCAAGCTGAACGACATGGCGAAAGAACGAGTGCTGGCGGGCTTCCAGTTGGGGTTCCACGCCATCGGCGATAAAGGGGTTCAGATGGCGCTCGATGCTTTCGGGGAAGCGGAAAAGGCCGCACGCGAGCAGAAGGTGAAGGCGGCAAACGGAGGCGACGATTTTCGCCTGCGCGTCGAACATGCCCAGGTAACAACGCCCGGACAGGTTGCGCGTTTCAAGGAGTTGAAGGTGATTGCGTCGATGCAGCCGAGTCACGTGCTCACCGACATGCGCTGGGCGCAGGACCGGCTGGGACCGAAGCGGGCGGCCACATCTTATGCTTGGGCGGCGTTCTTGAACAGGGGCGTGGCGCTGGCTTTTGGTACGGATTATCCGGTTGAGCCGGTGACGCCATTTCGAGGGCTTTACGCCGCCGTCACGCGCAAGAGCGAGGACGGCAAGCAGGAGTATTTTCCCGAACAGAAGCTGACCATGGATCAGGCCATTGCGGCTTACACGACGGGTTCGGCCTTTGCCGAATTCGAGGAGAAAGAAAAAGGCAAGCTGCAGCCTGGGATGCTTGCAGACTTCATCGTGCTCGACCGCGATGTGACTGCGTCTTCAGCGGAAAAAGTGCTGGGCACAAGAGTATTGCGCACCGTGGTTGGCGGTAAAACGGTTTACGAAGCGAAGTAACCTCTCAAACGCAAGAGCGGTTTTGTGCGTCTAACCGACCATGGATCCCGCATCGGGGAGCCGTCGCTCTTATCCGGCTAATCCTGCAGAGCATCGCGATTGCGGCCGCCTGTTTGCAAACGGGTATAATAGAGAGCGCTCATAGTTATTGGAGGAAGCAGAGATATGGATTCGCGGGCATTTTGGCTGCGCCTGAAGACTCACCGTTGGGTCTATACGTTGAGCATTGCGGCAACGCTGGCACTGGGTATATTGATCGGCACGGTAATCTCCTACGGCGTGAAGGGCAAGGAAGGGCAGAAGTCCTCCGACGCGACTCCGCTCACAGTTCCTTCGCCGAAACAACTTTCCAATGCGTTCTCGCAGATCGCCAAGCAGTTGGGACCGAGCGTGGTCAATATCAATACCGAGTCGACCATCAAGAATCCGCACCGGCGGCGGGGTGGGCAGAATCCCGACGATGACGACAGCGGCGGCGGCAACGGCGGTATGGATGACTTCTTCAACCGATTCTTCGGCGGGCAGGGCGGGCCGAACGGGGATGCTGCGATTCGCGAGCGTTCGCTTGGCTCGGGAGTGATTGTCGATCCCAAGGGCTACATCGTTACCAACCGGCACGTGATCGACAAAGCGGACCGCATTCGCGTGCGTCTGCAGGACGATCCTCCAGGCGTGCAGCATGACGCCAAAGTGGTTGGCCAGGATCAGGAGACCGATCTGGCGGTCATTAAGATCGATATGGATCGCTCGGTGCCAACCGCGAAGCTGGGCAACTCGGACAGCATGCAGGTGGGCGACTGGGTGCTGGCTATTGGCAGCCCGTTCGGGCAGGTGGGCACCGTAACGGCCGGCATCGTTTCCGCCAAGGGACGAGACATCGTTCCTGGCCGCCAGTTCCAGACATTCATTCAGACCGATGCTGCGATCAATCCCGGAAATTCCGGCGGACCGCTGGTCAATATGGATGGCGAAGTGATCGGCATCAACACGGCGATTTTGAGCGAGACCAATGCCTATGCGGGCGTGGGGTTCTCGCTTCCTTCGAATACGGTGGCGGAAGTTTACAACCAGCTCATCGGGCCAGATCACCGGGTAGTTCGGGGTTCCATCGGCATCATGTTCGATGCGGTGGAGAATCCCGCCATCACGCGAGTCTATGGCTCGGGTACGGGTGTGACCGTATCCAGCGTAGTGGCCGGAAGTCCGGCGGATCAAGCGGGATTGAAGGTGGGCGACACCATCACCACCGTCGATGGCAAGAAAGTCACCAAGGGATCCGAGTTGGTGGCGGATATCGCCTCGCGGAAGCCGGGAGCGAAAGTTCAACTGGATTTTCTGCGCAATGGCAAGAAACAGGAGACGACCGTGACCATCGCGGATCGTTCCAAGTTGTTTGCAGCTCGGCTCAACGACGACGAGGGTGAAAACGACGAGAGCACGCCCAAGCAGGACAAGTTCGGCATTACCGTCCGCAAACTTACCCCCGAGATGGCCGACCGGCTCGATATGCCGTCGGGCAAGGGCGTGATCGTGCAGGACGTGAAGCCGGGGTCGTTTGCCGAAGACATCAATCTGGGCCGCGGCGATGTGATTCTTGAGGTCAACAAGCAGCCAGTAAACAGCGAAGATGATTTTGCCAAGGCGGAGTCGAACCTGAAGAGCGGGCAAGACGTGGTCTTTCTGGTGCGCCCGCGTGGCTCAACCCGCCAGGATGGAACCATCTTCGTGGCCGGGACACTTCCGTAACCAAGTCATAGCCAACGGGAACTGGCATTGCGTCATCCGATAAGGGATGATCACAATGCCGGCTTGCGTTGGACTTTGTTTTTGTACTGCTCTTTATGTGTTAATCTGCCGGGCACGGTCGTTTGGCGAAAACTGAGGGTTTGCCTTTGGAACTGAAGCGTTACCGGAAGACCGTGGCACCGTGGCTGGGAGCAGCCTGCATTCTGGCGGTGTTTTGCGTCGGTCTCTCGTCGGTAACGGTGCGGGCGCAGGGTGACGCCGCCGGCAGTTCCTCTTCCGCGAAGAAGACCGGCGGCACGAAAACGGCGAACGCCAAAACTCACGCGAAGGCGCCCGCTGCAGGTTCGAAAGCGACTTCGACTGCGAAGACGCATTCTGCAACCCATCCCGCGACCGCTAAGCATTCGAAATCCACCAAAGCCAGCGCCGCTCGCAGCAGCAAATCTGCACATGCCAGTTCAAAAAAGAATTCCAAGAAGAGAACCGCTCGTGGGCAGCAGAAGATCGAGCCGGAACGGGCGGAGGCAATTCAGGAAGCACTGATCCGGGAACATTATATGAGCGGCGAGCCGACGGGAACCTGGAACCAAGCCAGCGAAGACGCGATGCGCCGCTATCAGGCTGATCACGGGTGGCAATCGAAAACCGTTCCCGATTCCCGCGCACTCATCAACCTTGGGCTTGGACCCAGCCACGATCACTTGCTAAATCCAGAGAGCGCGATGACGACGGGCCCGGAAGTTTCGCACGCGGATTCTGTGAGCACTACGCCTCCGAGTCCGGTGTCGCACGGTGCTGGGGCACCGATAAGCACAACCCCTGCGCCGGCCGCCGATCCGGCGCCAGCCACTTCCTCCGACCACGTTGTGTCAGAGCCGCAGTGAAAGTGGCTACGTCCCGGGCGTCTTTCGATAAGTTCCCGTCACTGGCCGTGGAAAATAAGGCAGTGGTTGCGATTGGATGATGGCCTGAGGATTGGCCTCGACCAGAGCATCGGCAATTTCTTCCCCGCAGATTTCGACAGCGGCTTCGCGCGCCGTGGAGAGCACGGGAACACGCTTTTCCGTATCGTGCGCATCGGTCGCCAGCACGTGCACGGCATCGCGTTCGAGCAGCCACTCGGCCGCGCGGCGCACGCGTTCTCCCCAAAATCCGGTGAGAGCCGATCCGGTCAACTGGATCACGCAGCCTTGCTCCGCCCACTCCACCACACGCTGCGGAGTCTCGCGCAGAATGGGATTGCGCTCCGGATGTGTGATTACAGCGGTGATGCCGCAGTCACCCAGCTTCATAAAACAGTCGGTAATCTGCTGCGGAACGCTGTAGTTGCTCAGCTCGACCAGCATGTAGTGCGAGCCTTCGATGGCATAGCGCGCGGGATTCGCGAGCACGTCTTGCAGGTTCTCGTACGAAAGATGGAAGTCGCATCCCAGGCTGAGCGTGAGCGCATTGCCCACGAGTTGCTGCAGGTGAGTCAGCAATCCCTGAAGATACGGGCGATCGTAGTGATAGCGGTCGTTGGCGTGAGGCGTGGCAACCTGGTGCGTGATGCCGTCGGCCGCAGCCATCCGGCACATGGCGACGGAGATTTCCCAGGATTTCGATCCGTCGTCTACTTCCGGAAGAATATGCGAGTGAATGTCGACCACGATTAGAAACGCTCGTCCCGGACTGCGGCTGCGCTGATTTGATTTAAGCAGATTCGTGGGGAAAGAGAAAGCTCAAGCGCACGCTCTTGGGAAGGCCGACTTTAGTCATGCCTCGAAGAGTAAGGATAGAACTCATCGCGCTTTAGCGCCTGCAGCTCGACTCTCTCACCAGATTGTCGGCAGCGCCCGCGAACTGCGGATTGCGCGATCGGCTGTGACCAATGACAGGCCTTCCACCATGCCCGTCGCTCCAATGATTCGATCCACTGGGTCTTTTGGATAGTTCGTGGGTAGATCAAAAGCTTGAACGCAGATGCGGCCGGTAATCGGCAGAACGATAAAGCGGCTCTCAACGTTGACCATAAACGATTCCAGGCTGACCCTCAGTTGGATGCGGCCCTTACTCGAGAGCATTGCCAACTCGAGAAGAGTGATCCCGGAGATGGCGAGACCATTTCCTGCCCGGCGCGCTTGCACGATGGCCGCTTCTGCCTTTTTCGAGATTCGAGTCTCGTCATCGGCCAGCCAGATCACCACGTGCGTATCGAGCAGAATCAAGAAAGATCGCCCCAGTCTTCCGGAGAAAATGCAGGAGAAACAATGTCGCCAACAATCTTGATCTTGCCGGCCATAAAGCCGAAAATTTCGTCCTTACCCTTGTCCTTGCCTGCGGGCACAAGCTTCGCTACCGGCTTCCCGCGCTTCGTGATCAACACGGCCTCCCGCTTGGACTGAACTTCATCCATGACCGCCAGACAATGAACCTTGAACTTACCCGCCGCCATCTTTTTCATCACAGAACTTCCTTTCGATCATGGTCATTGTATCATGGTCACGAAGAGAAGAGGAAGCCTTCGGCTCGAGATCCTTCGCTGTGCCTGAAAGATGACCACGCCCGGCAACGGAAGGCGCCCCAGCGAACTGGACTTGGGCCAACCCGCTAGGCGGAGTGCTGTCACCCTCCCTTGCCGCACCTTCCATTCCGGCTGTAGCATCAATATTCAGGCATAGATTAAGGAGTAATTATGGCAACCAACACGCTGGCATCTCCCGCCACTCTGGGCTACAACCCAACCAAGGTTCTCAAGAATTTCATCGACGGCGAGTGGGTCGAATCCTCGACTGGCGAAACTTTCGAAGACCGCAATCCCGCCGACACTCGCGATGTGGTCGGCGTCTTTCAAAAATCCGCTAAGGCCGATGTTGACGCCGCGGTCGACGCCGCCAAGCGCGCCTTCGCCAAGTGGCGGCTGGTGCCTGCGCCCCGGCGCGCCGAAATGGTTTTTCGCGCGGCGGAGATTCTCATCGGTCGCAAAGAAGATCATGCCCGCGACATGACCCGCGAAATGGGCAAGGTGCTCAACGAGACTCGCGGCGACGTGCAGGAGGCCATCGACGCCGCCTACTACAACGCCGGTGAGGGCCGTCGCCTCTTTGGTCCTACGGTTCCTTCGGAGCTGCCGAACAAGTTTGCGATGGCGGTACGCCAGCCCATCGGCGTCTGCGGCATGATCACGCCATGGAATTTTCCCATGGCGATTTCCTCGTGGAAGCTGTTGCCGGCGGTCGTTTGCGGCAACACCTGTGTCATCAAGCCCGCGCAGGATACTCCGCTCTCCACGTTCAACCTGGTGCGGGCCTTTACCGATGCCGGCATTCCCAAAGGCGTGGTCAACATCGTCACCGGATACGGCGCCGACGTGGGCACTCCGCTGGCCGAGCACCCGGACGTGCGCGCCATCTCGCTGACGGGATCGTCCGCAGTGGGCCGTATCGTGGGTGGCATCGCCGCCAAGAGTTTCAAGCATTGTTCGCTCGAACTCGGCGGCAAGAATCCTATGATCGTGCTTGATGACGCGAACCTCGATCTTGCCATTGAAGGCGGACTCTGGGGCGGCTTCGGCACCACCGGCCAACGTTGCACTGCGACCAGCCGCATCATTGTGCAGAAGGGTGTCTACAGAGAATTCGTTGAGCGCTACGTTGCGCGCGCCAAGAAACTCAAAGTTGGCAACGGGCTCGATGAAACGGTTGAGATGGGTCCGGCGATCAATGAAAAGCAACTGCAAACTGATCTCAGCTATGTCGAGATCGGCCAGGACGAAGGCGCGAAGCTGATGTGCGGCGGCAACCGGCTCGATAAGGGTGAGTATCAATACGGCTGGTTTATGGAGCCGACGGTATTCAGCGATGTCGATCCCAAGATGCGCATCGCGCAGGAGGAAATCTTCGGTCCTGTCGTCTCGATCATTCCCTGCGACGACCTGGAAGATGCCATCGAAATTGCCAACGGAATCGAATACGGACTCTCATCCGCGCTCTACACCAAAGACGTGAACCGGGCTTTCGCCGCGATTCGCGATCTCGAAACGGGCATTACCTATATCAATGCTCCGACGATCGGCGCGGAAGTGCACCTGCCTTTCGGCGGCACGAAGGCAACTGGGAACGGTCATCGCGAAGGCGGTATTGGCGCCATTGACTTCTACACCGAATGGAAGTCCGTCTACGTGGATTACTCGGACAAGCTGCAGAAAGCTCAGATCGACCGAGACGAATAGAGCGGCAAACCCTGCGTTTCCGTGTGGAGGGCTGGGCAATCAAGGTACGTTGGTAATCTTGCCGATGTGCCTCGCGTGACCTAGCGTTGTCGTACTTGGGGTCCAATCTGTCCGCAGATGTTGCAAGGGTCTGTTTTGCTCAACCATCCTGTTTCTCGGGCTAGGGGACGCGTTAGGCGCAATATTGTATCGGCGGCTCTTACCCTCTGTTTTGTGGGCGGGCTAGCGCTTTTCTCCGGGGCGCAGAAGGCTGCCAAGTCTGATCGCAAAGTGCTGGTTTCGGTAAAACCGGAGTATTCGGAACTGCTAAGGCATGCACAAATTGGAGGCCTGGTCCGTCTCAAGGTTACGGTTAATCCTGACGGAAAGGTCAGCAATGTCGACGTCGCGGGCGGCAATCCTATCCTGGCTGAAAGCGCTTCGGCGGCCGTGATGAAGTGGAAGTTCATCCCTGGACCGACGCAAACGGTCGAGGATATTTCGATCAGCTTCAGCCCGCACTAAATCACACCCATTGGTTTTCTCTGCACGCACTGCGCTTCTGCGGTTAAAATTCTTCCTGCACTCTTAATCACGGCCGCGGTCGGCGGGCCTGCTGCGCTGAGGCTTTCATGACTCCAGCTACAACTGTCCACGAGATTACCGCTGCCAAGCGGCTTGATAATGTCCGCTATGCCATCCGCGATCTGGCTTGCGTTGCGGACGAAGTCATTCAGCAGGGACACAAAGTTCTGCCGCTGAATGTTGGCGATCCGCTGAACTTCGATTTCCAGACTCCGGCACACATCATCGAAGCGGTCTACAAGGCGATGCGCGACGGGAGGAATGGCTATGCGCCGTCTCCGGGGATTCCGGAGGCGATGGAGGCGATTCGCGGTGAGGCGGTGCGCAAGGGCATCACGACGGTGCGCGATGTCTTTGTCACTTCCGGTGTGAGTGAAACTGTTGACCTGTGCATCAGCGCGCTGGTGAATCCGGGCGAAAACATTCTTACGCCGAAGCCTGACTATCCACTGTATTCGGCGGTGCTGTGCAAGCTGGGCATCGCTCTCAATGCTTACGACCTTAATGAGGACGACGCGTGGCAGCCGGAACTGGCTGATATCGAACGGAAGCTCACGCCGCGGACGCGCGGGATTGTGCTGATCAATCCGAATAATCCTACGGGATCGTTGTGCTCGCGCGAGATGCTGGAACGGGTCGCGAAGATTGCGCGGCGGCATAACCTGGTCGTCTTCTCGGACGAGATTTACGACAAGCTCATACTGGAAGATACTCCGCACATAGCATTCGCCGCGGTTGCGCCCGACGTGCCTTGCATCACGTTCGGGGGAATGTCGAAGAACTATCTGGTTCCGGGATGGCGCATTGGTTGGGGCATTGTCTCCGGCGATGCGGCTGCCGTGAAGGCTTATACCGAAGGCATTCACCGGTTGCTGCGGGCGCGGTTGTGCGCGAATCATCCCGAGCAATATGCGATCAAGGCGGCGCTGGAAGGGCCGCAGGATCATCTGGTGGACGTGCGGCGCAAGTTGCGGGCGCGTCGCGACCTCACGCAGAAGTGGTGCGAAGCGACGCCGCGCGTGAGTTGCGTTGCTCCTCGCGGCGCTTTCTACGCTTTTCCGCGCATCGATATTCCGGAGAGTGACGAAGTGTTCGTCAAAGAACTGATTCGGCAGAAGCATGTGATGGTTGTGCATGGTTCAGGATTTGGCCAGAAACCTGGGACGCAGCATTTTCGAATTGTGTTCCTGCCGGATGAGAAGACTTTGACCAAGGCTTACGCTTCGATTGGGGAGTTCATTCGGGAAAGATATTGAGACCTGTGATTTACTGCTGAGATCGCCGAGGACGCCGAGTTACGGAGATTCATTCCTAACTGACCAGATGTCAGGAGATTCTGTTTGAAGTGCCATCAGCGTGATTCTGAAAACCACCCACTGAAATCCACAAGCCAGTGTGACATCCAACCTTGCTGTTGATGCCCAACCAGCCCATCATGGTCTAGGCGGAGGCGGTCCATCGAGCCGGAGCAAGACAAGGCGTAAGTCCCTTGTTCTCTAGATTCTGACTACTAAGCTTCTTGCAATCTAGATTTTGCAAAGCACCTTTTGTGAACTCCGCGCCCAGCGCGGTTTTCCGAGGGTGCGCAGGAGGGGGGGTATACCTCATTTTCCCAGGTAAGAGGCGCACAGCAACCTGAAAGTCCACGCTCCGGCTTGCTGCGAAACAAGAATATTTGCGGGCGAAATCCACAGCCCGCCGTGTCGACGAGGTTGGCAAAAGCGGTTTCCTCACCAGGCTTGCAGCCCGATTCGGAATGATAAGTCTTTGGAGGACAGAGAAGGCGAAAGCCGAATCAGAATGGAAATCTGTCTAACGATGCTCTACTCGACGCTGAAGCACCGCCCTCCCGGCGTGGAAAAATTCTCTACAATTTTTTTCGAATCTATACAACTTCCCTTTGGGTCGAGGGTTTGAGTCAAACGAAGCTAGATGGCTTCCCGGTTGAGATCTCAGCAGTGAAATCGTGAACCGCTCTGAGCGTAGTTCTTCTACGCATACGGGCAGTTCATCCCATCAAGAATCAGCGCCGAACCTCAAAAACTCAAAGGAGACTTTATGAAATTGCGCACACGTGTCTGTCTGCAACTTGCCTCTCTATGCTTTGTTCTGGCCGCATACAGCTTTGCCGCCGACAACGCTTACCTCTACATTGTGCACGGCATTCCAGGACGGGATATCGCCGATAACGTGAACCCGGGTTTTCCCATCGATGTTCTAATCGATGGCAAGACGTGCGTGGTGCGGGCACTGACGTTTGACAACACCAGTGGACCGTTCAGCTTTGCCCCGGGAACCCATGACGTGCAGATCAGCGAAGACAACGCGCTCGATCCCTGCACCAATCCAGTGATTTTCGACACGCAGGTAACTTTGAAGGCTGGAGATAATGTCTCGGTGGTCCCTGCGATCAGCGGCGGTCAAGCGACGATTCTCCTGTTCACCGACAACCTTGCGTCGGTGGCGCCGGGCAACGCGCGATTTGTATTCGCACAAGCGGCGGATGCTCCTGCGTTGCAGGCTACGCTGACGCAGTTGTTCGTCAAGTCTCCCAAGACGTTCACGGTCACGGTGAGTCCCGGCACAGAACAGAGGATCGGAGTGCCGTACGGCACGTATCTGGTGCAGGTGACCGCCATCGGAAGCACGACAGTGTTGGCGTCGGAGCAGATCGACTTGATCGATCAGTCGGTGACCTTCACGTATGCTGCCGGCGAAGCGGCCAACAACTCCGTGGGGCTGGTGAATCGGACTGTGCGAGACGTGTTCTAAGGAAGGCTGTTCTGAAGCGGGCCGTCGTAAGGGCGGCGGCCCGTTTTTTCTTTCTGGCGGCGACGCTCGTTCACAGTTCACGATTTTTCGACATTCCTCTACGAAACGTGTAGGATGCTCGCGTTCCATCCATCTGCACTCGGGGCCCTCACTAAAACTAAGAACTTGAGCTCGCAAGCCAAGCGACTGTGGGGTGCTTGTGCGGTTTGAAGTGCGGGAAAACCAAAACCTATAACGGAAGAGAGGACACAATGAAGCGCAATCAGCTGCTCTCAGCGGTTGGGATCATGTTGTTCGTAGTGGGTTCGCTGGCTGCCCAGGAGAAGGGCAATCTGGCCAGCATCGAGTTTCAGAAAGTGAAGGGTTCAAACGTGCCCCAGTACGAGGCGGGGCGCAAGCAGAAAGCGGCTTGGCACAAGCAGCAGAACGATCCGCTGCCGTTGCTGGTGTGGGAGACGATGAGCGGGGAAAATACGGGAACGTTCCTGGTTGGCCACTTCAACCAGCATTGGGCGGATTATGACAAGCCTGCGGTTAGCGACGAGGCGGACCTGGCGGAATTTCAGAAAGTACTGGGGAACTATGTGGAATCGGTCACGACTCGCTACTACGAATTCATGCCCAAGGTAAGCAACGAAAGTGGAGACATGGCGGTGCCGAAGTTCTCGGAGATCGTCATTTATCAAGTGCACTATGGCAAGGGCTCGGATTTTCGTTCAGCGATTGAAAGGGTTCACGACGCCGCCGTCAAGACCAAGTGGCCGGTCAATTATGGATTTTACGAACTGGTCAATGGCGGAACCGGCGGGACGTTTGTGCTGTCCATCCCGCACAAGAGTTGGGCAGACTTTGAGGACAAGCCGGATGTGAAGCCTTTCCGGGACATGCTGAAGGAAGCGTTTGGACAGGCCGAGGCGGATTCCATTGTGGAGCGCTTCGACCGGTCGATCGAGAAAGAGACGAGCGAGATCATCCAGTATCGTCCTGACTTGAGCTACCTCCCGGGCAAATAGCGGTGAAATGAAGGCGGACGGTTGCAGGAATCGTTTCGGGCCCAACTTTCATTAGTGGAGGTGGGCCCGAAGTCGTTTGCTAGATGCCGTAGTTGGCTGAGCGCAGAGCGTCTTTGTAGGCTTCGCGAGCTTCGGTGGCTTTCGTGTGAGCGTCTTCTTCGCGGAAGTGAGCTTCGTCCCATTTCTCCCATGCGGTCATGGAATGGTCGGGAGTGGCTAAGGCTTCTTCGGCGCGAATGGTGTCGACCCATTCGTCGGTGGCCTGCTTGTAGGCGAGACGCAGCTGGTCGAGGTCGGGTGCGGGCATAGGTTGGCAGCGTACTGCGGGGCCGGATCGCGGTCAATTGGGTGGGGCGAATTTAACCGAAAATTAACAGAGGCTCCGGACTATTGCAGCCGGGCGTACTCTGTTTTGGCCTGTTTGAGGATGGGCAGGTCCGGCTCGGCGTTCTTCCAGAGGGCGAGAAAATCCTGATAGGCGGTTTTGGCTTTCGCGGGATCGCCGAAGAGGGCGTAGGCGCGGGCAAGTCCGAGATGCGCGAGTGCGGCGATGGGCTCGTTCTGCACCACGCCAGGGTGGCCGATAATTTTCTGGAACTCGGCTGCGGCGACGCTGCTTTGGTGAGCCGCGATGTACGCTTCGCCACGCAGGTAGGCGGGGTAGAGAGAGAAGGTCAGGGCCTGCGCGGGAGAACCGAGTTCATAGGGAAGAGCGGGGGCGAGCGCTTCGATGGCTTTGGCCGACTTGCCAGCCTGTAGAGCACCGGCAGCGCGGATCATGGCGAGGTATTCGAACTGCACGATTGTGTCCTGGGGGAAGCGCTTGGCAAGATCGTCGGCGAGGCGGGTGGCGCGTGAAGCGTCACCGGCTAGGGCGAGGGCGATGGCCGCTATGGCCTCCACGTCTCTGCCAGTGGAGAGGCCGAGAGCGCTTTGCGCTTGCTGCCGGGCCGGATTCAAGTTTCCGACGAGGGCTTCGCGCACGGCGGACTCGGACTCGTAGGCGGCTGCGGTTTCTTGTTCGTCGGCGTGTTGGGCGGAGACGGAGGCCAGGCGCGTGAACTCGCGGGCTTTGGAAAATTGTCCGGCATAGGCGGCGGTGTCGGACTTGTTGTAGAGAAGAACATCTTCGAATCCCGGCTTGCCCATGACTGCGGCGGCTTCGCGCTCCATTCCGACGGGATCGTGTTGCAGGAAATCGATGCTGTAAAGGCTGAGGTGGATGAGCGGACTATCCAGATTGTGGGCTTGCGCCTCTTGAGCAGTTGCTTTGGCCTCATCGAGACGATCCACTACCAGGTAGCTGTTGACGAGGTTGGCGTAGCCGTTTCCACTGGCGGGATTGAGCTGCAGCGAATGCTGAGCGGCGGCGAGACTTTTGTCGTAATCGCCGAGAGTGCCGTAGATGACGCCCAGACTGCCGGGAGGGATATCGTCGCGCGGGTAGGTCTGGGCCCAGAGTTCGCAGGTTTTACGTGCTGACTCGAGATCACCGACAACGTAATTTTCATAGTGTGAGGCGATGTAGAATCTCTCGCGCTCGCTCACGCGTTGGCGGAGTTCATAAGCCTGGCGGGCGTTCTCGGCGGAGCGGGCGGTCTCGCCGAGATTGCCGTAGCTGGAGCCGAGGCGGGCATAGGCCATGGCGAAGTTAGGATCGAGACTAACGGCGCGCTGGAAAAATGGGATGGCGGCGGCGTAATCGTTCTTCACCATCTCGGCCTGGTAACCGAGGCTATAGGCTTGCAGGGCCTCGAGGGATGGCGTGGTGACGTTCTCGGCGGGCGCGTCATATTTTTGCACCGAGGCCAGGGATTCGCCCAGCTTGCCTCGCAGTTTCGTCGCAACCTCGGCAAGAGCTTGTAGAACCTGCTCCTTGCGGCCGGCGGTGGACTGCTCGGTGGCGAGGAGGTCTCCGTTGCGGCAGTTCACCGCTCTGAGTCCTACAACATATTCGCTGCCCAGTGCGGAAATGGAGCCTTCAATAGTGGCTGCAGCCGCGGTGCGCTGGCAGACTTCGCGCGCCAACTCACGCGTGAGCCGAGCGTCTTTGGGCTGAGACATCAGGGTGAGCGTCTGCGCGATGCGTTCGTCGGAAAGTAGGTTGAGAAACGGCGACTGTTCCAGTTGCGACGACAAGCCTTGGCGGAGAGTGCCGTCGAAGACTGAATCTCCAGTAGTGTTGGTGAACTCGGCGAGTACGATGCTGTCTTTTTCGGTGAGGCGCGGCGCGGAGCGCGCGCGGAGGAAGAAGAAGCCGGCGATGGCTGCGATTACTACAAGCGCAGCGGCGGCAGTCGGCCAGTAATTTATCTTTTTCGGTTGCGCGGGTGCAGGAACAAGGGTACCGGCGCTGTTGGAAGTGGCTGACGGGGCGAAAGCGCGAGCGGAGGCCGAACGTTTCCGCGGAGTGATGGTTGATGCGGCGGAGTTTTTGTCGGCTGCCGCGATCGACCCTGAACTACTCGGTACGCCACGGCGGGATTCGGACTCGCGCTTCAGACGTTTGAGGTCGGTGCGAATTTCCGCCGCGCTCTGGTAGCGCAGCTCGCGATCTTTTTCGAGCGCCTTGTTCATGATCTCTTCCAGACGAGGCGGAAGATCGGGATTCAAACGGATCGCAGGAGGAGGATCGTGTTCCAGAATCGCGTTGAAGATGACGGCGGAGGTATCGCCGCGGAAGGGCAGTGCGCCCGTCGTCATTTCATAAAGCACCGCGCCGAAAGAGAACAAGTCGGTACGGAGGTCGAGCTCTTTGCCGCGGGCCTGCTCGGGCGACATATAGGCGATTGTGCCCAGAGCGGTGCCTGGACTGGTAAGGTGTTCTTCGTCAATCGTGCGCGACTGGGTGTAATCGGCGGGGTAATGGCTGGAAGAGCCAGAAGCCGGGACCATCTTAGCCAAGCCGAAATCGAGGATCTTGGCATGACCACGCTTGGTGAGAAAAATGTTTCCGGGTTTGATGTCACGGTGGATGATGCCTTGCGCATGGGCAGCGTCGAGTGCGTCGGTGATCTCAATGCCCAGCGACAGCACAGTTTCAAGGTCGAGAGGACGACCGGCGATGCGGTGCTTCAAGGTGAGGCCATCCAGATATTCCATGACCATGAAGGACAGACCCTGATCCTGGCCGATCTCATAAATCACGCAGATGTTGGGATGGCTTAGAGCGGAGGCAGCCTGGGCTTCGCGCTGGAAGCGGGTCAGGGCGTGCTGGTCGCTGGCCAATTCGTCGGGGAGGAACTTCATGGCGACGAAGCGGTGCAGAGTGATGTCTTCGGCCTTGTAGACCACGCCCATGCCACCGCCGCCAAGCTTTTCAACGATGCGGTAATGCGAGATGAGCTGGCCGATCATGGGGGAAGATTAGACCTGTCGGCGCGATGATAGGAGCGGGGGTTGAGGCAAGTCAATCGAGGAGCTTCTGGTCGCTAGCTTTGGGTCCTAGCTACTAAGCTTGTCATTACTGAGCTCTACTTCGCCCGCTGATTTTGTGCCGGTTGCGGTGGCGTCGAATTCCTCGGCCATCCAGTGCTGAAGGGCCGTGATATTTTGCGGGCGACCGAGGAAGTTCTTGACCAAGTCATTGGCGGACATCGAGCCGCCGGGTTCGAGGACGACGCGGCGATAGCGCATCGGAGCGTCACCAGCTAGCAGGTTTTCATGATCGAATTGCAGGAAGAAATCTTCGGCGATGACTTTGTCCCACAGGTAAGTGTAATAAGCGGAGGAATAGCCGCCGAGATGGCCGAAGGAGGCCCATATGTGGGTGTCGGGGAGCGGCTTAAACATTGTGTAGCGGCTGGCGTCGTCGAGGGTGACTTTGTCGAGATCGACGTTCTCCGGCTTGGTTTTGTAGATATCGTAGGAGATGGCACTGAAAGAATTCTGGCGTCCGACCCAGCCGCCGCGGCCGAACGCGGCGGCGCGGTTCATGCGGGCGACGAGTTCGGCGGGAATGGGCTCCCCGGTCTTGTAGTGACGAGCAAATTTCGCTAGGACTTGCGGGCTGGCAATCCATTCCTCGAGCATTTGGGAGGGAGCTTCGACGAAATCGGATTCCATGGTGATGCCGCTGATGCCGGCCCACTCCTGCTGGCCGCCGAGAATGTGGTGCATGAGGTGGCCGAATTCGTGGAAGAAAGTCTGGACGTCCCCATAATCCATGAGACCGGGATCGGTAGCGGTGGGCGCCGGAAAATTGCACACGAGGATGGCTTCGGGAAGTTGCTTGCCGCGGATGCCATCGAGGACGGGAGCCATTTCGGCGTGGCTGTACTTCCCGGGGCGTGGATGCATGTCGAGATAAAAGCGGCCGATGGGCTTGCCACTGTCGATAACGATCCAGGTTTCGACCGCGGGATCCCAGGCGGGTACGTTATCCTCCTGCTGGAAGCTGACGTGAAAGAGGTCAGCGGCGGTGTCGAGAATGCCTTGCTTCACTTCCATGAAGGGGAAATAAGGGCGCACGGACTGCGAGTCGAAATCGTACTTGGTGCGGCGAACTAATTCGGAAAGATAAGCACGCTCGTAATCCCAGATTTCCTTGGCGGCGGGATCGGTCTTCTGTTTTTCGGCGAGCAGCATTTCAAATTCGCGCTGAGAGAGGTCGCGGGAAGCGTCGTTGACCTGCTGAATGAAATCTGCGATGTTGTGTCCCTTGGCGATCATCTTGTCGGCGGCGTTGTAGTCGGCCCACGAGGAATAGCCGAGCAGAGTGGCGATCTCATAGCGCGTCTTCATCAGGCTGGTGAGAACTTCCTGATTCTTGGGGTAGGCGCGGGTGTTGAAGGCGAGAGACATGCGGCGACGCAGGGAATCGCTTTTGGCGAAGGTGAAAACGGGAAGCGCGTCGGGATAATCGGTGGTGAGGTGGATTTTTCCGTTGGCATCCGGTTTGTGGCGATCGATGTAATCCTGTGGCAGGCCGTCGAGTTCGGAGGGATCGGCCTCGACCACTTTCTGGCCGTCGGAAATATTGCGATCGAACATGGATTGTTCTTCGGTGGCCTGATCGTTTAATTTCTTGAGGCGTGCACGGGTGGCATCGTCCTTATCGACGCCGGCGAGGCGGAATTCGAGAAGCTGGCGAGTTACGTAATAACGAGTGACCGAATCGGCCTGGGAAAGATCGAGCGCGGCGAGTGCGTTGTAAACCTCGTGATTGAGAGCGATGGCGTTCTGCGCCGCGCTGGCTTTGGTGAGCATGGCGGTGGCATGATCGCGGAAAGTGGAATCGGGATGGACCTGCTCCATCAGCCCGGCGAAATAGGCCGCGGAATTGATCTGATGGAAGGCTTCGTCGAGCGGCACGAGGGTGTTCTCAATGGTGCGCGGGCCTTTGGCGGCGAGCAGCGTATCGATGGACCGCTGGCCGGCGGCGAGGCGGTCGTTCTCGATTTTCTCGAAGGCGGTGACATCGGGCTTGGAGGCCCAGATCGTGGGCTGAGAAACAGAAACTTTCTGCGCCGAGAGAACGGCGGCAAGAACCAAGGGAAGGCAAAGAAAGATGGCCAAACGGGCTACGAACAACATGGGATAACCTCGTTGAGGAAGCTCTCTGAACGGGTGGAACGATTTGTCCGGCGCTTTGACAACCGGGTGTTTGAAGTGCGCGCTAAATTGTTGACGAGGGCGCGTTGCGATGTCAAGTCAGACGCGGAGCGTCTGGCCCGTAAGTTCTAGCGCAAAGCCCTATATACATTCAATCCGAGGAGACCGAGGAGCCGATAGTCACCATGAAGAAAAATGTATGGAGAGCGGTGATCGAGGTAGGGTTCATCATCTTCCTGTTTTATTCGAATCTCTTGATGGGAGAATTTGAGCGGTCCGGTATGGGCACGAGGAAGGGACTCGGTTGGGCAATCGGAGATGTTCTTACCTTAGCCAATTTTGAAATCGCGGCAATCGCCGCGCTCGTCGGCTACGGCCTGTTTGAGTTTCTCCGAAACCGATTCTAGGCGAGCATGCATCTGAGGATGTTGTCCCGAGGCTGACTGCAACCGGAAGCCAGATTGAGCAGATCAAACTGCAAGCAGTAAACTCCGTAGCGGACTAACAATTTTCGTACCCATAAGGACCAGTGGGACCTCAGGAGGAAGTCGAATGCCTTTTCGTTCTATTCTCGCCATTCTTTTTCTCAGTATTGCCGCACCGGTTTTTGCGCAGAGCATGCCCGAAGGCAGGTTGCTCCGTTTTCCCGACGTATCCAAGGACAAGATCGCCTTCAGTTACGGAGGTGACCTGTGGCTGGTCTCGCGGGAGGGCGGAACAGCTCAACGAATCACAAGCCATCCCGGCCAGGAACTGTTTGCGAAATATTCTCCGGATGGAAAATGGATCGCATTTACCGGTCAGTATGACGGCAACCACAACGTTTACATCATGCCGGCCGAGGGCGGCGATCCGAAACAGTTGACCTTTTACTCCGGCGGGGATCACCTCAACGAGCGCATGGGCGCTCATAACGAAGTCATTACATGGACGCCGGATAGCAAGCGGATTGTCTTCTTGAGCCGCCGCGACACATTTAATGATTGGTTTGGGCGGCTGTATAGCGTGGGCATCGACGGCGGTTTGCCGGAAGCGCTGCCTCTGGATAAGGGTGGGCTGACATCGTACTCTCCGGATGGAAACAGCATCGCCTACAACCGCATTTTTCGAAACTTCCGCACCTGGAAGCGATACACAGGAGGTATGGCGCAGGACATTTGGATTTACGATCTCAAGGCGAACCACATCGAGCAGATGCCGCATACGGAATGGACGGACACGTTTCCCATGTGGCATGGAGACACGATTTATTTCGATTCGGATCGCGGGCCGGAACACCGGCTGAATCTTTACAGCTACAGCCTGAGCACGCACGAGATTAAACAACTCACACATTTCACGGAGTTCGACGTGAATTGGCCAAGCCTGGGGCCGGATGCCATAGTGTTCGAGAACGGCGGATATTTGTATCTGTTCGATTTGAATACGCAGAAGGAACACAAACTCACGATTTACCTTCCGGGAGACCGCGACCTGGCCCGGAAACACTGGGCTAATGTAAGCAAGCTGATCACAGATTTCGATATCTCGCCAGATGGAAAGCGCGCGGTATTTTCAGCGCGAGGCGACGTTTTTACTGTGCCGGCGAAAGAAGGAAGCATTCGCAATCTGACGCGGACGCCGGGAATCCGCGAGAAATACGTGGCGTGGTCGCCCGACGGGCGGTGGGTCGCTTACGTGTCAGATCGCACGGGGGAGGACGAGTTGTATATCACTCCGCAAGACGGCCTGGGGCAGGAGCAGAGAATCACATTTGACGGGAAGATGTTTCGCTTGCCACCGGTGTGGGCTGCAGACAGCAAGAAATTGCTGTTTGCCGATAAAGAGGCACGGCTTTTTTATGTTGATATCAGCGAGAAGAAGCCGGTGCAGATCGATCAAGGTAAATATGCGGATCTGACCGATTACAACTGGTCGCCGGACAGCAACTGGGTGGCATACTCTAAGGCGGCGGAGAACCACAACGGCGTCATTTATTTGTACGGGCTTGCGGATCGGAAGATCACGCCGGTCACAACGAATGCCAGCGACAGTTCGGCGCCATATTTTGATCCGGAGGGGAAGTATCTTTATTTCTTTTCGAATCGCGACTTCAACGAAGTGCTGGGCGTTTACGACACGGAGTTTGCGAATCCGAAGGCAGGGCGTGTCTATATCGCGACCTTGCGCGCAGATGAGCCTTCTCCTTTTCCAGTGCTGAGCGATGAAGTGACGGTTACGCAAGCGCCGGATGTGCTCCTCACGCCGACACCGGGAACGCAGTCGCCGGGCCGGAAGCCGCCGGAAACGCCCACAAAGAAGCCGAAAGCTCCGACGAACGCCAAGCCCGAAGGTGAAACGGCGGAGCAAAAACCCGCAGAGGCTGAGAAAGAGCAGAAGCCGGGGACGCGGCCAGCTTTGAAAAACTTCCGCATCGATCTCGATGGAATCCAGAACCGCATCGTGGCGCTGCCGATTCCACCGGGCAATCTACAAACTCTGGCAGCGGCGAAGGATTTGATCTTTTATGTATCAGCTCCGGTGCAGGGGCTCTCCGGACCGTTGCCGGGAGAGGCTCCCGCCATCCATGCCTATGATTTGAAAAATCGTAAGGATCACATCTTTCTGGAAGGCGCCGACGAGTACGCGCTCTCATTCGACGGCAAGAAGCTTTTGTACGGAGTGCCCAAGAAAGGCGAGGGTGAAGCAGCGGAAGCGGAAGGTGGCGAGACCGCCGAGCACAACTTCGGAATTGTCGATGTGAAAGTGCCCGCGGACGCCGGAGAGAGCTCAAGAGAAAGTGAGGCCAGGCCTCTGGCACATGCGGGGGACGGAGCTTTGAACCTGGGGGCCATGCGGATGGAAGTGGATCCTCCGGCGGAGTGGAAACAAATTTTCAATGAGGTTTGGAGACAAGAGCGGGATTATTTCTACGAACCGGCGATGAACGGGGTGAACTGGCAGCAGGAGCATGACAAATATGCGCAGCTGCTGCCTTACGTGGCCGACCGGCTAAGCCTGACCTACGTTTTGGGTGAACTGATCGGAGAGCTCTCCAATTCGCACACCTACGTTGGGGGCGGTGACTATCCCGACCTAAATGCGGTCAACGTTGGGTTGCTGGGTGCCGATCTTGAGGCAGATGCAAAGAGTGGAATGTACCGTTTGGCGAAAATTTATCACGGGGAAAATTGGAATCGTAACCTGCGCTCTCCGCTCACCGAACCAGGTGTGATTGTGAAGGAGGGAGAATACCTGCTGGCTGTGAATGGGCGGCCGTTGCGGGTTCCGCAGAACCCGGACGAGTTGTTCGTGAACACCGTGAACCAAGTGACCACGCTTTCCGTCAACAGCAAGCCTACCGAAGAAGGAGCGCGGAATGTGGTGGTGCGGCCGATTCCGAGCGAGTTCACGCTGCACGAGTTGAACTGGATCGAGACCAACCGCCGCAAAGTTGAGCAGGCGAGCGGCGGGAGGGTTGGATATGTATACCTGCCGGATATGGGGGCAAACGGACTCAACCAGTTCGTGAAGCAATATTTCCCGCAGATTCGGAAGGAGGGAATGATTTTCGATGTGCGCTATAACGGCGGCGGCTTTGTGGATCAGATTATCTTTGAACGGCTGCGGCGCGTGCTGGTTGGGATGGAATCGGCGCGCAACTGGGCTTCCGACACGGAGCCGAGCAATGTTTTTCATGGGCATATGGCTTGCGTCACGAATCGCTATGCTGCATCCGATGGCGACTTTTTCAGCTACTACTTCAAAGTCTACAAACTGGGGCCGCTGATCGGGGAGCGCACCTGGGGTGGCGTCCGCGGGATCCGTGGAGAAATTCCGCTGATCGATGGCGGATATATCACGCGGCCCGAATTCTCGCTCTACGGTCTGGATAGCAAGTGGCTCATCGAGAATCGCGGAGTTGCGCCGGACATCGAGGTCGACAACCGTCCGGATATGGTGAGAGAGGGGCACGACCCTCAACTGGAAAAGGCGATCGAAGTTGTGATGAAGGAAATCCAGGAGCATCCTATGAAACTGCCAGCGCGGCCGCCCGATCTGCCGGCGTATCCCGAGGGGCCTGGGTTCTAGAGACAATTCCCGTCCTCGAATGAATTCTCTAGCGCCAGCGTTTTAGTTGCGGCCAAAGTTGGGCGAGGGTGCCGAACTTTGCGCCGCGGCAGATGAAGACGGGGATTTCCTTTTCGAGTGCGTAAGGATTGTCGGCGGACGTGCCGACATATTCGACTTGATTCCAGAGTTGTTCGAGCCGCCGGCGACTGTCGTCGAGGACGATCATGCAGACGCCGGAATAGCCACGCGGTCCCCAGAGAAACCAGGATTGGTGGCCGCTGAGGGAGCGGGGCAGGCCGTAGCGGCGGCCGAGGAAGTCGATGGCGCCCGCTTGGCCGTAGTCCTGGGCGAAGACGCCGCAGGCTTCGTCTTTTTGTTCGTCCGGCGACAATCGATTCCAGGCTACGGCGGTTTCGGCGACGACTTCTTCCCAGCCAAATTGATCGGCATACCACTGCGGCAGCGCGGCTCGGGCGTGGCTATGCTCCATGACGGGGAGCTTGAAGGGGAGATGTTGCGCGTAAGCGAGAAAACTGTCCGGAGAAAATATGGGGGCGGTTACGGGCGCAAGGTAAATTCCATTCGCGAGTAGCACGATGGCAATCGCAGCTTTCAGCCAAAAGCGCCGCGGGCGTGCGTTTTCCGTCGCAATGCCTTTATCCCCGTCGATAGCCGACTCGATGACGACAGCGCCTGCTGCCAGCAGCATGGGATAGACGGGCGCCAGGTAGTAGTTTTTGCCGTGGAGAGTGAAAAAAACGGTGAAGCAAACCAGATAGCACCAGCCGAGTGCACGGTAGAGCCTGAGCCGGGAGGAGAAGAGGAGAGCGAATAATCCTGCGAGCCAGATGGGAGCGGTAAGAGGATTCAACAAAATCGCCTGCTGAAAGAAATATTGCGGGAAGGGGAGGACGACGTCACGGCCTTCGGCGCGAATGTTGTGCATCAGTTCCAGGAAGGGCCAGTGATAGTGGATATTCCACAGCAGATTGGGAAGGAAGATCAGGAAAGCTGCGAGGCCGCCGATCCATATCCAAGGATTAAGGAAGGCACGGCGCTGTGCGGTGAGTAAAAGTCCGACGACCATGCCGAAGCCGAAGAGGGCGATGGAATATTTCTCCTGCAGGCCGATGCCGGCGATGATGCCGAACCAGAGCCAGTAGCGAGGCTGGTTGCGCTTGATGGCGAGGATGGCGAAGTAGGCGCAGCCCATCCAGAGATTCGGTTCGAGGCAGTTGGTAGTGAGCAGGCTTCCATTGGAAAGATATTGTGGCGCGATCAGGATGGTGATGACGCTGAGGAGAAGGGCGAAGCGGCGTCCGCCGAATTCGCGGGCGAGCAGGGCGGTTTGGACTACTAGAAGAGACGACGCCAGCGCGGGGATAAAGCGAATGCTGCGGAGTGAATCTCCAAGTGCGGCGCGGCAGAGGTGAATCAGGAATGGAATAAGCGGCGGCTGATCGACATATCCCCACGCGAGATGATCGCCGCAGGCGATGTAATCGAACTCGTCGCGAAAGTATCCGTAGCGGTTGTTGAAATAGATATGGAAGAGGAGTTTGGCGAGGGCAATGGCCCAGATGATCGCCATGCCGCCGGATAGGAACGACTTGGAGTCGCGAGGAGGAGAAGAAAGTGCTGACGAACCGCCGTCCATGAGTGAAAAAGGATAGCGGAAGAACGGATGTCTGTCATTGGCATCTCTGAAAAACAAAACGAAGTCTTAGAATCTTCCAACCCAGAGGGCACATGGCTGCACAGAGGACGAGGATCGAGGAGGGCGATCGGAAGGGAATGAACCTTTCTAGAACGAAGGTAACGTTCCCCATTGATTACCTATACTTGCCGCTAATCGGCTTGTGGTAACGTTTGAATTACCTCATATTCAAAAGGCTTGAATAAGGTTTTTGCTCCACGTGTCTTCATCGACTCGCAAACCGGGCATCCATGTCGCATGGACAACGGTCACATACCGCAGTGTGGCCTTAATGATCCTGGCGGCGGCAATGGTGTGCCTGCTCGGGATGCGGCTGGCGTTTCCGCAATTTACCGAGAGCGGCATCAAGGTGGCCGACGGGGTAGCTAACAAAGTTCTGGAGCGGGTGGCGGGGATGGCCCCGCCTGCAGGTGGTGGCGGAACGACCGCGCAGCAAGCTCATTTTACGGCGTTGGATGGTACGGTTCGAGTGAAGAAAGGCAGCGGCAACACCTGGCTGGCGGCGGATTACAACGTGCCACTGGATAAAGGTGACGTCGTGCAGACCGGGTCGGAAGGCATGGCCAAGGTGGTGTTTAACGACGGCACCAGCTACACCGTGAAACAGGATTCGCTGATCGTGATTGAAGAAAACTCGGCCAACGATCAGCAGCAGACCAATGTAGCCGTAGCAGTCAGTACGGGAACGGTCGATCTTTCCACAGCGACTTATTCTCAAGGTTCAAAGTCGCAGGTCATTGTCGATGGGGCGCGGGCATCGCTGGGTCCGGAATCGATGGCGCGAGTGCACAACGATCCCACGCTGGATCAGCACGAGATCCTGATGAAGAAGGGCGCTGGCGAAGTAACGCGCAACGGCGAGACCGTCGAGTTGGCGAACTGGGAGAAAGTAAGTTTCAAGCGGGAGGAAGCGCACATGGAGAAGGCGAAGGACGCAGGGCCACCAACGCCAATTTCTCCCGCCAACATGGCGCCAATTTTTACTTCCGGGGAGACGACCAAGGATGTGGAATTTTCCTGGACGCCGATGGCGAATGCATCTGGTTACCGGCTTCGGATATCGAGAAATCCTTACTTTTCTTCTACACTGGTAGATAAGAGAGTGAACACAGCGGACGTTTCGGTCACGAGCCTGGGCGAAGGTGCGTACTACTGGATGGTGCAGTCCTACGACGCCTCGGGAAAAGAGTCGGTGGAGAGTGAGAAAAATCGCTTCACCATTATTCCCAAGGGAAAGCAAAGCGAAGCGATCGATCTGGAACTGGACCCCTTTATTCAGCACGGACACGTGATTGAAGTAACCGGCAAGACGCAGATCGGCGCGCGGGTGATGGTGAATGGGCGGGAGGTGCCGATGATCTCGACGGACGGCACGTTTCACTATTTCACGCCACCGCTGGCCACCGGAGAAGCTGTGATTACGGTAACGGCGCAGACGGCGCAGGGCGGAGTGAATACGCAGCAGAAGAAAATTATTATTCAGTAGGGATTGCGCGGAAGTTTGCCTAACAAGTTCGTGCCAGCCGGGTTGTCCGGAAGCACAGTGGTTCGAATCGGTCGATAGCGAGAGAAGAGTTCGTCATGTCAAGCAACGGCTTTCATTCATCACGTTCCCACAACCTCAGGTCTTTATTCAGCCTGTTCTCGAGCGATCTGGCGATCGATCTGGGGACGGCCAACACATTGGTGTACGCGCGCGGCAAAGGCATCGTGGTGAATGAGCCTTCGATTGTCGCCATCAACAAAAACACGGGCGAAGTGGAGGCCGTGGGCAAAGAGGCGAAAGAGATGCTGGGGCGCACCCCCGGCAACATCGTCGCCATCAAGCCCATGAAGGATGGCGTGATTGCCGACTTCAAGGTCACCGAGAAGATGCTGAACTACTTCATCCAGAAGGCGCACAACCGGAAGATGCTGGTGCATCCGCGGATTGTGATTGGAGTGCCTTCGGAGATCACGCAGGTGGAGAAGCGCGCGGTCATGGACTCGGCCTATCGTGCCAAGGCGAGCGAAGTGCATCTGGTGGAACAGGCGATGGTGGCGGCAATTGGCGCCGGATTGCCGATCACGGAGCCGAGCGGGAATATGGTGGTCGACATTGGCGGGGGCACAACCGACATTGCGGTGATTTCGTTGAGCGGCATTGTTTATTCGCGTTCGGTGCGGATGGCGGGCAATCAGATGGACGAAGCCATCATGAATTATCTGAAGCGGAAATATAATTTGCTGATCGGCGAGCGCACCGGCGAACAAATCAAGATGGAAATTGGGTCGGCTCATCAGCTGGATAAGCCGATGACCATGGAGATTAAAGGGCGTAACCTGATTGAAGGCGTGCCTAAGACGATTACCGTCGACGACGGCGAGATTCGCGAAGCGCTGAGCGAGTGCGTATCGACCATCATGAATGCGATTCGCGTAGCGCTGGAGCGGACGCCGCCAGAGCTCTCCGCCGACATCAGCGATCGCGGCATTGTGCTGACAGGTGGCGGGGCGCTGCTGAAGAATCTGGACAAGCGCATTCGGGAAGAAACCGGGCTGCCGGTTTCGATCGCCGACGATCCGCTGTGCAGCGTGGTGCTGGGCACAGGCAAGATGCTTTCGGACTTCAAGCTGCTGCGGAAGATTTCGATCGAGTAGAAAAAAAGTGGTCAGTGGGCAGTGATCAGTGGTCAGGAAATTCTTCTTGCTCTTACTGACCACTAATCGCTAGCCACTGACCACTTACTTATGGAATCCGTACTTGGCCGTTACCGCAATCTGACCATTCTGGTGGGAGTCCTGTTTCTGCAGGTGCTGGGACTCGCGGTCCAGGTGAAGCGTAGCGGCGATGCGGAGAACACCCGGCTCATCCGGGTATGGGCGGTGGACGTGATCACTCCTCTCGAGCGGGTACTGGTATGGGTGCAGAACGACAGCAGCAATGTCTGGCACAACTATTTTTTTCTGCGCGGGGTGCGAGCCGAAAACCGGCAACTCAAGCAGCAGATCGAGCAAATGCGCCTGGAGCAGGTTCGTCTGAGCGAAGACGCGGAGCAGGCCCACCGGCTGCAGCAGCTGCTGGCTTTCAAAGAGCAGATCATCGCCAAGACCGTCCCGGCGCAGGTGATTGGATCGAGCGGCAGCGATCTTTCGCGGTCCATCTATATCGATAAAGGATCGAATGAAGGAATCGCGACCGACATGGCCGTAATCACGGTGGGCGGGATCGTGGGCAAGGTTTTGCGGGTCTATCCTTCGACTTCACTGGTGCTCATGATCAACGACCAGACCAGCGGCGTGGGTGCGATGCTGGAAAAGTCGCGTTTGCAAGGCGTGCTCAAAGGGACTGCCGACGGAACGGTGGTTCTGGAACGTGTGATGAGCGATGAGAAGGTCGATCCCGGAGATAAAGTGCTTAGCAGCGGAGGCGACCAGATATTTCCCAAGGGATTGGCGGTGGGCACGGTCACAAAGGTGAGCCCGGGGCGGGAGATGTTTTTGAAAATCGAGGTAAAGCCTTCGGCTGATCTCAACCGTCTGGAAGAAGTGCTGGTAGTTACAGAGAAGCGGGAAGAGAATGCGGTGGCGGAAGGCGGCGCCCGAGTACGGGCCGCCGATATTTTGGCGCAGCGGTTGCCGTCGGTTCCGGACAAACCCGCGGATGCGACGGTAGCGGCTGCAGGTGGTGCGACGAGCGCTAAGCCGGCCGGGCCGGGCAGGAGACCGGCGCTGGCACGCGGCCGGTAACTCCAGTTGAGAGTTCGGTGAAGCCTGAGGCTGCTCCGCATGTTGCGACGGCTTCGACAGCCAAAGTGACCGCGAATGGTCCGACTGCTGCGGCGCCGGCTAAGGCGAGCTGTTGTGAGCAGTGATGGTTCGCAAGTCTGTGCCAGCCAGCGGGCAGACCGCGAATGGCCAAGCTCCCAAGAAAACACCGCCCAAACCGGCGTCAGCCGGTCCTACATTGAGTGGCGGTTCTCCAGTTACTGGTGCATCGAATGCCGCTGCGGCCGGTGCGCCGAAACCGGCGACCGAGGCTCAAGCCTGCCGTCACACCTAAGGCACAACCGCCTGCAACCGAAGACGATCCCCACTAGCGTGCCCATCACTTACACATCAGGGGAGCAGATTGAGGTCTACCGGTTCAGCATTCCGGTGACGGTGGGTGTGCCGTTGCTGGCGTTGTTTCTGCAGGCGTTTGTGCCCAGGCGGCTTCCGTTCTTCTCTATATTCGACTTGCCGCTGCTGGTGACGATTTTTTTTGCCATGGCGCGGCGGAATCCGATTTCAGGTCTCTTTACCGGAGCGGCCATTGGGCTGGTGCAGGATATGCTGGGTGCTTACCCGATTGGGATTTACGGAATCGCCAAGACCGTGGTGGGTTATTTCGCGTCGTCACTGGGGGCGAAGCTGGACGTGGAAAACGCTGGCGCGCGGCTGCTGGTCACGCTGGGTTTTTACCTCGCGCACCAGGCGATTTATTTTACGGTTGCACGCGGCATGGTCAGCCTGACGCTGAATTGGAGCTGGGGCCGGGAAATCCTGGCCGGGCTGGCGAATGCGGTTCTGGGCGTGGGCTTGTACTTCCTGCTGGATAAATTTAAGCAGAGAACTTGAAAGCAGTTCCCAGTCAGTTCTCAGTAAAAGCCAGTAGTGACCTACGTTACCTTTTCGGCCAGGCGCATTATTGGCTCGAGGAGCTAGAATTGGAAATACATTCCACATAAGAGACTTATGCTTCGATCCGCGCCGCTTGGGCATAGCAACTGAGAACCGGGAACTGAGAACTGATGTTTGGTCGCGATGAAAAAGTATCGGCCGTCCGCCTGACGGCGGCGCAGTACCTGATCCTGGGTATCTTCCTTGTGCTGGCTTATGGATTGTGGCGGCTGCAGGTCATGCAGACCGATCTCTACGCGACTCTTGCCGAAAAGAACCGCATCCGCAATGTTCCGATCCTGGCGCCCCGGGGCAAGATTCTGGATCGTGAGGGGCGCGTCATCGTGGATAACTACCCGTCGTTCTCGGCGCTGCTGTTGCGTGATTCCTCGCGCGATCTGAATGCCGATGCGGACTTGATTGCGCAAGGTCTGCATCTGGATGCAAATGAAGTGCGGACTCGGATTCGCCACTTCTCCTCCATGCCGCAGTACCAGCCGATCTTTCTGAAGGAAGACATCACGCCAGACGAGCTGGCGTTTATCGACGCGCATCGCAACGAGCTGCCGGAACTGGACACGATCGTGGCGCACCGGCGGCTGTATCCGCGTAACGGATTCATGGCACACCTGATCGGATATGTGGGCGAAGTGACGGAAGACATGCTCAACCAGCCGCAGTTTGAACTCTATAACCCGGGGGACGTAGTTGGAGTTTCGGGAGTGGAGCGGCAGTACAACAACGTACTGATGGGCCAGAACGGAGCGCGACGCGCGGTCGTGAACAGCCATGGGCGCGAGGTGGGATTGCTGGGAGAAACGGATGCGATTCCGGGAAAGCAGTTGAAGCTGACGGTCGACATTGACTTGCAGATTGCGGCAGAGGAAGCCCTGGAAGGGAAGAACGGAGCTATCGTTGCAATGGATCCCCGCACCGGGGAAATTCTGGCGATGGTCAGCCGGCCGACATTCGATCCTAATGATTTTGCGGTGCGCGTTTCGCGGGATGAATGGAACAAGCTGGTTAACGATCCGGACAAGCCGCTGCTGAATAAGGCGATTCAGGCGCAACTGGCTCCGGGCTCGACATTCAAGATCATCATGGCAACGGCGGGGTGGCAGGAAGGGATCGCGCAGGATCTGCACGTGAACTGCACCGGTGGGGCGGAATTCTACGGACGCCGGTTCGGCTGCTGGGTGAAGACCGGGCATGGCTCCGTCACTTTGGAGAAAGCCATCTACCAGTCGTGTGACGTGTTTTTTTATACGCTGGCGGAAAAGTTAGGCATCGACCGCATTGCCAAATACGCGACGATGCTGGGGTTAGGGCAGAAGACCGGCATCGACCTACCCAATGAGGTGAGCGGCGTCATGCCGTCCGAAGAATGGAAGATTAAGAATTTCAAGCAGAAGTGGTTTGCGGGGGAGACGATTTCAGTGGGCATTGGGCAGGGTGCGGTGGCGCTGACGCCGGTGCAGTTGATGCGCGCCGTCGCGGCGATTTCCATGGGGGGCAAAATGGTGGTGCCTCATGTGGTTGCGCCGCAAGAACTGCCCAGCGGCTACGTGGAAACGAGTCACGTCACCGAAACGAAGGACGTTCCCATCGATCCGAACGGGTGGACTTTTATCACCGATGCTATGTCGCGGGTGCTGCTGCCGGAGGGCACGGCTCCGTCGGCGCATATTCCGGGGATTGATATTGCAGGAAAGACGGGATCGGCGCAGATTGTGTCATTGGCCACGCGGGCGAGATTTAAGAACAGTGAAGATCTGGCGCAGAACGGATGGTTTGTGGGATTCACGCCGCGGCGCAATCCCGACATCATCGTCTGCGTGCTGTTTGAAGGCGGCGAGCACGGCAGGTTGGCGGCGCGTCTGGCGACACAGGTGCTGAAGGCGTACGTCGACAAGCAGCGGCGCTTGCCGAATAAGATGGTGGAGAAGACGAAGGGCGACGGCAATGTGGACATAGGGGCGCTGTGGACGGCGCCGGAGAGCGACAAACTGGAGGGTGGGCGACTATCTGTGAGATTGTCGAAGAGGCGGCCGGTTCTTGCGACGGCAGCGCCAGGGATTCAGTAGGGGCTTGTGCAACTGGCCTTATGTGCAATGAAGAGGATGCCTTTTCGAGTCTATGGTGGCGTTGAGCTGATAGGGGTCCTTCGACTCCGCAGGCTGATTCGCTTCTCGAACCAGCCTGCTTCGCTCAGGATGACAGCCTGAAAAGGGAAACTGGGGCTGGGAACTGAAAAACTTAAGAGCTAGAAGCTAGAAGCTGCTTTTATGTCACGTTACGTTTCATATCGCGATTTTGACTGGCTGCTGCTGGTCTTTGTGCTCATGATTTGTGGGCTGGGGGTGATGGAGATTCGCAGCGCCACCATGCACACCAAGTTCGTGGGTTCGCACGTCAAGCAGATGTATTGGGTAGCGGCCGGAGTAGGGATGATGTTCCTGATCAGCCTGGTCAATTACCAGGCGCTGCTCGACAGGATTCACTGGTTCTACATTGCGGCGATCGCTTCGCTGATGGCGGTTTTGGTTTTTGGGCAAAAGTATTTGGGAGCGAAGCGCTGGATCAAAATGCCGGGCGGGAATCACTTCCAGCCTTCGGAATGGGTGAAGCTGATCCTCATTCTTGCGATGGCCAAATTCTTTGCGGACATGCGGCACCGAGAACTTTCCTGGTCCGATTTTATGAAGGCCGGGGCTATCGTGGTTATCCCAATGCTGCTGGTGTTGAAGCAGCCTGATCTGGGGACCGCTTTGACGTATGTCCCCATCGCGATCATGGGAGTGTTTCTGGGTGGAATGCAGTGGAAGCAGGGGGTGCTAGTCGCAGTATTGGCAGCCGTGGGTGTGGGAGCGGTATTTTTCGTTCCCCGGGTTCACGTTCTTAAGGGTTATCAGAAGCAGCGGCTTACCAGCTTCATGGACCCTGAAAATGATCCCCAGGGGACGGGGTACCAAGTTGAGCAATCCAAGATTGCAGTGGGTTCCGGGGGGCTATGGGGCGGGAAAGGCTCGCAAACCCATGGGGCTTTCCTGCCAGTTCCGCAAACGGACTTTATTTTTGCGGCATTCTCGGAGGAACACGGATTCGTGGGCGCACTGGGCGTTCTGC
Organism: uncultured Acidobacteriaceae bacterium; assembly: GCA_963760855.1. Classification (GTDB taxonomy): domain Bacteria; phylum Acidobacteriota; class Terriglobia; order Terriglobales; family Acidobacteriaceae; genus Sulfotelmatobacter. The sequence continues at coordinate 416,123 of CAVXFD010000004.1, read as the reverse complement.
TGTTATACTTCATTGTGCTGATGCGTTTGACGCAGAACGCGCAAACGGCGCCCGACCGCGCTGGCACGTTCGTGGTGATGGGTGTGGTGGCTGTGCTTAGCTTTCATATCCTGGTCAATGTCGGCATGGTGGTCGGTTTTATGCCGGTCACCGGAATACCTCTGCCGCTGATGAGTTACGGTGGGTCTTCCGTTCTGTTCATGTTCCTGGCGCTGGGGATGGTTATGAATGTACGAATGCGCCGGTTTGTGAATTAGCTGGGCGAGCCAGGGTTGGCCAAGCCAGCTAAGGGTATGTGAAGGTGGAAGCGGGAAGACGGCAGGGAGCAGTTGCTGCGCTTAGGCGCAGCCCCAAAAATATCGATCGCCCTCGCGTAAAGGGGGCATTTCACCGGCCAGTCGAGCAGTCGAAGGCCGGGCAGGATTGAAGCAATAACGCTGCTGGCAGGGAAACGGCCCCCCGACCGGAAACGGTCAGAGAGTGCGGTCACAAACCCGGCAGACGAAAAGCGAACAGTGCAGAAGATACCCAAGCTTGTGCAGCGGACTCGGTCAGGGAGAAACCTCCCAGGCCCCAGCCGTCCCTCCTCCAGGGCCAGCATCGCTACGCTCGATCCTCCCGTGTCCTTCCTCGCTTCGCCCCGGTGAAACCCATCCGACCATTTTGAATGAGTCGGAGCGGGACCGGAGTGTCCATGAATAAAGAGTTGTTTGTTTCTTCCACGCCTCACGAAACCAAGGTGGGGCTGGTGGAAGATGATCTGCTGGCGGAAATCTACCTCGAGCGCGAAAATGAATACACCCTAGCGGGTTCCATTTACAAAGGCCGTGTCACCCGCGTGCTGCCCGGCATGCAATCGGCCTTCGTTGACATTGGCCTGGAGCGGGATGCCTTTCTATACGTTTCCGACTTTATGGAGTTGGAAGAGCATGATGAGGATGTAACCGACGTTGTGCCGGCCGGCCGCGGAGTGCAGGATATGCGTTCGCAGCCTGGCGCGGACGAGGGCACGGCGTTTTCCACTGCGCCAACGCATCAAGAGACGGAGGGTGGTGAATCGTCCCCGAATTCCGAGGGCGAATCGAGCGGGCAATTTGCGGGAACAGAAGAGCCGGGGAGAGCCAGTCGTCGCCAGTTGCAGCTTCGCTCGGATGCTTCCAGTGGAAGAGACTCTCAAGATCGCGAACGCGGAGGCTGGAGGGGGCGCCGCCGCCGGCGTGGGGGACGCCGCGATGGACGTGATCGCGATCGGACGGCGGAACCGCGCCTGGCACCTCCCGCGCTGGAGAGTGCGCCTGCTGCAGTAATTCCGCGCCAGCAAGAATCAGCGCGGCATCAGTTTGGCCCGCCAGCCGGATATCAGCCGATCATCCTTCCCGGAGAATCGATTTCCAAATACCGCGGATTGGCGCAGCCCTCCCGGGATAAGGACGATCAGGGCTTTGAGCGAAGCGCCGGAGTACGCGTCGAACCGCAGGCGCCGATCGCTGCCACTTTTCCCGACGATGAGCCGATCTTTGCGAGTCCGGCTGCCCGTATCCAACCGCAGGCCGAGGAGCAAGAAGAATCGCAGCCGGTAGAGGAGAAAATTGTAGAGTCGGCCGCAACTTCCGTGGACTGGAACCGCGAATTCTACCGGCGGGACTCTGGGAACACAGGAGCGGCTGCCGCGCCTGCGAAGGGAACTGAGACGATTCGGGAAGTGTTCTCGGAGGGCCCTGAGACGGCAACTGCCCCCGAGGTTTCCGATCGAGCTGCGCCTCCGGTGCCGGAGCAGGTTGCGGCGTTCGCGCGTCCGGGAACTCTTGAAGAGGAGACCATCGACGAGGAAGAAGCGGACACAGTTCGTTACGAGCAAGCATCGGATGAGGGCTTCGATGAATTTGAAGAGGTGACGCGAGCTGCCGGCCAGCAGGCTGTGGAGGCTGCGCCGCGTGAGTTTTCTGAAGTCCGTGAGACGGTCGATGAGATTCATCTGACGTCATTGGCGGAATCTGGAGTGGCGCCCACGGAAGGCATTGCGGCGGAGACCGAAGAAGACTCGGAGGAAATGGAACTCGAAGAGGCACAGGCGCAAGCGGAAGCTTTGCTGGATGCTGAAGCGCGTGGAACCGGAGCGGTAGATGCCCGGGCCGAGGTTCGTGCTCCGTCGGGTACAGCAGGTTATACCCAGCGAGCGCCGCGTCCGCGTCCGGGCTATGAGCGGCGGAGTGGTGGACGGCGGGGTGGAGGACGACGTTTCCCTCGGCGAGAGTCGCACGAGGTTCCGAAGATCAGCGACTTGTTGAAAGAAGGCCAGGAAATTCTAGTGCAGATTGCCAAGGAGCCGATCGGCAAAAAGGGAGCGCGCATCACCAGCCACATCGCTTTGCCGGGACGGTTTCTGGTCTACATGCCAACGGTGAACCATACCGGAGTTTCGCGCAAGATTGCATCGGACGAAGAGCGCCAGCGTCTGAAACGCATTGTGATGAGCGAGCGCGACAACGGACATGGCGGCTTCATCGTGCGCACTGCGGCACAAAGTGCGAGTGAAGAAGAATTACGGGCGGACATCCGCTTCCTGAAGGGGTTGTGGAACGATATCAAGACACGCGCTGAGGCCTCCAAGCCACCGGCTCTGATCTATCACGATCTCAACGTGGTGGAGCGTGTGTTGCGCGACCAGGTGACCTCGGACTTCTCGGTGATCTGGGTGGATACCGAACCGGAGTACGAGCGCATTCTGCGTTTCTTCAATCGCTTTCAGCCGGGGCTGGTGAAGCGGGTGAAGCTTTATACGAAGGAGACACCGCTGTTCGAGCAATTCGGCCTGGCCGAGGAGATGAACAAGGCGCTCAAGTCCAAGGTGTGGCTGAAGAGCGGTGGATACATCGTGATTAACCAGACCGAGGCGCTGGTGGCCATCGATATTAACACCGGCAAGTATGTGGGCAAGACCGCGCGGCTTGAAGATACGATCGTTAAAACCAATGTCGACGCGGTCAAGGAGATTGTGCGGCAGGTTCGCCTGCGTGATCTGGGCGGCATCATCATCATCGATTTCATCGACATGGATGAGCGCCGCAACCGCCAGCGGGTGATGCAGGCGCTGGAAGAAGAACTGCGGCACGATCGTGCGCCGTCGAAGGTTCTGCAGTTTAATGATTTCGGACTGGTCGCAATTACACGCAAGCGCGTGAAACAATCGCTGGAACGCACGATTGGCGCGCCTTGCCCTTACTGCCAATCGACCGGCTACGTGAAGTCGCTGACCACGGTGGCGAACGAGATCTACGTCGAGATGCGTAAGATCGCGAAGCATCTGGAACACGAGGATGTGATGCTGCGGGTGAATCCGGATGTGGCGAAGGAATTGAAGAGCAACAACGGACGCCTGCTGAACGAGATGGAAGAACTGACCAAGCGGACGATCATTGTGAAGAGCGATCCGGCGCTGCACCAGGAGCAGTTCGATATTAACTGAGTTCTTGGCTGTTGGCCTTTAGCTCTTAGCTTTTGAAGACGGGCGAAATACGCCCGTCTTTATCTTGTTTCTTGCCCCCTCTCCTTTCATGAGAGAAACCCCTAGGCCGTCAGAACTGGCCCGGGTCCGCCGATCTGGCGGCGTAAGTCGTTGCCTAGCTTGCCATTTTAATGCTGTGCAAGAGGTATTCTTTTTGATATAGTCGTTGACCGACGCTGCGCATGAAGCCAGCGTCACGGCATCCGGCTCTAAGCCCTCCTTCCGGAATGCTCCCCCCGAATCCTTCCCCAGCACAGGAAACCGTTTGTCCAGCGAAAAACGCTGGAGCGGCGGGTTCCGAAAACTCGCGTGCTTGCCTCTGCCAAAACCGATGTCGCGCCGGCTCTCCATTCACTTGCCGGGAACCTGAATCAGAGAACCATCCCGTCTCTCGATGGTCTGCGCGCTGTGGCTGTGATCCTGGTGATTGTCTACCACTTGAAGGTGCCTTACGTCCCCGAGGGTCGAGGTGTCCTGACATTCTTTGTGCTGAGCGGGTTCCTGATCACATGGCTGCTGTTGAAGGAGTCGGAACGGTATGGCGAGATTTCGATCCGAGACTTCTACATCCGGCGGGTGCTGCGAATCTTTCCAGCCTTCTACGTATTCTGGGCCCTTTACATAGGGCTGCTCGTTCTGTTCAATAGCCGGCTGTCGAAACCGGAGTGGGCGGATTGCCTGAGTGCTCTGTTCTATGTCCGCAACTACCGGAGCGCGCTCGTTCCTGGCTCGCACATGGCGCATACCTGGGCGCTCTCGCTGGAAGAACAGTTTTACCTGTTGTGGCCATGGCTATTTGCCGCGTTCCAGTACGATTTACGCAAGCTGACGCGCGTACTGCTGGCGTTGATTGCAACCGTCGACATCTATCGCATTGTGCTCTTCTTTGGATTTCACGCGTCGTCAGAGTGGCTGAATTACACATTTGATTGCCGCATCGATCACCTGTTGGTGGGTTGCCTGTTAGCGGTCGTGCTTAAGCGGGGATCGCTCGAACGCGCCTGGGCGTTCGCGACCGCTCGGGTTTGGTTCTCGCTGGTGCCGTTCGGTTTGATTCTGGCTTCGATCGCCCTGGGTTTTCGCTTTCATTTGCCTTACCGCATCGCCATCGGATTCGTTGTCGATCCATTGCTGACGGCGGTTCTGATTGTCCAAGTCATCGCGTTCGGGCATTCATGGTTGTGGGGGTGGCTGAACTCGCGAGTTGTTCGTTACATCGGCCGCGTGTCGTACTCAATGTATCTGTTTCATGTATTTACCAACGGCCTGGTGACCCGTGTTCTAGGACAACAGCCGCGATGGATCGTAGTCATGTCTGCGATTGGGCTTGCCGTGTTGCTGGGCAGTGTTTCGTACTACATGGTCGAACTGAACTTTCTGCGTCTGAAGTCGAGGTTTGCGCACACGCGAGTTGCGAAGCCGCAATTTGCCCCAACCTATCGCCCGGTAGTGATTAGTTGAAAAGCTGGTTTCGAGTCAACTCAGATGTGTGCTCGGAAGTGAAGAAAGAAACAAAAGAAAGCCACCTTCATCCGGCCGGATTCCGTTCGTTCAGGCTAGCCCGCGTGGGCCAGGGCTTTCACAGCCAGATCCGAACGGCCGCGCAACTTCTGAACGGTTTCCCGGATAGCTTTCGCCGACGGCCCTTCGCCGCTGCCTTCGGCTGTCAGGGCGACGTTTCCAGCTTCCTCCGTGACGCTGCTGGCGATCTCGAGCAGGACTACAAGCGCATCGGCATGAAGCTTCCAGACTGAGGACATACTCTGGCTGCGCTTGAGCTCTTCGAGTTCAGTGTTGACTCTGGCCACGCAGGAAACGAGACGAATGAGAGTACGGGCCACATCGGCGCGAAGGCTCTGCTCTTCAAGGAAGGTGGCGTTATAGGCGTCGGCCTCGTGTGCAGTCAGCGTCAGGTTAAAGAAGCGCATGGGTACGATCTGGCGGTACTTGGGATCGGCGACGCGGACGAAGACGCGGATCGACTCCTCGACGCGGCGCATCTTGCCTTCCTCGGCGGAGATCTGTTGCGCTGTGATGGCCGGGGGCTGAAATGCCTGAGCAGGAGCGGGAACTTTCGCGGCGGCGACTCGTGCAGGTTTGGCGGCAGCGGCTGCGCCTCCGGATGCCGGGGTGTTTCGGCCGGCGGCGGGTGCCAGCAATGACTTGCGAATGGGTGGACGTCGATCCAGTTCCTTCTTTAACTTGGAAACGCGGCGGAATTTTTCCAACGCGTTGCCGTAATCGGCCTTCAGCATTTCTTTCTGCTCGATTGCGGCGACGTGCTCGACGGTCACTTCCACTCCGTCGACTGTGCTCAGAATGCTTCCACCCATCTCGTCGAGCGCCTGAGCAAACTGCTTAATTTCCCCCAGAGCCTTGACGAAGAGTTCATCAAACCGAGCGCCGAAAGCGGCGTTGTGGGCCGCGACGGTGGCCAGCACGCCTGGATGGTAGAAGGACGAATCCAGCCAGCGCTTCAATTCGCGCACGCGGGAAACGATTCCGGAATCCATGAGCGAATTGAAATCGCGATACCGCGCAATCTCTTCGCGCAACGGGTCAAAATTTCTGAGAAGTTGCACATGCTCTTCCGGGAGCGAGGGCACGTCGGTATCGGCCAGGATTTCGATCAAGGCAATTTCGAACGGAGAAAGAGGCAGCGCACCGTCGAGTCCATAGCCCTGCTGTTGCCACTGACCCTGAACGCGCGGATGACGGTAAAGAAAAGTTGCAATCAAGTCAGTCTTGTCGCGGTTGATATCACTGGGCTCACGGCGCCGCACAAAATACCGAAGCAGAGCTTCGGCGACTTCCGAATCCGTATCTGGGGTTAGGGCCTGGCGCAACATGGCAGGGGTGATGGCCATGTCGAGCACATGCAGCCAGCGATACATGCGGGACAAGGTTTCTGGCAGGTCGCGATCGGTATGGCGCAGCGCAAGTTCGTCGAGTCCGCTCGGCAGGGGGACCTCGCTCCCCAGCAAGTCGCGCAGGAGTTTCTGGTAGAAACCCTGGACGGTCGCCAGGATTGCCAGCTCAAATTTAAGGTCCTCGGCCAAGAACGCTCCCGCGAGCGAGATTTTCCCCTTCTGTTGAGGGAATTCTTAACTGCTGTTCAAGTAAAGACCATAGTCACCCCTGCTGCAAGTTACCACCGGAGGGACACTGTTACGCGCCGGCTTTGGCTTGTGCGAAAGTACATGGACTTCCGCGTTCGTGAACGGCTAAAGCCGCTATCTATATGTCCTTCTTTGCGGCGCGCGGTGGACGGCGTCCGTTCAAGGCAAGCCCTTATCAGAAAACAACGGTCTTGTTGCCGTAAAGAAGGATGCGATTTTCGACATGCCAACGGACGGCGCGAGAGAGGACGACCTTCTCAAGATCGCGGCCTTTGCGGATGAGGTCTTCGACGGTGTCGCGGTGGGAGACGCGGACGACGTCTTGCTCAATGATGGGGCCGTCGTCGAGAACCTCGGTGACATAGTGGCTGGTCGCGCCGATCAGCTTGACTCCGCGCTCAAAGGCCTGGTGATAAGGCTTCGCGCCGATGAAGGCGGGGAGAAACGAATGATGGATGTTGATGATGCATTGCGGATAGCGGTTCACGAAATCGTTGGAGAGAATCTGCATGTAGCGGGCGAGCACCATGAAATCTGCTTTGTGGTACTCGATCAGTGAGTGGATTTGTTCCTCGGCCTGCCGTTTGTTGTCTTTCGTGATCGCGACGACGGTATAGGGAATTTTGTAGAAGTCGGCAATGGGCTGGTTGTCGGGGTGGTTGGAGATGATCAGCGGAATGTCGCAGGCGAGTTCGCCGCTTTGGTGACGGTAGAGCAAATCGACGAGACAGTGGTCGTACTTCGAAACCAGGATGATCATGCGCTGCCGATGCGAGGACTGCGCCAGGCGCCAGGTCATCTGAAACTTTTGTGCGATAGGAGAAAAATGTTTAGCGAAGTCGGTGAGAGCTCGATCCGAGAGATCGATGTCGAAGTCTTTGGGATCGAACTCCACGCGCATCAAAAAGAGGCCGGATTCCTCGTCGGCGTGTTCGTCGGCGTGCAGGATGTTGCCGTTGTGGCGATAAACGAAGTCGGCAATGGTCGCGACTTCGCCTTTGGCATCGGGACAGCTGACAAGCAGAATCGCGGAGTTCTTCATGGGCACTGCCAGCAAATGTCATCCTGAGCGAAGTGTTGCCGTGCGAAGCGCGGCAATCACGCAGTCGAAGGATCCCTATTAGTATCACGCAGCGTTACGGCGAACGTGTTGGCGCCGCCTTCGTGAAATTGTTTCATGTAAGAAAACCTCCAATGCTAGTCACGTTTAGTCGATAGGGATCCTTCGCCTCCAAAATGCGATCCGCTAAGCGGATCGCATTCCTCCGCTCAGGATGACAATTCGTCTAGCGTTTCAACTCTTTCAGAATCTCTCTCGCCGCGTTGGCCCCAGAACCTCCGGTCAAACCTGCCCCGGGATGCGTGCCGCTGCCGCAAAGATAAAGATTCTCAATCGGAGTGCGGTAGCGTGCCCAGTCGAGCAGCGGACGCATGGTGAAGAACTGATCGAGCGCGAGATCGCCGTGGAAGATCTGTCCGCCGGTTAATCCATAGACGTCTTCCAAATCCTGCGGCGTGATGATCTGGTGAGTCAGGATCATGTTCGGGCAAGATTGGGCGCATATTGAGCGAGCGTCCCCACGACCGTTTGACCGAGGGCCTTGCGCTGGCTCTCCCAGTCACCTTTCAGCCTGTAAGGCGCGTACTGCATGTAGATCGACATCACGTGCTTGCCTTCGGGCGCAAGCGTGGAATCGGTCAACGACGGAATTGTAGCTTCGAGGTAAGGCTGGCGAGAGAAATTGCCGTACTTCGATTCGTCGAAGGCGCGCTCGAGGTAATCGATTTCGGGACCGATGTGAATGCGGCCCTTCAGTGCGGCGCCGTCACCATTTTTCAACGCGGTGAAATTCGGCAAGCCGGAGAGCGCGAGGTTGACCTTCGCGACCGTGCCATTGCCGCGATAGTGCTGCAGCTTCTGCACGAAGTCGGGGGAAAGATGCGTGGGGTCGGTCAGCTTGAGCAGAGTGCGTTTGGGATCGGCGTTGGAGATGACGGCGCTGGCTTTGATTTCTTCGCCCGTTCCAAGCAGCACACCGGTAGCTTTGCCGTCTTTGACGCGAATCTCGATGACCTCGGAGCCAGTGCGAATCTCGACGCCAGCGGCCTTGGCAGCGGATGCCATGGCTTGCGTTAGGGAGCCCATTCCGCCTGCGGCGAAGAAGGCTGAGCCGGCAGGATGCGAATCGCTGGCGGCACGAATCAGCAGTTGCAGGCTGCTTCCAGCTGACCATGGCCCCAGGAATGTTCCGAAGATTCCACGAGCGGCGATGACCGCGCGCAATAATTCAGTCTCGAAATATTCTGCGACCAGATCGGCCACGGCCATCGGTCCCCAGCGCAGGACGCGGTACATATCGCGCTTACCAAGATTGCGTAAGGCACGACCGGTCTTCAGCATGCTCCACAGATCGCCGCTGCTGGGCTGGTCAATGTCGGGCGGCGTGGTGGCCAGAACCTCCGCAATTACTTTGCTGATCTTGGACAGCGATTTTTCGAACTCGGGATACTTAGCCGCGTCTTTTTGCGAGAAGGCGGCGATCGCCTGTGCGGATTTGTCTTCGTCCTGATAAAGCGAAAGCGCGCGACCATCCGGAGACAGCGCCGTAACGCAGGTCTGCGGTGTGATGATTTGCAATCCGTGCTTCTCGAGTTGCATGTCGCGGACGATGTCGGGACGAATAGGTCCGGCGGCATGCGACAGCGTGGAGCAACGGAAGCCGGGATGAAACTCGTCGGTGACTGCGGAGCCTCCGACCTGGGACCGGCGCTCGAGGACGAGTGGTTTGAATCCCGCCTTGGCCAGGTAGAACGCGGTGACCAGGCCGTTGTGGCCGCCGCCGATGATGACGATGTCGCGTCTTGTCTCGGGCATAGTTACGCCGCTCCCTTGTCTTTGAGAATTTCGAGAGCGGCGAGACGGCCGGGCGCGCCCATGATGCCGCCGCCGGGATGTGTGGCCGATCCGCACATATAGAGATTCTGAATGGGCGTCCGGAACCGCGCGTAACCGGGCGCGGGGCGAAGGAAGAAAAGCTGTTCCAGCGAAAGTTCACCCTGGAAAATATTTCCCTCGCTCAATCCCCACTCGCGTTCGAGATCGAGCGGGGTGACGACTTGTCGGTGCAGGATGATGTCTTTGATGTTGGGCGCGTATTCGGCAATGGTGTTGACGACGGTATCGCCGAATGCTTCTTTCTGATCGTCCCAATTCAAACCAGGGCGCAGCTTGTAGGGAGCGTATTGCACGAAGCAGGAGAGCACATGCTTGCCCGGCGGTGCCACTGACGGATCGGTGAGCGACGGGATGACCATGTCGATGTAAGGCTTGCGCGAGAAGTTACCGTACTTGGCGTCGTCGTAGGCGCGCTCCATATATTCGACAGAAGGCGAGATTGAAATTGCGCCACGCAGGTGCGCTCCAGGTCCGGGCATGCATTTGAAATTCGGCAGCGCGTCGAGCGCCATGTTTACTTTGCCGGAAGAGCCGCGGTATTTGAATCGGTTGATATCTTCGAGAAAATCGGCGGGAAGGTGCTCGGCTTCGATGAATTTGTTGAAGGTGAGGCGGGGATCGACGCTGGAAGAAATTGTGTCGGCGTAGATTTCGTCGCCGTTGGCGAGGACCACGCCTTTGGCTTTGCCGTCTTTCACGATGATTTTCGCGATTGCGGACTTCGTGCGAATTTCTACGCCAGCTTCTCGGGCCGCATCGCCGATTGCGTTTGAGATTGCTCCGGTGCCACCGCGCGCGAATCCCCAGGCGCGGAATGCGCCGTCGATTTCGCCCATGTAGTGATGCAGCAGAACATAGGCAGTTCCCGGAGAGCGCACGCCGAGGAATGTGCCGATGATGCCGGAGGCCGACATCGTGGCTTTGAGGACGTCGGTCTCGAACCATTGATCGAGAAAATCGATCGCGCTCATGGTCATGAGCTGGACCTGATTGTATTTGTCGTAGCTCGACATGCCCTGGAAGCGGCGTCCGATGAAGAGCAGCTTCATCAGTTCGCGCGGATTCAGCGTGTTCGGGTCGGGCGGGACCATGCTGAGAATCGGCTTCACGAAGCGGCACATGGCTTGCATGGCTTTGCCGAATTCGTCGTAGGCTTCGGCGTCCACGCGGGAGTGGCGGGCGATCTCGCGATGGGTTTTGCCGTGGTCGTTCACGCGCCAGAGATAATCGCCGCTGGGCATGGGCGTGAATGTGCCGTCGAGCGGAAGAATCTCCAGGCCGTGGCGCGGGAGATCGAGGTCGCGAATGATTTCCGGCCGCAACAACGAGACCACGTAGGAGCAGACGGAAAACTTGAAGCCGGGGAAGACTTCTTCGGTGCAGGCCGCGCCGCCGAGAATGTGGCGGCGTTCGAGCACCAGAACTTTCTTTCCGGCGCGCGCCAGGTAGGCGGCGTTGACCAGGCCGTTGTGGCCGCCGCCGATTACGATGACATCGTATGAATTGGAACCAGCCATAGGCTGTTAGCTCCTAGCTTTTAGCTTCGCGTCTTAGGTGTCAGGTGTTAGGAAAACGCAATGATACTCGCGCAGGAATGGTCTGGACAGGTGAATCAGAGCCCGCTGGGCAGGACGCTCCAACTGCGGAGGACGCTCGACGATGCTGACTTGGTTGAATGCATGGCAGAAGTTGAATTGTCATTCTAGCGGGAAACCGGTGGTTTTGTCTGCACATTCGTGCGAGCCGTGACTGGAAGTCATGGGCGCGGAGTTGCCGCGCTGCATTGCGCGTGCATATAATCCGGCTTCGAGCACGAATTTTTCTTCGAGGCTACTCCCTTGCCCATTGGAACTGCATTTCACGAGCGAACTTTTCCCCTTTGCCACAGCCTGAATTACCGCGAGTGGTCGGGATATTACACGGTCAGCGTGTATGAGGTGCATCACGAGCACGAGTACAACGCCATTCGCAATGCGGCGGCGCTGATCGATATTTCTCCGCTCTACAAATATCTGGTCACCGGGAAAGACGCGACCCGGCTGGTGAACCGCGTGATCACGCGCGACATCAACAAGGTGAAAGTGGGGCAGGTGATTTATTGCTGCTGGTGCGATGAAGAAGGCAAGGTCATCGACGACGGAACGATTTCGCGGCTGGAGGAAAATGTTTATCGCTGGACGGCTGCCGATCCGAGCCTGCGCTGGTTCCGGCAGAATGGCCTGAACATGGATGTGCAGGTCGAAGACATTTCCGAGAAAGTTGCGGCGCTGGCGCTGCAGGGGCCGACTTCGGCGAAGCTGCTGAAAGCGGTGGCTGAGGCTGACATTGCGAATCTGAAATATTTTCGCGTGACGCGCGGCAAGATTGCGGGCGTGCCGGTAGACATTTCGCGGACCGGATATACCGGCGATCTGGGATATGAGATCTGGGTTCCATTAAAAGAAGCCAATGATGCGGTGAAAGTTTGGGATGCGCTGGCGGAAAAAGGCAAGCAGTTCGATCTGCATGCGGCGGGCATGCTGGCGCTGGATGTGGCGCGCGTAGAAGCGGGGCTGCTGCTGATTGAAGTGGATTACACGAGTTCGAAGAAGGCGTTGATTCCGTCGCAGAAGTATTCGCCGTACGAGCTGGGCTTCGCCAAGATGGTGCATCTGGAGAAAGAGAATTTTATCGGCAAACGAGCGCTAGAGCAGGACGCGAAGAATGGCGTGCCGCGGCAACTGGTCGGAGTGGAAGTGGATTGGACCGATGTGGAGGCGCTCTATGAACGCTATGGGCTCACTCCGGCTGCGCCGAGCCAGGCTTCGCGCGTAGCTGTGCCGTTGTATTCCGGAGAGAAACAAATCGGAAAAGCGACGACTACGAGTTGGTCTCCGATCCTGAAGAAGATGATTGCGCTGGCTAGCGTGGAGACCGAGCATTCGAAGCTGGGGACGCAGTTGCAGATGGAAGATCACGATTGAGGCGATCCGGCTGAAGACGAATGTGAAGGTGACGGCGCTGCCGTTCTTTAATCCGGCGAGGAAGACGGCGACGCCGGTATAGAATCAGACGGGAGGTTTTCTCTATGCCTACCCGCGTCGAGCGTCAAACCGTTGATCTCTCGAAGTATCCCGACCTGGTGGTGATTTACCTTGGAATGCGAGTGAATCGCATCTACGGAATCAAGACCCTGTTTGGATTCGGGCCGAAGATATCGTCCTCCGTACAGGCGCAACCAGATGGACTCCTGCGCCACGAGAATTTCATTTTTTCCCTGTTCCCGATGCATGCCGGGATGCGGCAATACTGGCGCGACATGGATTCGCTGATGAAGTGGACGCGTTCCGATCCCCACCGGCAATGGTGGCAGCAGTTCCTGAAGGATTCGGGAGGCACGGGATTCTGGCACGAAACCTATCTCCGGCGCGGAGGAATGGAGGCCATCTATGACGACATTGTTCCGCGGATTGGATTCATGAGCTTCGCGCCGGTGGTGCGGGCGCGAGGCCCGATGTTCGGCGCTGCGGCCAGAGCGGAAAGGGGACATTCGACGGACGCTGTAGTCTCCGAAGCTGAGCTCTACGGCGATTCCGGAAATCAAAACGCCGCGTAAGTAGGGGGGCGGAGGGCAGATCTGCCCGTTGGTGGTTGCCACTCATTTTTGGTTCAGAGTTGTTCTTTAGTTCGCTCGGACCACGAGATCGTCTCCCTTCCTGAAGAAGATGATCGCTCTGGCTAGCGCGGAGGCCGAGTATTCAAAGCTGGGGACGCAGGAGATGGAGATTACGATTGAGGCGATCCGGCTGAAGGCGAATGTGAGGGTGACGGCGCTGTCGTTCTTTAATCCGGCGAGGAAGACGGCGACGCCGGTTTAGATTGCTGCTCGTCTTCGATCGGCGGTGTCTCTTCTGGCTTCTCGAAGCTGAAAAGCTTGACCAGGATTTGATATCTGTGGGCAAACGCTCCTAAGCTGTACGCGACGCCTGCGTAAAACGGCGCGGTGACCGTCAACTGCCGTAAGTAGCGAACCGGATCGCTGTAACGTAGGGTTGCAAATGTGGGCATCTCGCGCCGAATCTCAAAGAAGTATCTGAACGCCGTCGTTTGGTTGCCGACAAGCACCGACGATACAGGTTGGTATTCCAGCATCTTGTAGATCAAGATCGCCGTTGGAATGGCCCAGGCCCAGATTGCCGCAGATGTAGAGCGCCTTTCCTTAATTGGCCCACCGAGCAGAGCAGGAACAGTCCTAACAATATCGATGTAGCCGGCTGCGAGGGCCGGAATAATCGTTATCAACTCGAGGTGTTGTAGGTACCAATCACCGGGGCGCACGGTTGTTGAAATCTGGAACAGCCTTGGGGCCCACGCGAACCATACTGAGACCAATGCTCCGGAGACCCGCATCGCCAGGATGTAGACGATGACAGTGTCCAACGCGAAGGCCACGATCGAACTGAGCCGAGAGGGCTTACTCTCTTTGACCTCAATTCCAGTCGCATCTGCCATGACTACCGGGCCCTATCATCGTCCTGATCCCGACGGCAAGCCGGCTTCGTCGTTATCGGGTGCTCTGTGTTTTCGCACGACGTAAATTCCCACACCCACCAGAACCAGCGCTCCGGTTCCTCCGACAATCTTGAACAGAGCCAGCGGTTTGTTGGGCTCGTCGGGTTGCGGAATCAGCGACAGGATAATCGTCAACGCAGTGGTGAGAAATCCGAGCGTGGCCACCAGCTTCGCCATCGTTCTTCCTCCCGGGAACGCGGATCACTTCCGGGCCGGCGGGTTCGCGCTGCAGTTTGATCATGGCGGCGAAGAGATAAAGATAAGGAATGAAATAGGCGATCACGCCCATGCTGACCAGCACGTCGTAAGCGCCTTTCACGCTGGTTCCGGCTTGGCCAAGAAAAATGAAAACTATGCCGAGAACGAACTGAGTGAGCAACGCTACCCATGGAGTTTTCCAGCGCGGATGGAGTGCACCGAAGGCTGGTGGCAGAAATCGATCGATGCCGGCGACGAATGGCAAGCGAGCGACCGCCGCAAGGTAAGCACCGGCGGCGCCGATATTGCTGAGCGCGATCAGGAATGCGGCGACGGGCAACACTCCGGGGAAACCCACGCGCCCAGCGGTTTTCGAGATGGCCTGCACCAGTCCCTGCAAACTGCTGACCTCGCTTGAGGGCAATGCGAGCAATACGCAGGCTGTGCCCAGGATGTAGCAGAGGGTCACGGTGATCCCGCCGAACAACAATGCAAACGGAATCGAGCGCCGGGGATTCTTGATTTCCTCTCCCATGAAGGACGCAGTCTCGCACCCACCGAAGGCAAAGGTCAGCACCGACCAAAAAATAATGTCGTTGAAATGCACGCTGGGCGTCATGGAGCGCACAGTGAACGAAGTGGCCGAACCGTAGCGATGCCAGGCGATCAATCCCATGACGATGACGATGCCGACGGGAATCCACATGGCGAGCGCGCCTACGTTATGCAGCCACTTGCCGACGTCAAGCCCGACGATGTTCATGCAGCGTGGCGACGCTCAGCGTTAGCAGAGAGAAGACGATGTAGAAGGTGGCATTGTTTGAGAGGTGCGCCCATGCGTTCTGGCGCATGAAGAGGATGTTGCTGGCGGCGAAGTAGAGAACGGCGGGAAAGTAGGGAAGGTTGCTCGTCCAGTAGGTCCAGGCGGACATGAAGCCGGAGAAATCTCCGAAGGCGCGCTTGCTCCAGACGTAGAGGCCGCCTTCGCTGGGATAGCGGGAAGAGAGTTCGAGCACGGAAAGCGCGAGCGGAGTGTAGAAGCAGAACCAGGCCCCGATCCAGATGACGATGGAACTGGGACCGGCCGCCGCCGCGGTGGCGATCCAGCGCAGGCTGATGCCGGTGACTACATAAAATAAGACCAGATCGCGGAAGCCGAGTACACGCTTCGGCCGGTTGGGATCTTCGGCTTCGGCGATCGATAGGCCCGGGGAGACGAATGAAATTCTACTCAGCGGGTCATGATCCGCGTTCGAGTCAGGCAATGCGAGGCCCCGAGTGCATCATTCCGTTTCCCAGTCCAGACTTATGTCGGTCGAAACAAGGCGAGTCAGGAATAACACCGATGGAGTTTGGGAGCAAGTGAAAGTTTTCCCGCGGCGTCTTGCCCCGCTGCATAAAGACCTCTGCCAGGCTCCTGTTGCCAATAATGCTTACGACAATAGGATTACAGGAAATACTGTAGGCCTTTCCCGTGTCGCTAAGAGTAGGCTTCCGACGTGGTAGCCGTCGGCATTCCAATCGTGGGGAAATTTTCGAGCAAGGAGAGACAGCTATGAAAGCCAAGTGGGTGGTTGTCGTACTTACTCTGTTAACGCTCACAACCCTGAGCATTGCCCAGGACCGTGGCCAGCCCTCAGCCAGATCCGAAGAACGGATCACCCGGGAAGTTCGGCACGAGCTTCTCATGCTTCCGTATTTCGACGTCTTCGATTACATCGCTTTCAAAGTGGACGGCAGCACGGTCACACTATTGGGGCAGGTGGTGCGGCCTTCACTGAAATCTGACGCTGAGAATGCGATCAAGCACATTGAAGGTGTCGAGAAGGTGGACAATCAGATCGAAGTGCTTCCGCCGTCGCCCATGGATGATGGACTGAGGATTCGTTTGTACCGTGCGATCTACGGCTATCCCGCTCTGGAGAAGTACGCTTTGGGTGTGCAGAAGCCGATGCGCATCATCGTGAAAAACGGACGAGTAGCGCTGGAGGGGGTCGTGGACAACGAAGCCGACAAGAATCTGGCGGGCCTTCGCGCCAACAGCGTTCCAGGCGTCTTCTCGGTGACGAATAATCTGCAAGTGGTCCCGCCGAAATAGAAAGGCAGTGGCCAGCGGTTAGTTAAACTGCCCTTTCTGACCACGGATGTTCAGAAAGGGTCTTCCAGCGACGGGCTTTGCGGCGTGAACAATTCAGCGCCATTTTCTGTGACGTGCATGTCATCTTCGAGGCGGATGCCAAATTCTCCGTGGATGTAGATGCCGGGCTCGTTGCTGGTGGTCATGTTGGCCACGAGCTTCGTGGTGTTGCCGCGGACCAGATAAGGCCATTCGTGCATATCCATGCCCAGGCCATGACCCAGGCGGTGGGCGAAGTATTTGTAGTCGGGTCCGTAGCCGGAGTCGACAATTATTTTGCGCGCGGCTGCATCGACTGCGCCGCATTCCGTCCCCGGGCGCGCAGTTGCGAGTGCGGCCGATTGCGCGCGGTGGACGATGTCGAACACTTTCTTCACTTTATCCGCTGTTTTCTCGGAAAGCTTGCCTAGCACGAATGTGCGCGTGATATCAGATTGGTAGCCCTCGACGATACAGCCGTCGTCGATCATCACGATGGAACCTTCGCGGATGACCTGCGGCGTGGTTGATCCGTGCGGGAACGATGTGTATTCATCCACTTCCACGCTCGCTTCGCCGGGAAAACCGAGACGTTCGTAGGCTGCGGCGATCAAGTCTCCGACCTGCTGCTGGGTCATGCCTTCGCGCAGTGCATGATAGACGGCTTCATAGGCGGACAGGGTAACTTGTGCGGCCAGACGCATGAGCGCGATCTCGTGGGCAGTCTTGATCATGCGGCACCCCGCGGTCACGGGCGTGGCGCTGGTCAGGGTCAACTGCGGCGCGGCTTGGGCGATGCCGTCGGCGAAAAAGAAGAGGACCGTTTCTTCAATGCCTAGCTTGCTGGTTCCCATGCCGCTATCTTTCAAGCCTTGGGCTACCAGATGATAGGGGCTTTCATCTTCCTGCCAGATGCGCACATCGGGACGGTCTCCGTCGGGCGCGTGCGCGATCTGCTCGCGAGCGCGGCCTTCTTCAAAGGCGGGACACACATAGAACGCGGCGCCTTTCACCGGGAGTACGAAAGCGAACATGCGTTCGCCACCCCACCAGCGGATTCCGGTGAAATAATCCAGAGAAGTGCCGGACATCAGTAAGATGGCGTCGATCGCGTTCTCGGTCATCAGTTGGCGGGCGCGGTCCAGGCGCGCGGCGCGTTCCTGCCGCGAAATGGGAGTGGCTTCACTTTTTCGCGATTGCAAGCGTGCTAAAGACGGCGGCAGAGGAGAGGTGTTGGACTGTTTCGTTTCTTACTGCGTCCGATGCCCGCAAGGGATTGGACACCGCGGCGATTCCTGCCGCCACGGTACCCGCTTCGAGAAATTGTCGCCGCGAAAGCATCAAGCCTCCAGATTTCGGAAATGATAGCCCGGTCATTATAGGGCCAGGCGGTTCGAAGGAACTTTAGCGTGGAAGCAGGGTTTCAGTGTGCAGGCTGCGGCGAATGGAATGTTACGGCCGTGGATGAGTCTGCGGGCCGGCGGCAGAACTACATTGAAGACTGCCAGGTTTGCTGCAGGCCCAACGTGCTGCATGTCGTATACGACACGTCGTCACGGGAGTTTTTCATTACGGCGACACTGGAGTGATACAAAACGGCGTGCGATTTCCAGTTGCTGATGGGAAATCGAAAATTGGCAACTCGTCCCCGGCGATACATTCGCGCTATAGTTAGCTGCCCGCAGTTCCGTTCCAAGCAGTCTGATGAAAGGAATTATGGCGATGCCTACAACCTATACCGGCAGTGGACGGATGGTGGCGCACAACATGGTGACGACGCAGTTCGAACTGGACGGCTTTCGCGTAACCCGGACACTTGGCGTGGTGCGGGGCATCGTGGTGCGGTCGCGCTCGATCTTCGGCACCATCGGCGCTGGACTGCAGACGTTGGTCGGCGGCAACATCACGCTGCTCACCAATTTGTGCGAGAAAACACGCGCCGAAGCCTTCGATCTGATGCTGCAGCACGCGGCGGAGTTGGGCGGGAACGCGGTTGTGGGGGCCCGTTATGACGCCACGGAAGTGATGCAGGGCGTCACCGAAGTACTGGCCTATGGGACAGCCGTGTTTGTGGAGTCGGTGAAGTAGTGAGAGCACGGCAAAGACAAATGAAGACCGCTGAGAACGCGAAGCACGCTGAGGACGTCACAGAAAGCCTTAGAACCTAATCAGCCCGGAACTTCATTGCAGCCCCTCGCCTTTTTCGGCATGATTCGCATTTTCCCTTGTAGTCCGCTAGTCTTTATACAGCCAGCCCGCGACCAGAGCGGCGAGGATGGCGCCCAGCCACATCTCAATCATCCAGCCAAAAGGAAGCGCGCGGTCGACGGCGGACCAGGTTGCTTGCGCGAAATTTCCCGGAAAGCCGGCGAAGAAACCTGCGAGAAAACCTACTTTTAGCGCGGTGCCCGGACCAGGTCCCAAGCCGCGGCGCGCCCAGGCATACAGATGCGCGACCGCGATCGACAGAATGAACAGCAGCACGATCCACTGCCCCACGAAGAAAGGATAGCGTGGGGTTTTCAGGAACAGCCCGGCATTCTGCGCCGCCAGGTAGCGTGCATCGGTAATGGCAAAGCGGTTGATAAGAAAGCTCCACAGATTCCAGACCACGCCTCCCGCCAAACCGCCCAACCAGATCCTGCTCCGATTCAAGTTCATAGGCGCCTCCGAAAGTTGCCTCTGAGTAAGCGGACGCAGTGTACACCATCGGTGGCACTTGGGCGGCCAATTTGATCCGCTGTAATCGCGGTGGTTCGGCGCTCCAAGGATCGGTTTTCCTGCGACGATGTTGCTAGCGTATATTCGTCGGGTCATGAAACTCGCGAGCGTTGTTCTTCTTGCTCTCGTCTGCTGTTGCGGCGCCTTCGCTATCGGGCGGACGCAGTCCTATAAATACAAGCGCCTGGGAAGCGAACTGGATGCCCAGACTCGAGCCGAACCCGGGACCGCGATGATGGGCGGCGGGGCAGATCTGGACGAAGCCTTCCGCTGGCTGTGCGGCAAAGGCCACAACGGCGACTTCCTGATTCTGCGTGCGACGGGAAAGGACGACTACAACAAATATGTGAACAAAGTGTGCCAGATGAACTCGGTGGCGACGCTCATCATTCCCAATCGTAAAGCGGCGGATGAGCCGAAAGTGGCGAAAATCATCCGGCTGGCCACGGTCATTTTCATTGCCGGCGGAGACCAGTCAC
Organism: uncultured Acidobacteriaceae bacterium; assembly: GCA_963760855.1. Taxonomy (GTDB): domain Bacteria; phylum Acidobacteriota; class Terriglobia; order Terriglobales; family Acidobacteriaceae; genus Sulfotelmatobacter. The sequence continues at coordinate 396,478 of CAVXFD010000004.1, read as the reverse complement.
ACTACGTGAATTCGTGGAAGGGAACGGCGGTGGAAGAGGCCATCAATAACCACGTGATTGCCGGCAAGCCGATTGGAGGAACGAGCGCAGGGCTGGCAATTCTGGGGCAATTCGTTTATGGCTCCATGGACGACAAGCCGGGTGATGCCGATCTTACCTCGCAGGAGGTTTTAGCGAATCCTTACGCGAAACGTGTCACGCTGGTCCGAGATTTTCTGAGGGTGCCGGGACTGGAAAACATTCTTACCGACAGTCATTTCGCCAAACGCGACCGCATGGGCAGGAGCCTGGGATTTCTCGCCAGGATCGTGGCGGATGGATGGTCGAAGACGCCGCGCGAAATTGCCGTGGATGAAAAATCGGCGCTGCTGGCAGAAGTGGACGGACGGGCCAAAGTGGTGGGCAGCGGGATGGGGGCTTATTTCCTGCAGGTGACAGACGCCCCGGAAGTGTGCAAGCCAGGCCAGCCGTTGACCTTGCGCAACGTGGCCGCCTATCACGCGCCCACGGGAGCCACGTTCGACATTCGAGCGTGGAATGGAGAGGGTGGCGAGGCTTACACGATCTCCGTGGAGGCAGGACAGATTCACACCACGCAGGCGGGGAACGCCCTGTACTGAAAAGTCCCGAATGTGAGCTTCTTCCGATGCGTCACCCCTGATTTTCCACAGGAAATGACCCAACTGGCGCGGATTGCAAGAAAAATCTAAGCGAATGAATAGCGAAGGAATCCAGAACGTAAACCCAACATCTTGTGGTCGTATAAGTGGTTAACCACTAGTCCTCGTACTTTACGGAATTCACACTTTCGTCACCACCCCACCTTCAAGTTTTGTATTGACAATCAAGGACTTACGGGTAAGATGTGGTACAAAGTGGTAGGAAGTGGTCAGACAGTTTAGAGCTGTGGGAACGGGAAGCTGAAAACGAGGAGCCGGTGGTTAACCGACCCAGAAGGACGACAAACAGCCCGAACCAGCCGAGTCTGACCATAATTTGCGTCGCTTTTACCTCCCCAGTAGCAGTCGTAATGACAGGCAGAGAGCATGTTTCGCGGCAATCACCCAACTCGCGTCGACGAAAAGGGACGGTTAAAGGTCCCGGCCGAGTTCAAGCGGGTGATCGACGAGAAGTACGGACAGCAATACTACATCACGAGTCTGGATGGGAAGGTTGCTCAAGTATATCCCTTCGAGGAATGGGAGCGAATAGAGCAGAAGTTGGCCGGGCTCTCCACTTTCAATCCTACGAAGAAAAAGTTTCTGGACCGCGTGAACTACTACGGGCAGGTGGTCGAGATGGATGGGCAGGGGCGGTTGCTGATTCCGCAACTGCTGCGCGAGGCGGCGCAAATCAAAGGCGAGGTTGCGGTTACCGGCAACTTGACGCATTTGATCGTGCGCAACCTGGATGCGTACCGCAAGCAGGTCGAGGAAGAAAAGTTCACGCCTGACGATGAGAAGACGCTCGACGAATTGGGCATCTAGTGGGCGAGGGTTCAACAGACACCCCTCAGGGGGTTGGGCATGGTGGTGGAAGGGAAGCGAGCCATGTTCCGGTTCTTTTAAAAGAAGCGATCGACTTTTTAGACGTTCGGCGTGGCAGGACTTATATCGACGCCACGGTGGGCTTGGGCGGACACAGTTACGAAATCGCAAAACGCCTCGGCGCACCGGGACATTTGATTGGGCTCGATAAAGATCCGGCAGCGCTGGAAAAGGCAAGGGCGGTCTTAGGTGTTAGGTCTTCGGCCTTGAGTGAAGCCGACGATCCGCAGCCTAAGACCTATGACCTAAGACCCGACTGGCCGACGGTCACGCTGTTGCAGTGCTCGTTCGCCGAAGTGGGAGAGCGGTTCGGCAGGAACTTTGCGGACGGGCTGCTGGCCGACATCGGAGTAAGCAGTTTGCAACTCGAGGATGCGGCGCGCGGATTCAGTTTTCAGGCGGATGGACCGCTCGACATGCGGATGGACCCGTGGTCGGAGCGAACCGCCGAACAAGTGGTAAACCACCTCGACGAGCGCGAGCTTGCCGATGTGATTTACGAATTCGGAGAGGAAAGGAGGTCGCGGAGAATCGCCAGAGCCATTGTCCGGTCGCGGCCGATACGATCTACCGCACATTTAGCGGATGTCATATCAGCCGCGGCCCGGCCAATGAATCAGGCAGAAAGAAGGATTCATCCGGCGACCCGAACTTTTCAAGCTCTTCGAATCTTCGTAAACCGCGAACTGGACGATCTGAAGGCGCTGCTGGAAGCGGCGCCCCGGATTCTGAAGCCAGGAGGACGCGTGGTGGTGATCAGTTTTCATTCGCTGGAAGATCGCATCGTAAAGGATGCCTTCCGCGAAGGCAGTATTAAGGACAAGTACTTCCGGGTGCTGACCAAGAAACCGGTGACGGCATCCGAAGAAGAGCAGGAGCGCAATCCGCGGGCGCGCAGCGCGAAATTGCGAGCGGCGGAAAAAGTTTAGGCTCCGGAAAACCTGCTGGAGTCCCCGGCATAGCTGTAATGGCGTGCCGGGTCATTCAGGTTCTGTAGAAAGGTGGACAAAGATCCACCGATTAAAAGGGCTTCCGGTTCGGAAGCCAGGTTCTGGGTGGGAATTCGAGTTGGAAGGTGCGTGATGTACACGGGAACGATGATCCAGGATTTGATGGCGACGGTAGAGCGCGCGGAACGGAAAGCTCAACAAAGGCGCATCACTGAGGAAACGGAACTGCAACGGCTTTTCGAAATACAGACTCCACAGCAGGCAGAGCGGGTTTTCGCAGGAGCGGCATAATGGCAACGGCAGCGGCGGCAATGCGCGGTGCGGTTCCAACAGCGCGGCGGAACAGCTTCTTCACGGGAACGCCGGAAATTTATTTCGCCAAGGCGATCGACAACTCTCGTCTGGTGAAGGTGGAAGATCCCGGGCACAATCGCGAGATGAAGCAATTTGGCACGGCGCTGGCTGTCCTGTTCATGCTGGTGTTTACCTATGCCTGGCAGCATTTCCGGGCGATTGAATATGGGTATCAGATCGAGTCGGCGAAGCGCGAACTGAGCAACCTGACGGAGATGAACCGCGCGTTGCGCCTGGAAGATGCCAGCCTGCGCGATCCGGAACGGATTGACGTGATGGCGCGTCGCATGGGATTGGTTCCGCTGGAGCCGGGACAGGTAATTCGCATGGATAGCGTGCCGGCGGATTCGAATGGGCCGGTGATGGCGAGCGCTGCTGCCGCTTTATAGGTTGAGCGGACAGTAGACGATTATGCGGGCCGGATTTTCGATCAGGCGTTGAGAGAAGCTCGGCTAAGTTTCGGCGGCGGCGGCCTGTTTGTACTTGGGCCGCCATGTTTGTCTAGCGCTGAAGACAAATCTCGATAGCTGTCATTCCGAGGAGCGAATGCGACGAGGAACCTGCTGTTTGCCGGCACCAGCACAAAGCAGGTTCCTCCTCCGCGCTCGCGCACCGTCGGGATGACAAACCTGTGGAATGGACATGGTAGGTAACTCCAGCCTCGGCAAGAATTCCCGGCTCTACCTTCTTGGTGGGATGCTTTTGTTTTGGTGCCTGGCGATTTGCGGGCGGCTGGTCTACCTCCAGATTTTTCGGTATGGTAGTTTTGTCAAGCAGGCGGAGCACCAGCAGCAGCGGGAGATTCCGCTTTCCGCCAAGCGGGGCGTGATTTACGACCGTGCTGGACATGAGCTGGCGATGTCGGTGTTGGTCGATTCGGCATTCGCAGTGCCTTCCGAGGTGAAAGATCTTCCCACGGCGGTTTCTCTCATCACTCGGATCACCGGTGAGGATCACAATGTAGTGCTGGCCGACTGCCGCAATCACAAAACTTTCTGCTGGGTGGCGCGCAAGGCGAATGACGAGACCATCGAGCGCATCAAGTCGCTCAACCTGCAAGGCATCCATTTTCAAAAAGAGCCGAAGAGATTTTATCCGGCGCGCGACCTGGCGGCGCAGGTGGTGGGAACCGTAGGCATGGAAGACGCCGGCCAGAGTGGTATCGAGCACGAATTTGACGACGAGCTACGCGGGCGCGCCGGGAAAATGTTCATCTCGGTCGATGCGCGGCGGCAGTGGTTTTCCGACGTGGAGAAACAGCCGGAAGCGGGCGAAAACCTTGTCCTGACCATCGACAAGAACATTCAGTACATCGCGGAGAAGGAACTGGATCAGGCGATTCACGATACGCAGGCGATCGCAGGCACCGTGATTGTGGAAAATCCGCACACAGGGGAGATTCTGGCGCTGGCCAACCGGCCCTACGTTCAATCCAAATCTACGCAAGCAAATCACTCCGGCTGCGTTGACGAACCGTGCGGTGAGCTACGTGTATGAGCCGGGGTCGACGTTCAAGCTGGTCACAATTTCGGCGGCGCTCGAAGAAAAGCTGACGAATCCTAACGAAGTGTTTGACTGCCAGATGGGATCGATCGTCTACAACGGCATGCGCATTCGCGACTCGAAGCCGCACGGATTGTTGCCGGTGTGGGGCGTGTTAGCAGAGTCGAGTGACGTGGGCGCAATCAAAATTGCGCTGCGGCTGGGCGAAGACCGGTTCTACAAATACATTCGCGCTTATGGATTTGGACAACAGACTGGAATTGAATTGCCCGGCGAGACGCGCGGGCTGACGAAGCCGGTGAGCCGCTGGTCAAAAGTCTCGATTGCCGCGATTTCCATGGGCCAGGAGATTGGAATCTCGCCGATTCAACTGGCGGGACTGATCTCCACATTTGCCAATGATGGAGTCTGGGTAGAGCCGCGGATTGTCGTGGGTCCAGTGGAGGCGCAAGGCTCGCCGCAGGCTGTGGCATTTCATCCAGGAAGTTCGCGGCGCGTCATCTCCAGTTTCACCGCGGCCGAGATGAGGTCGATGATGCAGAAAGTCGTGCTGGAAGGCACGGGGCGTAAGGCGATTCTGGAAGGCTACACCTCGGCAGGAAAGACGGGGACGGCGCAGAAAGTGGATCCGGCGACCGGCGCGTATTCGAAGACGAAGTATATCGGGTCGTTCGCCGGGTTCGCGCCGGTGAATAATCCACAGATTGTAGTGGCTGTGATTCTGGATTCTGCCGTGGGGCTGCACCAGGGCGGTCAAGTATCAGCGCCAGTATTTCGTCGTGTCACGCAGCAGGTGCTGGAGTATCTGCACACGCCGCATGATCTGCCGCTTGCGCCGAACCGCCAGCTGCTGATGGCGCAGGCGACTGAAGGATAAAGATTTGGAAGAAGGAACGCCGGATCATCCGGGCGAGCCGCTGGAAACCGCGGAGGTGAACGGGGATTCCTCAGGGTCGCCCCCGGCTAAGGCAAGTGTGCCGCGTTTGCCCGAAACTGCGGGAAGTAACGGAAAAGTCGTGCAGGCCGCCATCCGCCAAAACGAACCGGTAACAGCGGCAGCGAGCCAGGCACAGCCAGCTAGCAGCTCAAGCACGACCGATGCAGGCGCAGTTGCCGGGAGACCGCCTGCTACGGGAACCGTAGTGCTGGATGTCGAGCAGGGTGGAATCGAAGTGCCGTCGTTCGTTGGGAAAACGGTGCGAGGAGCTGTGGAAGCCGCGCAGGACACCGGTCTTGAATTGGAAGCCGTGGGCAGCGGAGTGGCGCGACAACAGTCGCCAGCTGCGGGGACGCACGTGGCAGCAGGGGCGCGGGTTACGGTGCAGTTCGGACGATAGATTCAGCCTCATGCTGACCGCTGAGATCGCGGAGAGCCAGAAGCATGGTCGGTGTTCATCTGTGCGCTCTCTGCGTCCTCGGCGGTGATCTTCTTCCCGTTTGACCGCCCGAAAAACCGCATGATACGGTAAACAGTCACCAATTTTGGCAAGCAGCCTCTGCTCGCCGATTGAGGTTTGTATTTGTCTTCGGTTGAAACTACTCCGGCTGTTCGCAAGACTGCGCTGAATGCTGTCCATCGCCAGATGGGCGCGAAGATGGTCGACTTCAACGGCTGGGATATGCCGGTGGAGTATCCCGCGTCGATCGGCTGCGGCATCATTAATGAGCATATGGCCGTGCGCACGGGCGTGGGCATTTTCGACGTCAGCCACATGGGCGACATCCGTCTGTCTGGTCCGCAGGCGCTGGCCGCGGTGCAGCACATCTCTATGAACGACGCTTCCCGGCTGGCAATCCGGCAGGCGCAGTATTCGGCTTTGCTCTATCCACAAGGCACATTTGTGGACGATGTGATCGTCCACCGCTTGGGCGAAGACGAGTATCTGCTCGTGATCAATGCGGGCACACGGGAGAAAGACTTTAACTGGGTGCGGGACAACACGCGACAGTTTGACTGTGCGGTCGAGAATCTCTCGGATGATTTCACACAGATTGCGATCCAGGGGCCAAGGGCCGTCGATGTATTGCAGAAAATTACCACCTCTGATCTGTCGGCAGTGAAGTTTTATTGGGTCACCCGGGGAACAGTCTTTCTTCACCACAAATCAATGCGGCGCTTTCTGGAAAATACTCTGATCGCGCGAACAGGATACACGGCGGAAGATGGTTTCGAGATTTACGTTCCCGCGGACGAACCCACGAGCGCTTGGGTTTGGCAAAGACTTCTCGAAGTCGGCAAGGAATTCGGAATCCTGCCTTGCGGCCTGGGAGCGCGCAACACCTTGCGCCTCGAAGGCAAACTGCCACTCTACGGACATGAGATTTCCGATACGATTAATGTTTGGGAAGCGGGTCTGGATCGCTTCTGCAAGATGGAGAAGCCGGAGTTCATTGGTCGCGCCGCGCTGGAAAGAGCCAAAGCTGAAGGTGTGAAGCGTACGCTCGTGGGCTTGGAGATGGTTGGGCGCGGGATCGCGCGTGATGGATACAAAGTTCTGAATGACGGCGGGCGCGAAATTGGATATGTTACCAGCGGGTCGCCGGCGCCATTTTTGAAAAAGAATATTGCGCTGGCCTACGTACCACTCGAATTTGCGGCCGTGGGTACAACGGTTAACGTCGAGATTCGCGGGCAAGGCGTTGCCGCGCAGGTTGTGCCGACGCCGTTTTATAAGAGGCCGAAAAAGGCTTAAACACAGAGGATGCCGAGGTACACAGAGGATTTTGCTGGAGCTAGAAGCCAGGAGCAGAAGCCATCATGAGTTATCCGACAGATCGCAAATATACCAAGCAGCACGAATGGATTCAGGCCAGTGGGAACACGGCTACGATTGGGATTACCGACCACGCGCAGGAAGAGTTGGGGGACATCGTATTCGTCGAGTTGCCGAAGATTGGCGCGGAGGTTACGGCGGGCAAGACATTTGGTTCCGTCGAGTCGGTGAAGGCGGTGTCGGATCTGTATGCGCCGGCGTCTGGGAAGGTGACCGAGATCAATGACGATCTGGCCACATCGCCCGAGAAAGTAAATAAAGATGCGCACGGTTCCTGGATGATGAAAATCACTTTGCAGAATCCGGGCGAACTGGATGGACTTATGTCCGCCGCGGATTACGAAAAATTTGTGGCGGAAGAGGGCGGCCACTAACGAATTGACGCCTGCCGGAAGTTGGTAATCCAAAATTGACGTGATTCTGAGCACAGCTTGACCTGTTCTGTTGCTGCCACAATCGAACTGACCTCGAGTTACATCTAATTAATTTCCTATGCGCTATCTACCCAAGTCTCCTGCCGACCGCGAAGCCATGCTGAAGGCCATTGGCCTGCGCTCGGTCGACGAATTATTCGCGCCGATCCCCACGGAATACCGGCTGAATCGCGACTTGAAAATTCCGCGTCAGATGGCGGAATCAGAGATCGTCGATTACTTTCGCCAGCGCTCGCGCGAAAACGGCGAAGGGTACACCAGTTTCCTGGGTGCGGGGGCGTACTCGCATTACCGGCCGGTCATTATTGATTCCCTGATTTCGCGCGGAGAATTTCTTACCGCATATACGCCGTATCAGGCGGAAATTTCCCAGGGCACGCTGCAATCGATTTTTGAATTTCAGACCATGATTTCCGAGCTCACTGGCATGGAAGTGGCGAACGCTTCCATGTATGACGGCTCGACCGCGGCGGCTGAGGCGGTGATGATGGCCGTGCGTCTCACCGGTCGACGGTCGGTGGTGGTGGCGCGCAGCTTGCATCCGGAATATCGCGAAGTGCTGGCGACCTACGCGACGCACCAGGGAATGCCGCTTTCGGTGGCGGGCTTTGGGGACGACGGCCGGGTGAATCTCGCGGAACTGGAGAGTTTGATTACTCCGGCCACCGCTTGTGTGCTGATTCAATCGCCGAACTTCTTTGGGACCATCGAAGATGTGGCGGCGATTGCCGAGATCGCGCATAAGCACGGCACGATGCTCGTGGTATCGATTGCTGAAGCAGTGTCGCTGGGAATCGTGGAGCCACCTCGCGAGGCGGATGTGATCGCGATGGAGGCGCAATCGTTCGGTGTACCGTTGGGATTTGGCGGACCTTATTGCGGAGTGATTGCCACGCGGGAAAAATATGTCCGGCAGATGCCCGGAAGACTTGTGGGGCAAACCGTCGACAAACAGGGCCGGCGTGGATTCGTCCTCACGCTGGCCACGCGCGAGCAGCACATCCGGCGCGAGAAGGCGACGTCGAACATCTGCACCAACCAGGCGCTGGTGGCGCTGATGGTAAATATCTTTATGACGGTGTACGGCAAAGTTGGATTGAAAGAATTGGCCAAACAAAATCTGGCTAAGACAGCGTACGCTGCTGGGCAATTTTCGAAGCAGGGCAAGGTGTTGTTCGCCACGGCGCCTCGCTTCAACGAATTTGTGGTCGAGACCAGCGAGGATCCTTGTGCCATCAACAGCCGGCTGTTGGGACACAAAGTGATCGGCGGATTCCCTTTGAAGAAGTTTTATCCGGAGCTGGGGAATGCGGCCCTCTGGTGCTGTACGGAACTAACTACGCGGAGCGCAATCGATACGGCAGTGGGGCTGATTGCGGAAAGCGAACGCTCGGTGCGTTCGGGCAAAGAAGAGACCGCCGTGGCGGAGGTGACGCGATGAAGCACGAGACACCGAAGGCTACCCGCCACGTCAATCAGAATGAGGGGCTCATCTTCGAGAAGTCATCGGCCGGAAAAGCGGCGTGGAAGTTGCCGCCGCTGGATGTGCCGGAGGTGAATGCGTCGAAGCTTCTCGGTTCCTCCGAACGAAGAGATCTTGGCAACATGCCCGAGGTGAGCGAGATCGAAATCATTCGCCACTTCACTCGGCTCTCGACGTGGAACTATGCGATCGATCTCGGAATGTATCCCCTGGGCTCGTGCACGATGAAGTACAACCCGCGGGTGAACGAAGCAGTGGCGCGCGTGGAGGGGATCGCGAACGGGCATCCCTATCAGCCGGAGAAGATTTCGCAGGGCGCGTTGCAGATTCTGAAGACGCTGAGCGAGTGCCTGATCGAGATCACGGGAATGGATGCGATCACGTTGCAGCCGGCGGCGGGAGCACATGGGGAGATGACCGGACTGCTGATGGTGCGGGCTTACCACCATGCGCAGGGGCGTCCGCGAAAGAAGGTTTTGATTCCAGATTCGGCGCATGGAACAAATCCCGCGACGGCGGCGATGGTGGACTACGCGGTCGAAAACTTGAAATCGGATTCGCGCGGGATGGTGGACATTGCAGCTTTGGAAGCGCAGATGAATGAAGATGTGGCTGCGCTGATGCTTACCAATCCCAATACGCTGGGAGTGTTCGAACAGGAGATTCACAAGATTGCCGACATCCTGCACGCTAAGGGTGGGTTGCTTTACATGGATGGCGCGAACATGAACGCCCTGGTGGGCAAGGTGCGCCCGGGGGATTTCGGCGTCGACGTGATGCACCTGAACTTGCACAAAACTTTTTCTACTCCGCATGGCGGCGGCGGGCCGGGCTCGGGGCCCGTCGCAGTAAAGAAGAAGATCGAGCCGTTCTTGCCGACGCCGGTGTTGGTGACCAAGTCCGACGGTACGCTTGGCTTTGAATATAACCGTCCACAGTCGGTGGGACGGGTGCGCGCGTTTTACGGAAACTTCGGAATGTTCGTGCGAGCGCTGGCTTACATTCAGGCGAATGGGCCGGACGGTCTGCGGCAGACCACCGAAGACGCGGTGCTGAATGCCAACTACATTCGCAAAGGACTGGAGGGCACTTACGACTTGCCGTACTCCACGCCGACGATGCATGAAGTTGTTTTCAGCGATAAAGTGCAGGCCAAGAAAGGCGTGCGTACCATGGACATCGCCAAGCGTTTGATCGACTACGGCTTCCATCCTTATACGACGGCTTTTCCGCTGATTGTGCCGGGTGCGCTGATGATCGAGCCAACCGAGAGCGAATCGAAGGAAGAGATGGATTTATTCGTTGAGGCGATGAAATCGATTGCGGAAGAAGTGGAGGAAGATCCGCAGTTCGTTCTGGATGCGCCGCACTCCACACGGGTTTCGCGGCTCGATGAAACGGCGGCCGCGAGAAAGCCTGTGTTGCGCTGGAAGCCAGCGGTGTAATTATTGGCTTGGATTCCTGGTCGTCGGCGGGGCGACCAATTCTCACGAGTGCAAGTATTCCCCTTGAACCGCCCCAAGCCAAGCTGCGGTCAAACCAGCCCATAAGGAACGAGCAACTCCTGCGACTAACTCTTCTTAGAAGTCACCGCAAAGAATGCGGCAGCTTCTTGCTCGACATTCTTGCTACCGCAATGCGGGCATTTGGGGACTTCTTTGTCGTGCTCGTTCAGGGTCAAAACTGTTTCGAATGGCTTATGACAATCAAGGCAAACGTAATCGTAGAGGGGCATGGAAACCTCCCATGAGAATACCGCTGGGGGAATTGTAACGCCGCGCGGAGCGGATGACTGTGATTTCTTGATTGTTGGTGGAAAACCTGAGCAATCGCGATTTGATTCGCCGACTAAAAAAACAAACGGCGGCCGAGTCAGTTTGGAGGATGCATTCCATCAGCGGCTAAAGCCGGAATGAGAAGTCGAAGCTAACGGCGTGGCTGAAAAGCCGCGCCCCTTCAAAGCGAAGGGGCGCTGGCCTATTGCCTATTCGTTTTCTGCTGGGATTACTTCGCCGAGATGTTGACCGAGGCGCGCGTGGTTTCCCAATCTATGCGCAACGCGCAGCCGTTTGCCGATTTGTCGTAGGCGATCGTGAAATTTTCCACCGGCGAAGGCAGTTTGGAAACCTTCATGTCTACCCGGGCCAGTTCATCGCCCTCATATTTGTAGGGGATACCCCACTCGCCGGTTTTCTTGTTGATGATCAGCGTCCACTTGTCGGCGTTTGGCACAGTAAAAATCGTGTAGCTGCCCGCGGGCACGGCCTTGCCACCGACCATTACGTCGGCGCTGGTGACGAACGTAGTGGCCTCGTTAGCGCCGGTGCGCCAGACTTCGCCGAAAGGGACGAGGTCGCCGAAGATTTTGCGGCCGCGCACGCGCGGGCTGGAGTAATCGGTCTTGATGGTTTTGCCGCCGCCGAGATCGCAGGTAGCTGAGGCAGGCAGGGCTGGGCCGGCTTTTACCCATTTGGGCGAGAGCCGAAGTGGCGAACAGAATAGTCAGCAGCGCGGACAATACAATTTGTTTTCGCATGAATTCTCCTCTTGAATAGTTCGTTGTGCCAAAACTTAGACGCGTGGGGTGAATAGATGTCAGCAGACCAACGATTATGCCCCATTCGCGGTAACGGTTACAATCGTGCGATGCCGGTATTCGATGAAAAGCAGGAAGAATTGGAACACTACGAGACCATGATGGGAATTCCTCGCGGCCGCCTGGCCGTGACCATGGACGCGATTACGGACGCGATGGCGCTAGTGGGGCAGCACGGCGTTTATTGCCAGAGCCAACGCTGGCCGGGCAAGCCGGTAATGGATATTCAGATCATCATGAAGAGCCTGACCGATGCGAAAGAGTTGATCCAGAGTGTGATGGAAGAGCTGAAAAAGAAATCGTAAAACAGGCCGGACTTGGCTTTCAGGGTTTTACTGTCACCATCACGATGGCGTGCGAAGCGACCGGCGCGGAGAATTTTCCAGTGAACTTTCCCAGATCTTTGTGCTGCCACAAATCGCGGACCGAGGCGCTGATATGGCTGGGGTAGCCGAGATCTTCCCAGTTCGCTGAAATCTCCTGTTCGGCGCTTCCGCGATTCAGCAGAATCACCGCACGGCTGCCGTCTTTTAGTTGCTTCATCCAGACTTCCAGATCGCCATTTTTCCAGACGCGTTCTCCTTCGCGGCCCAGCTGATCCTGATCGACTGCGATCACTTCTTTGTTGGTGAGAATGTCGTGGATCTCGGGGCGCATATCGCGCAGGTCGTTGCCCGCGATCAGCGGCGCGGCCAGAATCGCCCATAAGCTGAAATGGGCGCGATACTCGGCGTCGGTCATGCCGCCGTTACCCACTTCCAGCATGTCGGGATCGTTCCAATGTCCGGGGCCGGCGTACGATTGCAGGCCTACTTGTTGATCGACGATGGCGAGCATTCCGTTCGAACAGCAGCTGCCGTTCGGCCATTTTTGGGAGCCTTCCCACCGATCCTGGATGTCGCCCGTTGTGCGCCATAGGTTGCCGCCAACTTCTTTTCCCCAGAGCCAGGGCTTGGCGGTGCCCCATTCGCAAATGCTCAGCACGATGGCGCGGCCCGAGGCGTCGAGCCCGGCGCGGATATTTGCATAGGAAGCTTTCGCGTCCTGCGTGGTGGTGTTGCACCAATCGTATTTAAGATAGTCGACGCCCCATGCTGCATATTGGAGCGCGTCCTGATATTCGTGGCCGAGGCCGCCGGGGCGCCCGGCGCAGGTTTTCGATCCGGCATCGGAATAGACGCCGAATTTAAGGCCGAGCGAATGAATGTAGTCGCCAACCGCCTTCATGCCGTGAGGAAAGCGCTGCGGATCGGCAACGATGTTACCGTTCGCGTCGCGAGTGACCTGCCAGCAATCGTCGATGTTGACGTACTGGTAGCCGGCGTCTTTCATTCCGGACTTCACCACGGCATCGGCCATGCTCTTGATCATGTCTTCGCTGACGTTGCAGGCAAACTTGTTCCAGGAATTCCAGCCCATCGGCGGAGTGAGCGCGAGACCATTGGAGATCGTTGAGCCGGTTTCGCTGGACTGCGAAAGTGCGGGCGTCACCCCGGCAAGAAGCACGAACAGGACAAGCGCTCTGATTCTCATCGGGATATTTGTATCAGAGAAGAGAAGCGAGCATGAACTACAACGGCGGCAGGGAACACGGAGCGTGCGAATCTCCGTGCTCCCTGCGGTTAAGGTTTATGCCAGCGTGTATTTTCCGCGCTCGATTACTTTCTGGGCGATCTGCTGGCGAAGCTCGACGGTGTTGAAGGGTTCGTACTTGGCCAGCCGACGTAAGATTGCAAGCTGAGTGCGCAGCATGTCGCCATCGGCGACGGCGGCGATTACTTTCTTCGCCGCCGACTCGACCTTCTCCATCGCTTGGGAAAGATAGACGCGCGTCATTGCGATGGGAAGCGCGGCGGCGGTCTCACCTTTCGTCTCCGCGATTTTCTGCGCTCGCAGGACAGCCGATTCCATGGCGTAGGTTTCAATCGTCATGTCGGCGATGGCGCCCATGATCTCCTGCTGGTCCTGAATCGCCTGCATGTATTTTTGAGTAGCGGCACCGGCGGCAAACAGGCCGAGTTTCTTGGCTTGCCCAACCAGTTTGCGTTCTTCGGCGAGCGAGCCTTCCACGTCTTCGCTGGTCGAGGGACCGGACAGCACTTCGTCCATCAGCTTCTTGATTGCGGGCATCAGCGGCAATTGGCCGCTCATGGCGCGCTTCAGCAGGAAGCCGGTGATGATGAGGCGGTTGATTTCGTTGGTGCCTTCGAAGATGCGGTTGATGCGAGCGTCGCGGTAGGCGCGCTCCGCCGGATATTCCTCGACGAAGCCGTAGCCCGCATGGATCTGCATATTCTCATCGACGATGTAGTCGACCATCTCCGAGCCCCAAACTTTGATGATCGAGCATTCGACCGCATATTCCTCAATTGCTTTGCGGGTTTCTTTGATTGCGTCAGCACCGGATTTGTCGACCTCGCCGAGGGCGACATCCATCATGCCCACGGTGCGATAGACCAGGGATTCGCCGACATAAAGCAGCATCGCCATGTTGGCGATCTTTTCGCGAACAAGGCCGAAATCAGCGATGACTTTGCCGAAAGCCTTGCGTTGCTTGGCATAGCTCACGGCGCTCTCGAGCGACACGCGTCCGCCGCCGACGCACATGGCGCCGAGCTTGAAGCGGCCAATGTTCAGGATGTTGAAGGCAATTACGTGCCCCCGGCCGATTTCGCCAAGTAGATTCTCCACCGGAACCTTGCAGTCATTGAGAATGATGGGGCAGGTCGAGGACCCGCGAATGCCCATCTTGTGTTCCTCGGCGCCGATGGAGAAGCCGGGGAACGTCCGTTCGATCAAGAATGCGGAAAACTTCTCGCCGTCGATTTTTGCAAACACAGTGAATAGATCCGCAAAGCCGGCGTTAGTGATCCACATTTTTTCGCCGTTCAGAATGTAATGCTTGCCGTCGGAAGAGAGCTGCGCGCGAGTGCGGCAGTTCATGGCGTCAGAACCGGAAGTGGATTCCGACAAAGCATAGGCGCCCACGATTTCACCCGAAGCCAGGCGAGGCAGATATTTCTGCTTCTGTTCTTCGGTACCGAAATAAACGATAGGCAGCAATCCGATGCCGCTGTGAGCGCCCCAGGTGGTGGCAAAGCCGGCATATTTCGCGATGTGGTCGGCGATGACGGCGGCGGTGACTTTGTCCATCTCGAGGCCGCCATATGCTTCCGGGATTTCCACGCCGCTCAAGCCCAACTCGCCCGCTTTCTTCAATAGCTCGCGCGAAATGGAGAAATCCTTGTGCTCGATTTTCTCCGCGTTGGGAAGAATTTCGTTGACAGCAAATTCTTCCGTGGTCTGGCCGATCAGCTGATGCTGCTCGGTGAAATCTTCTGGAGTGAAAACTTCTTCGGGGCGGCGGGATTCCAGCAAGAAGCTCCCACCGGAGATTCTGGTATTAGGAACTGCTGTAGTTGTAGCCATTGGTCGTACCTCGAAACGAAAATGCGGAACAAATTTGAATACCTAGAAACATGCATATTCTAATGCGCGGAGCTAGAGAATGATAGGAGGGTCCCTGCTATTGCTCCTCCCTTTCCAAACATTCCCTACGGCTGTGCCGGTAGGATCACTCCCTGAATGGTGTGGGTGCGAAAGCGCGCCGCAGGTTGGCAGGTGGAATAGCCGACTGGGTGGGTTGAGTCCGATTGCGAGTTGTCGCGCGCAACCTTATAGCTCCGCATCGAGTAGCAAAGAGTATCTGTTTGGAGTTGGCCTTCAAAGTCGAATGCGGACCCAGCTGGCAGGCCGAACTGTTCTAGCCGTGCGCCGGCGTGAATGTTCAACGTTCCGGAACTCGAAGATTGAAGCGCGTCGGGTCTCTTTTGTGGCGTAGACTGTGCCGCTACGGTCGCGGCAACCATCAGTAGCGACAGAGGTAGAAGGCGGAAGATTCGACATAGGGCTTCCTCCTGCCACAGATTATAGCCCCTGATTGCGAATTCTTAGAGCCCAAGAAAATCTCGGACTAATTCAGGTTCTCGAAGATCCCGGCCGCTCCCATGCCACCACCGACGCACATGGTGACCATGCCGTAGCGTGCGTTGCGTCGCTTCAGTTCGCGGAGAATTGTGGCCGTGAGCTTGGCTCCGGTGCAACCCAAAGGATGTCCTAGGGCGATTGCCCCGCCGTTCGGATTGATCTTTTCGGGATCGAGCCCGGCTTCTTTGATTACCGCCAGAGATTGCGCGGCGAAGGCCTCATTCAACTCGATCACGTCGATCTCCGAGAGCTTCAGTCCTGCCATTTTCAGCGCTTTTGGAATGGCGAACACCGGACCCAACCCCATTTCTTCGGGCTTGTATCCGGCGGTGGCGAACGAAACATAACGTGCGAGTGGTTTGATGCCCAGAGCCTTCGCGCGTTCCGCGGACATGACAACCGCGGCCGCCGCGCCGTCGGACATTTGCGAAGAATTTCCGGCGGTTACCGTGCCCTTCAGGTGAAAGGCCGGCTTCAGTGATAGCAGCGCTTCCAGCGATGTATCGGCGCGTGGGCCCTCATCCATCTTGAAAATAATTTCCTGCCGCTTGGGCTTCGACCCGTTGGGAATGGTGAAGCTTACCGGCACCGGCACCACTTCGTCATCGAACTTGCCAGCTTGAATTGCGGCTAATGCTTTTTGGTGGCTGCGGAGCGAAAATTCGTCCGCTGCTTGGCGGGAGATGCCGAAGCGCTGACCTACGCGTTCGGCCGTGAGCCCCATGTTGAGATAGGCGTCAGGATAGTGGTTCACGAGCCAGGGATTCGGTGAAACTTTGTGGCCACCCATCGGGATCATCGACATCGATTCGGTTCCGCCGGCAACGATCGCTTCCGCGCCGCCGCTCATGATGCGGTCCGCGGCCATGGCGATCGACTGCAAGCCTGAAGAGCAGAAGCGGTTGATGGTGAGTGCCGAGACTTCGACCGGCAGGCCGGCGCGCAGTGAAGCGATGCGCGCCACGTTCATGCCCTGCTCGGCCTCGGGCATGGCACAGCCGAGGATGACGTCTTCGATCTCTTTAGGATCGAGTTGAGGCACACGCTCCAGCGCGCCTTTAATGGCGATGGCGGCCAGTTCATCGGGACGGGTAGCACGGAGCGTGCCCTTGAAGGCGCGTCCCACCGGCGTGCGAACGGAAGATGCAATGACGACTTCACGCATAAAGCCTCTCAGTTATTTCCTTATTCGATGCGTAACATTGTGCACGAGCTTCATTTGGCCGGAGCGTAGAAGTAATAGTCGGCCGTGTAGCTGCTCTTGGTTTCCGCACTGACGTGCGTGGCGTCGCAGCCCTCGCCCGGAGGCTGGCCACCGTGCGTGCGGACTCGCTGGATAGTCGTCACGTTGCTCAGCAAACCGTTCCCTGCGTGGCTCACAACATTGACCAGCAGCCATGGAACTGAGTCCGGGTTCAGCGAATCGACATGAGCCACAGCCTTCCCGGTCACTTCGCTTCCGTCCGTCAACTTCCATGTGGGACCTGCGGAGTGATGTCCGATCACTTTGTCTTTGCGATCGTGTAAATCGGCGTCGGGGCCCTTGAGCGTCCAAGCGAACTTGCCGTCTGCCGAAGACTGACACGTGTAAATCTGAGATCCGGTTGCGTGAGTGTAAACCACAACCTGCACCCCTGCCGGCGCCTGGATCGCTTCTGGAACATCGGGCGGCGGCTCGTTCTGGGCGGCTGATTGAGCGTTACCTGGTGTGGAACCTTTGATCAGGACAAAGAAGAATAGCCCGACCACAACCGCAGCTGGTATCGATTTTCGCACGGGTGTTCATTGTAGCGCCCGCAGCAATCTCCGGGCAAAAAGAAAGGCGCTCTTGCGAGCGCCTCAAAATAACATCCGGTGAAACAACTAGGGAAGAAGCACGCTATCCACAACGTGAATCACTCCGTTCGACTGCATCACGTTGGGAATGGTCACAGCAGCGGTGCCGCCCTTCTCGTCCTTTAGAACAATCTCCTGGCCCTGCATCATCGCTTCGAGTTTGCCGCCCTCGACGGTGGTCAGCTCGGCGGTGCCGTGTCCCTCTTTGATCAACTTTCTGAGATCATTCGACGTCAACCTGCCAGCTACCACGTGGTAGGTGAGAATCTTCGTCAGCTGGTCTTTGTTTTCGGGCTTAAGGAGACCGTCCACAGTTCCCGCCGGCAACTTGGCAAAGGCTTCGTTCGTGGGCGCGAACACGGTGAACGGGCCGGGGCCTTGGAGCGTATCGACTAGATCCTGCGGCCTTAACGGCTGCAACCAGGGTTGTGTGGTCATCAGAATTCAGCGCATTCTGCACGATATTTTTCATGGGCGACATATCGTGGCCGCCGACCATGGGATTCTGAGCAAAACCTAAGCTCGCAAACGCCGTCGCGAACAGGGCAAGCAGAACTGCAACTTTGCGATTCTTCATGTGAGTATTCCTTTCGTTTTTTACTGCGTCACAGGAAGTACGGGCGATGCGCTAGTTTGGATTGAGTGGGCAGAAGATCGTTTTCTCTTCGGACGGCGTCTGGGAAGCCGAAGTGAACTTCAATTCCTGAGCGTCTTTCCCGTTTTCAGCGTGTACTGAATCCGTTCCTGGGTTTTTTTCTCGCCGCAGAGGGATTTGAATCCTTCGCGCTCGAGATCGAGGATGTACTGCTCGCTTACCGGCGTGCCTGGCGTGACGTTGCCGCCGCAAAGGACTTCGGCGATCTTGCCGCCGAGTTTTACTTCGTAGTCGGTGACGTAGTCGGCCTGGCGCATCATGTGGACGCCCATCTTGAGCGTGGCCAGTAGATTTTCGCCTGGGACGGGGATATCGGTGCGGGGAACTGGAGGCTCATATCCAGCGCGCAGGAGTTCCAGGGCGCGAGCTTTGGCATCGGAGAGCACGCGCTCGCGATTCATGCTGATGCGGTCGCTGTCGTTGAGAAAGCCCAAGGCGCGCGCTTCGTGGGCCGAAGTGGCGACTTTGGCTGTCGCGATGGTTTCGAATGCGCGCTTCATGGCGTCCAACATTTCAATCGATCCAGCGAGCGCTTCGCCAGAGACTCTTCCGCCACGGGCAGCGGTTGCGCCGTCGACTGCGCGCAGAAGCATTTCCTTGCAGCCACCGCCGCCGGGAAGCAGGCCGACGCCGACTTCGACCAGTCCCGTGTAAAGCTCGGCATGAGGTTGACGAGCCGCGGCATGCAATGAGATTTCCGTTCCGCCACCCAGACACAGGCCGAACGGGGCGGAGACCACTGGTTTGGCTGAGAACTTGATCGCCTGCGTCATGCCCTGGAACTGGCGAATGGCGAGGTCGACATCGTCCCATTCTTCTTCCTGCACGCTCATCAGCAGGAGCATGAGATTGGCGCCGACGGAAAAATTTGTCGCGTCATTGGTGATGACAAAAGCATCGAAGGCATCGCCAGGGCCTCCAGGTTTGAGGGTTTGCAGAATCAGGCTGATGATGTCGGCGCCCAGCGAGTTCATTTTGCTGTGGAATTCGATGCAAGCCACGCCATCTCCAAGATCGACCAGCGAAGCTCCGGAATTTTTCTTCACGACTCCGTTGGATTTCTTTGCGACGGTGACTGACCACACGCCTGCCGGAACCTGCACCGGCTCCCAGTTTTCGGTTCCCAGTTCCCAATACTTGTGTCCAGAGGGCGAAGTCGTGTCGTCCGTGTACCAAGTTTTTCGGCCAGCGGCCAGGAGCCGTTCAACATTTGCCGCGACCGGCTTGCCTTCTTTCTTCATGCGAGCGACCGTGACCTCGATGCCTGCCGCGTCCCAAAGTTCGAAGGGACCGAGTTCCCAGTTGAAGCCAAGACGCATGGCGCGGTCGATTTCGACGATCGAGTCGGAAATTTCCGGCACCCGGTTCGCGGAGTAAGTCCATAGATCAGATAGAGACGACCAGAGGAACGCTCCTGCCTTGTCAACTTTCTGCGCGCTACCGCCCTCGAGACCCAGGAGCGTGCGCAGCCGTGCGCCGGTGTCTTCGATGTTCTTGGCCATATCGAGCGCGGCGAACTTCGGTTTCTTGCGGGGATGGTACTCGAGGGTCTTCCAATCGAGGGCAAGGCGCTCGTCTTCCTTGCCATCATGGCTTTTCGCTTTCTTGTAGAAGCCGCCCTTGGTTTTGTCGCCCAGCCACTTGCGTTGCAGCATTTGCGTGAAGAAGTCAGGCAAGCGCAGGTCGCTGCGTTCGTCATGAACATTGGTCGTCATGTTGCCGACCACGTGGCCGAGGATGTCGAGCCCCACCAAGTCAATCGTGCGGAACGTGGCCGATTTCGGCCAGCCTACCGCTTGTCCGGTCAGCGCGTCCACTTCCTCGATGCTGAGATCCAACTCCTGCATGAGGCGCATGACATTCAACACTGAGAATGTGCCGATACGGTTGCCGATGAAGTTGGGCGTATCTTTGGCGAGCACGACGCCCTTGCCGAGGCGCACGTCGCAGAAGTGGGCCACGGCGTCGATTGCGGCGCGGTCGGCTTCTGGCGTCGGAATCAATTCGAGCAGGCGCATGTAGCGCGGCGGATTAAAGAAGTGGGTTCCGAACCAGGCCCAGCGGAAATCGTCGGAGAATCCCTCCGCGATTTTCCCTACGGGCAGGCCGCTGGTGTTGGTGGTAACGATGGTTCCGGGCTTGCGAATGGCCTCGACTTTGCGCAGCAACGCTCTCTTGATCTCGAGATTTTCCACGACCGCTTCGATGATCCAGTCGACCTCGGCCAGCTTTTTCAGATCGTCATCAAAATTCCCGACGGTGACGAAGCGGGCGAGTGAAGGATCCATGAATGCGGCGGGTTTGGATTTTCGCGCGGCATCGAGGCCGGCGGCGGCGATCTTGTTACGAGCTGGCGCATCCGCGTCAGGCGGAACGATATCCAGCAGGTAGCTGGGGACGCCGGCGTTGGCGAAGTGTGCGGCAATGCGAGCGCCCATCGTCCCGGCGCCGAGAACTGCAACTTTATTAATGCGTTTCATGATCTTGCCTCGGAAGAAATCTTAAATACAGAGGACACGGGGAACACTGGGTGTCCCAACTATGTGCCTAGGGC
The DNA here is from genome assembly GCA_963760855.1 of uncultured Acidobacteriaceae bacterium. GTDB lineage: Bacteria > Acidobacteriota > Terriglobia > Terriglobales > Acidobacteriaceae > Sulfotelmatobacter. Next base: position 375,805 of record CAVXFD010000004.1, on the reverse strand, counting down.
AGTTTATCCACTGCCCAGTCATTGTGGCCAGTGTCCACGATCACAATGCTTGAGAATCGCCGGCGCGGACGGTTGTTTTTCGAAGCACTGACCAGCACTACGGGAAACTCGTAACGGCCATGCTTCAGCAGTTTCCCCCGGCCGATTTCATAAGCGGATGGGGTGGAATTGGAAAAAAATCTATCGATTCCATCCGTTGTTGCGGCTTCCTTGGCGCGACTGGTGAGCAGCGCAATCCCGTTTTCGGTGTCGCCGGATTGCCAAGCCTGCAGAAAACGATCGGCGATGGCGAGGGCTGAGATGTATCCGGAATCAATATCGTGAGCTGGGCGAGTTTTAGCAGCCAACGGGGAGAGAAGAATTGAGATGCACAATAACACGAGCGCAGGAGCAGAGAGGCGCGCGACGCAGGGCTTCGCCAGTGGCATGGAAGAATTATGCGGGATGAAGCCCACGCTCAAGAAACTCGCTAGCTCCCCCTTGCTTCGAGTTCAGGATGTCCCGCAATGTACTCCAGCGCGCGCCGGGCCATTTGTTTTTCACCTTTATAGGCCAGCAGCTTCGGCGCATCTTGCAGGGGGATCCAACGGGCGCGAGCGACTTCGATTCGCATTTCCTGCTTGATCTGATCGATGCGGCCGGAGCGATATCCCATGAGGTAGAAACTGACGATCTTGAAAACCCGCTTACCGTCGCCCCAACTGCGTGAATAGACATACTTGATATCGCCGAGCTTCGTGATCAGATCAGCGATCACGCCGGTTTCCTCGTGCACTTCTCTTAGCGCGGTTTCGAGCGGCTTTTCGCCGGGATCGACCAAACCCTTAGGCAGCGCCAATACTGGCTTTGTCTTCTTTTTGGGCGATTCGGGCTTGTCCACTGAAGCCGAGGATGGCTCGCCGGCGGGCTCGATACCAGCCATCATCCAGACTTCCTCCCGCTTCCGGATGACCACGCCGCCAGCAGAAACCTCCCGTTCCATCTCTGTAAGTTAGCAGAGCTACAAGAGTTAGTCACGGACCACCAAAAATCCGCTGGAAATGGGGGAAGTTACCTATACAGTACTTTCCGCCCCAGAGTAATGGAACGATGGCACCATCGGGCCCTGCAGCGGAAACGCTGGTTGTGGCATCTTACACAATAGTTGAAGTAGAGCTTGAATGTGGGCGCCTTGGGAGACAGGGCATGTGGGGTAGCGGTGAAAAGCATTGGCAGGATCGTCCGGTCGGTGCAGGCCTTTGGGCGGGAACTCTCGCGCAAGGCTGGTGCGGTTGAGCCGCGAGTTCCTGCGATCGGTGTGGCGCTGGGCGGCGGTTTTGCCCGAGGGATGGCCCACATCGGCGTACTGAAAGTTCTCGAAGAAGAATCCATTCCGGTCCGCTTCGTTGCCGGTACCAGCGTGGGCGCATTGATCGGTGCATCCTATTGCAGCGGACTTTCTCTTGAAGACCTTGAAAAAGTGGCACACTCCTGCCGCTTCACCACCTTCGCTCGCTGGACGGTGTCCCGCTACGGCTTCGCTTCCAACGACCGCATGGTGTCGTTCCTCCACCACACTTTGAAGGTGAAGACTTTCGAGGAGTTGCGGATTCCGCTGGGCGTAACCGCGACCGACTTTAACACCGGCGAAGGCGTAGTCTTTCACTCCGGTTCAATTATCGATCCGGTGCGCGCCAGCTGCGCTTATCCCGGTATGTTCCTGCCGGTAAATATTCGTGGACGCTGGCTGGTAGATGGCATGCTCTCGCATCCCGTACCCACCGCACCGCTGCATGAGATGGGTGCGGATCGAGTGATAGCGGTGCATTTGAAAGGACAGTGGTCGAAGGACGGCGCGCCCCGGCATCTTTTTGATGTGATCGGACAGTCTTTCGCCATTGCTCAGGACCAGATGAGCCATTTGTGGCGAGGCGCAGCCGACGTGATCGTAGAGCCCGATGTGGCCGGCTTCGCCTATGACGACTTCAAGCGCGCCGGCGAATTGATTCGCTGCGGGGAAATGGCCATGCGGCAAGCCCTGCCGGAAGTTCTGAAGTGGCTGGACAACTCCAGCGGAAACACCGGCTGCAGCGAAAGCGCGCCCGACCATGGCGCGGCCTGCGCCGATGCCCGCGGACTGAACTAGTAGGACACTTCTCACCACTCGTCAGCCTGGAGCAATCACCTCATAAGGACGCATCATTTCATTATCCTCGTGTTCGAGGATGTGGCAGTGCCACACGTAACGTCCGGTGAAACCCTCGAAGGGAACAATAATGCGCGTCACCATTTTCGAGTGAGCTTGTACCGTATCCTTCCAGCCAGCTTCATTGGGATCGGGAGGTTCGGGCGGTCCGATGAAGTGAAGCTCACGCTTGGTTTGGAACAGCCAGGGTACATACGGCTGCCGATCGAGGATTTGGAACCGTACGAGGTGCAGATGAATCGGGTGAGAATCGTTCGTGGGATTTATCAGAGACCAGATTTCTGTGGATCCAAGCACCGGTTTTTCCGTGATCGGCATCTTCCAGTGGGAGGCATTCAGTAGCAACATCACCGGGTTGCCGGCCTTGTTGACATATTCATTCAGGGTCAGTAATCGCGTCTGCACGGCTTGCGATTCCGCGATCTTCGGCACAGGGCGCACGGCTGCCGGTAACGAGCTTGTGTCCGTCACTTTTTTCGGCGAGACGCGGAATTGCATGACCACGACAGCGTCGTTCTTGAGAACTAATTGTGAGCCACGATGTTCGGCTGAAGTCGATGACAAGATCGGCGCGTTCGCCCGGAGAGATTTCTAGATTTTTGAGCGGAACCGGAGCGGGCAATAAACCCTGGTCCGTGCCGATTTGATAAAACGGTATGCCGTTCGCGGAGTTACCGTCGACCAACGACAGATTGTAGAAGCGCGCGTTGGAACCATTCAGCACTCGAAAGCGATATTTTCTGGGCTCGACTTCGAGATAGGGAAACAGTTTTCCATTCACCAGAATGGCGTTGCCAAGAATCTCAGGAACCCAGGGAGACTGTGGATCAGGCGAAACGGGATATAGAAGCTGGCCCTCGTGCGTTAACAAGCGATCATAGAGGATAAGCGGCAATTCGTAATTGCCCTTGGGTAGATTGAGGGCCTCCTCCACGCTGTCTCGAATGAAGAATGCCCCCAACAATCCGGCATAAACGTTCAGCCGATTGATTCCCAGCACATGATCGTGATACCAGAGCATGGCGGCATCTTGCTGGTTGGGGTAGTAGTAAAGCGAAGATTTTCCGGGCACGATCCAGTCTTCGGGATAGCCGTCACTCTCCGGCCTGGTTTTCGCACCATGCAAGTGCACCACGGTTCGGACGGCAGGCTTGTCGGGCTCGGCACCGTGAACGGTGCGATCGATAGGCAGAAAGTGCTCGCTGGGAAGAGCATTCACCCATTCGACCAGCAAAGGTTCGCCGGAACGAGTTTCGAATGTGGGACCGGGAGTGGACGATCCGAAGCTCCAGAACTTTGTGGGCGGCAGATCGCGATGAACTTTGCTCGCGATGGACTGGGCCTGGATGCGATAAAACGGGACGTTCTGCTTTGGATCGGCTGGATTGGGCCGATATCCCTGATGCTGCGCGACGTCGGGAATTGGAAGAGGGTCGACAAATTGTTTCAGTGTGTTGACATCGAGTGCCGGAGCCATGGTGGCCACGGAGCCCGTCATCACATTCAATAAGCCACTCTTGCGCGCCGCCAGTGTTGTAGCCAGCAGGCTTGATCGCTGCAGAAAATTTCGGCGTGTAATCACCACGAGCCTTTCGGGCAAGCATACAACAACGGCAAGGCGGTGGGCCGACGTCGCCCAAGCCTTGCCGTTGTCGGTCTTCGTTATATCTGACGCATCCGCAAAATGCGCGTTAGTTCGACGAGCCGGTGCTGACTGGCTCGCCGGTGTTTTCGTTGAGGATGAACAGATCGTTGGTCAACGTCTGATGAAAGTCGAGCATCGAGCTGATCGAGTCTGCGAGCGCGTCAAATGATCCTTGCCCGATGCGCTGACCGCCCAGCCAATTGTCTTCGATGAAACGGATGACCGAGGTTTGATCGGTAATCGAATGATCGACGAAGTTGTGCTTTGCCCACGGCGAGATGACGAGAAGCGGTTGCCGCGGACCATATCCGCAGCGGCCTTGAGCGTGAGCGGTGGAAGGATTAACCCCGGGCAGCGCGAGGGCGCCGCTGCCGCAGCTTCCCGGACCGGTGAGAGCATCGGCGGGGCTCTTCGAACCGTTGACGATCTGGCCAAGCTGATGATCATACCAACCGTCGGAATCGTCATAGAGCACGACCAATGCCGTGCTGGTCCACTCCGGTTGGTTTTGCAGGAAGTTAGCTACTCGGACGACGAACGCCTGCTCGTCCAGAGGATCAGAATTTCCGGGATGGGCGTCCTGAATCGAGATTGCCTTGAGGAAGCTCACCGCCGGGAAATTGCCCGCCTGAACCGCGGCAAAGAAATCTTCGACGTCGTAATCATGATTGGCTGGGTCGCCTGAGAAGCCAATCGCATTTACCGACTTCGGACGCGCATGGGTCGGATTCGCGGTCGAAGCATAATACTGGAAGGGAGTGTGGTGGGGAACATAATCGCCTTGCGTACCCACGATTTCCGAAGTGGATTGGCGGTTGCATCCAGTGCTGCCATCCTTGTTTACGATGTTCAGGTTAAAGCCTCCACCGAACCAGCCCCAGGTGATGCCGGCCGCATTGAGCAGGTCGCCGATATTCTTTCCGGCCATCTGCACCTGCCCGCTGCCGGAGCAGACATCGCCGAATGGGTCGGGGTCGCCGATCAATGTGAAGCCACCGTTCCCGTCACTCACTAATCCACCGGTGCCGCCACTGTGTTTAGCGATGCCATTAGTCTGGCCGGAAATCAGATTGATCGCGCCCACCGTGGACGGACCGAAGTTTGTGCTGTAAGAGTTGTCGCTCATTGCATAGTGCTGGGCATAGTTCCACAGCGCGGTCACGCTGTTGCCATCAAAGTAGCCCATCACCTGACCATTGGTCAGCACGGTGTCCGGCGGAGCGCTAGGAGGCGGACCTGCGCTGCCGGTGTTGGCGGGGAACAAATCCATTGCGCCACCGTCGAAGGCCAACTGTTCGGGCGTGTAATCATGATCCATGTCCTGCGTGTTTGCCTGCGAGCGATCAAAACGGAACGGGTTGGCTGCGCCGCTGCCATTCGCCGGGTTGAGATTGGGATTGTTGTTCAGGAGCGCATTGCTCAATCCATTTACAGTCGGCGTACCCGGAAGTGCGTGGAATTGCGGTTCACCCTTGGGGTTGAGGGCGTTCGGATACGTACCGAAATAGTGGTCGAATGACCGGTTTTCTCCGAAAATGATCACGATGTGCTTGATACGGCGTAGCCGTTTTGACGTTGGCGGCGTTTGCTACCGGTGTGAGGACTGGTCCGGTAACGATGGCCGCGACGAGGCAAAGAGACAAGAATTGACGCATAGGCCTTTTTTCCTTTCCCACAGTTTGGAGGGTGAGCGGAAAGCTTTTGGGCGATGCTAGAACACGGATATTACGGGCTGATTAAAGAATGGTAAAAAACTTGTAAGTCAAGCCCCGCCTCAACTTGAAGATTGCATTTGATCGCTCGTCCGTCTGCGACGCTGGCGCGATTGTGGGCACTCCGACTGGGCGAGCGCCACAGCGACGATTCCTCCAACACACGCCAGTGTGCGTTCAGCCCTTGCGCCCAGCCATGTTCGGCGCTACGATTCGCCTGCTGATGGAAGTTGAGATCCCTACCCTCGACGAGGGCGGAGGTGATCTATGAAACGCAGCATCGGGTCGCTGCTTCTAGTTGTCGTTTTCTTCTCTCTTGTATTTCTGGCGGCACAAGCCGCTGCTCAGACCGACCGGATACTGATTCCCGCGGGCACCCCTGAGGACCACGAACTGCAAGCCATTTCAAACGAGCAGGACGCTGCAAAGAAGCTTGCCATGTACCAGGAGTTTGTGCAGAAGTATTCGTCGAACCAGGCGGCAGTGACCTACGCCGACTGGCAAATTTCGCAGGCCTACCAGAGCGCCGGCGATCTGAAACAAGCGCTCGAATATGGGGACAAGGCGCTGGCGGGATCTCCGCACAATCTCGATATCCTGGTTTCGCAGTGCAACATCGCGCAGCAAGCGAAAGACAATGCCAGGCTGATGAGCTATGTCGTTAAGGGTGGCACCGTGTGCAACTCCATCGAAAAACAACCTAAGCCGGAAGGCATGAGCGACTCGGATTTCAAAAGCCAGATCGAAGGAGACAAGAATGACGCCAAGAACGACTGCAACTTTCTGGAGTCGGCGGGCTTCAACGTGATTGCCAGCGAAAACGGCGCCAAGAGCCGGATGGCCTACATCGAGGAATATTCCTTGGCCTTCCCTGATTCGAAGTTTCAGGACCAGGTTTCAAACTATGCCATGTACACGCTCGGTCCGGGCCAATTAAACGATCAGGCACGGCTCCTTGCCTATGGAGAAAAAATGCTGGTCGGGAATCCCAACTCCCTGCCCGCCTTGCTCCTGCTGGCGGGGTCTTATGTCGATGATGCCAGGCCCGGCAGCGTTGCCAAGGCGACTACATACGCCCAGAGGGCGATTACAGTCGCCAAGGCGGACGACCCCGATGCAGACAGGTCGCGCAGACTTTCGGCCGGAGTGGCTCACTCCATTGTAGGTTACGCTGACATCAAAGAAGACAAGACTGCCGCGGGGATCCCTGAATTGAAGTCTGCAGTGGACTTGCTGAAGGGACAAGACGATCAGCAGTACTCCATCGCGCTCTACCGATTGGGTTTTGCCTACGCCAAGCTCAACAAAGTGACAGAAGCGCGCGAGGTGCTGACCGAAGCGGTGAAGATCCCTGGCCCCGTTCAGGCCATGTCCCAGGATCTGCTAACCAAGGTGAATGCGGCTCGTGCGAAAGGGAAGTAACGAAGCCGCTTCAAGGTTTCACTAATTCGTCAGAGAGCAAGCGAGCCTTCATAGCGAGATTATTGCCGCGCTCCAGGTCGCCGGCAGCGATGGCTTGTTTTGACTGTTCCATGAAGTCCTTGATCTGGTCTACCATCTGCTGCTGACTTGGGCTGAGTTGACGCCCCGCAATCTTCTTCAGGTTTTCTTCTGTGGCAGACGTGAGTTGCTCGGTGGTGTAGCGCTGCTGCGATGCTTTTTCGGCAGTGGTGTCCCCTTTGAGCTCCACCGTGGGCTCGTTCGATCCGCCGTTCTTGATCACAACTATTGGCGGCGGACACGGTTTCGGCGCGGTCGCGCGACTGCTTGCGGGAACAGGCTGGGAGGAAGGAACTGTGCCCGACGCGGTATTTGTGGACTCCGTATTCGTTGAAGAAGCCGGGTTGCCGTCGCCGGTGGGCTGGAGTGGGGTTGCCGAGGTCGAGCAGTCGGGGACAGCAGTCTTCTTATGACTTTTGCGGTGCTGTGCAGCCGGTTTGGCCGCAGCGGCAGACTTTTGTTTTGCCGCGGAGGAAGGAGTCGGCGCAGGATTCGGATTCTGTGCTGGCGGCGTTTGGGCCTGGGATCCGGCAGCACTGTCGGAATCCTGAGCGGAAGGTTCATACGGTGCAAAAGCGAGTCCTAAACCCGGATCAGCCCGACATGGATTACCCAAACTTGGACAACCCATGCTTGGATAACCCAGACTTAGAAAGCAAAGCACGAGGACTGCGGCCAGAGTCATCTTTCAATCCCAGGCAACCAGACTTTCTGAAATCTTACGCCCCGGTGGCTGACGGGGGAAATCAAGTTCGCCGTTCCGTGATCTCAGTCTCGTAGTGGATAGGAGTGTCATCTTCGGATTCAAGTCTCGAGTCAGACAAAGGAATCCGGAAGCGGAAGGTTGTGCCCTCCCCTTCGGTCGATTCGAATTCTACTGAGCCGTGATGCCAGTCCAGAATCTGGTAGGTCTGCGCGAGCCCAATCCCGTTACCGTCTTTCTTAGTCGTGAAGTAAAGCTCAAACACCTTGTCGTGCATCTGCTGCGCAATGCCGACGCCCCGATCGCAGACTTCGGCAACCACGTCATTACGGTCACGGTGTGCTGAGAGGGTGAGTGGACCTCCCTCAGGCATGGCCTGCACGCCGTTGAGCACGACGTTCAGCAGCGCCTGCTTCATCAAATCGACGTCCGCCATGATGAGGAGAGGCTCTCTGGAGACTTCGCGTCTGATTTCGACTCCGTGCTGCTCAGCGTCGGGAGCGGCCAGCAACGCGACATCTTCGAGCAAACGACGGAAATCGACCTCCACCAGGTGCAGTTCGCGGGTACGCATGAAGTCGACAAGAGTTTGGACCACGCGGTCGAGTCGCTGGATCTCGTTGCCGATGATATCCATGTGGCGTCGAGTGTCGGGATCCAGTTGCGACAGCTTGTTTTGCAGGAGCTGTAAGTGAAGCACGATGGCGTTGATGGGATTCTTGACTTCGTGGGCAACCCCGCCGGTAACCCGTCCGCTGGCCGAGAGCCGCCGGGACATCTCGATCTCGTCGCCTATACGGCGGGCAGACTCGGCATCGCGCATGGTCAGCAGGGCGCCGATCGGCATGCCCTTCTCCTGAACAAAGTCCATCGACACCTGGACGCGCCTGCCGCCAGGTGAGGTGAACTCACGCTGCGAGAGCGCGCGCTTGCGGTCGAAAGCGTCGAGCACCATCGATCCGAGAGGCAAATCGCGGGAGAAAATCTCCGCCGCTGTTCTGCCCAGCAATTCTCCGCGAGGCCTGCCCAGGAACCGCTCTACTGGAGCGCTTACCAGCACCACGCGAGAATCACGGGTGAAGAGCATCAACCCATCTTGCAACTTGGACATGAGTTGATCCACGTTGTCTTTCAATGCAGAGAAGATTTCCTTGGTGTCCCGCATCTGCCGGCCCAGATTGGCGATCTTCAGTGTGACCAGACCAAATTCATCGTGTTCCGACTCCCTGTCCGAAACGTCCCCGCTTGCGGCCAAGCTGATGCTATCCGTGACGCTGTCGAGGTTGCGATTGATTTCTCTCAGGGGGCCGAGAGCCACATTCGAGATCAACGCCGCGAGCAACAGGGAAGTAAAAATCGACGCGATGGAAAGATAGGAGGCGTGCATGAGCCGGGGAAGGAGTTCGCTCTTGAGAAAGACTGTGGAAACACCGATGCGGATCGTGCCAAACGGCTCTCCGTTGAGTTGAAGAGGGTAACTCACGTCGTAAACCGCGGGAGGGCGGTATACCACAAGAAACTGTTGCCATGGGTTCGCGATCACCACGCTGTGAAAATTCGGCCTGGGGGGAATTTCTTTACCCACAAGATGCTGGTTCGAGTGAAGTAAGGCCTTGCCGGTGGCATCTACTATGGAAATGTCATAAATGGTGGGCCAAAGCGCAACTTCCGATTCAAGGTTATTCTGCAGGTTCGTATCCATCGGCAGATACTCGGCCAGGGCGGTGCGCACCGCTTTGGGATCATTGGTGTCGATTTTTGTGCTGCTGAGATCCGGCAGATCATTTTCGGCGAAATATCGAAGTTGCTGGGTTAGCCGGTCGGCGCTTTCGTAAGTGTTGCTAATCCTCAGGCGAAGAATCTGTACGATGTAAAGAGCCGAGAAGGCGGTCACCATCAGGGTGACCATGAAGGTGATGGCGAGCACGATGATAGCTTTACGTCGCATGAGAAAACAGTGGCCAGAGGTTAGCGATCAATGGCGAGTCGACCGACCCCGGCAGCGGCGCGGAGCTGAAATTCTAACTCTTTTTCTCGCAGCTGGGCGCTGACCAAGGATTCCTGATCACAGGCCAGTTCGCTCAGCTTCCTCTTTTGCCGAATCCGCTTCCCCGGTGCTGCTGCCGTATTCCTTAAGCTTATTATGCAGGGTTTTCAAGCTAATGCCGAGAATTTCCGCAGCTTTCGTCTTGTTATTGCTGGTGGACTCCAGGGTTTTGAGGATCAACATCTTCTCCGCCTCACCCACAGTTGTGCCCACACCGAGGCGGATCGCATCCGGATCATGGGAACTGGTACGCAAGATGGCGTGGCCGAATCCCGGCGGCAGATGTTTGGTCTCGATCATGCCGCTGTCGCAGACGATGACCGCGCGCTCAATGGTATTGCGCAACTCGCGGACGTTGCCCGGCCAGGTGTAATTGTGGAAAAGGTTCAGTACCGCTTCACTCACAGCGGCCACTTTTCTGCTGTGCTTGGTGCTCATTTCGGAAACCAGAAGCTGCACCAGATCACCAATATCCTCTTTGTGTTCACGCAGCGGCGGCATGTGAATGTTGAAGACGTTGAGGCGGTAGTAAAGATCACTGCGCAATTCACCCGAGGCGACAGCATCGTCCGGAACTTTGTTGGTGGCTGCGAGCACGCGCACATCTACTGAAGTTTCCACCTTGCTGCCGAGACGGCGCAACTTGTGGTCCTCGAGTACGCGCAGCAACTTGGCTTGCGTGGCCACGGGCATCTCGCCGATTTCGTCGAGTAATAACGTACCCCCTTCGGCCAGTTCAAAACATCCGGTACGCCGCTCCAAAGCTCCGGTAAAAGCTCCCTTTTCGTGGCCGAAGATTTCACTTTCAATCAAGGTTTCCGGAATGGCTGCGCAGTTGATGGCAACGAAAGGACGTTCCCGACGCGGACTCAGTTGGTGGATGGTGCGAGCCACCAGTTCTTTTCCGGTGCCGCTTGCCCCGGTGATCAATACCGACGCCGTGCTTGGAGCCACCAGTTCGATCAGCCGGAAGATTTCCTGCATCTTGCGCGAGGTTCCCCGCAGTTGCCCCAAAGAGCCGGAATCGCGCAGTTTGCGGCGGGTGCTTTCCAGTTCGGTGCGGATGCCCACCAGAGCTGAAGCGTTTTGCAGCATCGTGCGCAGGCGCTGGGTGTCGATCGGCTTCGTAATGTAATCGTAAGCTCCCAGGCGCATGGCCTGAACCGCACTGTCGATTGTGCCTTGCGCCGTTACCAAGATCACGGCCATGTCCTGAGTCTGCTCCCCCAACCGTTCCAGGAGTTCGAGGCCCCCCATGCGCGGCATCTTGAGGTCGGTGATCACGATCGAAGGAGTCCATTGCGCGGCTTTTTCGAGCCCCTCAAACCCATCTCGGGCAGTTTCGGTCCGGTACCCCCAGGACGTAACAAGTTCTGCCAAGCCGGTTCGCTCGTTCTCTTCGTCCTCGACAATCAGTATTCTTTCCTGGTTCATCCCTTGGATAGTGCCAAACCTGATAGTGGATCTTACAAGCTACGAAACTACAACCATACTCGGCTATCTTCCTGTCGGGCAAGGCCGGCATCACCGCCCGGTTGCTCTTTGAACACGATGAGTTGCTTTGACTCCCATGTCAAATTGAGACGGAGCTTCTAGCAGGATCATCGAAAAACCCAGCTACAATGCTACTATTTCTCAAAACACTCTTTCGCTTTGAGATTGCGGTGGGTTAGAATTGCGGGTCCCTAAATCAGAGGTCCAATTTTGAACTGCTGGCTCCTGCACTGTTGTTCTTGATACTGCCGTCGGACCCTTAGTGCGGGTGAGCTGCCTATCCATAGATGGAGGAAAGTAATGTCACTGTGTTCTGAGTCAAGAAAAGGCCATTTCGTGCTTGGCCTGTTAGTGGTTCTCGCGATGACGTTGATCTCAAGCACAGCTCTCGCGCAGAGCGATTCGAATCCGAAGTGGGATCTGTTCGTAGGATATCAGTGGCTGCATCCAGGCGGCACAGTGCCCACGCCATTCGGAGATTTCAACAATCCGACGGGATTGAACGTTCCCGACATGTCTGCCGGGTTTGGAAGCGCCCTCACTTACAACTTCGACCCTCATTGGGGCGCCGAAGCTGACTTCGGGCATAACTGGGGTAGCGGCAATTACGAAACCACCGGATCGATTGGCCCCCGTTTCATCTGGCGCACCGATGGCGCAAATTATTTCCTGCACACCCTGGTCAGTCTAAATCGCGTTTCCATCAACGGGCTCAACGCCAACAACGGCGTCGGCGCCATCCTTGGCGGCGGCATGGATTTGCCCATCAAAAAATGGCTGGCGTTCCGGCTTTTTGAAGCCGATTACGTCTGGGGACGACATAACTATGCGGACTTTGTCTCCTCCGATTTTCCAAATCTCAGGCGTCCGTCATTTGAGGGTGTTCGCCTGCGCACTGGTCTGGTTTTCAATTGGGGTGGAGCACCTGCGGTGACGCCAAGCGCGAGTTGCTCGGTGCAGCCGACCGAAGTTATGGTAGGCGAACCGATCACGGCTACCGTCGCCACAAGCAACTTTAATCCTAAGCACACGGTCACGTATGCCTGGACTGGCAATGGAGGCCAAGTTACTGGCAAGGACACGACCGCGCAGATCGATACCACGAATGCGGCTCCCGGCAGCTATACCGTTACGGCTCACGTAACCGACCCCAAGATGAAAGCCAATAACGAGGCGAGCTGCTCGGCCACCTACACCATCAAGCCGCTGCCGCCGAAGAATCCGCCGACCATGAGTTGCACGGCCAGTCCGTCGAGTGTGCAGGCCGGTGCAAGCGTAACCGTAACCTGCAACTGCACGAGCCAGGATAACGTCCCTGTCACTGTCTCCAACTGGACTGCAAGCAGCGGTACAGTTTCGGGCAGCGGCAACACGGCGACTCTCTCCACCAACGGAGTGGCGCCGGGGACCATCACGGTCAGCGCCACCTGCACCGATTCACGTGGATTGAGCAGTCAAGGTTCGGCGCAAGCGACGGTGGAAAATCCGCCGCCTCCGCCGCCGAAAGCCGCCAAGCTCAGCCAGTGCGACTTCCCGAACCCGGTAAAGCCCTGGCGCGTGGATAACACCTGCAAGGCAATCTTGGATGACGTAGCCAAGAACCTGCAGCAGAATCCTGACAGCAAGCTGGTGATCGTGGGCAATGCCGAACCAACGGAGAAACGCAAGAATCTGGCGGCCGAACGCGCCGTCGATTCCAAGTTCTACCTGGTCGAGGGCGAAGCCCAGCAGCACATTGACGCAAGCCGCATCGAAGTGCGCACCGGCAGCGGTGGCACCAAGACGGCCGAGTACTGGATCGTTCCCTCGGGCGCGACCTTCGACTCGACCGGTACTCAAACCGTGGATGAATCCAAGGTGAAGGCGATTCCGGATCATCCCAAGCCGGCGGCTAAGAAGGCTGTCAAGAAAGCGCAGTAATTTCAGTAACCAAGTGAACGGGCCGGTCGTTGAAAAACGACCGGCCTTTCTTCCGCGTGGACTTCAGTAACTTGTAGGGAAATGGTTTAGCCTGTCAATCTAACTGTCGCATCTAACTCTTCCGCTTTGGGGCTGAAAATCGTTATGAGATCTGCATCGCTTAAGTTGCTGACAATATTGATGTTGGCTTCCGCTTGCGCATTTGCCGGGGGGGCGCGGCAGTGGACCGTTCTGGGTCCCGACGGCGGCGACGTCCGCAGCCTGGCCTATGATCCTCAGAACCCCGACCGGGTTCTGCTCGGCACCAGCACCGGCGTGATTTTCCTCTCTGAGGACGGCGGTCATAGTTGGTCCCGATTCGCCAAACTTGGCGCCGGCGACGATTATGTGCTCGACCACATCGCCTTCGATCCGCAGAATTCCAAAGACATCTTCGTTTCCGCCTGGAGCGTGCAAGATCAGAACGCCGGCGATATTTTTCGCAGCCACAATGGCGGCAAGGACTGGGAAGTACTGCCCGGCATGCACGGGAAATCGGTGCGCGCTATGGCGATTTCAGTTTCCGATCATAAGGTGGTGGTCGCAGGAGCGCTCGATGGCGTCTATCGCAGCACCGATGGCGGCAAAAACTGGCAGCGGATTTCGCCCAATGACGGCATAGTCAAGAACATCGAATCCATCGCTGTCGATCCGAAGGATCCTAACGTTGTCTACGCTGGCACTTGGCACCTGGCCTGGAAGACAAGCGACGATGGCGCGAACTGGCAGCACATCAACAAAGGCATGATCGATGATTCCGATGTTTTCTCGATCATCGTTAGCTCTGCCAATCCTTCTGAAGTCTTCGCCAGCGCCTGCTCCGGCATTTATAAGAGCGTCAGCGCCGGTGACCAGTTCGAAAAGATCAAGGGCATTCCCTTTACGGCGCGGCGCACCCGCGTGCTAAAACAGGATCCGAGCAATCCGGCCATCGTCTATGCAGGCACGACTGAAGGTTTGTGGAAGAGTGTCGACGAAGGCAAAAACTGGAAGCTCGTGAGCAGTCCTGAAGTCGTGGTGAACGATGTCCTGGTCGATCCTCGCAACTCGCGGCGCGTATTGCTTGCGACCGATCGTAGCGGGGTGCTCGCCAGCGACGACTCGGCAGCGACTTTCACCTCATCGAACCACGGATACTCTCATCGTTATGTGAGCGCGATTCTGGCCGACAGGAAAGCAGCGAACACGCTATACATTGGCCTGGTCAACGACCGCGAATTCGGCGGCGTATTCTTTACCCGCGATGGGGGGCAGAACTGGCAGCAGAGAAGCTCGGGCCTGGATGGCCGGGACGTCTTCACTTTGAAGCAGGCCGGCAACGGAACCCTGGTCGCCGGAACCAACAAAGGCGTCTTTGAACTTGCCGAGGGCAGTTCGACCTGGCATCCAATCAACGACGTTGTGGTTTCGAAGACGGTCTCGCGCACGGTCACTCTGAAGAGCGGTAAGAAGAAGACCGTGAGCTCCACCACCAGCACCCATTCAATTCTCGAGGGGAGGGTCAACGACACCGATCTGGGACCAACCCATTGGTTCGCGGCAACCTCCTCGGGACTGTTCACCAGCAAAGATCACGGCAAAGTGTGGGTGGGAGGCCCGGTAGCCGGAGAGAAAGACTTCGTTTCCGTGCAGTCGCAAGAAGGCCTGGTGGTCGCTGCAACCCGCTCCATGGTCCTGGTTTCTCAGGATTCAGGTGCGGCGTGGGAATCTGCGCGGCTGGCCTCTTATCCGATCAACATTCGCAACGTGACCGTCACGCCGGATGAGCAGGTCTTCGTCGCTACCCGCGAAGGCGTCTTTCACAGTGCGGATTCCGGAAAGAGTTGGAATCACGTAGTGGCGGGATTGCCCGATCGGGACATCACTTCCGTGGTTTACGATGGCAGCCACAAGCGTCTGCTCGCCACCAGCGGGCAGTCCGGGGTCGTGTTCGAGAGCATGGACGGAGGCAGCACATGGCAGCGCGGACCGGATTCCGGTTTCCCGCTACGCCGAATCAGCGTGGTGCACGGGCGTTATGTGGCGGCAACTCCGTTTGACGGTGTCATCGCGCAGCCGGAAAACGAATCGCAAAGCGCCAACTCAGGCGGCGGCACGAATTAGCACGATCTAGGACGATGGCTTTCGCGGGGAGCGTCACGCTCTCCGCGATTTTTTTTGCACGCCACAAAGCAACTTCTACACATTCCCGTCTCTGACAATGTTCATATCTGCCTGATTCTTATCATCCTGATCTGGTATTTCACTTGCCACTACCCCATAACAGAGGTTCGGGCAACCATATCGGCATGGTGAGCAATCGAAGGCGCGGTCGCTCCAAGATCAAATATGCTTGGATTCTTCTCTGCCTCGGGGTAGGCATCCACCAAGGATGCGCTCGTCCCGATGCATTGCATCGAACCTCAGGCGGCGCAGGTTCGCCGCCCGCTGAGCAGAATCTCCCATTCCATCAGAATCCAGAGCATCCGGATGATGGCGTTCATCCGGCGGTGCCTGCAGACGCCAGACCGGGCGCCGGAGCGCCGTTTCGAGCGGTGTCGCATTCGAGCGGGCATAGTTTGCCGGCTGGAACGCTGATCACGGTCCGTCTGGAAAACTCGCTGGCGATCTCGCAAGTTCAAACGGGAGAAACGTTTTCGGCATCTGTAGCCGGCCCCGTTACGATTGACGGAGATACGATGGTCGAACGCGGTACGCCGGTAAGTGGGCGGATAGAGTCCGCGCGGCGTTCCCTCGAGCGCCCCGGCTTGACTCCTGATCCGGGATTTGTCCGGCTGATCTTGAACACGATGACTGTCGATGGCAGCGCAGTCCCTCTCCAAACGTCTAGTCTGTTTGCCAAAGGCACAGGGCGATCGAGCGGTGGGTCGAAGAGATCAACCACCTTCTGGGTGGAACGAGGGCGTCAGCTCACTTTCCGGTTGACCGCTCCTGTCTCGCTTACCGGTGCGAGTTCGATTGCTTCCAGCGAATAGCGGCCTGACGCTTTGGTCGATCTGCGGTTGAGAGTTAATTACTTCCCCTTTAAGTCAAACAAATAAAGTCTCTTTGCCCGTTTTCCACAGGCTTTCGCGGGCGCGGAGTGACGTATGCCCTTCGCAGTGTCAGATTGGGCCTCCTATAGTGGGATGCGAAAAGTGGGCGAAGTAAAACCTGGGGCTGCCAATCCCGTTTCCGGAACACCGAGGTATCGGTGACAGGATCTCGGGTTCCTTTCGGCACTTCTCCCACGGCACAGTATCAGTATGAGCAGAGCGGCGCCGTTTTCGTGGTCCGAATTTTCCGCAAAAGAGAACGCCGAAGCAGGCTTTCGTTCCATCTTCGCACGCGCTCCCATCGCGGCCGCTCGCTGTAACCGACAGGGAGAGATTGTCGAGGTGAACCGCGCTTTCGACCAGGCTCTGGATCCGCACTTAGCGAAGCAGCGCGTACTGCGGCTCAGCGACTTGGTTGCGGCTGAAGACCGCGATTCGACCGAAACTCTTTTGCGCGCGCTCCTGGACTCCACTTGCGAGAGTATCCGTATCGCAGGTAAGGAAAGAGGCAGTGCCACAGACGGATTGGCCGTGACCCATTGGACGGCGTGGCGTTTGCCTGCGTCCGGAGGAGAGCTGCCTCATGCCTTGCTGATCGCCGAGCGCGACCATGAAAGGGCTCCAACCAACGAGAGTGTGCTGCAAACCCAGCGATGGGAAGCCGTAGGGCGCCTGGCGGGAGGGGTGGTGCATGACTTCAACAACCTTCTGACGGGCGTCATGCTGTACTGCGATCTGTTGCTCTCCAGCTTGGATACCCGCGACTGCAGGCGCCGCTACGCCAGCGAGATTCGCGTGGCCGTCTTGCAAGCCGCGAGATTAGTGCGACAGTTGCTGGTATTTGCCCGCCCGCAAGCTACCCAAGTGCGGTCTTTGTGCCTCAACGAAATCGCAGATGGGATGCGGGATCTGCTGACCCGTCTGATCGGGGAAAACATCAAGCTGGAATTTCGGCTCGACCCCGAGCTGGGTCTGGTCGAAATCGATGAGGCGCAGGCCCAGCAGATCATACTGAACTTGGTTCTCAACGCGCGGGATGCTTTGCCGAACGGCGGGCGCATCGATATTGAGACCAGTAACTGCAGGTTTCAAACTGTAGCCGGATCCGCTCCGACGCGGCAAACTGCCTTCCCCTGCGTGTCGCTGCTGGTCGCCGACAACGGCACGGGCATGGACGCGAAAACACGCCAGCACCTTTTTGAGCCTTTTTTCACCACCAAGGGCGCTAGCCGAGGTACTGGCCTGGGCCTCACCACCGTTCGCAGCATTGTCACCACAAACCGTGGACTGATTCACATTGAAAGCGAACCTGGCCAGGGAACGCGGGCCATGATCCTGCTACCCCAGACATCGCAGTCGACCGAGACAGAGTTTCAAAGCACACCCCCCTGTCCAACTCCATCACCAACGCCACTTCATGAAGTTAAAAAGGAATCGCTCATATGACGTCAGCAGCCGTTAGCCCCTTGATCGCCCAGCCACAAATTGTGGGCGCCAACTTTCTTCACCTTCTGATTGTCGACGACGAACGCTCCATCCGGGAAGCTTGCCGCGAAGTCGCTATCTCGCTGGGATTCATCGCCCACGTTGCCGATTCTGCCGAGCACGCTCTGCGTTTGCTGCAAAGCCAAACTATCGATGCCATTCTGCTCGATTTGCGCCTTCCTGGCGCCAGCGGTCTGGAAGCTCTGCGCCAGATCAAGGCCCAGCGGCCGGAAGCCCTGGTCATCGTCGTGACCGGGTACGGTACGGTGCAGTCGGCGGTACAGGCCATGAAGCAAGGCGCTTACGAATACGTTACCAAGCCCTTTAGTATTGACGAACTCAAGCTGTTGCTGGAGCGCGTCTCCAACCATCTCAAGCTGAAAACCGAAAACCGGATGCTGCGCGAGAAACTGAAGTCCAAGCAGGGTTATGGCGGCCTGGTCGGCCGCGCGCCCGAAATGGAGAAGCTCTATCGCATCATCGCCAAGGCTGCGACCAGCTCCCATCCGGTGCTTATTCTCGGCGAAAGCGGAACGGGAAAAGAAATGGTTGCGCGTTCGATTCACTATTCCGGGCCTTTTCGCGACAAGCCTTTTATTCCGGTTGACTGTGGCTCGCTCGTCCCCACGTTAATTGAGAGCGAGCTGTTCGGCTACGTCCGGGGCGCATTTACTGGCGCCAACCAGGCTAAGGATGGACTCCTGGCCATCGCGGAAGGAGGAACCATATTCCTCGACGAAGTCGGCGAACTTCCGGTCGATCTCCAGTCCAAACTGCTGCGTGCGATTCAGGAAAAGGAGATTCGTCCGGTGGGCAGCACGCGCCGGATTCCGATCAACGTCCGCATCCTGGCTGCCACCAACCGGGATCTGGAGCAGGCCGTGACCGAAGGTGCTTTTCGCCGCGACCTTTATTTCCGCCTTAACGTTCTCAGCCTGCGCATCCCGCCGCTGCGCGAGCGCCGCGAGGATATCCCTCTGCTTATTTCCCATTTCATGGAGCACGCCTCGCACGCCTCTGGACAGGAAAAAGTTCTCAGCGACGAGGCTCTCAAAGTCATGCTGGCCTATGACTGGCCCGGCAACGTACGGGAACTCGAAAACTGCCTGGAGCGCACTTGCGCCTTCACCAGTGGACCGCTGATTCATGTTCCCGACCTGCCTCCGGCGATTGTCGGCACGGCGATCATCGCGGAAGGAAGTGGGAACGGAAACGGTCAAAGCAAGATCGTTCCCATGGCGGAACTGGAGAAGCAGACCATTCTCAGTGCGATTGCAGAACTGAACGGGGATAAACTGCAGGCCGCCCGACTGCTCGGAATCGGCAAAACCACTTTGTACCGCAAGCTGAAGGATTACGCCGTCCACGCTTAGATTTTGAGAAGAGTTCGAGCACGAAATGAATTGGGAATTCGTATGGTCCGCAACGGGAAGAGTCGGCACTTGTGCAGCTCGTAACTCCCGTGTTTTCATCGATAAAGTTTATGGAGGGCCGCGTGCTATGGGAGATGCATGATTCTACTCATAACACCTTCAGCACGCGGTCCAGAGTGCGCAGCCACATTGACAGAGTCCACCCGCAATGAAATTCATTGGGCTCAGAATCTGCAGCAAGCCTTAGGCCGGTTACGAGAACAATCGTATTCCGCAGTGGTGATCGATCAATTCCTCCTCGAAAATGAACCGGCTGAAAGCGATCAACTGCACGAGCACCTGGGGACCGCCTTCCCTGTTTACCTGAACTTCGCAGTTAGCGGGATGGAGCGCCTGCTCCGCGAAGTTCGTTCGGCTCTGCACCGCCGCCAGCGCGAAGAAATTCAAGCCCGCCGCTCGGTTGAATTGCAATTTCGCAGCGAAATGTGTGAAAGCCTCACTGCTATGCTGCTCTCCTGCGAACTCGCGATGGCCGTGCCCAATGTCCCCTCGACGGCTGCGGAAAAGATCCTCGCCGTGGACAACCTCGCACGCGAAATGCGCTCGAGGCTAGGGTCGAACTGATCGAATAAGCTGCCCCGTCTACGAAAATGTGAAAAGAGGAGTCCTTGACGATTGCAGCCAAGGATCTGGAAAAAATTTCCCTCGCTCAACCGCATTCGAACTAGAATAGGCAGGCGCAACTCGCTGGATCCCGCACCGGTTGCGGAATGCAGTGCTCCCGGAGGCCCTTTTGCACCTTCTCGTCACCGCCGATACGATGTCCGGTTCTTGGGCCTATGCTCGCGAACTAGTCACCGGTCTGGTCACTCGGGGCATACGAGTCACGCTGGTCACGTTCGGCGAGATCCCTTTACCCGATCAAACTGCCTGGATGGATCGTCTTCACGGTCTTGAATACCGCCCCACCGCATTCCGCCTGGAGTGGATGGACGAAGCTCCGCAAGACCTTGCCGAATCCTCGGAATTCCTCTCGAACCTGACGCGCGAGATTCGTCCCGACGTCCTGCATCTGCACCAGTTCTGCCATGGCAATCTTCCTGTCGCCGTCCCGAGGGTGATCATGGCCCATGGCGATCTCATCAGCTGGGCGCAAGCCGTGCAGGGCTGTACTCCCCGCCCTACACGCTGGCTACAGTGGTATCGCGAAACCGTGGCGCGGGGCATCGCGGCTGCTGATGTTGTAATTTCTCCCTCGACCTGGATGGCCGGTACGATCCGTTCCACGTACACACGGCCGCGTCGCGAGGCTGTCATCTACCCCGGACGCAATCCTATATTCTTCAACCCGTATATCAGCAAAGACGACTCGGTTCTTTCCGTGGGCCGTCTGGTGGACGCCGGCAAGCAGGTGTTCCTGCTCACCCAGCACGCTCATCCATTCCCGGTGTGCATCGTCGGCGCGGAACAAACCGTGCCTGTTCCGCGCATTCCTATCCGTGCAGACGTGAAAGTCTCGACCGATCAGCATAGTGTGGCCATACGGGGTCCTCAGACGGAAGCTCAACTCCGCGCGCTCTATAGCCGCGCCGCTGTTTACGCGGCTACTCCGCGGTATGAGCCCCTTGGCGTGGCTGCTCTCGATGCCGCTTTCTCGCGTTGCGCTATCGTGGCCAATGACATTCCGAGTTTCCGCGAGGTTTGGGGTGATGCCGCCCTATATTTCCGGACCAACGACGCCAGCAGCCTGGCGGCAATCCTGCGGCAGCTTGATTCCGACCGTCCGTTACGCCATGCCTACGCCGATCGCGCCTTTGCCCGCGCCCGCGAGCGCTTTACCGCTCACCGGATGATCGACAACTACCTCGATCTTTACCACAGCCTCGTCCGCGACTATTCCCAGGCCGCCTGAACGGGCGCTTCTATTTTGCCGTCAACCGACACCTGTGTAGCCGCATCCAAGACCATCTAAACCTTCAGCGGTTCAGTAGAAGTTAGAGGTGAATCCGTGCCACAAACCTCCAGCGGAACGATCCCACTACGAAAATTCGGCCGCTCCGACGCCAAGATTTCTGCCCTCGGCTTCGGTGGCCATCATCTTGGCGATGCTCCGGATGCAAAAACGGCGGTTGAAATTATCCATCAGGCGGTCGATGGCGGAATCACGTTTTACGACAACTGCTGGGAGTATCGTCGAGGAAAGACCGAAGTCTGGATGGGCGCGGGTCTAAAGGGCCGTCGCGACAAGGTCTTTTTGATGACGAAGACCTGCCCCCATGGCCGCGATGGCAGCCTCGCCCTGCTGATGCTCGAAGAATCCTTGCACCGGCTACAGACCGACCACCTCGATTTATGGCAAGTCCACGGCATGGCTTTCGACAATGATGCTGAACTGTTCATCCGCAAGGGCGGCGCAGCGGAGGCGCTCGAGAAAGCCAAGAAAGACGGGAAAGTCCGTTTTGTGGGATTCACTGGCCATCAAAATCCAAAAGTTCATCTCGCGATGCTGAATACCGGTTTCCCATTTGACGCCGTGCAGATGCCGCTGAACGCCTTCGACGCCACCTTCCGCGAAGCTTCGAGCAGCAGACGTGCTGCCCGAACTCACCAAGCGCGGTATCGCAGTGCTAGGGATGAAGCCGCTTAGCGGCCATGGCGACGCCATCAAACACGGGGTCATCACCGCCGAAGAATCTTTGCGTTATGCCATGAGCCTTCCCGGCGTCACCACCACCATTACCGGTATCGATAGTCTCGACGTGCTCCACCAGAATCTGCAAATCGCGCAGAACTTTACGCCGATGACGGAATCGGAAATGAATGCACTCCGCGACCGTTGCAAGCCGGATGCCGCCGATGGGCGCTACGAGGTCTATAAGTTGTCGCTGAGGTTCGATAATCCCGAAGCTCGCCTCGCTCATGGCTTTCCGCTCGACACGCAACAATCCGAAGTCAGAGACATGCTGGGAGCCGAGATGAACACAGGGCACCCATTTCCAGAGAAACAATTTTAGGAGACCCTGTGGCTTCGAAGCTCGAATGGAATCGCCGCAGGTTTATTAAAGGAGCAGCCGTGCTAGGCGCGGCACCACTCATCCGCGGAGGCAGCATGGCGCACAGCAATCGAATGAATCGCAACCCGTGCCCGAGGGACAAGTGCCGAAGAAAACCGCTGGGAAAGACCGGCGTGCAAGTTTCTGCCATGGGACTCGGCGGCTATCATCTCGGCTCCGCCGAAACGGACCAGGCCGCCAACGAGATTATCGCCAAGGCCATCGACCACGGCGTGACGTTTTTCGACAATGCTTGGGAATATCATGACGGCTTAAGTGAAGAGCGCGTGGGCAAGGGTCTGAAAGGGAAACGCGATCGAGTCTTCCTGATGACGAAAGTCTGCACTCACGGCCGCGACAAAAAAGTCGCCATGCGCATGCTCGAAGAATCTCTGCGCCGCCTTCAAACCGATCATCTCGATTTATGGCAGATTCACGAGGTCGTCTACGACAACGATCCTGATTTAATTTTCGCGTCCAACGGGGCCGCCGAAGCGCTTGCTGCCGCCAAGCAGCAGGGAAAAGTCCGCTTCGTCGGCTTCACGGGACATAAAGATCCTGAGATCCATCTGAAAATGTTATCCCACGATTTTCCCTTCGACACGGTGCAGATGCCGCTCAACTGCTGCGACGCTACGTTCCGTAGTTTCGAGACTCATGTGCTGCCGGAAGCGGCCCGTCGAGGCATCGCGGCACTCGGCATGAAAAGCCTCGGTGGTAGCGGAGAACTGGTTCGGCATGGAGCGGTTACACCTGAAGAGGGCCTACGCTACGCGATGAGCCTTCCCGTTGCAACCACGATCAGCGGTGTCGACACTATGCAAGTGCTCGATCAGAACCTGAAGGTCGCGGTCAACTTTGAACCACTCGCGTCGGCCGAGATGCAGGCTCTGCGCGACCAGTGCCGTTTTCTCGCCTCCGATGGCCGTCTCGAACTCTTCAAGATGACAACGAAATACGATGGCAAAGTAGGCCGCGAACAGCACCACTTCCCCACGACGCAAGAGTTGCCGCTCTAGCGTGATCGACGCGGATCAAGTAATATCTCGGCTACCCAGCGCAGCAAAGACGTGGGAAAGGACCACTTTCACTCGGCGTTTTTTGCATTCCGCGACGCGCGGGGTGTGATCGTCTAAAACGAGGAGACGAGTCGTGTGCTTTTCAGCGACAGCGAACTTTGTCGGCAGCGGCGTTCTGGGCGCCGTCGGCGTGGTGACCCTGACTAAAGTAAAACATAGGCGCGAACTCCTTTTCGCGTCCCTGCCTTTGCTCTTCGCGATTCATCAGTTCATCGAGGGATTCGTCTGGCTGGGTTTGGATGGCATTCTTTCGCCCGTAGTGGCGCACGACATGGGCGCAGCCTTCATGCTCTATGCTCAGGGACTGCTGCCTTTCTTACTCCCGCTAAGCGTGATGCTGTTCGAGCCTGACGCCGATAGCCGCGGGCGTATGGTGCCGTTCCTCGTGCTCGGCGGAGCAACGACGCTATACATTCTATGGGCGCTAACGGCCTACCCGTTGCAGTTGTACGTAAAAGGCAACAGCATCGTATACATCAACCAGGCGACAAACAATACTGCGGTGGCATTGCTATATGTGGTCGCAACCTGTGGTTCGCTCTTTTGTTCGAAAATCAGGATGATGGTAGTCTTCGGCGGGGCCAACCTGATCATTCTCCTGATCGTCATGGCGTTCAAGCGGTACGCGTTTACCTCGCTGTGGTGCGCCTACGCGGCAGTCGCAAGCGTGATCATCCTCGCCTACTTCTGGACGAGCCGCGAAGAACGGCCATTCCTTTATGCGCTTCCGATTTGAGGCTCTCTAGAGCAGCTTTGCGGTGTCGTCCGGGCCGGTGCTGATCTCAGGCGCGACATGTGCCCCTCCTTAATGATATCTTTTTAGCCTTACTAGAAATCCGTAAGGTTGGAGGAATTAAAATTTATGGCTCAGGTAAAAATCACCGTTCGCCCCAATGGCCCGTACCGTGTGGAGGCACCCGAGGGTTCAGTCGAACTCGTCGACGCTAGCGGCACGCTTTATGACCTCACTGGCAAACCCGCCTTTTCCCTCTGCCGCTGCGGCGGTTCCGTCAACAAGCCTTTCTGCGATGGCACGCACAGCCGCATCGGATTCCAGGGTGCGGAACTAGCTGTCAAGAAGGCCGACGGATAGACCTGCCCTGATGTTCCAGCCGAGAGATCGAAGAGTTCAGGGGACCTGATGGGCGACTACAACGACCGCGAACTGGGAATGAACCGCAAGATCACGCGCCGTGATTTTCTCAACGGCGTGGCCATAACTGCCGGCGCTGCCATGATGCCGTGGCATCTTTTCGCCGATGGTGATCCAGAAAAATTACCGGCCTACTATCCGCCGGCCCTGACCGGACTACGCGGTAGCCATCCTGGCTCATTTGAAGCGGCGCACGCATTGCGTGACGGAACTTTCTGGGATACTGCCGGAACGCCCCAGGATACTGGTGAAACCTTCGATCTCATCATCGTTGGCGGCGGCATCAGCGGCCTTGCCGCCGCGCATTTTTATCGCAAAACCGCGGGCCAGAAGGTCCGCATCCTCATCCTCGACAACCACGATGATTTTGGCGGACACGCCAAGCGCAATGAGTTTCGCGTGGATAGCGCCTTCCGCTTGGGTTTTGGCGGGACCTATTCGATCGAAAGCCCTGCGCCTTATAGCAGGGTAGCGCGCGGCGTGATCGAAGAATTGGGCATCGACGTTGCTTCCTATCCGAAATATCACGACGCTAGGCTCTATCGCTCCCTGGGGTTGCGCCCGAAAGTCTTCTTCGATAAGGAAACCTTCGGGGCAGATCGGCTGATCACAAGTCCTGCATCTTTTGGTGGGGGCGAAAAAGATTATGCCAACGCGGGCGAGATCGAGGCATGGAAGCAGATGCTCGCGCAGGCTCCCATTGCGCCGCAAGCCAAGGCCGATTTCGAGCGCTTGCTTCGCGATGAGACAGATTACTTTCCAGGCCTCACCTCCACAGAGAAGAAAGCGAAGCTGGCACGGATTAGCTATGCCAGTTTCCTCACCGATTTCGTAAAGGTTCATCCGGATGTGGTGAAGGTTTTCCAGGCTGTGCCCCAGCCTTTATTTGGACTGGGCATCGATGCAGTTTCGGCGCAGGATGCCTGGGGATTTGACCTGCCGGGGTTCGAAGGATTGAAGCTCGATCCCATGCCCGGCAAGGGAATGAATCGCGACGCGATCCCGAATGAAGAGGCCGAGAAATACTTTTTTCATTTCCCGGATGGCAACGCGACCATCGCTCGGCTGCTGGTGCGGAAACTGATTCCGGAAGCGATCCCCGGAAACTCCGCGACAGATGTGGTCATGGCGAAAGCGAATTACGCCAAGCTGGATTCAGTATCCTCGTCCGTGAAGATTCGCTTGAACAGTACCGCGGTGCGCGTGAAGCATGTGGGCGACGCTGCGACGGCGAAAGAAGTGGAGGTGGCCTACGCGCGGGGCGGCAGAGTTTATACGACAAGGGCGAAGAATTGCGTTCTGGCGTGTTGGCATGTCGTAATCCCTTACATCTGTGATGAGCTGCCGGCGACCCAGCGTGAGGCTTTGGCTTCCGCGCAAAAAGTTCCGCTGCTCTATACCAACGTGGCACTACGCAACTGGACGTCATTTCAGAAATTGAATACGAATGCGGTTTACGCGCCCGGCTGTTATCACACCCGATTCGCTCTCGATCTGGCGGTCAGCATCGGCGGTTATGAATGTGCCCGCAAGCCCGAGCAACCGATCGTGGTTCACATGATGAAGACTCCGTGCCAGCCCGGCCGGCCTGCGCGCGAGCAACACACCTTGGGCCGCATCGAGCTATTTGAAACATCCTTTGAGACCATGGAGCGTGAGATTCGCGGACAGTTGGCGCGGACTCTGGGAGCGGGAGGCTTCGATCCGGCGCTCGATATCGCCGCGATCACAGTAAACCGCTGGCCGCATGGCTACGCCTATGAATACAACTCGCTGTGGGATTCTTTCTGGCTGGAAGGCGGCGAGACTCCTTGCGAGGTGGCGCGAAAACCTTTCGGGCGGATCGCCATCGCCAACGCTGACGCGGGCGCCTACGCGTACGCCGATGAGGCCATTAACCAGGCTTGGCGAGCGGTAGGGGAGCTGAAAAGTTAGAGTTGCGCACCGGAGCATGCGGCGTGCGCGGGGTGCGTAGGACGGAACTGGTGGCCGCGAAATGGATTCTTCTCAACTGCAAGGGAAGTCCATAGTGATGTGCGACTCCGATAGCGCTGCCCGCCAGGGCAAGTGTCACGGCTAGTAGAACCGCAGCGCGGCGAGGTACCTGTTCTTGCGCCGGGGCGATCAGCGCGATGGCCGCGCCTACGATCAAGCCCGTGATCAGGCCTCCGATGTGCGCGGCGTTGTCGATGCCGGGCATAGCAAATCCGAAGACGAGGTTGTAGACGACGAATGCGCCGAGACTGCGAAGGGTGCCCTGGAGGGCGGCGCGTGGAACCGAGAACTCTCCTAACTTAAAGGCTGCGATAAGCGCCCCAGCTAGTCCGAAGATGGCGCCGGAGGCTCCGACGCTCACAACGCCGGGCCGGTCGAAGTTCCAGGCTGCACTTACCAGGCTCGATCCAATCCCGCAGAGCAGATAGATGGAAGCATAAGTCCAGGTTCCATACAGCGATTCGCAGAGCGCTCCTAAGTTCCACAGGCACCACATATTAAAACCAATGTGAAGCAAGCTCCCATGAACAAATACGCAAGTTAAGAGACGCCACCATTCTCCTGACATCGTGAGCAAGCCTATGTTGGCGCCCCAGTGCATAATCTCGTAGCCAGAGAACTCGTGCATTGGGTTGAGAAATGCGAGCGGCTCGCCGGATGCAAGTGCCATCCCGAGGAATACTGCCGCACAAATCCCAAAGATGATCTGCGTCAGGCTGATCGTGGATTCGCCGCGACGAACCCAAGGCGTGCGCATGACAGGTTGGCGCGCGTCTTCGGCGACCTCTCCGCGCTGGTAGGCCTCATGTTGCCGGCACCATTGGCAGATCTTCTTGCCGAAGGACAATCCGGGAAGCTGTCGTCCACATCGAATGCAGTTTGCCATGGGTATCAAGAAAACGTGGTCTTAAGAAAGCGTATCAGGAGTTGGTATGGGGTGCGAAGAGTGTAACGCAAAGCGGCCCTGCGAATTGTTACAGAGATGAGACAAGCGCGCTCCTGGCTGGAGCGGCTAGAGGTTTCGCGTAAGTGAATCCAATTCGGCGGGCGGCAGTTGAACAAAAGCCGCAGCGGCCGCGACTTTCAGAGCACTGTAAGTTTCAAGTCCATCGATCTCGCCCGCGGTACGTAGATGTGCGAGAACTGGCGCTGCGTTCAAAATATCGGCGCGGAGCAGCAACCAAAAGCGGAGTTTGATTCCGATCACCAGGGAATATAAGCGGACCTCGATTGCCTTCTCTTGCAAAGTGGAGGCCAGCGCTGCCCGGCGAGGATCCTGCCGGTTTTTTTCCGCATTCGCGTATTCCACCAGAACCTTGGAATTGTGAGCCATGCGCCGCGTCAGCTCCAGAAACAGCCGCATACGCTTGCGTTGCGTTTCGCGAAATTGCGGTGGGTCAAGCTTCCAGCGAAATTCAAATTCCGTGCCGGGATCCAGAAGTGCCTCGGCGAGGGAAAGGTCAACCGGGTAAAGGAACGGTATGACATCATCGACGTCGACGTCGCGCTTGGGAAAGCGTGACCAGGCGCAACGCAGCATGTAGATGCAGGACACCGCTCCCCACGCCACAATTAACCAGGTGAAAATTATAGAGAACATGCCCTAGCGCATCCTCCGTAACGCATCCTTATACTGCTTCAGATCACCAGGAGTAGGGGCCGATAGGTCGGGACTCGGAGTCTCTGCTTTCTGTGGCACACTGAAAAACCAAATCCAAATCAACACGGCAAGAGAGTATGCCACAATGGAAGTCCATCCCCACAACAATTTGAATCTTGTTCCAAAATCCGAAAACTTGGTCGTGGTCAGCAACATAACAGTCGCGTAAATGCCAAACCCCGTGGCTACGCCAAAAGAATATTGCTGCCAGCGGAGGCCGAGAAGAGGAACGAGGGTAACTAATCCCGCGAAGACGAGCACCTGCATGAAGCGTACAGCAATTTCGCCGGCGACGATGTAGAGAAGGACCCCGCTCACCTGTGACGGGACGGCGTGATTGCACGGGCCAGGCTCAAACCTACGCCCGCGACCACGACGATCGGGAAAATGAAGTCGAGCCCACCAGACTCGGGTCAGGCTTCCGAGAACGGTACGAAGAACTTCATACATCACGAGGATTCCAAGCAGAACAGAGGCCAGCGTCGGTGATCCAATAAGTGTCGTAATAAGCACGTTGTGGGTGTGAACCGCGAACCGGGCCAGCCCTGCGGCCACGGCAAACGCCACGTAGGCGAAAAACCATGGGCACGCTTTGTACGCGCGTCTTCGGAGCAATATCCAAACAATAGCACCAGAAGCCCTAGCGGGATGTACCACTACAGCACGTTCATAAGGCCGGGAGCAGCTTATCGCATCTGCCCCCGGCGTTCGAGGACAATTCGCTACGCTGCGGCAGGCGCCTTGGTGGTCGATTTAATGGGTGGACGTCCGGGGCCGTCAGCCAACAGGACGACACCGAACTGAGGCGGTTTGGTAGTTGATTAGTGGGGGAAGTCCGGGTCCCTCGGCCAATAGTACTGTTCCCGCGATTGGCGGCTTCGTCGGTTTCATTACTGGGGGAAGACCCGGTCCCTCGGCCAATAGCACTGTTCCCGCGAATGGTGGCTTCGTCGGTTTCATTACTGGCGGAAGACCCGGTCCCTCGGCCAATAGTACCGTTCCAGCAAATGGCGGCTTCGTTGGTTTCATTACTGGCGGAAGACCTGGTCCCTCGGCCAATAGTACTGTCCCCGCGATTGGCGGCTTCGTCGGTTTCATTACTGGGGGAAGACCCGGTCCCTCGGCCAATAGTACAGTTCCCGCGGTTGGTGGCTTCGTCGGTTTCATTACTGGCGGAAGACCCGGTCCCTCGGCCAAAGCTACTGTAGGCGAACGACACAACCAACAACGTAACTGCGAGGATCCGTTTCATGGTGATTCTCCTATGGTGGGGAATGCCCCGGAAACAGTTTAGTCAGAGAGGCAAGCGGCGGGACTTTTCGGGCGTAGAGTCCCGAAAAAACGAACTACAGCGGGGAAGAAGCTTCGTAGTCTGACGTGCGCGATTTCAGTGGATGGTCTTGGTTTTTCTCGACATGTAATCCATCAGCAGGTATTGGCCGAGCGTATAAGGGGTGGTGAAGTAGGCTTTGCCGCGGCACATCTCCGTGACCTTCTGAACGAATTGCACCAAGCCATAATCGGACGCAAGCATGAAGGTGTTGATGAGAACGCCGGCGCGCTTGCACTTAGAGACCTCTTCGAGGGTCTGGCTGACGACGAGAGGGTCGAGACCGAAGGCGTTCTTGTAGATGCGGCCATCTTCCAGCGTAAGAGCGGAAGGTTTGCCGTCGGTGATCATGACGATCTGCTTCATGTCTTTTCTTTGGCGCTGCAAAATGCGTTGCGCCAGGCGCAGGCCTTCGCGAGTGTTGGTGTAGTACGGGCCGACCTTGACGCGGGCAAGCTGCGAAAGCGGGACTTCTTCGGCCGAATCGTGAAAGAGGACGAGCGAGAGAGAGTCGCCGGGATACTGCGTGCGGATCAAATGCGAGAGCGCCATCGCAACTTTCTTCGCCGGCGTGAAGCGGTCTTCGCCATAAAGAATCATCGAGTGTGAGCAGTCGAGCATGAGAACGGTGGCACAGGAAGATTGGTACTCGCACTGATGAACCTGCAGATCGGAGTATTCGATGTTGAGCGGAAGCGCCAGGCCTTCGCGCTGGATCGCGCTGGAGAGCGTGGCCGTGATGTCGAGGTTGAGCGTGTCGCCGAACTCGTAAGTCTTCGAAGACCCGCTAGCTTCGATGCCAGTGGCCAGGTCGCGGGTGTCGTGTCGTCCGAAGCTGGATTTGCCGAGCGAGCCGAGCAGATTGCGCAGGGATTTGAAGCCGAGGAAGTCGAGGCTCTTATCCGTGATTTCGAATTTAGCCTGTTGCTGATTCTCGCCGATTTGCCCGCCGACGCCCGACCGTCGCGAAGGGTCGGGTGGTTGATCGATGGAAATGTAGTCTTCCTGCTGCATCCGCTCGATCAGCTTTTCGATCAGGTCGTCGAGTTCGCCGTCCGCCGCCATTTGCTGCAGGCGTTCGCGCATGTCTTCGTCGAATTGATCGCCATCCATCAGAGCTTGCTCGATCGCACGTTTGAGGTCATCGAGAGTTTGCTCACCCTCCGGCATTTCGTACCACATGTCGCTCTGGAAGCCGCTCTGCAGCATGTAATCGGAGAGCGCGCCGAGCAAATCCTCCAGGCTCATTTCGCCCGCGGGGTCGGGGACGTACTTGGAGTAGCGAATGCGTTTCATAAAGAAAAGGGATCAGCGGTTAGGGGATAGGTTTCGGCGGCTGCTGACCGCGACTGGCCCTAATCCCTAGCCACTAGTTAAACTGTCTCCTCTGCCGGTACGGCGGTTCTTCTTTCTCGAAACTCTTTTCACGCTGCGGCTCAGGCTTCTTCTCTCCGGCTTTGAATACTCGCTCTTCGTTGCGGCCGATGCGCTTGTGAGCGTGCAGGCCTTCGAGGATGAATTCCGCGGCGGAAACTTGCTGCTCAGGACTCTCTTTCTGCGACACGCCGAGCGGGCCAAGCTTGTCGATCAGGCCTTGAATCTCTTTAAGATTTTCCAGAGCTTCGAGGGCGGAGACGGAATCCGAAAGCTGAATCTCACCGCCGAGATCGAACCACTGCACGATCTGCTGTACGTTTGCGCCGGTGAAATACTCG
This sequence comes from uncultured Acidobacteriaceae bacterium, assembly GCA_963760855.1. Taxonomy (GTDB): domain Bacteria; phylum Acidobacteriota; class Terriglobia; order Terriglobales; family Acidobacteriaceae; genus Sulfotelmatobacter. Next base: position 344,682 of record CAVXFD010000004.1, on the reverse strand, counting down.
TCGTAAGTCTTGGCGATGGCGGCGCGGATGAGTTCACGTCCGACGAAGTCCGCTCCTTTCATTTCGCCTTCGTATTCCAGTTCAAGCTTGCCGGTGATGGCTGGCAGCGCAGCGTAAATGTCGCTGACCCGCGGCACGACTAGCTTTTCATCATTGCGGATAGCTCGGCGTTCGGCATTGGACACGACGTTTTCCATCGCGGAGATGGGCAGGCGCTGGCTAACGCCAGAGCGCTTGTCGATTTTCTTATCTTCGCGCGCAACAAAAGCGATGCGCTCGATCACTTCCTGAATATAAGTGGGCAGGTGCATGGCGTGGCCGTTGCGGCCGGTCCAGGCTTCCTGCGCGGTTATGGCGATACCTTCATCGACGGTCGCGGGATAGTGGGTACGAATCTCCGAGCCGATGCGGTCTTTGAGCGGCGTGATGATCTTTCCCCGGGCCGTATAATCTTCGGGATTCGCGCTGAACACGATCGCGAGATCGAGCGGAAGGCGAATGGGATATCCCTTAATTTGCACATCGCCTTCCTGCATGATGTTGAACAGTCCCACCTGGATTTTTCCCGCGAGGTCAGGAAGTTCGTTGACCGCGAAAATGCCCCGATTGGCGCGGGGCAGCAGACCGTAGTGAACCGTGAACTCGCTGGAGAGTTCGTGACCGCCGCGAGCGGCTTTGATGGGATCGATATCGCCGATCAGGTCGGCAATCGTAACGTCCGGCGTGGCCAACTTCTCCACGTAGCGGTCGTCCGGAGTGAGATAGGCGATGGGCGCTTCATCGCCGAGGCGCGCGACTTCTTCGCGGCAGCGGCGGCAGATGGGAGCGTAGGGATTGTCGCGGATCTCACAACCCGCGAGGTAAGGCATCTGCGGATCCAGGAGCGTTGTCAAAGCACGCAGGATGCGGCTTTTGGCCTGCCCGCGCAGCCCGAGCAAAATGAAATTGTGCCGCGAGAGGACGGCGTTCACGATTTGCGGCACAACGGTGTCCTCGTATCCGACGATGCCTGGAAAGATGCTGGCGTCATCGCCCTGACGCAAGCGGGCGACGAGGTTCTCCCGGAGTTCGTCTTTCACGCGGCGAGTGCGCAAGCGTTTTTCTGAAAAGTCACTGTGGCGCAATTCGCCAAGCGTGCGAGGAAGACTCATTGAGGAACCCCCGAGGAAATACTTTCCTGGATTATACGCGGAAGAGCGAGCAAGAACCGGCTTCCGGCTTCCGGTTTCTGGTAGATTGAACTGCCTATCAAGACCTTCAACACGGAGGCAGAGGACTGAAGCCGGAAGGCGGAAGCCGAAGTTCAGTGCACGTGCCCGTTGCCGCCGGCTTTTTCCCGGGCACGCGCTGCGCGATGAAGGTTGGGAATGAGAGCTTCCAGATAAGTGATCAGCGACGAGAGTCGTTGGGATTCTGCGCGCAGAGAAAGCAGCTTCTGTTTGAAATCCAGATCGAGCGGCAGAGACGCGGCGAGATAGAAGGAGAGCTGCGAGGGATCGGCCGTCAGCAAGATCCTGTCGCGCACCTGCCAGGGCAAGCAGTTCGGAATGCAACTGTATGGCGCGGGCAGTGTCTTCCTGCGGCGCAGTGCCGGGCTCATCGTGGATGATGACAACCTCGGCCTGCAGGAACGAGCGCTCCTCATTTACGGCCAGGAGTTCAAAACGCTTGCGGCCTTCGGTGACGAGATCGAGCCGGCCGTCAGGATATTCTTTTACCACGGTGACGATTTCGGCGGTGCATCCTACCTCGGCGAGACCCTGTTCCATGGCGCGCACAACGCCGAACTCCCGGTTCTGAGCCATGCATTCCGCGATCATTTCCTTGTAACGCGGTTCGAAAATGTGCAGCGGCAGGGGAGTGCCCGGGAATAAGACCACGTCGAGCGGGAACAGGGGAATCAGGGCAGCCAAGCAATCTCCGTGGCGCGGGAGTCCGTACGAAACTTGAGCGGACTGGTCTTGATTGTATCCCAGCGCTTGACTTAACAAGTTCGGGAGGAATAAAAGCGCGCTATGGAACTTGCAGGAAAAATTGTGGTGGTGACCGGCGCATCCATGGGAATTGGGGAGGCGATCGCGAAAATCTTCGCGATCATGGGGCGAGCGTGGTGATGTTGTCCCGCGACGCCGGCCGCGTGGAGGCGGCGCGAGTTCGGGTGGGACATGCGGAGCGGACGCTGGCGATGGCGTGCGATGTGCGTCATCGCGAGGAGATCGATCGCGCGATTGGGCTGACTCTGCACCATTTTCAGCGGATTGATATTTGGGTCAACAACGCCGGTCATGGACTGCTGGACTCGGTCGCGCAAATGGAGATGGCGGCGTGCCGGGAAATGTTCGACACGAATTTCTTTGGGGCCGTGATGGGCATGCAGGCGGTCGTTCCCGTGATGCGACAACAGGGCGGAGGAACCATCATCAATATTTCGAGTGTGGCGGGGCATATTCCGCTGCCGTTTCATGCGGCCTACAGCGCGACCAAGTTTGCCATGAATGCCATCGGCAAGGCCGCGGGTGTGGAACTGAAGAAGGAGGGGATTCATGTGCTGACGGTTTGTCCCGGCTACGTGCGGACGGCCTTCGGTCAGAATGTGGTGCTGGGCAACGAACAAAAAAAGGTGCGGCCTGATTCCGTTCGCGGGATTACGGCCGAGCGCGTGGCGCGTGCGACGCTGCGCGGGTATTTGAAACAGAAGAGGGAAGTCATCGTGCCCTGGACGATGTATGTGCCGCAGAAGATTTATCAGCTGTTTCCGGCACTGGTGGAGCGGGTGATGAGCCGGATGGCGAAATGATCTGCGGTCGGTCTGGTTGCGCCGAGAAGCTATCCCAGTTCCGCCAGCATGGCTTCCATTTCAGACTGCGCGTGAAGGTTGCCGGTGCGTCGGGCGGAGGCGATTCCGTCGGCGAGCATGGTCTTCGCCTCGGGGTTGCGATCAGCGCGAACCAGCGTTTGCGCGGCCATGAAATATCCGGGAGTGTAGTCAGGATTGGCTTTTAACAGGATAGAGAATTCTGCCAGAGCGCGATCGAGATCGCCCTCCTTCGAATATTCCATCGCCAAGCCGTAGCGGGCGAACGTGTCATTGGGATTCTGCGTCAGGATTTCGTTCAGGGCGGCGATGCGGTCCATAAGATCAGCTTCTGAGCTCTTGGCTCCTGGCTTTTGGCTTTAAATCTCAGAGGAGAGGGTACTACAAGTCTGGGCTCGTTGTTTTCCACCCTCTTTCATTGGCTTGCGTTGTTGGGGTGAGTAGAATGGGCTGTCCCAAAAATTCATGGTCGTGAGGGAGGCGGGCTAGTGGCGTGTCCTTATTTTATGCCGGTGGAGAAGTTGGAAGGTGGGACTTGGCCGCACCCTGCTCGGCTTCCACTGGGTTGCGGATGGAGTGGACAATGTACGGCTCCAGGACATGAGCGTGACCTTCCATCGCAGGAACAGCTGCAGGAGTTTTGCAATCTTGGCTACGCGGAACGGTGCGGTCGTTTGCCGAAGGATCGGAAGTGGGATTCGATCCGGTTTGGAGCCAGAACTTTGGGCGACGACGGAAGGAACGGGACGCGCTGGCTTATTCAAATTCGCTATGTCTGCGAGAGGGATCATCGTCCCTCCGAGCACGGCACGCTGGAGTTTGACGCGGTGGAGAAAAAGTGGAACTCGAGTCATCCCGACAATCGGCTGCAGAAGATGGCGGAATGCTTTGCGTTGACGTATGTAGAAAAAAGGAAGAGGCAGAGTGAGACTGCGGCCGTGGCGAGTTGACGGGAAGTCCGATCGCGATCGGTCGTTGACCGCGCCGCAACGAAAGAGACGGTGAGAAGGAAGAACGGCTATGAACGAAGAGACGTTGGTGCCCCGGCCCGTGAGAGATTCGCAGTCGGAGATGGCGGAACTTGTTCTGCCCAATGACGCCAACCCGCTGGGTGCCTTGCTGGGCGGCCGGTTGATGCACTGGATCGATCTGGCGGGTGCTCTGGCGGTGCACCGTCATGCACGAAGTTACGCGGTCACGGCCTCGGTGGATCACATCGATTTCCTGGTACCTGTGAAGGTGGGGGATCTGGTGATTTTGAAGTCGTCCGTCAACCGTGTCTTTCAGACCTCCATGGAAGTGGGAGTAAAAGTGTTTGTGGAAAACTATATCGCCGATACCGCGCAGCACGTGGCCTCCGCGCACCTGACCTTCGTAGCAGTGGACACGATGGGGAACCGCCTGAAGGTGGCACCCGTGATTCCCGAGACCGATGAACAGCGGCGCCGCTACGATGATGCCGGACGCAGGCGCGAGAACCGGCGCGCAGAAATGGAACGACGACGCAAGGCAAGACGACAATCCACAGCCTGATGTGATCGTGGTCACATCGCGCCTTCAATAGAACAGATAGCCTTTCGCATTTGGCAGGTTTCTATGGATAGTGCCCTTCTGGTTCATCGCATTCACTTCGCATTTACCGTTACTTTCCACTATCTCTTCCCGCAACTGACCATGGGCTTGGCGCCGCTGATTGTTGTGCTGAAGACGTTGGGCCTTCGCCACAATGATGAGGCGTACCATCAGGCGGCGCGTTTCTGGGCAAAGATATTCGGCATCAACTTCCTGCTCGGCGTGGTGACCGGAATTCCGATGGAATTTCAGTTTGGCACGAACTGGTCGCACTTCTCGCGCTATGCCGGTGGAATCATCGGTCAGACCCTAGCTATGGAAGGCATGTTCGCCTTTTTTCTGGAGTCTGCGTTTCTTGGGCTGTTTCTATACGGAGAGAAACGGCTCGGCCCACGCGGACATTGGTGGTCGGCGGTCGCCGTGTTCCTAGGATCATGGTTGTCCGGTTACTTCATCATCGCTACGGATGCCTGGATGCAGCATCCCGTGGGCTACGCCAAGGCGGCAGATGGGTCGTTGCAGTTGACCAGCTTTTGGGCGCTCGTGTTCAACCCCTGGGCCTGGTGGCAGTATGCCCATAACATGAGCGGCGCCGTGATTACCGGCTCGATTGTGATGGCTTCGGTGGGGGCGTTCTATTTGCTTTGGGGAAAGTTCGAGGCCTACGGCCGGATTTTCGTGCGAGTCGGCGTGATTGCCGGATTGATCTTCAGTGTCTTGCAGCTATTTCCCACCGGCGATGGTCAGGGGCGCATGATCGCTCTCGAGCAACCCGTCACCCTTGCCGCCATGGAAGCGCTGTTCGTCAGCCAACCAGGCGCGCCACTGGTGATCGTGGGGCAACCCAATGTCGAGGAACGCAGGATTGACAATCCCCTTCAAGTTCCTAATGCGCTCAGCTTTTTGACCTACCGGGAGTGGACAGCGAATGTAAAGGGTCTCGACTCTTTCCCCACCGATCTCTGGCCGCAGAACGTCGCGTTGCTTTACTACAGCTACCACATCATGGTCGGGCTGGGGACGATCTTCATCGCCATCATGGTGGTCGCAGCGTTTCTGTTATGGCGAGGCAAGCTGTTCTCCTCGCATTGGATGCTCTGGATTTTGCTGCTCGCTTTGCCGTTCCCCTATATCGCAAATACCGCCGGATGGATGACCGCAGAACTGGGCCGGCAACCCTGGCTGGTTTATGGCCTGATGCGCACGGCCGACGGATATTCGAAGATGGTCTCGGCGGGAAATGGAATGTTCACACTGCTGGGTTTCTTCGGTATGTATACCGTTCTGGGGATTCTGTTTTTGTTTCTGGTGCGGCGTGAAATTGAGCACGGGCCGGATTCTGAACCGCCGTCCCCGTTGCCGGCTGGTAAGTTGTAAAAGGTGCTTTCCCGATCGCAGCATCTGTGAGGAGTATTCATGGAAACGTTATGGTTCATGATCGTGGCCGTGATGGTGGCGGCTTATGTGGTGCTGGACGGGTTCGATCTGGGTGCGGGCGCGATCTACCTGGGCGCGGGCAAGACCAGCGATGAGCGGCGACGGATTCTGCGCGCCATCGGTCCGGTGTGGGATGGCAATGAAGTCTGGCTGCTGTCTGCGGGTGGCACGCTCTATTTTGCATTTCCATTGCTCTATGCTTCCAGTTTCAGCGGCTTCTATTTGCCGCTCATGATGGTGCTCTGGCTGCTGATGCTGCGCGGAATTGGAATCGAATTGCGCGCCCACCTGGAGAATCCCGTCTGGCTGGGATTCTTTGATCTGATTTTCTGCGTCTCCAGCATTCTGCTTGCGATCTTCTTCGGCGCGGCTCTGGGCAATGTTGTACGCGGCGTGCCCTTGGGCGCGGATGGATACTTTTTCGAGCCACTCTGGACCAACTTCAGAGTCGGCGCCAACACCGGAATCTTGGACTGGTATACGGTCCTCACCGGAGTGATCGCTCTGGTGACGCTGACCACGCACGGTTCCTTGTATATCGCGGTGAAAACCGAGAACGAACTGAACCAGCGCGTCCGTAACGTGGCTCAGTGGGCTTGGCCTGTGCAGTTGGTTTTGACCATCATCGGACTGGTTGCGACTATCTACATTCGCCCCGTGGTTCTGGATAACTACAAACAGCACGCCATCGGATATCTGATTCCCGTGGTTGTATTCGGCAGCCTCGGAGTGATGATCTACGCCATCCGCAAGGGGCAGGACAAACTCGCCTTCGTCGGCTCGGCCTTCTACATCGTTGGGATGCTCGTGGGTGCTGCGTTTGCGCTCTACCCAGTGGTGCTGCCATCGAGCCGTAATCCTGCCTACGACCTGACCATCTACAACACCGCTGCTGGACACCACGGCCTGACTGTTGGCATCACCTGGTGGATCATTTCGCTGGTTCTGGCGCTCGGTTACTTCACTTTCCTGTTCCGCATGTTCCGCGGGAAAGTGCGGCTGGAAGGCGAGGGCTACTAAGGCGCTTCTTGCGCTCTCTGCCGCAGTTCTCAGCGCCCGCAGCGACTAGATTTTCTCTTTCTGTCCACCACAAGCACAATCGCACAGTTCGCTGAGGACCTTCGCAGAGGACGCCCAGCTGTGCTGTTTTGACCTGAACTCCCCTGTATAATCAAGGTTTCGACACGTCTTGATTCCATTTTCTGGAGTGTGATTCCTTGAGCTCGCATATGCCTATGAACCCCGGCCAACCTCAACAGGGGCCGCAACCGCTGCCTGGAGTTGACGCCATCATTGCCGTTGGCTCCGGCAAGGGCGGTGTGGGAAAGACCACGCTGTCAGTGAACCTTGCCGTCGCTATGGCGAAGATGGGCCACAAAGTAGGCCTGCTCGATGCCGATGTCTATGGACCGAACGTCCCATTAATGCTGGGAGTCAGCGGCCAGCCCAAGATGGCTGGAGAAAATCGCATCGAACCGCTGGAGGCGTTCGGTTTGAAAGTCATCTCGGTGGGATTTCTCAATCCCGGTGACAAGCCGATCATCTGGCGCGGTCCCATGCTGCATCAGATCGTGAAACAGTTCCTGGGCATGGTGGAGTGGGGACATCTCGACTACATGATCGTCGATCTCCCGCCCGGAACGGGCGACATCGCATTGTCTCTGGTGCAAAATGTTCCCCTGACCGGAGCGGTCGTGGTCTCGACGCCCTCTGACGTGTCTTTGCAGGACGCGCGCAAGGCCATCGAAATGTTCAAGCAGATGAAGGTCGACCTGGTGGGCGTGGTTGAGAACATGAGCTACTTCGTCTGCCCGCACTGCAGCCATGAGATTGATATCTTCTCCCGCGGCGGCGCCGAAAACATGGCGAAACAGTTTGGCGTCTCTTTCCTCGGCAACATCGCGCTCGATGCCGAGGTGCGCAAGTCTGGTGACGGTGGTAAACCCATTGTGCTCGAAGGTGAGAACTCGCCGCACGCCAAGTCGATCTTCGAGTTCGCGCGGAAAGTGGTTGCCCGCGTGGATGAGATCAAGGCGAGTGAGCCGGCGAGCGTGATTCAGATCCAGTAGAGGAAAAATCTTCACACAGAGGACACAGGGAAACACAAAGTAACACCACGTGTTCCCCGGTGTCCTCTGTGGTCCTAAGTTTTCACGTTTTAGAGAACCGCGATAGCCGCCAAACCGCCTCCGCTTCGCCATCGATTCAGTACCAGCTCTGCCGCCTTCTCCCCCAGTGCTGGCCCATGCTTGAATCCGTGGCCAGATCCACCACCCAGGAGCCAGACGTTATCCATCCTGGGATGACGATCCAGAATAAAGTTACTGTCGGGGGTCTGCTCGTACTGGCAGACGCGCGTCTCGATCAGAGGAGCATCTTTCATCGCGGGAAAGCGGAAAGCCATATATTCGCGAACTCGTTTCAAAGTCGCCGGGCTTACCACGCGCTCGCCATAAGTAGGATCGAAGGCCGCGCCTCGCGTGTCGTCGGCCATCTTAAAGCCGCGGTTGTCGCTGCCGGGAATGCCATAAAAGAACCGGCCGCCGTGGTCGCCCCACACGGGAAGCTGAGCGTCGGTGAAGCGCGAATTCTCGGCTGGCGGACCGAAGAAGAAAATGTCCTGCTTGGTCGGGCGCACGTGCTCGCCGATCGTTTCTGGAAACAGCTCGCCGAGCCACGGGCCGCAGGCGAAAACATAGTAGTCGGCTTTGAGCCGAGAACCGTCGGAGAGCTCCAGGCCTCGCAAGGGCGCATCTTCGGGCCCTTGGCCCGAGACAGAGACTTGCCGGTAGGTACCACCTTCATCGATGAAGGCATCGGCCACCGCTTGGCAGCTGGCGCGGGCATCGAGATATCCGCATTCAGGTTCGTAGATTCCCCAGTGGACGTCGGAGAAGTTGATCTGAGGCCAGCGCTTCTTCATCTCGATTGTCGAAAGTTCCTGGAACTTAATTCCAGCTTCGCGAAGCAGTGGCAGAGAGCCCCGCTCGTACCCGTCGTCGTGGCTGCTGACCATCCACAGAACGCCGGTGCGGTGCAGGAATTGGCATTTCCAGCGCCGCTCGTATTTCTCCCAGAGTTTGAGGGCGCGCGCGGCGAGCTTGCTGTAGGGCTGATCAGGCCCGTAGGTCCCGCGCATGATACGAGTTTCTCCCCCCGACGATGCCCGGGAGTTTCCCGGCCCCCAGGCGTCCAGCAGGGTTACACGGGCACCTCGCTCGAGAAGCTGAAGAGCAGTCCAGCCTCCGAACGCACCCGCTCCGATCACTGCGATATGAGGTTTGACTTTCATAAGGGACAATTTCGCTGTATCGGCAATCAGGAGGATACGCGGAGACAGCGCAACAGGGAAGATGCGAGGGATTTCTCCGAGTCTCAGAAACGTAACCAGCGTGCGCCGCATCCTTGACAGGAAGAAGATGCGTTCCTAGAATCCAAGCAGGAAGCGAGGTCTGCGTCGTTCAGCTAAGTTTTTGCATCTAAAATAGTTAGCTGGAGGCGAAGCTCCGGCTGCAAATTCGCGAACCTTTTTACGAAATGCCCTCTGATCCTAATATCGGCAAGCGCGAACGCGAAGTTCTGACCGCGATTGTGGAAACGTTCATCTCCACCGGCGAGCCCGTCGGTTCGCGTACGCTCTCGCGGTCGAACCGCGAAGGATTGAGTCCGGCCAGTATTCGCAACGTGATGGCGGATCTATCGGACGCGGGGTTTCTCGAACAGCCGCATGCCTCAGCGGGACGGATTCCCACCACCGAGGCCTACCGCTATTACGTAGAGCAGATTTCTGGAACCGCCAAGCTCGCCCCGCAGGAAGAGAGCATGATTTCTGATTCGCTGGCCGGAGTGAGCGACGTGCAGGAGTTCATGGAGCGAACCTCCCACGTGCTGTCGCTGATTTCACGGAATGTGGGAGTCACCGTGGCCTCCAGCGGCACCAGGAACGCGCTTGAACATGTGTACTTCTCGCGCCTGAGCGATCAGAAAGTTTTGGCGGTTCTGGTAACGCGTTCGGGATTGGTGCGCGATCGCGTGTTGCGGCTCGATCTGCCGCAAGCTGAGTTGGACCTCGCCGCGCGTTACATCAATGAGAATTTCCGCGGCTGGACGATGGAGTCGATGCGCTCCGAGCTGGAGCGGAGAATCGAGCAGGAACGCAGCGAATACGATCGTCTGATGAATTCCATCGAGCAACTCTACAAGCAGGGAGCGCTCGCTGCCGAAGCCGGTTCTCAGGTGGTCTTCGTGGAAGGGGCGGCTAATCTTGTAACCGGCCAGGAAGACCGCAAGCGTCTGCAGGAGATGCTGCAAACGCTCGAGGAGAAAGAAAAAGTTGCCCAGCTGCTCGGAGCTTATCTCGACGTCAAGCAGGAGGCCGTGAGAGTAGTGATCGGGCTGGATGATGCTTTGCCCTCCATGCAGAACTTTGTTTTGATCGGCGCTCCCGCGCGCTCGGGAACCGATATGTTCGGATCGCTGGCGGTGATCGGACCCACGCGAATGGATTATCAGCACACCATGACGGCGGTTTCCTATATCGCTCGTCTCTTTGACAAAATTTTGAATGAATCGGAGTAATACAGGTGTTATGGCGAAAGCGAATGGTAGATCGGAAGCACAGAATACGAATCTGGACGTAGATCACGAGCTGCCTGCGGGACGATGGATCGCAGAATGCTGTGCAAGCCGCGGCCAGCGAGTCGTCGGCTCCGGAATCGGAGATACAAAAAATAAAGGCCGAGCGCGACTCGTTGCTCGACCGCCTGGCTCGCATGCAGGCCGAGTTTGAAAATGCCCGCCGCCGGACGGTCAAGGAACAGCAGGACTTTCGCGACTATGCCGCCGCTGATGCGATCAAGTCTTTGTTACCGGTCCTCGACAGCTTTGAGCGTGCCTTGCAGACGAAATCCGACGCGGCCGAGTTCCGTAACGGAGTGGATCTGATTTACAAGCAGCTCCAGACGATCTTGGGGAAACTGTCATTGCAACCGATCGCGGCCAAGGGCCAGCCCTTTGACCCGCACTATCACGAGGCCATCGAGATGGTGGAGACCACGGACGCTCCCGATCATCAGGTGATCGAGGAGCTGCAGCGCGGTTATAAGCTGAAAGACCGGCTGCTGCGGCCGGCGATGGTGAAGGTTGCTAAAAATCCTGGGAAGTAAAGTCCACCCCGTTGTATCTCTCATGAAGGGAAGGCGCCAATTCTGACCACAAACGCAAAACGCGACTATTACGAAGTGCTGGGCGTGAGCCGCACGGTAAGCGAAGTTGAACTGAAGAGCGCTTATCGCAAGCTGGCCATGCAGTGGCATCCCGATCGCAATCCGAACAATCCCGATGCGGAAGAACGATTCAAAGAAGTAACGGAGGCTTACGCAATCCTTGCCGACTCGGAGAAGCGGTCTCTCTACGATCGCTACGGCCATGCCGGCGTTGGGGGCGGGGCTGCGGCTGGCGGGGGGTTTGATGCTAGCGTGTTCCAGGATTTTGGTGAGATCTTTGGCGAGTTCTTCGGCTTCGGAGACGCCTTCGGAGGCGGGGGACGGCGTCGCACCCGGGTGCAGCGCGGGGCGGATTTGCGCGAGGACATCACCATCGAATTCGAAGAGGCCGTCTTCGGCACGGAAACCCGCGTAATGGTTCGCCGCCACGAGGCTTGCGAGGATTGCCGCGGATCAGGCGCTGCTCCGGGTAAAGGTCCCACCACTTGTTCTTCGTGCTCCGGCCGGGGGCAGGTCCGCTATCAACAAGGGTTCTTCAGCATTGCTCGTACCTGCCCCACGTGCCAGGGGACGGGCAGCGTGATTACCGATCCTTGCCCAAAGTGCAAAGGCGAAGGACGAGTTTTGCGGCAGCGCTCGGTGGACGCGAAAATTCCTGCCGGCGTTGAAGATGGAACGCGCATCCGCTTTTCCGGTGGCGGCGAAGCCGGCCCCTTTGGCGGGCCGGCAGGGGATCTCTACGTTGTCCTGCATGTGAAGGAGCATCCGTTCTTCATTCGTGAAGGCAATGATCTGCACTGCGTTGTGCCCCTCTCCGTGACGCAAGCGGCCATGGGTGCGGAGATTCGCGTCCCCACGCTCGAGGGTGAGCACGTTCTCAAGATTCCCGATGGCACTCAGCCAGGAACGACTTTTCGCATTCGCAACCGGGGCGTGCCGGTGTTGAACGGCCACGGCAAAGGCGATCTTTACGTGGAAGTGCGCGTGCAAATTCCCACCAAGCTGAACAAGCGCCAGAAGGAACTGCTGCAAGAACTCGAGACAACCGCCAAAGTCGATAACCAGCCGCTGATGCGGTCGCTGATGGGCAAAGTCAAAGACATGTTCGGCTAGCGGACATGACGCGCCGCCGCTGGATTGCCGACGAAGTTTCAGGAAACCGTGCGGCTCTCATTGGAGAGCACGCCGATCATCTGGTGCGGGTGCTTAGGGCTCGCGTCGGCGAAGAGTTCGATATTGCCACGGGCCAAGCCGTGCGCCGAGGGACAATTACTTCAGCAACAGCCGACCGCGTGGAATTCGACTTGGGTAAAGAAATCTCCGGCGTAGCTCTTGCGCATATCGCCCTCCTCCTCGCGATTTTCAAGTTCGATCGCATGGAATGGGCCATCGAGAAGTGCACCGAGCTTGGCGTCTCTAGAGTTGTGCCGGTCATCTCTCGCCGTACCGATGCTCACCTGGCCGCCGGCGCAGCGAAGCGAGTTGAGCGTTGGCGGAGAATTGCGCACCAGGCTGCAGAGCAGTCGCGCCGCGCCCTTCCGCCCGAGATCACGGCGCCCCTCAGACTCGCGGAGGCATTGCATCCCTCCGAAGGCCTGCGAGTCGTCCTGGCAGAGTCAGAGGAGAAGACTTTGCTTCGCGATGTCTTGTCTGACAACGTGGAAGGCGGGACGATTCTCGCCGTCGGTCCCGAGGGCGGCTGGGCCGAAGATGAATTGCAATCGTTTCGGCAAGCTGGATGGATTTCCGCCTCATTGGGAAACACAATCCTTCGCGCCGAGACCGCTGCAATCGCTGCTACCGCGGTTGTGGCCTCTACGCTATTTTCGTTCTGAAGCTGCGCCGACAGATTGACAGGCACACGGTGGTATTCTGAGCCCCAATGGCCGTCTCCAAACTAAAGTCTCATCCTTTCCTTCCCGACGATCGCCAGCGCGAAGCCATCGAGCATGTTCACGGACCAATGCTGGTCGTCGCAGGCGCCGGTACCGGCAAAACCTCGGTCCTCATCCATCGCATTGCTCGCCTGGTGCAGGAGGGACATGCCAAGCCCGGCGAAATTATCGCCCTTACCTATACCGTGGCCGCCGCTGGCGAGATGCGTGATCGCGTGGGCGCACTCCTTGGCCAGGAAATTCATTCCGCCACCTTCCATGATTATTGCAACAGCCTGTTGAAACGCGCCGGCAAGGATTTCGGCGTCCTCGACGAGAAAGATCTCTGGATCTATCTGCGCAAGAGAGTTCGTGAGCTTCGCCTGGAGCATTACGTAAAGGCTGCCAATGTGGGAAAGTTTCTAAACGATCTGCTCGACTTCCTCAGCCGCTGTCACGACGAAATGGTAACGCCAGAAAAATATGCAGAGTACGTAGCGCGGCTGGAACGCAGCGAACTACCAGTACCACGGGTAGCGAAATCGAGTGAAGAGCTGAGCGACGCTGAGGTGATCGGTCGCTGCCAGGAGATCGCCCGGGTGTTTGCCACCACCGAACGCTGGTTGCGGGAAGAGAATTACGGCACGTTTAGCCACATGATTACGCGCGCGCACGAGTTGCTGGTGAACGACGCGGATATTTTAGCCAGGGAGCGGGCTCGTGCTCGCTTCATTCTGGTCGACGAGTTTCAGGATGCCAACTTCGCGCAGATCGAAGTCTTGGCGGCGCTTGCGGGCAATGCAGCAAACGTTTTCGCCGTCGGCGATCCTGACCAAGGCATCTACCGTTTTCGCGGAGCATCGAGCGCGGCATTTCATGTATTTCGGCGGCATTTTGCGGAAGCGAAATTAGTCGTGCTCGGCAAGAATCGGCGATCGACCACACCCATTCTGCAATGTGCCTTTGCCGTGATCGAGAAGAATCCTCCGGTGTTTGGAGGCCCAGTATATGGAGGCAAAGAGCGCGGGGCGCTGGCCTACTCTCGCACTCCTCTGCAATCGGCGCGTGAAGAAGAAGCGAAAAAAGCAGGGCAGCCTCTGCCTACTTTCCCGGTCGAGGCCATCGCTTTCAGCGGCAAGGATGCGGAGGCGCCCGATGTGGTCAGCATCATCGAAGACATAAAGCGGCGTTCGCGGTGTAAGTGGAAAGATTTTGGCATTCTTTATCGTTCGCACATTCACCGGGACGACGTGGTGCAACACCTGGCTGAACGCGAGATTCCTTTCTCCATCGAAAACATGGACGTGAGTGATACCCCAGAAGTCCGGGATCTATTTGCCTGCGTTGCTGCCGTCGTGGACTCGACCGCCGATGCCAGTCTTTTTCGCGTGGCGGCTTTGCCACAGTTCAACGTCGATCCGGAACAACTTCGCGCCGCCCTGCGAACGATTGCCAAAGATTCGAAAGAGGGCGCGACCGTTCCGCTAGCCTCGGTGCTGGATGGAGTTGCCGGGGGCTCGGAGGTATTGCAACGTATTCGCCAGGCTCGTGATGAAGTCAGTCAGAAGAAGGTGAAGGCACGCGGCGCGATGCAGTTGATCGGGAAAAGATTTGGGCTCCCTCTGAATTCCGCCGTCCTCCAGGCCGCCTTGAAATTCGCCGGCGACTGGGAGATCAAGTGCACCACCAAGACAGGAGAGCTTGGGGAATGGATCGAGTATCTCGATTATTTCCGCGAGGCCTGCGGAGTGATTCCGATGACTTCCACGGGAGACGAAGATGCAGTGCGCCTGATGACGGCGCACGGCGTCAAGGGTCTGGAGTTCGCTCATGTTTTTGTTCTGCGTGCGACCAAGGGCTCATTCCCCGCAAGCTACCGGGAAACGCTGGTGGAGTTTCCCGTGGAGTTGCGCGATCCAGATTCGGCCGCCGCAGGGGACGACAAGACCCTCCACGACCAGGAAGAGCGCCGGCTTTTCTACGTGGCGATGACCCGAGCCAAAGATTCGCTGCACATCTATGGCAAGCAGGGAATCGGGCGTGACAAAACTCCAGCCGGCCTGATGCGCGAACTCATCGGCAACGTTGGCTTGCGGCCTTATCTCCGATCGCGGCAGGCTCTGCCTTCGCAACCCGAACTGATCGAGATCGCGGCGGCGGCAGATACGAAGAGTTTCGAGGGTTCCCGCTTGCCGGCATGGCTTGCCCTCCCGGCAATCGACGGGTTGGATGCGCGCCTGAGTGCGACCGCAGTCGAGACTTACGAAACCTGTCCCCTGCAATTCAAGTTTGAACGCGAGTGGAAGTTATCCCGAAAAATTCACGCGGCGATGCAATACGGCGCGGCCATGCACCGCGTGTTGCGCACCTACTACGATTCCGTGCGTTTGGGCAGAAGCAAGACTGACGACGAATTGCTGAAGCTCTTTCGTGAAGACCTGGCCGCGTCTGGAATTCAGGACGATTATCAGCAAGATTTGTATCTGAAGCAGGGACTGGAACAGTTGGCAGATTTTCTGGCCGCCGCGCGTGCTGCTCCCGCACTCGAGGTCTTGCATACGGAGGAATGGTTCGACGTTCAGATTGCGGGGACGAAGGTTGCCGGACGCATCGATCGCATGGACCGCATGGCCGACGGAAGCGTTGTGATCGTCGACTATAAGACCGGCAAGGCTCGCTCCCAGGAAGACGCGGACGAGAGCCTGCAACTGTCCATTTACGCGATGGCCGCGCGCGAGAAGTGGGGATACCGCGTGGGAGAGTTGGTGTTCCACAACTTGGAAGGAAACTTCACGGTGGTTTCGAAGCGAGCCGAATTTCAACTGGAAGAAGCACGCGAGCGCGTGCAGGCCGTGGCGCGAGGCATTGCCGAAGGGAACTTCAAACCGAAGCCTGATTTCCACTGCACTTTTTGCGCTTTTCGCGCCCTGTGTCCAGCTCGCGAAAAACGGGCTCCCAATCTTGGCTTCAAGGTTGCGAAGAAAGCTGGAGCGTCGCTCGATTGATTTCGTCGCCCCAACAACTTCCGAGCAAAAACCTAGGGGGACGCTTTTGGCGTCCCCCTTTGACTTCGTACTGACCTCTTAGTGCTTCTTTTTCTTCTTTGCCTTTTTCTTGGTTGCCATTGTTTCTATTCTCCCTTCCATTTTTCATGGAAAAATCTGCAACGCTGTTTTGTTGCAACTATTTGATTGTATAGAGTTAATGAAAAATGAAGTCAAGAAAAAAATGCATGTACCATAGCGAGCGATGCTGTACCAAAGTCACAGCGTGATGCGCGCGAACAATAAAATCGAGACGTCGCCGCAGCGAAATGCATCGCGAGCCTGTTGTTCAGACCTCGAAGATGGAAATGAAGGGCATGTGCGATCACCAGGCGCGGATCGATTCTTTGCGAGCGAATGAGCCGACCGCACACCAACTATGTTGCGGAAGTTGATCTTTTCTGCCATCCCGCGCGTCTATAATGAGGTTGCGAAATCTTCGCGGGAGCATGATCAATGGCGGCTTTCGACGATGTTGTCATCCTATCCGGCTGTCGTACAGCGGTAGGAAAATTTCAAGGAAGTCTAAGCGATCTCAGCGCCACACAGCTTGGTGCCGTGGTTGTGCGCGAGGCTGTGAAGCGCGCCGGCCTCAATTCCGATCAGGTTGACGAATGCATTATGGGCAATGTCCTCCCCGCGGGACTCGGACAAAATCCAGCGCGGCAAGCAGCAATCTTCGGAGGATTGTCTCCTGTAACAGGTGCCATGACAATCAACAAGGTGTGCGGCTCCGGATTGAAAGCGGTGGCCCTCGCAGCGCAAGGGGTGCAGACCGGAAACAGTTCCATCGTGGTTGCCGGCGGAATGGAATCAATGACCAACGCTCCTTACCTTTTGCCACAGGCACGCAAAGGCTACCGGCTAGGAAACGGCAAGGTAATCGATTCCATGGTGCACGATGGTCTTTGGGATATCTACAACGACTATCACATGGGAGTTACTGGCGAGAACGTTGCGGAGAAGTACGGCATCACGCGCGAAGAGCAGGACGAGTTCGCGGTGAATTCTCACCGTAAAGCTGTTGCGGCGATGAAGGAGTGCCGCTTCAAGTCTCAGATCGTGCCCGTGGAACTTCCACCAAAGAAAAAAGGCGAAGCTCCGATGCTCTTCGAAAGGGATGAATCGCCGCGCGAGGACACGACCGTGGAAGTCCTGCGTACGTTGAAGCCTGCTTTCAAGAAAGATGGAACTGTGACTGCCGGCAACGCGCCCGGCGTGAATGACGGAGCTGCCGCCGTTGTCGTCACCAGCGCGCAACGGGCGAAAGAGCTTGGCGCGCAGCCGATGGTCAGAATCGTGGCGCAGGCTACCAGTGGAGTCGAGCCCAAATGGGTGATGATGGCGCCCGTCGATGCAGTTCGCAAGATCTGGGAAAAAACCGGATGGAAGAATGAAGATGTTGATCTCTACGAATTGAACGAAGCTTTCTCGGTGCAGGCTCTGGGCGTGATGCGGGAACTCGGGCTCGATCCTAACAAGGTCAACGTCAATGGTGGCGCCGTGGCCATCGGTCACCCGATCGGAGCCAGCGGAGCTCGCGTCCTGGTGACTTTGATCTATGAGATGACCCGGCGCAACGTGAAGCGGGGAATTGCCGCTCTTTGTCTTGGCGGAGGCAACGCGGTCGCGATGGCAGTTGAGCGAGACTAGAAAAAACGAAATGGCTAGGTCGAAGCAATAGCCGCGGGCACTGTAACGGTAAAGACGGCTCCGCCTCCGGGAGCGTTCGCGGCTTCGATCGTTCCGTTGTGTTCCTTCATTACTGATTTGCAAATGCTGAGCCCAAGGCCCGTACCTCGCCCCGGGCGCTTCGTCGTATAGAACGGATCGAAGATGCTGGCCAGGACTTGAGGTGGGATTCCCGGACCATCGTCCAGAAAACTTGCCCAGACCGAATCGCCGTTGTTTCCCAGGCGAATGCGCAAGGTCCCCCGGTCGCGCGCCTCGCGAATCGCCTGCTCCGCGTTCATCACCAAGTTCAGAAAAACCTGCATCATTTGGTGCGGGTCGGCCTGAACATAAGGCAACCCAGGCTGGCGAACGAAGTCCACCGTAATGTTGTTTTTCCTAAGCGAGTAGGCGTGCAGATTGAGCGTGCGCTCCACAACGTCCTCGAGGTGGACGCGGGTCTTGCCGGGCGTGGGAGGAGTCGCAAAATAAGTCAGGTTATGAACAATCTCCGCGGCTCGCCGCGCTTGCTGCTGCAATATGCCAATCTGCTTCCGCGCTGAGTCCGTGGTTTGACTGTCTTGCAGAAGTTCACTCACGCCCAGGATGCTGGTAAGCGGGTTATTCAGTTCGTGAGCAACGCCGCCGATCATCGCTCCCATGGCGGCCAAACGTTCGCTCTGCACCACCTGCTGCTCAAATTTCTTTTCCGTGGTGATGTCGCGTATGGAAATGATGACGCCTGCGAGCTTGGAGTCTGCGTCAGAGAACTGGCTGGCGGAGGCCCGCATCGTGCGTCCGCTTCCATCGCCGCGCCGGACTCCATACTCTGCCGATCCAAATGCTCGATTACCCGCAACCACATCGTTATAGAGCGAGAGCAGTTCGGGTGAGTGAGCCGGCGACTCGGATATCTTCTTGCCCAGCAAATCCTCGGATTGGCACCCCAGCACATCCCGCACCCGGGAACTGACGAACGTATATCGCTCCTCCAGATCGACCACCAGGATGAGATCGGGAAAGCTCTCCAGCAGCCGGCGGCGAAATTCCTCCTGCTGCAACAGTTGCCGTTCCAGCTTGCGCCTGTCCGTAACATCGACCAGCGTGCCCTGATAGCGAATCAACTTGCCCCCTTCATCCCACACCGCGCGAGACGATTCGAGAAACACCGCCGGGCTCCCATCTTTCTTTCGGAGCGTAATTTCTCGCGCTCGCACACCGCCACGATCGTCAGCCGCGCGGCCCAGAACCGGTGGCTGCTTCGGATCGAGGTTCAGTTGGCTGGGATTGAGAGAAAGCAACTCATCCTTCGTCGCATACCCCAGAATGCTGACGAGTGCCGGATTCGCGTCCAGAAGTGTGCCCTCGGGCGTGCTGAAATAAGCGCCTTCTTGCAGCGTTTCGAAGAGTTCCGTGAAGCGGAGTTCTTTTTCGTGTTGCCCGGTAACGTCGCGCCCCAGCGCGCTCAGCCCAACCACTTCTCCGCCCTTAACAATCGCGTTCAGGACGCAGTCAAAATAGAGTGGCCGGCTGTTATTTTTTAAACGTACGCGCACTGTGCCGGCCCAGTGCCGTTTCTCCAGAAAACGCATGAGTCCGGCTTCCACATTTGCACGCGTGGGCTCTTCCAGAAATTCGAAGTACTTGTGCCCGACAATCGCGGTGTAGGGAAGTCCCGCCAGTTCGCTCACCCGTTTGTTGACCGTGCGCAGGGTGCCGTCCAGGGATACCGCGCAGGCGGCGTCGTCAAAGGAATCGATCAGTTCCTTAAAGCTGCGCTGGGAGCGCGCTATCATCTCGTTCAGTTGATCGAGTTGCTCTTCCGACGGAGCCGCGCCCACGTGCTCCTGCAAATCCTGAAGCAAGAGCTTGAGTTCGACCACTTCGCGGCGCCGGCCGTAGGCATAGACAGCTAGCAGAACTGACAAGACCAGTACGCCCACAGCCATGGGACCGAGGTGGTAGGGCAGTGTCTCCAGTCGTTCCCATGCCAGCGCGGCAAAGCCTGCCGCCAGCAAAACCATGAAAAGAAGAATCCACCGCCAAAGCTGAGACTCTTCCCGTTCAAGATTCTGCGGGGGGCGAGATGATCGAGGGGTATCGGACGAGGACGGCATCATGGAGGAGCTGCCTATTTTCCCGTGCGGAACGGACGGAAAAACAGTTCATCGCTCAGATCATCGTACTGCCCCGGAAGGGACGGGACAACCGTTCCTGTTAGAGAACTAGGTACGTCATCGCCGATTTGGGCAAGCTGCGCTGGTCCGCGGGAATCAATGGCAACTGTCCAGTCCACCAAGCAGCGTCGCCACGCTTTTTCTATCCACAGGCCCACCCTGTGACATCTATCACTGCGCCGCCCGCGTGCTCGCGCATACCCTAGATATTCCCCGGATCAGGCCTTCTTGTGTGCCGAGTCTGGCACCAGAAGTTCCACGCGCACAACCGATGCTCTACAAGACCCTCAGCGCCGCGGTGTATGGCATCGACGCCAACATTATTCAGGTGGAGGTTGACTGCTCGGGTATCAAGACTGACCAGGACCACTTCCACACCGTCGGCTTGCCCGATGCTGCCGTGCGCGAGAGCCGGGACCGGGTTCGCGCCGCACTCAAGAACTGCGGCTACGACATTCCGCCCACACACATCACCATCAACCTCGCCCCCGCGGATATCAAGAAGGAAGGCTCAGGATTCGACCTGCCTATGGCTCTCGGGATCGTCGGAGCTTACGGCGGCCTTACCAAGAAAGAAATCGCAGATTGCCTGTTCGTAGGGGAACTTTCGCTAGACGGCGGCGTTCGCGGCATCCGAGGGACCCTGCCGATCGCCCTCGAGGCTCGCACCCGCAAGATTTCCCGCTTGGTGGTCCCCGAGGCCAATGCCCGCGAAGCGGCGATGGTTGGCGGAGTCGATGTCTACCCGGTGCGCTCCCTGCTGGATGTAATCCACTTCGTGAACTCCGGCAACGGCATCGCTCCCCTGAAAGCCGACGGCGATGCCCTGCTGCGTGAATCTCAAGAATTTCTCGTCGACTTCAAAGACGTTCGCGGACAGCAAACCGCCAAGCGCGCCATCGAAATCTCCTGCGCCGGCGGCCACAACATCTTAATGATTGGCCCTCCCGGCTCCGGTAAAACCATGCTCGCCAAGCGCATGCCGACCATCCTGCCCCCGCTGACCTTTGAAGAGGCTCTCGAAACCACCAAGATCCACAGCGTCGCCGGCGTGCTCGATCCCGGCAGTGGCCTGGTTGGCAAGCGTCCCTATCGCTCGCCGCACCACACCATCTCTGACGCCGGCTTGATCGGCGGCGGCGCCATCCCCCGCCCCGGCGAGGTCTCTCTGTCTCACAACGGACTGCTCTTTCTCGACGAGCTGCCCGAGTTTCCCCGCAACGTCCTCGAAGTCTTGCGCCAGCCCCTGGAAGATGGCACGGTTACCATCTCCCGCGCCGCCATGTCGCTGATGTTTCCCGCGCGCTTCATGCTGGCCGCCGCCATGAATCCCTGCCCTTGTGGTTTCCGTAACGACCGCACTCGCGAGTGCAACTGCACCACCCCCATGATCCAGCGTTACATTTCGAAAATCTCCGGCCCGCTCATGGATCGTATCGACATTCATATCGACGTCCCTGCGGTGAACTACAAAGAGATGCGCTCGACCAACGAACCGGAAGGTTCCGCGAAGATTCGAGAGCGCGTCATCCGCACCCGGGCAAAACAACTCGAACGCTTCGCTGGCTCCCGCGAAAAAATCTATTGCAACGCCCAAATGTCATCCCGACACATCCGCACTTTCTGCGAACTGTCCGCCGACTGCGAACGCCTACTCGAGCGCGCCATGACCCAGCAAGGCCTCAGTGCCCGTGCCCACGACCGCATCCTGAAAGTCGCGCGCACCATCGCCGATATCGAAGACACTCCGCAGATCGAGCCCAAGCATATCGCCGAAGCGATCCAGTACCGGTCGCTCGACCGAACGTACTGGACCTAGCCCATGAACTGCGTTGGCACAGGAGCCCATATCGGTCCGTATCGGAACCGGAATATGACGTCGCCCAATTCTGAGCTTCGCTTCTCGATTGACCCTTTGCTTGCAACATGTTATAAATGCCCGTTTTGCGCTACTCGGTCCGAAGAGCAGTCTTATCCTCTCCGGGCATCGATAGGCAAACTCCGACGCGGCCAAGCTCCAACACTCCGTTATGGTCTTGCGGTGGAAGCGTGTTCGGAATTCCGGCGATGGTCCCCGATTCGGCACGGGCGTGCTCGGACGCTAGGGCTTCGCTGGAAGGCGGTCTCTAAACACGTTTATAAATTCCTGATAATCGACTCATTTGGAGGACTCATTATGCGCACCTGGCTCGCCACTGCTGCGTTCCAAGGACGCCGCGTGGTAACTGGTTTCCTGAAGAACACTCTCGCTTTGGCCACGCTGCTTACCGTCGGCACTGTCTCGGCTCTGGCTCAACCTTCTGGCGAAGGCGCCGGCGGCGAAGCCTCGCTGAAACTTCCTGACCTCTCTTCCGTCAGCTTTCTGAACGGCGCCATCGATGGCCATCGTCTCCTGATGATCGGCATCTTGTTCTGCCTCTTCGGACTCGGCTTCGGCATGGTCATCTATATGCGCCTCAAGAATCTTCCGGTGCATACCGCAATGCGCGAGATTTCAGAACTCATCTACGAGACTTGCAAAACCTACCTTGTCACCCAGGGCAAATTCATCCTGCTACTCTGGGTCTTCATCGCCGTCATCATTCTGCTTTATTTCGGAGTCCTCCAGCACATGGAGGCCATGCGCGTCGCCATCATTCTAGGCTTCAGCCTGGTCGGCATTGGAGGCAGCTACGGTGTGGCCTGGTTCGGCATTCGCGTGAATACCTTTGCCAACTCACGCACCGCCTTCGCCTCGCTGCCCGGCAAGCCGTTTCCCGTCTACCAGATTCCTCTCGAAGCTGGCATGAGCATCGGCATGATGCTGATCAGCGTCGAACTCCTCATCATGCTGATCATCCTTCTCTTTGTTCCCGGCGACTATGCTGGCCCCTGCTTCATCGGATTCGCCATCGGCGAGTCTCTGGGCGCGGCTGCGCTCCGTATCGCCGGCGGCATCTTCACCAAAATTGCCGACATCGGTTCCGACTTGATGAAGATCGTTTTCAAAATTAAGGAAGACGATGCCCGTAACCCCGGCGTCATCGCCGATTGCACCGGCGACAACGCTGGCGATTCCGTCGGCCCCTCCGCTGATGGCTTTGAAACCTACGGCGTCACTGGCGTCGCCCTCATCACCTTCATCCTTCTGGGCGTGAAGAATCCAACGGTCCAGGTCCAATTATTGGTCTGGATCTTCGTCATGCGCGTCATGATGCTAGTCGCGAGCTCGCTGTCCTATTTCATCAACGGGATCATCGCCAAAGGCCGCTACGGCAACGCCGACGAGATGAATTTCGAAGCGCCTCTCACCTCGCTGGTATGGCTCACTTCGATCGTCTCCATAGCTTTGACCTTCGTGGTTTCCTACTACATCATTCCCGACCTCGGTGGCGACGGCACGCAGTGGTGGAAGCTGGCGACCATCATTTCCTGCGGAACTTTGGCGGGCGCCATCATTCCGGAACTGGTTAAGGTCTTCACTTCGGTTCATTCCCGGCACGTAAAGGAAGTCGTCATCTCAGCGGAAGAAGGCGGGGCATCGCTGGGAATTTTGTCTGGCTTCGTAGCTGGCAACTTCTCCGGGTACTACCTCGGCCTTTCCATGATGTTTCTCATGGCCATTGCCTATTCCATGAGCACTCTGGGCTTGGCCACAGCCGCTACTATGCTCGCTCCGGCTGTCTTTGCCTTTGGCCTGGTAGCTTTTGGATTCCTCGGCATGGGCCCGGTGACCATCGCTGTCGACTCCTATGGCCCCGTTACCGACAATGCTCAATCCGTCTACGAACTTTCTCTCATCGAGCAGGTTCCCAATGTTGAAGCCGAAATCAAGAACGACTTCAATATGACGGTGAACTTCGATCGCTCCAAGCACCTGCTCGAAGCCAATGACGGCGCGGGCAACACCTTCAAAGCTACAGCCAAGCCCGTGCTGATCGGTACCGCCGTAGTCGGCGCCACCACCATGATCTTCTCGATCATCATGGCGTTGACGAACGGCCTTACCGAAAACGTCGACAAACTTTCCCTCCTGCACGCCCCATTCTTCCTCGGCCTGATCACCGGTGGCGCCATGATTTATTGGTTCACCGGCGCATCCACCCAGGCCGTCACCACCGGCGCCTACCGAGCCGTCGAGTTCATCAAAGCCAACATCAAACTCGAAGGCGTCGTGAAGGCTTCCGTCACCGACAGTAAGAAAGTGGTGGAGATCTGCACCAAGTACGCGCAGAAAGGCATGCTGAACATCTTCATCGCCGTATTCTTCGGTACGCTGGCCTTCGCCTTCGTCGAACCCTTCTTCTTCGTCGGCTACTTGATCTCGATTGCCATCTTCGGTCTCTACCAGGCCATCTTCATGGCCAATGCCGGCGCGGCCTGGGATAACGCCAAGAAGATTGTCGAAGTGGAAATGAAGCAGAAGGGAACTCCGCTGCACGATGCCACCGTGATCGGCGACACCGTCGGTGATCCGTTCAAAGACACTTCCTCCGTGGCCCTGAATCCGGTCATCAAATTCACTACCCTCTTCGGCCTGCTCGCCGTCGAGTTAGCAGTTACTCTTACCCACGACCAAGGCTCGACGATTACCAACGTCCTCGCTCTGGCTTTTTTTGTGGTGTCCTTCTTCTTCGTCTACCGCTCGTTCTACGGCATGCGAATTCGAAGCGCCAAATAGAAACGTATCTGGAGCAAACAACAAACGCCATCCGGTTCTCCGGATGGCGTTTTCAATCTGCGGTATCGGACTCCGGCTTTTAAATCGCCCGATCACCCGATGGCCAAATCACTCAATTTTCCTACCGCCGGTCCCAATACAAATCTCTGCCATCCCGGTTCACATCCCGCTCGAATCACCCGATCGCTAAATCGCTCGATTCGTTAGTTCGGCCCCTTCATCTTGTCTTTCACGCTGTGTGCCAGCTTCTCGATTTCTTCTGCTTTCTTAAGCACATCCACCGAGAGGACGTTCTCATTCGATTTGTCCACGTACTGTTTCAGCTCTCCGGCCAACTTGACCAATTTGTCGGTATCGGCCTTGATCGCGGCCTGTCTTTCGAGGTTCGCTTTCTTGGCCATATCGCGGGTCAGGCGATCCCGGTTCTCGTCGGCTTCAGGGGGAGCGACAGTTCCGTCGATCCTCAGCGGCGGGCCTTGGTGATTTTGGGCTGCCCCGGGTATCGCGAGCCACAACAACAGAAGAAGACTCCAAGCCAACGGTTTCGCTCGCACGGTGCCCTCGAAACGGGCGCGATCTTTCTGCCCGTTCCTAAAGTATGGCCACTTTTGCCGCAGACGGCAACGAAAAATCTGAGGAGGATCAGAGGCGGAGGAATGTAAGGCGACGGACGGCAGTGCCCCAGATCGCGAGCCTCCAGAGGACTGGAGGCTCATAGTGTTGAGAGCGCAGTGCTTACAGCGAGCTCATATTCGACAGGAATTCGCCATTCGACTTGGTCTTGCTCAGTTTGTCGATGAGCAACTCCATCGCTTCCACCGGAGACAACGGATTCAGAACTTTGCGCAGTACCCAGATTCGCGACAGGTCTTCCCGCGGAATCAGCAACTCTTCCTTACGCGTGCCCGAGCGCTGAATGTCGATGGCCGGGAATACGCGCTTATCCACCAGCTTGCGCTCCAGAATAATTTCGGAGTTGCCCGTGCCCTTGAACTCTTCAAAGATTACGTCATCCATGCGCGATCCGGTATCGATCAAGGCGGTTGCAATAATTGTTAAAGATCCGCCTTCTTCAATATTGCGTGCCGAGCCAAAGAACCGCTTCGGACGCTGCAACGCATTCGAATCCACACCGCCAGAGAGTACCTTGCCAGAAGGTGGAACAATCGTGTTATAAGCCCGCGCCAGTCGCGTAATCGAATCGAGCAGAATCACCACATCGCGCTTGTGCTCGACCAGGCGCTTCGCCTTCTCGATCACCATTTCCGCGACCTGGACGTGCCTCGCGGCAGGTTCGTCGAAGGTTGAAGAAATCACTTCGCCCTTCACCGACCGCTGCATGTCCGTAACTTCTTCCGGACGCTCGTCGATGAGGAGCACCATCAGAACCACTTCCGGATGGTTCGTGGTAATCGAGTTCGCCACATTTTGCAGCAGCATGGTCTTGCCGGCGCGCGGCGGAGAAACGATCAGCCCGCGTTGTCCCTTGCCGAGCGGCGTCAGCAGATCCATCACCCGCGCGCTGGAATTTTCCCGCGTCGTCTCCAACTTCAGCCGCTCCTGGGGATACAGCGGCGTCAAATTGTCGAACAGAATCTTGTTGCGCGCTTCGTCGGGCGATTCGAAGTTCACCGCCTCTATCTTCACCAGAGCGAAATACTTCTCGCCCTCGTGCGGAGGCCGCACCTGTCCGCTGATCGTGTCGCCGGTTTTCAAGTCAAATTTGCGGATTTGCGACGGCGACACATAAATGTCGTCCGGTCCCGGCAGGTAGTTGTAATCCGGCGACCGCAGAAAGCCGTAGCCGTCCGGCAATATTTCCAGCACGCCTTCGGCAAAAATGTGGCCTTCTTTTTCGCTCTGCGCCTGCAGGATTTTGAAGATGAGGTCCTGCTTGCGCAGTCCGCTGGCACCGGGCAGCTCCAAGGTCCTTGCGATCTTGGTCAGCTCGGTGATGTTCTTTTCTTTCAGTTCAGCAATGGTCATGATTCACCTAAACCCGAACCACTCAAACGTGTAAGTTTCAGCGTTTTCGGGAGATTTTCAAAGGAGGGTATTCAGGGAAGACAAACACCACGAGGCAGGCGGGCGGGGCTGTTTTATGCAGCCCGCCGTTGTGCCTCAGCAAAATTCTCCGGCTCCGACAGGATTTCCTGCCGCTCCGCGCCCGCGATCCGGTCCAATACACCATTCATCGTTTCTTGGATTCTGGTGCTGGGCCGGTGGAACTTCCGCGTGGCCTTGGAGGCAAGCTGGCAAAGCATATAACGATTCCGTAATGTTTGTAAAGCATCAAACACACGATCGGATCGCATGTGTGTGTTTCCCCTTCCTTATAAGTATGGGCATGACGCTTCAGCCCTCGTTCCTCGTAGAATCGGCAGAGACTTCACGCGTCTCTCTAAACCGCTGATTCTGCTGAGATTGTCTAGGAGTTAGCGCAATTCCTAACTAGAATAGATGCGCGACCGGACCCCAAAGATGCTCGTATTCCTGATTTGGGCTCACAGGTCGAGGTGCATTCAGAACTGACCCAGAGGCTCCGGTTGTCCGTGGAACAACACAATGTACCCGGAAAACCAAAACAGGTCAATAGGCTTTACGTATCTTTACCGGTACGCGCCGCCCGGGGTGGGAATGTAGATTCGCGGCCTCGCCACCCGGCTCCAGGCGAAAAGGAAGTCTCTACCAGTCACCAAAATGCGCGGCGGTGGCCTGATGGAATTTCAGCTTCCACTGATCGCCCTGCTTCACCCATACCGAGCTGAAATGCTGGTAGCGTGGAGGCGGTCCCTGATCCTCCTCCGGTGCCTCGCGGACGATGGCGTCATAGGTGACGATGGCGGCTTCCGAGCCGAGGCCAACCACTCTCATGTCGTAGGGCGTTAGTTCCAGCAGGCCCGAGTCGCCCAGATTGTCGGCCGCCTCTTGCCCTTCCAGCAGCTTGCCGTCGACGCCCACCAGCGAGAAATCCTGGGTAAGTGTCCGTTTGAAGTATGCGCCGTCATCTTTTTTCTTGGCTTCGATCAGGCTCCTCTCATTGGCGATTGCGGTTTGCTCCAAGGGACTTTGAGGTTTGGCGGGAGCTGAAGTCTGCCCCATGGAGTGAAGAGTCGCGACGCAACAGAGTAGAAAAGTGCTGAATAGCCAGGAAAATTTCACAGAACCTCCTTCTGATCAAGTTTCGGCACCGAAATGCCGGGAAGCCCGTCGATGCTGCGTTCGTTCTTCCGCTCACGGTACGCTTCCAGGCCTTCCCGCCCCTGCTTGCGCGCCCAGGCGCCGAGCTGCTCGCGCTCGCCATCATAGCGAAAAAAAGGAACGCCATAGCCACAGGAGTCGCTGACCCGCGTGAGCTCAATGACGATGATGGAGCGGGCATTTTCGCGACTCGGGAATTTCTCGGCGAGAGTGGCGAATTCCAGATCGCCCGGTTCCATCACACGGCCTTGGCCGTACAGGCGAAAAATGTTTGGCGGACCTTGGAACGCGCAGAACATCAGCACGATTCTTCCATTCTCCCTCAGGTGAGCGATGGTCTCGACGCCGCTGCCGTTGAAATCAACGTAAGCGACCGTGGTGGGGCTGAGGACGCGAAATGTATCCAGGCCTTTTGGGGACAGGTTCACGTGGCCGGTGGCATCAAGCGGCGCCGAGGCGACGAAAAATATATGCTGCGCTTCGATGAAATCCCGGGCAGCGTCATCGAGCATGGAACGGATTTTCCCCATGGTTACTCATTGATGCGCTTCACCAGCTCCGCTCGCGGAACCGAGACCTGCTCGCCCGTTGCCAGATTCTTTAGGGCGAAGGTGTCAGCCTTCACTTCATTCTCGCCGACGATCAAAATGTATTTTGCTCCCGCCTTGGTTGCAGCCTCAAACGATTTCTTCAGGCGGAAAGTTTCATCTCCCAGATCGAGGACCACGTCGTGGCGGCGCAATTCGCGCGCCAAACGGGCGGCTTCGGCGTTCATGCCGGCACCAAGCGGAGCGACATACACATCCGGTTTCTTCAGCACACTTTCCGCCGGCGCGGATTCCTGCAACGACATGACGAGTCGGTCTTCGCCGATCGCGAATCCGATTCCGGGCGCAGCAGGGCCACCGAGCGCCTCGGAAAGTCCGTCATAACGGCCGCCGCCGAGAATCGCATTCTGCGCTCCGAGTGCTCCGTGGGTGAATTCGAATGCGGTGCGCGTGTAGTAATCGAGCCCGCGGACAAGTCGGTCATTCAAGGTGAAGGGGACGCCGACCTTGGTCAGAATATTTTTCACTGCTTCGAAATGCGTGCGGCACGCTTCATCCAGAAACTGGCTGATGCGCGGCAGCGTTTCGATGATCGGCTGATCGGCCGGCACTTTGCAATCGAACACGCGCAGGGGATTGGTCACGGCACGGCGCTGGCAATCGACACACATCCCTCCGACGACTGGCTCCAAAGCCCTGCGCAGCGCCTCATTGAAGGCACCGCGATCGTTCGCACAGCCGACTGAGTTCAACTCGAGATTCCATCCCTTGATCCCGAGGCGATCGAGCAGCGCGGCCAGCATTTCCAGCACTTCCGCGTCGCGAGCCGGCGATTCGCTGCCGGCCGAAGCGGGACCGATCACTTCCGCGCCAATCTGGTAGAACTGCCGGTAGCGGCCCTTCTGCGGCCGTTCGCGTCGAAACTGCGGGCCGATGTAGTAGAGCTTGTTCAGTCCGCGATCCCAAAGCTTGTGCTCGATGTAGGCGCGGACAACCCCGGCGGTATTCTCGGGGCGGAGGGTGAGCGAGTTTCCCTTGTCGCTTTCGGCGCGGCCGCGATCTTCCCAGGTGAACATTTCCTTCGCCACGATGTCGGTTTCTTCGCCCACGCCTCGCGCAAAGAGTTCGGTGCTCTCGAAAATCGGCGTGCGGATTTCCTGGAAGTTGTAAGCGCGGAAAACGTCGCGCACCGCAGACTCCACAAAGTTCCACAGCGCCGTGTCGGGCGGCAGCAGGTCTCGCGTTCCTCGAACAGCTTTAATCATTGTAGTGATCTCAAGTTGTCATCCTGAGCGAAGACTTGTCTTTCGCATTGCGAAAGACATGTCGCAGTCGAAAGCTTGCCCTGAGCGAAGCCGAAGGGGATCCCTCGGAGCTCAATCTCTCCGCAAACTCCTCAGCGAGTTCTCCCTGCACAGCTCTCCACCACCCGAAGCATTCCTAGAGTGCCGAGTAACAGGTACCGCGTGCCGAGAATCCGTAAATAGATCTGTCATCCTGAGCGCAGCGAACCGATTCGCTTTATGAATCGGTTTGCGAAGTCGAAGGATCTCTATCGCGTCGACGCTGCAAAAGCGCGTCAAAGTACTAACCCTCGCGTAAATAATCCTCTTTGTATCCCAGATAATTGGTGGCGTAGCGCATGATGGTCTGGTCTTCGCCTTCTTCCAGTTTGCGGCGGAACTTTCCGGGAGATCCCATCCACAATGACCCGGGCTCGACCACCGTTCCCTCGGGAATCAGTGTGCCCGCGGCAATGATCGACCCCGCGCCAATCTTCGCGCCATTCAAAATGACGGAACCCATGCCGATCAGGCAACGGTCCTCAATGACGCACCCGTGCAAAGTCACAGAATGCCCTACCGTGACGTACTCGCCCACGGTCACTCCGTAGAGGTTTTTCATTCCGTGCAGCACGCTGCAGTCCTGAATGTTCGAATGGGACCCGATGCGAATGGCATAAACGTCGCCGCGTAGCACCGCGTTCATCCACACCGATGCATGCTCGCCCAGTACGACCTCGCCAATAATCTGCGCCGACTCGTCGACATAGCAGCTCTCCGGAATTGTCGGCTTCATGTCTTTAAAAGACCGAATCATGGAATCGCTTTGACCGTGTCTGGAATTTCGAAAAACAAGAATAAATACTATCAGCAGGGTCGCTCATCGTTCCGCTCGGACCGGAACTTTGCCATCCGCCGTGGCATCTGCGAAACTTGAGGCGTCTTGCGGGCGTGACCCTGAGCGCAGTCGAAGGGGGAGCCCGCAGCCGAAATCCCGAGTGCAGCGAGGGATCTCAACTCATGGGCCGCATCCACGTACTCTCCGAGCAAGTCGCCAACAAGATCGCCGCCGGCGAGGTGGTGGAGCGGCCTGCCTCAGTGGTGAAGGAGCTTCTGGAGAACGCGCTGGATGCAGGCGCGACGCGGATCAAAATCAGCGTGGAGGCGGGCGGCAAGAAGCTGATTCAGATTACGGACGATGGATGCGGGATGGTCCGTGACGATGCCATGCTGGCGTTCGAGCGCCATGCAACTTCGAAAATCAAAGATGCCGAGGATTTGCTGCGTGTGGCCACGCTGGGATTTCGAGGGGAGGCGCTGCCGTCGATTGCATCGGTGTCGCGGCTGCGGCTAGAGACTTGCGCGGCGGAGTCCGGAAGTCCAGCATCGGGAACGATTATCGAGATCAATGGCGGGAAGATGGCGCGGGTCGAAGAAGCTGGGTTACCGGAGGGAACTTCGATCACGGTGCGGGATCTTTTTTTTAATACTCCGGCGCGGAAAAAGTTCTTGAAAGCGGAGTCCACGGAGTTGGCGCACATTGCGTCACTGGTCACGCATTATGCCCTGGCGCATCCGGAGAAGCATTTCGAGTTACATTCGGCGACGAATGCCATGCTGGTAGCGCCTCCGGTCGCGGGATACAGCGAGCGCGTCTATCAGGTGTTCGGCAAGGAAACGCTCGATCAGCTGATCGCAGTGGCGGCCGTGCAGACGCTGGAGCACGTCGGCTTGCCGAAGCCTCCGCCCTGGCGGAGACAAGAGGAGGACGACGAAGGCGGGCCAGCGGCCGGAGCTACGCCGGGCGAGATGCGGCTGCACGGCTTTGTTTCGAAGCCGGAAATTCAGAAGCTGAACCGGAATTCGATTTATGTGTTCGTGAACGGGCGGCTGATTCGCGATCGCCTGGTGCAGCACGGGCTGACGGAGGCTTATCGAAATATTATTCCGCCGACGGTGTACCCGGTGGTGCTGCTGTTTCTGGAATTGCCCGCGGGCGAGGTAGACGTGAATGTTCATCCCTCGAAGACCGAGGTCCGGTTTCGGCAATCGTCGCTGTTACATGATTTTGTGCGGGACACGGTGCGGGCGGCGTTGATGAAGGCCCGTCCGGCGCCCCAGTTCACCACCGAGATTTATGCTCACGCGACGGCGAGCTCGGGACTGACGCCGGGAGCACGGGAGTGGGACCCGCCGTCGGATATGGCTGAGTCAGGAGCGCTGGCGCGGGCATTCTATGAACCGGCCGGCGGGGCTGGATTTGCGCTGCAGGCGCCGGTGCCTCCGCCGGTTTCGGCGCGGCTTCAATTCGAAGGCGGAATTGCCGTTGAGGCGAATGCCGCGATTCCGGTGGCACGCGGACTTGAGAGACGGGAGATCGATCAAGTTCCAGACAACGGTTGCGCACCGGAGCTCGACGCGCGAGAAGAAGAGCCGACGCTGGCAGCGCTTTCGACGCTGCGTCCGCTGGGACAGATTCGCAATTCGTTTATCCTCGCGGTGAATGAAGATGGCTTGTGGATTGTCGATCAGCACGTAGCGCATGAGCGAGTTCTATTTGAACGAGTGCTAAAGCAGCGTGCGGCTCAGAAGGTGGAGAGCCAGCGGCTGCTGATGCCGATCGTGCTGGAACTTTCTCCGGCGCAGCAGGCGGTGTTTGCGGAAATTGCCGACGAGCTGCAGCACAACGGATTCGAGGCCGAGCCCTTTGGTGCGCGCAGCGTTGCAGTGAAAGTCGCGCCGGCGGGAGTGGATGCCGCAGCGGTGGAGAAGATGCTGCATGAATTGCTCGATCAGATTTCGAGAGAAGAGCAGTCGCTGAATCTCGAAAAGATTCGCGGGCGCATCGCCGCCTCGATTGCCTGCCACGCTGCGATCAAGGTGAACATGCCGCTGGAACAGAACAAAATGGAGTGGCTCCTCACGGAACTGGCGAAGACGGATCATCCCATGTCGTGTCCACATGGCCGGCCGGTGGTGCTGCGTTATTCTGTAAAGGATATTCAGAAGGCGTTTAAGAGAATCTAGCGGGAGAAGCAATTAGAGGTTGGCACTTGGCGTCTTGCAGTTCGGATTTTCTGGCCCTGCGCAAAGGCGGGCGCCGTCAACTGCTAATTGCCAACTGCTAATTGCCAACTGCTGATTGCCAACTGCTAATTGCCGTTTTTATGACCGAACAGGATCTACAGCAACTGCGGCGCGAGAAGTGGCGGCTGGATGGGAAGGCCATCCGGACGATTGAGCAGGCGCGCGCGTTTGTTGAGGGCGTGGGATTCTGCCTGATGTATCCCGTGCGGCCCGCGATGCCGGTGCCTACGTTCATCGGCGCCTTCGTGGGATCAGACAATCGCCTGCCGACATGGCAGCATGCTTACTCCGATCCCAGGGCGGCAGAAGCGACGGAAGTCATGGTGCGGCTGCTGCGCGAGCGGTCGGCCTATGAGGCGAATCTGCTTGAGGAGAACAACGCATTTCTCGTTGCGGCCTCGGTGTTTCCTTATTTTTATGCTCTGGTGGGCGAGCGCAATCCCAAATTAGCGCCGAAGCCGGGGCCACGCTCTGCTTATTCTCAGCTGGCTTGTGACGCCTTTGAGTTGATCCGGCGTGATGGTCCCATCTCGAAGCAAAAACTGCAGGAGGCGCTGGGCGGCAGCGTTTCGCTAGCGGTCCTTGATAAGGCGCTGGCTGAGTTGTTGGCGAAGCTGCGCATCACCCGCGTGGACTACAAGGCCAATGAAGGCTCCTACTGGGATTTGCTCTATCGCTGGGCGCCGGATGCGGTGCGCGAAGGCGTGGGATTGTCAGTGCAACAGGCGCTCTCGGCGCTGCTCTCCAAATATCTGGACTGTGTGGTCGCTGCCGAGCAGACGGAACTGGAATTTTTTTTCGGAAAATTTGTGGCGCGGTCGCGGGTAAAGGAAGCAGTGAACGCACTGTTGGCGGCCAGGGAATTGAGCTTCGTGCATGTGAGCGGCAGATCAATGTTGCAGATCACGCCGGAGAAGGAAGTCGCGGCCGCCTCCGCCAGGCCGCATCGCGCGATAAAGTAGACCGCCCGTCAATCGCGGCGTTCCGTGTACAATCTACTCGCGAAATGACGGATAACACTGACCACAATCACTCTCAGCGCAAGCTCATCATTGCCATTGACGGGCCGGCGGGCGCCGGCAAGAGCACCATCGCTAGCCGCCTGGCACGCAAACTAGGCTACGTGAACCTGGAGAGCGGGGCGATGTATCGGGCGCTGGCGCTGCAGGCCATCGAAAAGGATGCGTCATTCGACGATGAAGCCACCCTATTAAAGCTGGCGCAGGAGTCGCGCATTCAGCTCGAGCCCACGATGGGAGGAAACAGGACGTTGCTGAACGGGCACGATGTTTCTGCCCGCATTCGGGAGCGTGACGTGACGGAGGCGGCATCGCGGGTGTCGGTGCATCCCGCAGTACGCGCCTGGATGGTGGCACGTCAGCGTGAAATGGGCGTCGGCGGTGGCGTGGTGATGGAAGGCCGCGACATTGGAACGAAAGTTTTTCCCGACGCCGATCTGAAGGTTTTTCTAGATGCTGATCCGGTGGTGCGCGAGCAGCGGCGCATGCAGCAGCAGAAGATTAAAGGCGAGGTGGCCGCGAACGTGGCTGCAGATTTGCGCGAACGCGACCGAAGAGATCGCACTCGGGCTGCGTCTCCGCTGATGGCGGCGGAGGATGCCATCGTGATCGATTCATCGAAGTTGAGTGAGGATGAAGTGCTGGCTCGGGTCGAGGAGTTAGCTGGCGATAAGTTGGGCGACTGAGTTAATCGGACGCCTGCCCCGGGCTGCGCCCGGACCGCCGAGAGCCTGCCCTGAGCTTGCCGAAGGGGCGCCTGTCCCCACACAAGCAATCTGACCTTCCTCGCTTCAGTTATCCGTCGGTTCTACTTTTCCTTTAGGCGCGGGAAGTGTCTTCGCAGGCTTCGCCGGTGCCGCTGGAACTGCTGGGTTTGCGGCCGCAGCGGTCGCCGACACTTTGCGAATCTCGATGCCGTCGTGCTCGTTATTGATCACGATGTGAGACATTCCATTCCCCACGCTGCCGGTCGCGGTAGCCTCGTGGTCGCCATTCTCGATTTTCAACTCCGGAAAGTCGGATTGAATTTCGCCGTCGCGCGTGCGTGCATCTACCCGAAATCCCGCTTTGTCCGGCACGCTCAACTGCACGTCGCCATTGCGGCTGTCGATTTGCACGTTGCCCAGTGAACGCATGGAAACTTCCACCCCGCCGTTATCGTTCTGCAGCCGCACATCTCCGGAAACGTCCTCCAGGCGGATCTGCTTGGAGCGCGTCGTCAAGTGGAGAGGGCCGATGATCTTGTCCGCATGAAGGTCATCGGAATCCAGATTGAGTTCGCCATCGATCCGCGAAAACTCGAGATCGGTACGGGACGATTTGAAGCTGACATTTTTCGCGATATGGCCAAGTTTGACACTCTCCTGAAACTCGCCGTCGAGTTGCACCGAGCCCTTCACGTCCATCACAGAGATTTCGTTAAGCCGGCCGTCGATGTGGACGTCGCCAGTAATTTGCTCTATCTTGGCGGAGCCTTTCTCGACATTCATTTTCACGTTTCCGATGACATCTTCGACGGAAACGTCGCCATGCTGGCTCACGATTTCGACTTCCCCGTCGCGGCCCGTGACGGAGACCTCGCCCTTGCGCCCGGTAATGTGGAGATCCATTTTTCGCGGGATCGAGATATCCAGATCGTTCTGCACCGGGTGATTGCCGGAGCCATGAGTTCTCGCGTCGAGAACCATCACATTGCCGGCGAGGTTGATCGCAGGTTTGGTTTGCTGGTTATATTTATCGGCGTCGGTCTGATTATCGGCGCCCACTCGCTTCCGGACAACCACGGTAATTTTGTTGTCGTTCGAGGGGTTCACCCGCACCGCGCCCTCATCGTCGTTGACGCGCAGGCTGGTAACGCCTGGAGGGATATCCTGCTCCAGATGATCGTCGAAGGTGAACTTGTCGCCGAAAATGTCGCCGATATCGTTGTCGTCGATCCCCATGTTGTCGCGGATCTCGTCCCAGTGGAAACGCGAGACATGGGTGGCGATCAATCCGAAGAAGACAATCACGATCACCAGGAAAACGCCGCCTGCGCCAATACCGCGCGAGGGCAACCCATCGCGCTGGGCTTGCTGATGCTCGATCAGCTTGATTACTCCCCAGAGAATCAAAAGCAGCGGCCAGTAATGGGCGAACCACAGTCCCAGCCGTTCCCAGGAGAGAAGGTGCAAGTTGCCCAGCAGAAAAACGATTCCCAGTACGATCAAAACGAACGGTCCGGCAAACGAACGGCGATAGCGTCGCGGCGGAAGCGGAGCTTGAGGCGGCGTTTGGACAGGGCTAGACATGGTGCACCTCGCCGGAAGCAGGTGGTGCGGGATCGGGAGGGGGAGGTGACGACGACGGCGGAGCAGTTACCTGTGCCGCCCGGTCGAGGTGTCCCGCTGTGGAGGCGTTGCTCTGCAGCAACTTCACAACACCGATCACGAGCAGTATCGCCGGCCAGGTGCGTTCAAAGCCCGGACCGTGCAGATTGCCCAACAAGGCCAATATTCCGATCGTGACCAACACGGCCGGACCCGTTATTTTCCGCATGCGGCATCGGTCGCATTGACAGTTATAACCAACAGCCTTGCGCATTCGGCAGGTCGTGCAAGTACAGCCCGCGGGGTGAGCTCCGATCATTCCCCATTGCCTCGCAAAGATCCATCCTCCGAGAAAGATCAGGATCAGAGGCCAAAAGCGGCCAATGCCAAACTCGAGAAGTCCCACCGTATGCAGCAGGAAAAGCACGCCCAGCGCAATCAAAATCACAGCGCCGACGGGAACCTTCGTGGTGTCGATCTTTTCGCCGGCTCCGAAGGTTTGTGCCAGGCCAAATGGATCAGGAGGGGGCTGGCCAATTTGAACCGCCTTCGCGGTACGCACCGCGTCGATGATCTGGTAGAAGTAGAAAAAGCCGAGAGACAAGCCCAGCACGAGGTAGCCGTACCAAGGCAGCTCCAAGTTCAGGCCGAAGACCAAAAGCGCAAAGATCACCAGATGCGCGAGTCCTTTGGCATACTGCGAACAGTAGACGGCGCCGACGCCGATGGGAAAAAATCCTGCGAGAATGCCCGCTACTGCGGGATTGGGGCCGGATGAGCCTGACGCGGGTTTGGCGGCGGTCGCGACGTTCCCTAACGGATAGCCAGGCGGTACGGGCACGAACCCCGCTGCCGGAGCGGTGCTCTCCAAACGGGCCGCGAGGCAAGGCTCGCAGTAGACGACTCCGCGGACGTCGCGGGTGCAATTGGCGCAGAGCGGCTTGCCGCAGGTGCGGCAAAACGCAACTGCAGCCGTATCGTTGTGCGTGGCGCAGTTCATACGAACCTCCTGTACGTGGTCACCGACACTACAGGCCGTTCGACTAAATACGAATCGTTTACAGATGGACCCAGAGGAGCGCTGGCCAGAACAAGATGATTTTCCGTCTGGCTGTAATTGCGCTCCTGCTTCTGCTCGGGCTGTTGAGTTGTGTCGTTCTTGTGATCTTTCTTTGCCGGTGCGGGCTCGGCGGGCGTCACAGTGCGCTTGAGTTCACGCATGCGCGATTCCACCTCATACACGAACCGGATATTTTCGTAATACCTTACTACGCGAGCCTGCGTGTTGTAATACGTGTGCCGTATGGCCGCGGGACGCAAGCTCACCTGGCGCAAGTCGGCGGGTTTTATGCCCAGCACGCTCAATGCTACCGACAGCGCGAAAAATGCCATGCCGAATGACATGGCAAATCGCGGCTGGCGGATCGTTGCCCAAGCCTGACCAAAGACGGGTTGCATCACCCCCGAAGCCCACGCCTGCACTTTCTCCAGCCATGGAATGCGTGGCTTCGATGCAGGAACATTTTGACGCAAGCGCTGGGTGTCAACGCCCGTTGTGGATGCCAGGATATTGGTGACCAGGCTGACTGGAGGCTCCGCCTCCGTGAGATCCTTCAGCCAGTTGCGGCCCGCCTCGACTTCGGCGAACAGCGGCCCGCAGGCGGAACAAGCCCGCGCGTGAGCCTGGAAGCGGTCAAGTCGAACGCCCGTCAGAACGCCATCAAGCGCGTCCGTAAGCAGGCTGTCGAACTCGACGCACTGCATTCCGTCACTGGTCTGGTCTGGCATCACATCACCTGCCTATAGGTACGTTGTAGCAGGCGTGCAAGTTCCGCCCGCCCACGATTTATTCGACTTTTCACAGTTCCCTCCGGAACCCTCAAAACGGTTGCGATTTCGCGATAGTCCATATCTTGTAAATCCCTTAGAATCACAGCCTCACGGAGCTCAGGCGACAATTTGCCAAGGGCGGCGTGAACCGTCTCTCCTACCTCCCGGCTGCGCACGTGCTGGTCGGGAGGCGCAGATTGGTCCTGAATTTGCTCACTGAGCGGCTGCGCATCCTCATGCGCTGACGACGTAGCGTCGAGCGAGTCGGTGATGCGGTCCTGCTTGGTCTTGCGGAAGTGATCGACCAGCAGGTTGCGGGTGATGGTGGTTACCCAGGTGACAAATGCTCCCTTCGAGCTGTCGTAGCTCGAAAGTGTGCGGTACATCTTGATGAAAACTTCCTGGGCGAGGTCTTCGGCATCATCGGCCGAACCCGCGAAGCGATAGCAGATGTTATAGATACGCCGGTTGTAGGTCTGAACGATTTCTTCCCAGGCAGCAGCATCGCCGGCAACACAGCGACGGACCAGCATCGCAACTACCTGGACATCTTCCAACCGAGTCTCCCCGGAAAAGCGGCTGTTAGCTACCGGCCGTTAGCTCTCAGCAAAATCTTTGTCATTCCGAACCGGGCCGCAGGCGCGGTGAGGAACCTGCTGTGTTCCGGCTCAGGCAGCAGTTTTCTCCACAAGACAGTACGCGGATGTGCTGGCGCAAGTTCGCCGATCCATCGGCACAAGCCGCAAGTTGTTCGAAACAGGGCATTGTAGCAGCGGAGTTATTTTGGGCCTGTGGCTGCCGTGCGGATTCCGATGGACCGCCCTGCGATCCACTGCGGTTCGCACTTTCTGTAGGTCAAGACAGTCAGAAACTGAGCTATAATCTTGCACCGCCTGCTGGGGGCAGTTGCGCCCATGTATTCTCGGTGCAAATCAAAACGTTGTGCAATCGCCTCCGTCCTTCTATCAGCTTGCCTCGTCCTCTTCTCGACGCCACCTGCTTGTTCGCAGACGAATCTGGCTCCCAATCCTTACATGAATGGGTTCGACCCGACGCGGTTGGATATGGTTTTGGAGATTAGCCAGGACCGCTGGGAAAGGAACCTGGCAAGCCTTTCTGGTTCGGTTTCCAAGTTAGACCGGAAGGCTCCCAATGCGGCGACCCGCGAGTATGAAAAGGGCACGCGGTTTTTGATACAAAAAAACTTCAGCGGCGCGGTTGCTAGCCTGACCAAGGCGGTCACGATTTATCCGAACTTTGTGTCGGCTCACAATGCGTTGGGCTCGGCGTATCTGAAGCTGGGTCAGAACGAGCAGGCACAAAGTGAATTCTCGCGTGCAGTCGAGTTGGACAACCATTTACCGTATTGCTACCTCAATCTGGGCTGGTCGCAGCTGGCGCTCAAGAATTTCGCCTCTGCACAGGAATCCATCCAGAGGGCTTCGGCGCTGGCCCCACTCGATCTTCATTTGCTCACGGCGCTTACCTATGCGCAGTTGTTGAATCACGACTACACGGGCGTGATCGCAACTGCTCAGCAAGTGCACGGCCGTAAACATGAGGATGCCGCCATCGTGCACTACTTTGCGGCAGCCGCCTGGCAGGGGCAGGGCAAGCTCGAAGAGACAAAAGATGAACTAAAGACCTTCCTCGACGAAGCCCCGAACTCTCCGGCCGCCGCTGCTGCCCGGCAGATGATTGACCAGATCACGGACCTGCAGAATCATCCGCCCCCGCCATCTTCGGTAGAGATCGCTTATTCGGCCGCTCCGCTTGATCCGAATACGACGTCAGTAGGAATTCCGACATCCGCTCAAAGGGTCATGGAGCAGCTTAATCAGCAGAGGCAACTGGCGGAAGTGGAATCCATTTGCGAATCCTGCCCGGAGGCGAACTCCGTAGGGCTATCGGTTCCGGGTAAACAACCGCGCGCATCACTGCTTGGAGCTGGGCATTCCTACTTGAACGTTGCTCCCTATGTCTTGCGCAGCAATGTAAACGAGGTCGCGGTATTTTTCGCTGCCACGGATCACGGCAAGTCAGTGACGGACCTCACTCGCCAGGAAGTGATAATTCAGGATGCAGGCAAACCTCCAGCCGCGATGCTGGGATTCCGAAATGAATCCGAGTTACCTCTACGGCTTGGCCTGGTCATCGATACGAGCAATTCTATTATCCATCAGTTCGCGTTCGAGCAGCAGGCGGCGGCCGCGTTTCTGAAGAGATCCTTGACCGGCAAGCGCGATCAGGCCTTTGTCGTCGGCTTCTCAAACGCCGTGCTTCTGGTTCAGGATTTGACCGGGGACAGCGTGAAAATTGCCCAAGGCATCGATCAACTCGCTCCCGGAGGCGGTACGTCCCTTTGGGATGCGGTCAAATTTGCGTCTGACAAACTAGGTAGTCTCGCCGAAGAACAACCGGCGGCGAAAATGCTCGTGGTCATTAGCGACGGAGAAGACAATTCCAGCAGTGCGACTCTAAAAGAAGCCATTGAAAGTGCGGAACGCAACGAAGTGATTGTCTACACCGTGAGCACTCGGGAGTTTGCTGGGGGGAATAACGCTGGCGCCGGGGTCGCCGATGGCGCCATGAGAGCTTTGGCTGCGCACACCGGCGGCGCCGCATTTTTCCCCGATTCTCTGGGAAATCTGGATCACAGACTCTCCGACCTGCAGCAAGTGATCCGAAGCCGGTACTTGGTTTCCTATAAGCCGGCCCAGTTCAAGGCAGACGGTTCCTACCGTAAGATTGCGGTGACGGCTCACAAATCGGGCCGCAAACTGCGCGTCTATGCCCGGCACGGTTATTACGCTCATACTGCAACGGTTCAGTAGTTAACTTGCTCGGCGGCCGGCCCACCCTCACGGGCATATTTCATATGTCGCCGCCAGTGAGGCTGGATCTAGACGATTTTCCCCCAGGCGGCGGCGTCACCCGCTACGCAGCGGCGCACCAGCATCGCACCTACCTGGACATCTTCCAACGAAGCTCCCCGGATAAGCTAACCGCCCGTGTTCTAAATTGCTTTGTCTTGAAAGGGTGCCGGCTTCAGCCGCGCCGTAAAACGCCTGCCATTTCAACAAAGGCTTTAGCCGCGGCTAAAGACACCAATACCAGCTACCCACAAGACAGTACATAGAATACCCCGCACCTTCACCGCCGATAATTGCGCTATGGAATAGGCCGCCAGGCAAGTGCCATTGATTGCTGATTCGACCTCAGTGTAGACTCACGCCCGATTATGAGCCGCCCTTGCGTTTCGAAACTGACTCTGCTCGCACTCTTGGCCTCGGGAACGCAAATCGTCAGGGCCCAAGTAACCATTGGTTTCGAGGAGCCGCACAACTCGCTCACAATGAGCGTGCCAGACCAACCCGCCGCGCTTCAGATCGACCTCCTTCATCTGAAACTCGAACAAAACCAGCTGGACGGAAGTGCCACTCGCAGAAAAGTGCAGGCCTCCGATACGCATGGTTTGGTCTTCTCGGCCCTCCTTTACCCGCTGGATAAAAAGCAGACCGCAATGGAATTGAGTGAACGTGCATTCGTGGATCTTCGCAGGGCGGCACTAGACAACGGATTCAAAATTGAAGCAATGAGAACTTTTGCACGCGGCGACTTTTCAATGCGAGAATATATAGTTCCCGAATTTCGCGGGCAGCCGATCCATCAAAAAGATGTTTTCGGCTACGCCACTAGCGGCGATCTCGGGCTCGACTTTCATATTTCGAAGGGTTCTTATTCGCCGGCCGACGACAAGTTTTTCGATTCGCTGATCAGCGGTATCCACCTCATTCCGGACTACAAACCCGACAGCGTCACCGAATTTGGCTACGGAAGCATTTACTTTCTGCATCAGGATTGGATCAGAGCAGCTTCGCACTACGAAAGCTCACTACAACTCGAAAGACAGGGGCGTGCCTTGAGCCAAACGCAATGGAATGTCCTGGTGGACAATTTAGGTATGGCTTACGGTATGTCGGGCGAAATATCGAAGGCGAAGGCGACTTTCGAATACGGGGTGAAGTCGAATCCCACATATCCGATGTTTCGGTACAATCTGGCCTGCTCGGATTCGGAATTAGGTGACCTCGGGGGCGCAATGGAACAGCTTAGGCTGGCGTTTCAATACAAGTCCAACTCGAATCCCGGCGAGGGCATCCCTGATCCCGCCAAGGATGACTCGTTTAAACGCTATTTGAGCGATCCAAGGTTCGCCAGTCTCGTCAAGCAGTTGTGTCCCACCAGCGCGCGAACAGAAGGCGGCTGGCAATGCCAGTAATCTTCATCGCGTGACGAGGCCGGAGTTCCGTACCACGAACGAGGCAGCCCTACCTTTGCGTTTTTGGCAAGAGCCTGCCCTGAGCGCAGCCGAAGCGGTGGGTATCCGTGAAAGCTGATGAGAGCGGGACTGCTCGCGTCAGCGCTGTGACGTCTAACCTTGCCCTCCACAGCCCCAACCACTGATCATCAAAGCGCAGGCAGTGCAGCATTATGATTCATCACCCGCACAGCCCCGGCAAGTCCTTTGTTTCACAGATTTTGATACTTAAGTCCTTTATCGGGCGTATTTTGCGCTGAATTTCTTGCTAACGTGATGATTCCAAAAGACGGGTGGGAGGGGGGAGGGTATACCAGTTACCAAAAGGTAACAGGCTCTATTCGCTGGTGAAGTAATCCACCGTCACGGGATTTTCGAAGAGTGAATAATCCCGCGTGACCACGGTGATGCCGCTATCGGTAACAAAGTAGCGCGAGCGGTCGGCTTCCGTGTCATAGCCGATCGTCGTGCCTTCTGGAAGATGAACGTTGCGGTCGATAATGCAGCGGCGGATGCGGCAATGGCGCCCTACGGCGACGTGCGAGAACAAGATGGAGGCGTCGACCTCGGAGTAGGAATTCACGCGCACATCAGGAGACAGTACCGAGCCCTTAACCACGCCGCCGGAAACGATGCAGCCGTTCGAGACGATGGAGTCGAGCGCAGTTCCCATCCGGTCCTTCTCCGCAAAGACAAATTTCGCTGGCGGATA
Organism: uncultured Acidobacteriaceae bacterium; assembly: GCA_963760855.1. Classification (GTDB taxonomy): domain Bacteria; phylum Acidobacteriota; class Terriglobia; order Terriglobales; family Acidobacteriaceae; genus Sulfotelmatobacter. The sequence continues at coordinate 301,897 of CAVXFD010000004.1, read as the reverse complement.
TTGGCGCTGGTGGGTGCGGATCGGCCACTCCTGGTCGTACAGGTTGAAAATCGGGGAGACCGAAACAATGTCCATGTTGGCTTCGTAGTAAGCCTCGAGCGTGCCCACGTCCCGCCAGTAGAGAGCTTCCTTCTTGTTCTCGTCGATGAAGTCGTAGGCGAAGACGCGATAGTCGTCGACCATCTTGGGAAGAATGTCTTTGCCGAAATCGTGGCTCGAATTGGGATCCTCGGAGTCTTTCAGCAAAACCGGGATGAGAACGTCAGCATTGAAGAGATAAACGCCCATGGAGCCGGCAACTTTCTCCTGGTTCCAGGGAGAACGAAGTTGCGTTGTAACGGGCTTTTCTTCGAAGCCATTGATGCGGCCATCCTTGTCGACGTCGACCACGCCGAAACGAGAAGTCTCTTCCAGATTAATCTGGATCGTGGCCAGCGTGACATCGGCAGCCGAGTCCTCGTGCTGCGTCATCATCTTGCCATAATCCATTTTGTAGATGTGATCGCCGGAAAGGATCAAGACGTATTTAGGCTGCTCCGATCCGATGGAGTAAATGTTCTGGTAGACCGCGTCCGCAGTGCCCTGATACCACTGGTCGCTGACGCGCTTCATCGGCGGCAGCACTTCCACGAACTCGCCTACTTCGCGGCCCAGAATGTTCCAGCCCTCGCGGATGTGGCGATTCAGCGAAAGCGCTTTGTATTGCGTGAGGATGTACACGCGGCGCAGGTCAGAGTTGAGACAATTGGAGAGAGTGATGTCGATGATGCGATACATCCCGCCGAAAGTGACGGCGGGCTTGGCCCGGTCGCGAGTAAGTGGATAAAGGCGCTCTCCAGCGCCGCCTGCGAGAAGGACCCCGAGTGTGTCTTTCATCGGACTGTCTCTGACTTTCGAACAGACTACGTTCGGTCTTCCGCTGCCACAGAAAACAGTAGATGGTAGCACAGACAGGAAAGTTGCCGGGCAGATTGACGGACACAAATTAGACGCAGGGAGAGGGGTTCTTCCCGCGGATCAAAGCTACTTGTCTTCCTCGATCTTGATGCGGAGCGATTTGAGGAACTTCAGATCCTGGTCGTTGACTTTGAATTCGGGGTTAGTGGAGAGAGTGGTAACCAGGGAGGTTTTGTCGGATGTCTTCTCGCCCTGTTTGCTAACACCGATGGTGGCTTCGAGGACCAGAAAAATATCATAGCCGCCCTCTTTGATGCGAGAGACAACTTCAGCGATCTGCTCCGAATCCGAGAGGGATTCGTTGATGGCTTCGCCGAGTTCCTTCATCAAGTCTTTGAGTTGCTGGTCCACGTTCCCCCCGATCACAGTTCGCTGAAAACTTCCAACCCAAATTAGATGCCTCGGGCTGCCGAACGGTTCGATGGCGGCCAAAGGTTTGCGTCATTGTAGCGCTCCGGGCTGTTAAAATCGAGGCAAATGAGCAGGGTTTCTACCGCACGAAAGCTCGGGGTAGTGGCGCGGGTCGCGACCGAGCAGGCCGGCCGCAGCCGTACGTTGCGGGCCGCCAAGAGTGCTGTGGCTGCGACGGGGCGGGCCTTTGGACGAGTGCTGCACCAGTTATGGCTAGAGGTTACCGGTGTCGTGTTCCTCTTGATGGCGTTGAGCCTGGGGGCGGGTTCGGTGCGGGAATACGGAAAATATCATGCAGGACAAGCAGGGCTGGGTCGCATGGCACTGGCAATCTGTTGCACAGTGGTCTTCGCTTGGTTCGGGGTGAGTTCGTTCTGGAGGGTTAAGAAGAAAGGAAAATAGCGGCGCGCGGTGAGGCGTTCAAGTGCGCAGGACAAGAGGTCCTCGCCGGCTGAAGCTGGTTCGGAATGACATTTCTGAGTCCGGAATGACGAAGATTTTCTGGGGCGACGGGGGGTTAGGGGGTTAGAAGGAGTTGTCTCATGGCGGACAGAATTAAAGTCGTCGACGAGAAGCGTGCGGCAGACATAGAAACATCGTCACACATTGTGGTGAACCCCCTTTACACACCCGCAGATCTGAAGGGCTCAGACTACGACACTGAGATTGGATATCCGGGAGAGTATCCATTTACCCGGGGCGTGCAGGCTACGATGTACCGCGGGCGGCTGTGGACCATGCGGCAGTATGCCGGCATGGGCGACGCCGAGGAATCGAACAAGCGCTACAAATATTTGCTGGCTAACGGAACCACAGGACTTTCGGTGGCATTTGATTTGCCGACCCAGATTGGGATGGATTCCGATCATCCTCTGGCCGCGGGCGAAGTGGGCAAAGTCGGCGTGGCCATCGACTCGATCGAGGACATGGAACGGCTGTTCGCCGGCATCGAGCTCACCAAGATTTCGACATCGATGACCATCAATGCAACGGCATCGATTCTGCTGGCGTTATACGTGACAGTGGCGCGGCGGCAGGGCGCCGACCTCCGGCAGCTTTCAGGTACGGTGCAAAACGATGTGCTCAAGGAGTACATCGCGCGTGGAACTTATATCTATCCGCCACAGCAGGCGATGCACATCATTACCGACATGTTTGCCTGGGCAAAGGATAACGTTCCGGAGTGGAACACGATCTCGATTTCGGGCTATCACATGCGCGAAGCGGGATCCACTGCCGCCCAGGAAGTGGCGTTCACACTGGCCAACGGCATGACTTATGTAGAGGCCGCAATCAAGGCCGGGCTCGATGTGGATAGATTCGCACCGCGGCTTTCCTTCTTTTTCAACGCCCATAGCAATTTTTTGGAAGAGGTGGCGAAGTTTCGCGCTGCACGCAGGATGTGGGCTCGCATCATGCGGGAGCATTTCAAGGCGAAGAGTCCGAAGTCGTGGATGCTGCGTTTCCACTCCCAAACTGCGGGATCGACGCTCACAGCGCAGCAGCCGGAAAACAATATCGTACGCACGGCGATTCAGGGCTTGGCGGCAGTGATGGGGGGCACTCAGTCGCTTCACACGAATTCCTACGACGAGGCGCTGGCGCTACCGACCGAGCAGGCGGCGAGAATCGCGCTGCGCACTCAGCAGGTGATTGCGTTTGAATCCGGTGCGGCGCAGACCATCGATCCGCTGGCGGGATCGTATTACGTCGAGGCGCTCACCAATGAAATCGAGAAGCGAGCGGCGGAATACCTCGGGAAAATAGAAGTAATGGGGGGTATGTTGAAGGCGATTGAGCGCGGATTTGTGCAACAGGAGATCCAGAACGCGGCTTATGAATATCAGCAGGCGGTGGATCGCGAGGATGCGATTGTTGTCGGAGTAAACCGCTTCGAAGTGGAAGAAGAGAAACCGATTCCGATTCAGCGGATTGACCCTGCGCTCGAGGCGAAACAGGTTGAACGAGTCAGGGCTTTGCGCGAACGGCGGGATGCCGGGCCATGGAAGGCGGCGCTGCAAGCTGTCGAAGATGGGGCTCGCGCCGGCGATAACGTCATGCCAAAAATTCTTACCGCAGTGGAAGCTTATGCGACCGTGGGTGAGATCTCCGACGCGATGCGCCGAGTGTTTGGAGAATACAGAGAAGCCGTTGTGATCTGAGCTTCTGTGCCTGAAGCTAGATACGGTTCGGCCTCAGAATGTCGTCACTTGGTCGGAGGTTTTGTAATCGCAAGCGTTGCGGCAGGGCTCGCAATACATGAGTCCGTCCGCGCAGATGCGGACATCAAGTTGCGCTTGGCAGAGGCAGCAGAACTTATCACACTCGCACTGATCTTCCGGCATCTCGCACTGGCCGCAACGATATTTGCCGTGGCTGGTTCCGGCGCTCATATCAGTAATGTAGCCCCGCTGGCAAGCCATGGGAACGTGCCGTTAGTAACCCGCCAGACTCATGGGCGGGCTGCCGCCGGCACCTGTCAATTTTCCTGTGCCCTATAATTCTCAGCAATGACCTTCCAAAAGTTGCTGGACGGAGCGGAAGTCCTCGCACAAAACGGGGATCCGGGCGTGAGCGGTGTGGAATACGATTCGCGGCGCGTGAAGCCCGGCTCCGTATTCGTGGCCATGCGAGGCGAATCCAGCGACGGTAACCGGTTTATCGATCAGGCAATTCAGTCGGGGGCGGTCGCTGTGGTGACAGACTCGCCAACAGAAAAGCCTCGAGCGGGAGTGGCTTGGGCATTGGTTCCACACGGGAGGCGGGCACTGGCGCGGCTCAGCGCCAACTTTTATAAGAAGCCGGCCGAGCGGATTGCAGTCACCGGAATCACAGGGACGAATGGGAAGAGCACTACCGCGTTTCTGGTGGAATCGATTCTGATGGCGGCAGGGCGGAAGAGCGCTCTCATCGGCACGATTGAGTACCACGTGGCCGGCAAGGTGCTACCGGCACCGCACACCACACCCGAGGCGCTGGAACTGAATCGTCTTTTCAATGAAGCCTTGGGGAACGGCACCACCGAAGCGGTGATGGAAGTTTCCTCGCATGCGCTGGCCCAGGATCGTGTGTTCGGCGTGCCGTTTGACGTAGCGGTGTTTACGAATCTAACGCGCGACCACCTTGATTATCACAACACCATGGAAGAGTACTTTGCGGCGAAGCGGGTGCTGTTCGAGGGTTGCGGCACCGACGCGCCGCGAGCGGCCGTGACCAATGTGGACGACGAGTATGGCGCAAAGCTGGCAGAATTTAGCCGGAAACGCAGTTCCGTTGTGCTGAAGTATGGCTGGGAGCGCGGCGACTTTCACGCGGAGAAAGTTGATATCACCACGCGAGGGACGCGGTTCGATCTGGTGACGCCAGAGGCAACGATTCCGGTTTTCTCCTCCTTGATTGGCCGGGTGAATGTATACAACATTCTGGCCGCGGCGGGAGCTTGTTTTGCGCGCGGATGTAAGGCCGATGCGATCGCTACCGGAATCGACAAGCTGGCATGCGTCCCGGGAAGATTTGAGCGGGTGGACTGCGGCCAGCCTTTCACCCTGGTGGTGGACTATGCACACACCGACGACGCCTTACGGAATCTGACGGCGCTGGGGCGAGAGTTGGTTTCGGGTGTGCAGGGCAAAGTACTGACGGTCTTTGGCTGCGGCGGGGATCGCGACAGGAAGAAGCGTCCGCTCATGGGCGAAGCCGCAGGCCGGGGAAGCGACTTCGTGGTGCTGACGTCGGACAATCCCAGGAGCGAAGATCCGCTGGTGATTATCAATGATGCGGTGGTGGGGCTGCAAAAATCTGGCGTGAAATACAGCGTCGAGCCCGACCGGCGCAAGGCGATTGCAATGGCGATCGAGGAGGCGCGCCCCGGGGACATTGTGCTGGTAGCCGGGAAGGGGCACGAGAAGGTGCAGGTTACGCGGGAGGGTGCGGTTCCATTTGATGACCTGGAAGTGGCGCGGGAGGCGCTGCGAGCCGCAGGGTTTGAGTGCAAGTCAGCTCAGGCGGGAGCGCGAGGATGAGGCTGACATTGGCCAAGGTTGCAGAGTTTATCTCCGCGGAGGGAGATTTCCCGCGCGGGGAGGAAGCGCGTGGATACTCGATCGATTCGCGGACTGTAGGACCAGGTCAGCTTTTCTTTGCGGTGAAGGGTGAGCGCCTTGACGGACACGACTTCGTGGAGCAGGCGCTGGAAAAAGGAGCAGCCGCTGCGGTCGTGCGTTCGGATCGATTAGAGTGCTATCCAACTAAGAGCCGGTTGTTGAGTGTGGAAGACACGCTGGCCGCGCTGCAGACCTTAGCCACTGCGGTGCGGAAGTTGTGGGGCAAGCCGCTGATCGCGGTGACCGGGTCGGCGGGTAAGACGACCACCAAGGAAGCGATCGCACACGTGCTGAGCACGCGGTTTCGAGTCCTGAAGTCCGAAGGCAATTTCAATAATCATTTTGGTTTGCCGTTGATGCTGCTGAAATTGGAACCGGAGTTCGACTTAGCCGTGATCGAGATGGGGATGTCGCACGCGGGGGAAATCCGCGCGCTGGCGAAGATTGCGCAGCCGGAAATTGGCGTGGTCACGAACGTGGCAGCGGTGCATCTTGAGTTTTTTGATTCTCTGGCGGGAATTGCGCGGGCGAAATATGAATTGATTGAATCGCTCCCGGCGAACGGCACTGCCGTGTTGAACGCCGATGACGAATATGTCTCGCAGTTTGGGCGTGGCTTTAAGGGCAAGGTTGTGATGTATGGCACGCGGGCAACCTGTGACGTTCGCGCGGAGAAAATTCAATCGAAGGGCGCACAGGGGACGGAGTTCGATATGGTCGTGGGAAGCGTGCGCGAACACGCAACCCTGCCCTTGGTCGGAGAGCACAACGTGCTAAATGCGCTGGCGGCGACGGCTGTGGGATTGGAACGCGGGTTGAAACTCTCTGAGGTGATTGTGGCGCTGTCGACGCTGGAGGCGGCGGACAAACGTGGGCAGGTTCTTCAAGTGGGTAACATTACGGTGATTAACGATTGCTACAATTCCAATCCAAAGGCCCTCGAAGCGATGGTGGATGCGTTAGCGGCGATGAAGGCCAAGCGGCGCATCGTGGTTGCGGGGGAGATGCTGGAGTTGGGTCCCGCGGGCGAGGCAATGCACCGCCAGGCAGGGCAGCACGCCGCGGATAAGAAGATCGATGTGTTAGTCGGAGTGCGGGGACTTGCGCAAGCCGCAGTGGATGCGGCGAAGCGGGCAGGAATCCGGGCAGAATTCCTGGAGTTGGCGGAGCAAGCAGGCGAGTGGCTGGCGCGCGAGGCGCGCGAAGGCGACGTGGTTTTGCTGAAAGCTTCGCGTGGCGTGAAGTTGGAGAAGGCGCTGGAGACCTGGAAGGCACAGCGCGACAGCAAGAATTGAGATTATCGCGGGACGGAGGCTGATTGCTCTACTGGCTGTTGTTCGTCAAGCTGCAACATTATTTTCCGCCGTTTCGCATCTTCCGCTATTTAACGTTTCGCACCGCATTCGCGAGTCTAACTGCGTTGTTTACAGCCCTCATTGTGGGTCCGTTGGTCATCAACCGGCTGCGCGAGTTCCAAATTGGACAATACATTCGGGAAGAGGGTCCTAAGGCACATCAGAAAAAAGCGGGCACTCCGACTATGGGCGGACTGCTGATAGCGATCGCCATCGTGGTACCTACACTGCTTTGGGCGGACCTGAGCAACCGTTTCGTATGGATCGCCGTGTTTGCCACGTGTGCGTTTGCTGCGATCGGATTTGCCGACGATTACACGAAGGTGGCGCATCGCCGAAATTTAGGCCTGACCGGGCGTGCCAAGCTAGGCCTGCAGATTGCAACCAGCGTTGTGATCGCGGTGATGTTGATTGCCATGCAGACCTACGGAATGTATTCGACCAAGATGATTGTGCCCTTTCTCAAGCAGTTTCATCCCGACCTTGTGGTGCAGAATCTGGAACGTTTTCCTCACCTGTGGCCGCTCGCCTTTTTGCCTTTTATCGCGTTTGTTGCGCTGGTAATTGTGGGCTCAAGCAACGCGGTGAATCTCACCGATGGTCTCGATGGCCTGGCCATCGGCTGTACTGTGATCGCCGCAGGCGCGTTGACGGTACTCACCTATGTGAGCGGGCACGCGACCTTCGCGACTTATCTGGAAATTCCAAAAATGCCCCAGGTGGGGGAGCTAACCATTTTCTGCGGGGCCATGGTGGGATCGTCGATCGGATTCTTATGGTACAACGCGCATCCCGCGGAAGTGTTCATGGGAGACGTGGGATCGCTGGCGCTGGGCGGGGCGATTGGGACGGTCGCGGTGATCATCAAGCAGGAGTTGCTGCTGCCGTTTATTGGCGGAGTGTTTGTGATCGAAGCGATATCGGTGATCCTGCAGGTAGGATCGTACAAGCTGCGAAAGAAGCGGATTTTCAAGATGGCTCCGATCCATCATCATTTCGAGTTGATGGGGTGGTCGGAATCGAAGATTATTGTCAGGTTCTGGATCGCCTCGCTGGTGTTCGCGCTGTTTGCACTGACCACACTGAAGCTGAGATAAGAAACGATTTCACCACAGAGTCACAGAGACACGGAGAAGGAAAACAATAGATTGGTTTTCTGTGCGGCTCTGTGACGGAGCTTGCCCTCAGCGAAGCCGAAGGGTGGTGAAATAGGATTCGCGGTCTAACTGGCCGCTGGCCACTGATCCCTTGAGTTAACTTGATTGATGATGGAACTCAAAGACAAACGCGTGCTAGTGGTGGGTCTCGGCAAGTCCGGAGTGGCGTCGGCGCTGTTCTTGAAGGCGCACGGCGCACGAGTCACCGTCTCCGACACCAAGAGCGGAGATGAACTGCGCAACGAGATCCCGGTGCTGCTCGATCACGGGATCACCGTCGAGACCGGTGGCCACGGCGAACGCACGTTTCGTGGGCAAGACTTGATCGTGGTGAGCCCTGGAGTTCCGGTGGATGCGCCGCTGCTGGTGCAGGCGCGGTCCCTGGGTGAGGCGGTGATCGGCGAGATTGAACTGGCCTCGCAGTTTTTGCCCGGACCGATCGTGGCCATTACTGGTTCAAACGGGAAGACTACGACGACCACTCTAACGGGTGAAATTCTGGCCGCGGCCGGAATTCCGGTACTGGTCGGCGGCAACATTGGTACTCCCGCGATTTCTCTCGCGGAGCGGGCCACGCCAGAGACGGCGATTGTCCTTGAGATTTCGAGCTTTCAGCTGGAGACGATTCAAACCTTCCATCCAAAGGTTGCTGTCGTCTTGAATGTGACGCCCGATCACCTGGACCGGCACCGGACTTTGGAAGTTTATGTGGATGCGAAGGCGCGCATTTTTGAAAATCAGCGGGGAGAAGACTTCGCGGTGCTGAACGCCGATGATTCTATTTGCGTCACCATGGCGGCGCGAACTCAGGCGCAGGTGTTCTGGTTCAGCCGGCAAAAAGAAGTGCAACAGGGAACATGGGTGCGCGACGGGAATATTTTCTTCCGTGATGGGTCGCAGCAGCGGGAGATCATGCTGGTTTCCGAAATTCCGTTGAAGGGCGCGCACAATCTGGAGAACGTGCTGGCGGCGGCATGCGCCAGCGCGCTGATGGGATGCGCTCCGGAGAAGATCCGGCAGGCGGTGCGCGATTTCAAGGCGGTCGAGCACCGGCTGGAATTTGTAGCAACAATCCGTGGGGTGGATTACTACAACGACTCGAAAGCCACCAATGTTGATGCGACCATCAAGGCGCTGGAGTCATTTCCCGCAAACATCCACCTCATTCTCGGCGGCAAGGACAAGGGCAGCGACTACACGGTCCTTAACGATTTACTGAGGCAGCGGGTGAAGCGTGTGTACACGATTGGCGCGGCAGCGGGGAAGATCGAATCGCAGATCAAAGGTATCGAAGTTGTGCACGCGGAGACTTTGGAGAACGCTCTGCGCAAGGCGAATGCCGTGGCGCAGTCCGGTGACTTGGTGCTGCTGGCTCCGGCTTGCGCGAGCTTCGATCAGTTCAAGAGTTACGAGCATCGCGGGCGCTGGTTTAAGGAGATCGTGCGGGGTCTGAGTTGAGTGCCTGCGCAGCCACACTGTCTTTGCCTAATGCAGACGCGAACCAAGACAATCAACAATCAAAAATCAACAATCAGCAATTCCTTCTCCGTACCTCCGTGCCTCCGTGGTGAAATGAACTTCCCATGGCAAAGCGGGTGAGTGTGGATCGCTGGCTGTTTACTGTCACCATGCTGCTTGTGTTTGTAGGGTTGGTGATGGTGTTTTCGGCGTCGGCGGTTATGGCGCGGGAGCGTTTTGGGTCTCCCTACGCTTTCTTGCTGAAGCAGTTGCTCTGGGCGGCAGCGGGCCTGGTGGCGATGGTTGTGGCGATGCGCGTGGACTACCGGCGCTACAAGCATCCGGCGCTCGTATTTTCGCTGATGGGGCTGACCACGTTGCTGCTGATCTCCGTGTTTTTCCTGGATCGATCGCACAATACGCATCGCTGGATTCACGCCGGCGGCTTCTCCTTCCAACCCTCGGAACTGGCCAAGCCGGTGTTGATCCTGTTTCTTGCGTATTTTCTGGAAGGCCGCACGAAAACCATGGATGACTGGCGCAATACGCTTGTGCCTGCGGCAGCGCCCGTATTAGTGCTACTCGGGCTGATCGTATTGCAACCGGATTTGGGCACCGGTATTGCGTGTGCAGGAATTGCTGCTTGCATTCTCTACGTGGCAGGCATGCGGCTGCGATATTTTGCCTACGCATTCGGTGCATCGCTTGTGCCGCTCTATTTTCTGATTTTTCACGTGAGCTTCCGGCGCGACCGCATTCTAGCGTTTATGAATCCGTATGCTGAACGGCAGAAGGCTGGGTTCCACCTGATTCAATCGCTGATCGCGGTGGGTACGGGCGGGGTGACCGGTACTGGACTGATGGAAGGCAAACAGAAGCTGTTCTATTTGCCCGAGCCTCACACGGATTTCATTTTTGCCGTCACCGCGGAAGAGTTGGGTCTGGTGGGAGCGCTGTTTGTGGTGACACTGTTTGCGATCTTTCTTTGGCGTGGCATGCGGGCATCCTGGCGTACCGAAGATGTCTTCGGGCGCTACCTGGCGGTGGGAATCACCAGCATGGTGGTGCTGCAGGCGTTCATCAACATCAGCGTCGTGCTGGGCATGATGCCGACCAAAGGGATTCCGCTGCCGCTGGTGTCTTATGGAGGGTCTTCCTTATTTGTGACACTGGCATGTGTGGGCGTGCTGCTGAACATCACCAAGCAAGCGGAATGAGAGTCTGCCACGGGTTTTTGCGAATCCGCGCGGATGAAACATTCAAGAGGAGGGTTCGTGGGACGTAGGTTTTCATCGCTGGCGCTCTGTATTGCCCTTGAATTGACGATGGCTGCGGCGCAAAAAGCAGAGCAACCTCAAGGCGTTCAGATGCCGCCGCAGGTGCCGATGTTCACTCCGGCAGACCTTGCGGCGAAGGTTCCGGCTGCAAAGTCGGAAGACGTGCAGTCGATGGATGCAATTTTATCGGCGATTTACGACGTCATTTCCGGGCCCGCGGGTGGGCGTGACTGGAACCGCTTCCGTTCCTTGTTTCTGCCGCAGGCGCGTTTTACGGAAGTCAGCACTGGGCCAGACGGCTCGAAGGCGGTTCTGACATGGAGCGTCGACGAGTTCGTTCGCGATGCCGGCGTGGTCTTTTCCAAGGAGCCGTTTTACGAAAAGGCAATTGTCAACCGGCCGGAGAGCTTTGGAAGCATCACGCAAGTTTTCAGCAGCTACGCTTCGCGTCGTAGTGTAACGGACAAGCCCTTCGAGCGCGGCATCAACAGCATTCAGTTGCTGAATGACGGCAAGCGGTGGTGGGTGCTGTCGATCTTGTGGGACTCGGAGCGACCGGGAAATCCGCTGCCGGCGAAGTTCCGGAAATAAAGATGGCCACGGATTTGCACCGATCTTCACGGGTTTTTCACTCCGCCTTGCTTGGCCTGCGCGAATCCGTGCGGATCGGCGGCACTGGTTTATAGTCACCTCATGCGGGCCATTCTGGCGGGCGGCGGGACGGGCGGGCACGTGATTCCGGCACTGGCCATCGCGAACGAACTCAAGAAAAGTTATGAGGCTGAGGTGCTGTTCATCGGAACGGCGCGCGGGATCGAGAATCGTCTGGTACCCGCGGCGGGGTATCCGCTCCAACTGGTGCGGGTGGGGGCGCTGAAGAATGTGAGCCTGATGACGCGTGCGAAGACCGCATTCGATTTGCCCCGCGCGGTTTGGAGCGCCGGCCGAATGCTGAATGAGTTTGCTCCGGATGTGGTGATTGGCGTCGGCGGATACGCGTCGGGTCCAGCGATGCTGGCCGCCGTAGTGAAACATATTCCGACGCTGGCGTTTGAACCAAACGTCGTGCCAGGATTCGCGAATCGCGTGGTGGCGCGGTTTGTGTCGGGCGCGGCGGTCCACTTTGAGGAAACGGGGAAATATTTTCGTCATGCGGAATTGACTGGAGTGCCAGTGCGGCAAGCGTTTTTTGATATTGCGCCCAAGCGCGGGGGGACGCCGACTGTGCTTGTTTTTGGCGGAAGCCAGGGAGCGCACGCCATCAACGAGGCAATGATTCGATGTTTGCCGGAATTACTGCGGCAGGCCCCCGGGATTCAGATCATTCATCAGACGGGCGAGCGTGACTATAATGACGCGCTGGCGGCATATCGTCGTGTGAGTGAATCGGGATCAGGACAATCAGTGGAAGTCTTCAAGTTCATCGAAGATATGCCGGCAGCGTTTGCACGGGCGGACCTGTTGGTGTGCCGCTCGGGCGCGAGCACCGTGGCAGAAATCACTGCGGCGGGGAAGCCTGCCGTCTTCGTGCCCTTTCCGCGAGCAGCGGATGATCATCAGCGGGTGAATGCGGAGGCTCTGGCAAGGTCGGGAGCCGCGGTCGTTGTGGAAGAATCGAAGCTCGAGGGCGTCTGGCTGGCGGAGACGATTGCGGCGCTATTGGGTGACTCGCGGCGGTTGGGACTGATGAGCGAAGCGGCGCGGAGTCTGGCGCATCCGAATGCGGCGCGCGATATTGCAGCGATGGCAGCGCGGGTGGCGGGGATCGAGCAAACGTAGCAAAAATTTCCTGCGTGGCCCGCGCAGAGATCGAACATGTGTGAGGTCCCGTGAAAGCCAACTGGGGACGACGATTGGGTAGCGTTGCGATCGTAGTGCTGGTCCTGTTCGTCTTTCTGTATGCGGGCGACTGGCTGGTTCTGCGATCGCGCTTGGCCCGAGGCACGGCGTTCGGCACGGTGGAAGTCCATCAATTTCTGGCCACATCACTGAAGGGCAGCAAAACTGAATATGATCTCGTGGGAAGTTTTCAGGAAGCGTGCAGCCGGTCGATTTTTCCGCAGCAGGGAAAACCGGCTTGCTGGTGGCTCGAGCGTCACAACTCGCAGTGGGAGTGAAAATTAACGAGCCACGGATTCGCACGGATTTTCGCGGATACTTCTCTTTGAGCATTTTTTGTTTTTGCTGACGGTTGAGTTTGATCCGTGGCAATCCGTGTAGATCCGTGGCCAAGAAGTTGATTTTATGTTCGCCAAAATTCAGCAAATTCATTTCGTGGGCATTGGCGGGATCGGCATGAGTGGTATTGCCGAGGTGTTGCTCAATCTCGGCTATAAGGTTTCAGGTTCGGATCTGAGACATTCGGGTGTGACGCAGCGGCTGTCTGGATTGGGGGCCATGGTTTTTGAAGGACATCGCGCGGAGAACATTGCAGGAGCCGAAGTGGTGGTGACGAGTTCGGCGATTGCTGCGGAAAACCCTGAAGTTGTTGAAGCGCACAAATTGCACGTGCCGGTGATTCAGCGGGCGGAGATGCTGGCAGAGCTGATGCGCCTCAAATATGGCATTGCCATCGCCGGTATGCACGGTAAAACCACTACAACTTCGATGGTGGCCGCGGTGCTGGCCGGGGGCGGCCTCGATCCTACGGTGGTCGTGGGTGGGCGTGTAGATGCCATGGGGTCAAACGCACGCCTGGGAAAGTCGCAGTACCTGGTGGCCGAGGCGGATGAGAGCGACCGGTCGTTCCTGAAGCTCTCTCCGATTTTATCGGTGGTCACCAACATCGACCGCGAGCACATGGATTGCTACCGCAACATGCGAGACGTGAAAAAAACCTTTCTGGAGTTCATGGACCGGGTCCCGTTTTATGGAATGGTCGTAGCTTGCAATGACGATCCCCTGCTGCGCCGACTCCTGCCGGAGGTGCAGCGGCGCACGGTGACCTATGGCACGAAGCGTGGATCGGATTTCTGGATCAAGTTGGGCGATACCGGCGCAAACGCGGATGCCGGAACAGGCGACTCTCGTCCTTTGAGTCGCTTTCGCGTGAGCTATCGCAAAAAGGATCTGGGCGAGTTCACCTTGCATGTGCCGGGAGTGCACAACGTTCTGAATGCCACGGCGGCGATCGCGGTAGGTATTGGACTGGATGTAGGAGTGGAGGCGATCCGTGCCGGACTCGACCAGTTCCGCGGCGTTGACCGCCGCTTCCAGTTGCGCGGGCGAGCAGGTGGCGTGAGCGTCATCGACGATTACGGGCATCACCCTACCGAAATCAAGGCGACCCTCGCCGCAGCACGGCAGTGTGGGTTCCGCAAGATTCACGTCGTGTTCCAGCCGCACCGTTATACACGAACGCGGGATCTGATCGACGATTTCGCGACGGCGTTTGGCGATGCCGACTCGCTATTTGTGCTTGATATTTATGCGGCGAGCGAGAAGCCGATCGAAGGAGTCACCGGGGAGGCGTTGGCGCAGGCAATCCACGAGAAAGGCGGTCGGAACGCAAAATACGCGAGTTCGTTCGCAGATGCCGCGACTACGGTTGCTGCCGAGGCGGGGGATGGCGACATGATTCTTACTCTCGGAGCCGGCAGCATCTCCCAGTTGGCACCGGTGATTCTAGATAAGCTGGGAACGATTCAGCGTGCCGCCGGGACGTCGTATCGCTTCTGACCAGAACAACTTTTCGGCCTCAAACGCGGTAATGATTGACATCCCGGCAGGGCGCGCATACCCTCACTCCGTGTACCCGCCAGCCCAGAACGCCCGACTCGCGGCCTGTCTCGTCGTTGTGTTGTTGCTGGTCCTGAGCGGTCAATTGCGGCGACTCCTGCAGGAGTATCGGTACACGACCGACCGTAGCAGTGCGACATCTGTTGTGCCCAATGATTTTCCGGTGTATTACACGGTCGCCATTGTCGCGGGTCAAGCCGGCGATCACCGGCTTTACTATCCTTCGGGCAGGCAGGGGATGCTACTGGGCTCTGTATCGCCCGATACGCCCTGGGGTCAAACAGCGAGAGCGGCCGGATTCGACAGCACCCTCCACTTCATTTATCCGCCCTTCACCGCTTTGCTCCTCAGGCCTCTTAGTTTGGCAAGGTGGCAAGCATCATTGCTGGCCTGGCGGATCGCCCTCTCAGGCCTCATGTTGGTTTCCATTTACTTGACGTTGCTGCTTGGAGGAAAAGATGATTTGATGCTGAAATTCGTCCTCAGCACCGCGGCGGTTTTTTCTTTTTTCCCTTTTACAGAAGCGATTTTCCAGGGCCAGATCGACCCGATTATCGTGTTTCTCTGGGTGGCCGGTGTTTACTTAGTGCGAGCTCAGAGGCCAGTATGGTCGGCACTATGTTTTGCGCTCGGAACCATGGTGAAAGTGAGTCCGGTCGTGGTGGTGGGTTTGTTTTTGCTGCGGCGGCAGTGGAAATGGCTGATTAGTTATCTGGCGTGGATGGCGTTGCTGACGGGGATCGCAGTATGGCGACTAGGCTGGGAAAACCATGCGCTGTGGTTCACGCAAGTCCTTCCCGAACTGTCCAATGGAATAGCGTATTACGCGAATAAATCTCCCGCCGCCCTGATTTTTGAGCTCTATCTCCACCGCGTACCAGTCCTTTCGCCTCATGACGTGCCTTCCTGGTTGAGCCTAATTGTCAAAGGAGTCAATTTCCTCGTTTACTGTGCAGTGCTGTTGTATTTCTGGAAAAAGAACCGTCGTCCGACAGCGATGGTCTACGAACTTGTGACCTGTGCGCTGGTCACGATCCTGATTTCGCCCGTCAGTTGGCGCCACCACTATCTCCTAGCTCTCATTCCGGTGGTCTACATGTGGGTGGGACTGGCCGAGCGCTGGTGGGACATCATTGTGCTTGCGGTTGCCACACTCGTGATGGGCGCCGTATTTCCCGACTACTTGGTTGTTACTTCGTCCAGCCCAGGACTTAATCTTGTGCTCAGCAACCTGATTCCTGTTGCGAGCTTTCTGCTGCTATTGGTACTTTGCAAGAACTACGAACTAATTAAAGCTGTGCCGCGTTCGACCGAATACTCGCCGCAACTGTTCAAGGCGGCGTAGTGCTGTAGTGGTGCTCCGACATGGCGACATAGGCGCAGGACTTCCGCGAAAGGTTGGTCAAGGCACACTCTGTGGCTCCGCTCGCAGATCGGCGAACTTGTGTGGTGTTAGGCCTCTCTTGCTAACGGATTGAGACGAGGATCGTCCAATCTGGCATAAGGGGTTCGAGGCCATGAAAAATACACAAGCGTGGGGTTGGCTGGTGGCTGGGGTACTGGCCCTGGGATTGAATGGCATTTATCAAGATGGCGGGGCGGCTTGGGCGCATCGAGCTGTGAGTCAGGTGATGTTGAAGATCAGCCAGCCCGCAGAAGGGGTATTCGCACTAGCTTCAGGCCACGCGGACCGGTTCATGGCGAACAGTAGGATGGTAATTGCGCGAGACAAGACTTCTTCTTGCCGATTGGCCACGGCGATGGCGCGAATGCAGGCCAGGGTGGCGCGCAGGCAGACGGGATTCGCCGATCTGGAAGCGATGTCGGCTCGGGAAGAGGCGCAGATGGCGAGGCTGGAAGCCAGTCGGGCGCGGATCGAAGCCGAAGTTGTGCGCAAGGGGTTTGCGCGGGCTGATTTCGATCCGGTTTGTCCGCGGGTGAGAGTGAGTATCCCGCGGGTGCGGATTTCAGTCCCGGGTATGCATATCGAGACGGCCAGTTTGCTGAACGAATAGATTTTTTTCCTCCTGGATGGGCGGACGCGGCTAGCAAGCGCGTCCGCTTTTCGTTCCGTAGTGGCGCTGAGAGCGGTTGGACTTCACCCCTACAGTAAAATCTGGGTCGCTGTCGCCTCCGAGCTGCGACCCTTCCCGATTTTCTTGGACTGATGCCCAATCCGATTCCTGCCTGTGCAAAACTGCAACATTTTGTCTGTCTCAATTCGCGAAATAAAGTTATAGTTTGAAGGCTCAGCGATTCCACAGCGACAACTGACCTGAACTGATGGCGCGGAAATCGGGACCGACCATCTTGCAGGAGGAATTGTACCCACCCAGCGCTGACAGCCCGCGCGAGGAGATGGACGACGCGCGTCTGGTTGACCTGGATGTGGATGAGGAGTCGCCGTTTCTGCGCGCGCAAAAGCGCGTTTCCGCCCGCCGAAGTTCTCTTCCAAAAAAAACTGCGAACCGTCTGTTGTGGTCGGTTGCAGCCGCGGCTGTAATGTGCGTAGCGGCCCTGGCCGCGGCGTCCGTGTATCACTATGGCGAACACTCATGGCGCTTCCGCGTGGAGTCCAGCGACGACATCGAAGTCACCGGCATGCAGAACGTGACCAAGGCGCAAATCATGGAGGTGATGGGTGCAGATATCGGGCGCAATATTTTTTTCATTCCGCTGGCCCAGCAAAGAACGCAACTGGAGCAGATTCCGTGGGTGGAATCGGCCAGCGTGATGCGCTTCGTTCCCAAACGACTGAAGGTCGAAATCCACGAGCGCACGCCGGTGGCTTTCGCTCGGGTTGGGCCGCGCATGTCGTTGATCGATGCGGTCGGCACGCTGATGGAGTTGTCGCCGAAACACAAGTATTCGTTCCCAGTCATTCTCGGTATGAATCCTGGCGAGCCGCTCTCGACGCGGGCGCCTCGCATGAAGGCCTACCGCGAGATGGTGCACGACCTGGACTCAGGTGGTGCGCACTATTCGCAGGACCTGAGCGAGGTCGATCTCTCCGACCTGGAAGACGTAAAGGTGCGGGTGAATGATCCGGCGGGCGATGTGCTGGTGCACCTAGGATCGTCCGATTACTTGCGGCGCTACAAGATTTACATCAGCCACGCGCAAGGCTGGCGGCAGCAGTTTCAGAAGCTGGAGTCTGTGGATCTGCGTTATGACAACCAGATCATCGTAAATCCGGACATGGAACGAACCGCGAAGCCGACACCGTTGAATCCGAGGATGGCAAAAACGGCCGCCGCGGCGGGAGTGAAGCGGGCGTCGTTGCTGACGCGGGTGGGCCCGAATGATCGTCCGGTGCCCAAGCCGGCATTCGAACTGACGCCGAAAAAACTGGATCCCAAGTCGGCGGCCGTCGGGACGAAAAAGCCGGCCACCAAGCCAAAGCTAAACAGGGTTGCTGCGAAGTCCGCCAAACCCACGGCAGAAAGAGCGCGGTCGACCGGGAAACCCGCAGCGTCCGCAGTTGCCAGAAAGCGGGCCGCCACGGTTGCGGCCAAGCGCCGGGCGACCGAGCATGAAAAGGTTCCGGTGCGGAATTCGGAGGCACAGGCAAAATCTTCGAGTCATGCGGGCGGTCAGAAACCGAGTCCGGCGATTGCCAAGACTCAGGCCAGTCAGGAGCCGAGCGATTGACGTTCAGGTTCATGCTGAGGCGAATTTCATTGGGGACTCATTAGGAAATGGCGAAGCAGCAGGGAAGTGCTCTGACGGCGATTGATGTAGGAAGCGCGAAGACGTGCGCCCTCATGGTGGAGGTCACCGACAGCGGCCTGCGCTATCGCGGGCACGGCGTGGCGGAGTCGCGCGGCTCGCGCAAAGGCGTAATCGTGGAACTCGACAAGGCGGTCGCGGCCATTCAAAAAGCGGTGGAAGCAGCGGAAGATGTAGCCGGGGCCGCGGTAGAGCACGCGATTGTGGGCATCGGAGGAGCGCACGTGCGCGGCGTGAATAGCCATGGAGGCATCAGCCTGGGCAGCCGCCCGCGAGAGATTGGCCGTGACGAGATCAAGCAGGCGGTAGAGCGAGCACGAGCGATTCCACTTCCGGCGGACCGCGAGGTGCTGCACCTTCTGCCCCAGGAATTTATTCTCGACGACCAGCCGGGAGTGCATGATCCCTTGGGCATGATGGCCGCCAGGCTGGAAGTTCGAGTGCATCTGGTGACGGCGGCCGCGAGCGCAGTACAGAACGTGATCACCGCCGTTAACCGCGCCGGCGTTCATGTGGACGATACCGTGTTCGAGCCCCTGGCCGCAGCCGATTCCGTGCTCCGCGCCGACGAGCGCGAGTTGGGTGTGTGCCTGGCGGATATCGGAGCAGGATCGACAGAGCTCGTGGTTTTTCTGCAAGGAGCGGTGGCATATACGGGAGTGATCCCGGTCGGCGGCGACCACTTCACCAGCGACCTCTCCATGGGCATGTGCACTCCGCTGGCGGAGGCGGAAAAAATCAAGAAGGTATATGGCAACGCCATCGTCACGCTGATTCCGGAAGGCAACGAGGTGGAAGTGCCGTCGGTCGGAGACCGGCCTTCGCGTTTGTTGCCGCAACGGTTGGTAGCCGAAATTCTCGAGCCCCGAGCTCGCGAGCTGTTTGAAATGATGCGCGACGCTTTGCGGCAGTGCGGCATGTTTGACGCGTGTCTGGCGGGCATGGTGTTGAGCGGTGGAGGGTCGCGGCTCCCGGGAATTTTTGATGTGGCCGAATCCGTGCTGCGCCGCCCGGTACGGCTCTCGTGGCCGACGCCACTGGCAAAAATGCCGGTCACCTTGGCCGAACCGGAGTATGCCACGCTGCTCGGGATGGTGAACTATGGACAGCGGGCACGAGTGGCGCGCGGGTTTCAGGGCGATCGATGGGGATCGAGATTGAAGGCAATGTTAGTGGGGTGAAGAAGAAGTGGTCAGTGAGAAGTCGCTCGTGATCAGTAAGGTCAGGATTATGAAAAGGGCCAAGTTCCTGGCCACTGATCACTAGCCACTTGCTGAAGACGAAATTCAAATTATAGGTGGAAAATAATGACAAACGATTCCAGCATTCGCATTAGCTTCAACGAAGAACCTCTTAACGATGCCAAGATCAAGGTAATTGGCGTGGGCGGCGGCGGCGGTAACGCAGTGAACCGCATGATTGATGCCGGAGTGGAGGGCATCGAGTTTATCGCCGCCAACACCGACCTGCAGGCGCTGCGCATGTCGCGCGCTCCGGTGAAGTTGCAGCTGGGGGTGAAGCTGACGAATGGCTTGGGCGCCGGTGCGAATCCGGAAGTGGGGCGCAAGGCGGCGCTCGAGGACTCGGACAAGATCATCGAGGCGCTTGAAGGCGCCGATATGGTGTTTGTGACCACTGGCCTCGGCGGAGGCACGGGCACGGGCGCTGCTCCAATCATCGCATCACTGGCCAGCGAAATGGGCGCGCTTACCGTTGCCGTGGTCACTAAGCCGTTTTCCTTTGAAGGCCGGCGGCGCATGACGCAGGCGGAGAAAGGCATTGCCGAACTCATGGAATCCGTCGACACAACGATCGTGATTCCTAATGAAAAGCTGCTGGCGGTGGCGGAGGATGCGGGCTTTTTCGAATCGTTCCGAGTCGCGGATGACATTCTGCGGCAAGGCGTGCAGGGAATTTCCGACATCATTACGATTCCCGGCATCATCAACCGCGACTTCGCCGATGTGAAGACGATCATGGCCCGCATGGGTTACGCGGTGATGGGCACGGCCACCGCGAGCGGCCAGATGCGCACCATCGAGGCGGCGCAGCGCGCGATCGCGTCGCCACTGCTGGAAGCCGGAGCGATCGATGGAGCGCGCGGCATCCTGATCAACATCACAGGTTCGACTTCGCTCAAACTGGCGGAGGTGCAGCAGGCTTGCACCATCATCCAGAGCGCGGCGCATGAAGATGCCAACATTATTTTCGGCGCTGTGTTGGACGAGAAGATGAAGGATGCGGTGAAGATTACCGTGATCGCCACCGGTTTCCGTGAGGTTCCGCGTTCACAGCGGCGGCCTGCGGAACTACCTCACTCGTTTGCGGCTTCCCACGACGATGCCATGGATTTTCCCGACCCCGTGGCTCCGCTGCCTCCTCCGGGTTTTTCCGAGCCCCTCCCCGACCGCATGATCGAGGAGCACAGGATGGCGGAGGCGGCTCCGTTGCCGCATGCCACGGCAGAAGTGATCTCCCTCGAAAACATGCGTAACGCGATGGTGGCGAATTTCGAGCAGGAGGATCTGGATGTTCCAGCTTTTCTGCGCAAGCGTGGCGACGTCATGTAGCCGAAATACCGTCACTCTAGTCTAAAAAAGAGAAAAGTTTTGCCCACTGCGTAGTACCTTTTAAGTAATGAGGTAACCCGTTACCGATGACTGAGGTACTCAAGTAATTCCCGTTTAACTACTTGTCTAAGAATGGTTTAGATCGAAATCATTGTTCTGGTCCAGAAAAACTTTGTTATTGCTCAAACTCGTTAACTCTCGTACTATCGGCAAGTTGGGGGCAGTTATCGTGCGACGCCACGTATTGGCAGCGTTCGTGCATCAAGATTAAGTCAAGCAGCGGAATCCGAGAAGAGGAACTCATAAGAAGATGTCTATGTTCGGAGCGCGCTATCTTCGTCTGTTGGTGGTTGTCGGGGGCGTAGTTGTAGGGGGCGTGGTTCTGGCGCCAGTGATGTGGGCCGCCCACGTGAACCCTCACTCTTTAAACGGGAGCAAGCCTAAGTCAACTCAGAGAGTGAGCGAGAACCAGCGGACTCGGCGTCGCATCCGGCATTTAGCGCGCAGTCGAAGCGTGAGTGGTCACAGTGCGAGCTTGACCCGGACCTCGGTCAGCGCCAGCAGGCCACGGCGCACTTATCACGAGCGCTTTTCCATGAGTTCGTTTGCCGACGGGATTACCGGCGGAGACATCACCGACGGCGAGGATCTGGTCGTGCGTCAGGCGGCTATCGATGCCTTGGGCAATATGAACGGCACCGTGGTCGCGATTGAGCCGACCAGCGGTCGCGTGCTGGCGATGGTAAATCAGAAGCTGGCTCTATCGAGTGGTGCCCAACCCTGCTCGACCATCAAACTTTCAGTGGCGCTGGCGGCGTTAAGCGAGGGATTAATCTCGAAAGATACCGAGGTTTCTCTGGGTGGCCACTATCGGATGAACCTCACGGAAGCGCTGGCGCATTCCAATAACGCGTACTTCGAGGCGGTAGGGCGCAAGCTGGGATTCGAAAAGGTTGCTTATTATGCTCACCAGTATGGCTTGGGCGAGTTGGCCGGCTACGACATTCCGGATGAGCAGTTAGGTGCGTATCCTGACGAGGTAATACCAGACAAACTCGGCGGCGTGGGCAAAATGTGTTCGTTTGGCGAGGGCATCTCCATGACGCCGCTGCAACTGGGAGCGATGGTCTCCGCCATCGCAAACGGGGGTACGCTTTATTATTTGCAGCACCCCACGGCCCCGGAAGAGATTACCAATTTCCAACCGCGCATCAAGCGCCAACTGGATATCGCACCCGTGATCCCGGAAATCTCGCTGGGCATGGCCGGTGCGGTGCAATACGGCACAGCCCGCCGCTTAGGGCTCAACTTTAGCGAAGAAGAGATTTTGGGCAAGACCGGCACCTGTTCGCACGCGGGCACACGCTTTGGCTGGTTCGCCTCCTATGCCAACACGAGCAGCGGACGCATCGTAGTTGTGGTCTTCCTGCAAGGCGGACGGCCCACCTTCGGTCCTAAGGCAGCGGAGATCGCCGGTCACATGTATCGCAATCTTTATGATCACAACTTCTTTCTGGCAGGTCCCTCCCGGCCGTCGGATACCGCCGCAGCAAGGTAGAACCTCTTCGCAGTTCACCTAGTCTAGCTTTTGATTCTTGAACCAGCTTTTGATTCTTCAACCCGATGATCACGAGGGCCTCTTGACCAGAGGCCCTTTGATTTTGCTCCAGAATGTGATCTTCCCCAAAAAGATTAGCGATTTATAACGCGGCAATGGCGAGCGCCGCCGATGTATAGCGTAGGGCCTCCGTCCCGTGCCTCCCAACCTCCCAGCACTATTGCCGTTTCGGGACGAAGAACCTGTCCGAGGCTGTCTAAGATCTATCTCTTCCGTTCGTCGCGCTCAACCACGCCGTCTTTGATGTTGACCACGCGATGAGCGTACTCGGCGATGTCATGCTCGTGGGTAACCAGTACGATCGTGTTTCCCTCACCATGCAGGCGGTCGAACAAAGCCATGATTTCGTTGCCGGTCTGAGAATCCAGATTACCCGTAGGCTCATCCGCCAGGATGATGGAGGGCTTATTCACCAGAGCTCGGGCGACGGCCACGCGTTGGCGCTGGCCGCCGGAGAGTTCGTTCGGCTTGTGGGTCATACGCGCGCCCATGCCCACGGCCGTCAACGCCGCTTTGGCACGTTCGATACGTTCCTCGGTGGGAACGCCCGCATAGATCAAGGGCAACTCCACGTTATGAAGAGCAGTGGCCCGAGCCAGCAAATTGAAAGTCTGAAAAACGAATCCGATCTCTTTATTGCGAATGCGCGCCAGTTCGTCGTCGTCGAGTTCGCTTACCAGTTGGCTGTTCAGCCAGTACTCGCCTTTGGTTGGCGTATCGAGGCAGCCGATCAGGTTCATCAACGTGGACTTGCCGGAGCCGGAGGGGCCCATGATCGCCACGTATTCCCCCCGCTCAATGCGCAAGTTGACGCCGCGCAGAGCATGGACCTGCTGCTCCGAGCCCATATCGTAGGTTTTCCAGAGATCCAGCGCAGCGATCATGCAGGTCTGCGGCAGCGACCTGGCGCCGTTGTGCGGCATGCTGATTACTTCGGCGGTAGCCATATCTTTCTCCTGCTCCGGTGCCACTGGTTTCTCCGTCTTAAAATTCGATTCCTCGGGCTCCCGTCTTTCGTTGGGACTGTCAGACTTTTCTACTTAATCTGAGATTCGAGACCTCTTCTTCGGCACAGGCTTCCCGGTTGGACGCGGGAAGCGCCAGAACGTTATGTCTATTCTTCTTCCTTCTTCGGAGTCGAGTTATCGATCTTCACACTACTTCCAGAACGCAGCGTGCGCAAAACTTTGTAACTGCCCGTAATTACTTCGTCACCCTCGCTTAGACCATTCACCACTTCGACGTCGGTGGTGCCGGTGATGCCGGTCGTGACGGGTACGAACTCCGCCTTCTTATTGTGAATGACGAAGACACCCTGCACGTCCGGCTGTACTGCTCTGTTCTTGGATGCTGCGTCCTTGGGCGCAGGTGCCGCGGCATGCACTGAACCTGGGGTTGATTTCTCTTGTTCCAACTGCGCGTGGCTGCGAACCGAGACCGCTTGAATCGGAACGGAGAGCACACCGTTTCGGGCCCCCGTTGTAATCTTTGCAGTGGTTGAGAGTCCGGGGCGCAGATCAGGCGGGGGATCGGTAACGGTTACAACTACTTTGAAGTCCTTCGCCTCTTCGCTGGCGGTAGCCTGCTGAGAAGTGGCGACGCCGGTAGAGCGCACAATGGCGTTGTCTCCAATCTCGGAAACTATGCCGTGAAAGACTCTCTTGGGAATGGCGTCGATGGTCACTTCGGCGGATTGGCCCAGCCGGACGTTGACGATGTCCGTCTCATCCACCTTTACCTCGGCAGTGATCACCGACATATCGGCAAGTGTCATCAGCGTACTGCCCGGGGAATTCTGAATGCCGATGACCACGGTCTCGCCCTCGCGCACCGGCAAGTTGGTGATGACACCGTCGAAGGGCGCGAAATAGCTCGCTTTCTGCAGTACGTCGGCGAAGCGAGTGAGCGTGGCCCGGTTTTGCGCAACGTGTTTGTCGGCCGAATCCTTTTGCGCCTTGGCCTGCGCCACCCGCGCCTGTGCTTGTATCAAGCCGGAGTCGGCCGTCGCCCAGGCGTTTTTTCGGCTGTCGAAATCAGACTTGGAAATCAAGCCGTCTTCAAACAGATTCTGTGCTCGCTCCCAATCCAGTTTGTTGCGCTCGTAATCAGCTTTGGCGCGCAGCAGATCGGCGTCAGATGTTTTCAGCGCGGCGACGGCAGCTAAAGCGTCGGTCTCAGCGGCCTGCAGCGAAGCCTGATTGGCGTTGACGTCCGCCGACGATTGCACGTTCTCCAGTTGCGCCAGCAATTGACCCTTCCTGACGTGATCGCCTTCTTTCACAAACAAATGTGTGATCTTGCCGAACGCGTTGGCGCCGATGTTCACATACGTCTTCGGCTTAACTTCGCCCGAACCGCTCACGACGGACGACAGGTCCTGCCGCTGCACCTTCCCGGTTTGTACCGTGACTGTATTCTTGCCGCTCTGGTACACAGTGACGCCAACAACGATAGCCAACAGCACTACCACGCCGACGCCGATCGCGATTTTTTTCCAGGGCTTCATTGTCTCCGTCGCAGTCCCGGATTCTTGCTGTGGTCTAACTCTTCGGCCTTCGAGTCGATGCTGGCCAAGCCGCCTCTACCCGCCTGACGGACACATCCTTTGATACGCGCCTGGTTACAGGAAAGTTCCAGAGACGGCTTGGCTGAGCCCACGTAGGAAATTAATGAAGCCGAAGGTATCTGACCCGGAACCACAAATTATAGCTTGCTTCCCGCCGTTTTGGCCGACTTCCTCTTGGCCCTCCTACCTCCATAACTTTTCGGGTTCGGCGGGCAACTCGGTACCGCCAACTTAGCTTCCAATGGCATGGTTGACCAGCGCGGTCAATCCGTTCTTTTGCTGTGACTTAACCTTGCATTCGCTTGATTGGGAGCCTAGAATAAGGGCCGAAAGCTTTACCGTCGTAGGAGTCCCTCTCATGGTTCGGGTTGGTTACCTGTCTTCCCTAGTTGTGTTTGCCGTTGTGGCTAGCTTTGCCGGTCCTGCCTCGGCGCAAAGCGACAAGCCGGCACGTGCCAGCCAGCCTCCGTCGACCGCGACCTCCAGTGCGACAACCGATTCTCAGGCGCAACCAGCGGACGACACCGATCCCCTCAAGCGTAAGCCGAATGAGAAGCAAAAGAAGGCACAGAAAAGAGCTCTGAATATCGAGCTTAGCAAGACCTACAAGAAATGGCTGAACGAGGACGTAGTCTGGATTATTACCGACCAAGAACGGGCCGCCTTCAAACAACTTTCCAACGACGAAGAGCGCGATAACTTCATCGAGGCCTTCTGGCAACGCCGTGACCCCACGCCGGACACAGAAGAGAACGAATACAAAGAGGAGCACTATCGGCGTATCGCCTATGCCAACGAGCATTTCGCGGCGGGTATTCCTGGCTGGAAGACGGATCGCGGTCGTATGTACATCATGTACGGTCCAGCCGACGAAGTTGATTCGCACCCCTCTGGCGGAAGCTACGAGCGTCCCATGGAAGAGGGCGGCGGGGAGACTTCCACGTTCCCGTTCGAAGACTGGCGCTATCGCTACCTGGAAGGTGTGGGCCAGGAGGTAATCATCGAGTTCGTCGACACTTGTATGTGCGGCGACTATCACATGACGATCGACCGGTCGGAAAAAGATGCCCTGAAGTACACACCGAATGCCGGTCTTACCCTCTACGAGCAGATGGGCATGTCGAGCAAGGCGGACCGTTTCAGTGGTGGCGGACTGGAGCAACTTGGACAAGGCCCGATGAGTTCGAGCTTGCAGACGAAAGAGTTCGATCGCCTGGAACAGTTCGCCAAGTTGCAAGCTCCTCCGCCGGTCAAGTTCAAGGATCTGGAAGAAATCGTCAACACCAAGTTGATTACGAACCTGATGCCGTTTGATGTACGCACGGATTTTGTCAAAGTCACCGGCGATACGGTGCTGGTACCAGTTACCATCCAGATGAAGTATCGCGATATCACGTTTGCCAACAAAGATGGCGTGCAGCGCGGTACGGTGAATATCTTCGGCCGGGTCAGCACGTTAACCGGACGCGTAGTGCAGACCTTCGAAGATACGGCCCAGATCGATGTTCCAGCGGAGTTACTGCCGCGCACGGCAGAGAACTCCTCGGTCTATTGGAAATCACTTCCGCTGCGTCCCGGGCGTTATAAAATCGAGATTGCGGTCAAGGATGTGAACGGCGACCGCAAAGGCCTGTGGAGTCGTGGTATTGTAGTGCCCGAGTATTCGGACGATAAGCTTGCAACGTCTTCGCTAATTGTAGCGGATCAGATGGAAGCCGTGCCCACGAAGGATGTGAGCACCGGCAATTTTGTAATTGGTGTCACCAAGGTCCGGCCGCGGGTTGCGCCCGCTGACGGCAAGCCGGCCCTGTTCAAACGAAGTAAAGACCAGAAAGTAAATTTCTGGATGCAAGTCTATAACTTGGGCGTGGACGAGAAGACGCACAAGCCCTCGGCCACGTTCGAGTTTGACATTGTGAACATTGCGACCAATAAGCCCGTGGTTCAGAAAACCGAATCGACCGACACGATGGGTAATGTCGGCGAGCAGGTGACCCTGCAGAAGTCGATTGCATCGGCAAATTTGCAGCCGGGCGTGTATCGTATCGAAATCAAAGTGAACGACAACATCTCCAAACAGACCATTGATCCTTCAGCGACCTTTGCTGTTGAGTAA
Organism: uncultured Acidobacteriaceae bacterium; assembly: GCA_963760855.1. GTDB lineage: Bacteria > Acidobacteriota > Terriglobia > Terriglobales > Acidobacteriaceae > Sulfotelmatobacter. The sequence continues at coordinate 274,842 of CAVXFD010000004.1, read as the reverse complement.
CGGCCTGTTTGATTCCCCGGGGGTGGTCTTGAGAGTTCGCCAGCTCGGAATTTGGGCGGTGATCATTGCGTTGTCGCTTCCTGCATGGGCCGCAGAGAGGCCGGGGGAGATCTCCGGATACGTGCGCGACGCCTCGGGCATTCCTCAGATGGGCGCGGTCGTCGAGATCGTCGGCACTGCGGCGCGAACCCTCACGGTATTCACTGACGGCTCAGGATTCTATTCTGCAACGGACTTGCTGCCGGGTTTATACACCGTAAAGGTTTCGGTTCCTTCCTTCTTGCCTGCGTGGCGCGACAAAGTTGGATTGCATCCAGGTACGAACACCCATCTCAACGTAACCCTGAATAGTCTCTTGAATGGGATGCGAGTAGGACCGCTGCGTGGCAACTCTGATGATGACGATTGGAAGTGGACTCTGCGTTCGGTAGCGAATCGTCCCGTTCTGCGGGTGTTCGACGATCCGAAGTCCGGCGGTGACCGGCAGGATCGAGATCTTAAAGCCAGTCTTTCTTTTCTGGCAGGTTCGGCCGCTGAAGGTTATGGTAGCGGCTCCGACATGAGCACGGGATTCTCCATCGAGCGCTCGATTTTTTCCGTGGGTCGTGTTGCGCTGAAGGGAAACGTAGGCTATGGGGATGGCGTTCCCGCTGCCGTTCTGGCTGCCTCTTATTCCCACCAATTACCAGACGGTTCCGGGCCCTCGATGGGCGTTATCGTCCGTCGTTTCGCGCCGTCCGATCCGAATCTGCATAACGCCTCCTTGCAGGAAATGGCACTCGCCGCCGGAGAAGATTTCTCGGTCGGCGATGTGCTTGAGCTGAAGTTCGGCAGCGAGTTGCAAACTATCCAATTCCTCGGACGCGTGAACGCATTCCGGCCTCATGGCTCCCTGAATTTGCACATCTCCCCGAACACGGTTCTGGGCTACGACTACGCTACCTCCATGCCCAGCAGTCGGGACATTAGCGGTTTTGATTCGACGGCAGGGGAGCTGAGTGAAGCTGATCCCCGCATCAGTGTATCTAGTTTCACCACGAAGCTGGAAAGCGCTCACCATCAGGAGCTGAATGTTTCCCGCCGGATGGGTAAAAACAGCGTTCAACTGGCAGTCTTCCGTGACCGCGTGGACAATACCGCGTTGCTTGGGACCGGGACCGTTACCGCCGCGAGTGGTGAGTTGTTGCCTGATATGTATTCAGGCACGTTCACCTACGCCGGCGATACTCTGGAAGCCCACGGCATGCGCGTGGTCCTCGCGCGCAAGCTCTCCTCAGATCTCACCGCCACATTGGATTATGCCTGCGGTGATGTACTTGACCTCGACAAGCCTGATGTCGAGATCCAGAACACTCGGCAGTGGCTCAGCACCGAGCGCCGGCAGGCTGTGGCCGCAAAGTTCAGTGGCAAGTTTTCGCGCACGCATACGCAGTGGATTGCCTCTTACCGATGGATCAATGGTCCCGCGTTGACCCCGGTGGATATGTTCAACGCCTCCCCGGGACAGAGCGATCCTTTTCTAAACCTCTTTGTTCGCCAGCCCATACCAACCATGGGTTTTCTCCCGGCGCACTTGGAAGCCGTAGTCGACCTGCGGAACTTGCTAGCACAAGGTTATGTGCCAGTGGTAGGCCAGGACGGCCAAACTGTCTATTTCGTCCAGTCCGCCCGCTCCGTCCGTGGCGGCGTGACCATCAGCTTCTGAATTTCAGTTCCTGCCTAATTTCTTTACCGCAACTCCCAGCGATACTTCGTTTGTAATCGAGGGAATCGAGTCGGTCCACATGTAACCGGGTAACTCATTCGTAAAATCTATCCTTCGGATCGCAACTCAATGGTTGACTCTTGGGATAGCCTTTCGATAATGTTTCGGATGCGGTCAGGGCCGCTGCATCCTACTCGCGTGCAAGGAATTGCAAGCCTCTCTCAAAAGTTCGAAGACTTGGCCTGACGCACCGACATCACTCCCTAAACGATCATTGCAAGGAGACTCTATGAGAGCGCGCATCATCCTGGTGTTTGTGCTAATGGCCGCAATGAGCCTTTCAGCGCAGACCTTCCGTGGCATGATTCTTGGCACCGCAACCGACGCCTCCGGCGCGGTCCTTCCCGGCGCCACCGTGACCGCGAAAAACGTGGCCACAGGATTGGAGCGCACCACCCAGACCAGCGCCGATGGCAGCTACTCGCTGCCGGAATTGCCGATCGGTACCTACACGGTGACTGTGACTCTCACCGGGTTCCAGACCTTTGTAACCACCGGAGTGACGGTGGATGTGGCTGGCGAGCGCCGCGTGGACGCGGCAATGAAGCCGGGGCAAGTGTCGAGCAAAGTAGAAGTGTCAGCGGACCTGCTGCCGCTGGTAGAAACGACCAGCGATACACTCGGTGGAACGATCACGGCAACAGAGATGAAAGACATTCCGGTCAATGGCCGTGACTACCAAAAACTCATCTACCTGACTCCGGGCATCGCTGGATCTCCCGATCAGATATCTGATTCGCCAGGTTCCTACGGCGTCTTCTCGATGAATGGAGCTAGAGGCCGTTCTAATAACTTCCTGCTCGATGGCACGGATATGAATGACGGCTATCGCAACGATCCGGCTATCAACGAGGCAGGGGTTTTCGGTACACCAGCTACAATTCTGCCTATCGACGCCGTCGCCGAGCTTCGCGTGTTGTCCAACTTTGAGCCGGAATACGGTCGCAGCGGAGGTGCCGTCATCAACATGGTGACCAAGAGCGGCACGAATCAAATCCACGGCACGGCGATTGAGTATTTTCGTAACGACGCCACAGACGCTCGCAACTATTTCAATCCAACCAGCCAGCCCAAGGCGCCCTTCCACAATAATCAGTTCGGTGGTTCGCTGGGTGGGCCGATCATCAAAGATAAAACCTTCTTTTACGTGGATTACGAAGGGCAGCGCGAGCGGGTCGGTGTGGTCAGCTTGGGCTGCGTGCCCGATCCAGCAAATATCGCTGCTGACGGGGGACCCTCCAATCCAGTTATCGCCGCGCTGCTTGCGCGCAACCCTTGGCCCGCCCCCAATCTCGGCGTCAGCTCTAGCGACAGCGGTTGCATTACTCCCAACGTATCCACAATCGCGCCATCGTACAACAGCGTGGACAGTGTAATCGCCAAGATCGACCACAATTTCAACCCAAGCAACCAAATCAGCGGCCGTTACTACTACGGTAATAGCGGACAGGCTTTTCCATTAGCTTTGACAGCTAGTGGCGGCCAGTTACCCGGTTTTGACACTTACACGCCAACTCGCGTTCAACTTGTTTCTCTCTCGTATGTGAAAACGATCGGCGCAAACAAAGTAAATGAGCTGCGTTACGGCTGGAACCGCTTTGCAGAAGGTTTCTTTCCTGAGGATCTAAACTTCCATCCGAGTTCGATAGGCCTCTGCTCGGCGAGTTCAGTGGCGGCTTGCCAAGGGTCTGGCGCTGCCGATTCGGGACTTCCCGCCATTGACGTTGGTGGCTTCTCGCAACTGGGCGCGAGCAGCGGAGTCCCACGGACTCGAGTCGACTCCAATAGCCAAGTCATCGACGGATTTTCCTGGAAGGTTAACAAGCACGACGTTAAGTTTGGATTTGAATTTCACCGGACGGCAATCCAGCAAGTTTTCTCCCGCAGCTTTCGGGGCACCTTGAAATTTGAAGGCGGTGGATTGAGTAGCGCTTCGACGCCTCTGCAAGACTTTTTGGCCGGGTATGTCGATGGCGGCTCGGAGTATGCCGGGGATGCGCGAAGGCACAGTTTTGAAAACAGCTACGCCGTTTACATACAAGACAGCTTCCGCATTGTTCCACGCTTGACCGTCAATTATGGGCTGCGCTGGGATTATTTCGGAGTAGTAGGAGAGAAAAACAATCTCCTGAGCAACGTCACGAACTACGACTTGGCGGCCGCGACGTTCACGCTAACCCAGGTAGGACAGCCCGGCTTGAGCCAGATGTACAATCCCGACCATAGAAACTTTTCGCCGCGCGTGAGTGTGGCCTGGGACGTAAACGGCCAGGGGCGCACAGTGGTTCGCGCCGGCTTCGGACTTTTCTATGATGCCATGTCGCAGGACATGGTTCTCGGTCACCTTCCTTACCCGCCAGCCTTCGATCCTGGACCAGCCTATAACCCAATCGGACCGGCCCAGGTTCTCCCCTCGTCTGTCACTGTTGGTGTCATCGGAGCGAACGTGCCCACTTTCGGTACACCGGGCTGCGGTGAATGCGACTCTTTCGTTTTCAACCGAAACATAAAAACTCCTTACATGGAGAACTACAACCTCAACATTCAGCGGCAACTGGGCAGCAAATTAGTGTTCCAAATGGGCTATGTGGGCTCGCAAGGGGATCGTTTATTGCACTTCGTCGATCTCAACCAGCCGAACGGAAGCACCATCGACGCTTACGACATTGGATTTGCGCAAGCCAATGTCAACACATTCAACGGCGCTCCTTGTTACCCTGCGGGCGGCCCCGGTTGCATTTCGGCCTATGGAGTGCCGCGCCTCTACGGCAACAACCCTTACGGTACGTTTTATCTTTTCCAACAGCAATCTTCAGCTAAGTCAAATTACAACTCGCTTCAAGCCAGCCTCCGCCTGACCGGTTGGCACGGTCTGACGTCCATCACCAATTATGTCTGGTCGCGATCCATGGACACTGCAAGTGATGGAGAGGACTTCCAGCCCAACGCCGCGCAACCCTATGACAGCACTAACCCGCAGCGCGAATATGCACCTTCGAACTTCGACGTGCCGCAGCGATTCACCTGGATATTGGGCTACGACATTCCAAAGATGGCAGGGAACATGCAGCGCCTGAAAAATGGCTGGGGAATTGACAGCACGGCAACGCTCCAAAGTGGCCAGCCTTTTCAACTAAATTACAATTTTGAAGGCGACTTCAGTGGCGCAGGCGAGGGTATCGATCGTCCCGATGTAGTCGGACCCGTCACTTACAATGAGCATGATCCGCTCAACTTCCTTAACCTGGGTTCTTTTGCCATCCCTTGCACACTCACAGCGCTGGCGCAGAGTCCTACCGGCGCCGGTTTGTCGGATACCGAGCAGGACTGCGTTCCGGGAACACGTCACTTTGGCAACGAGCGGCGCAATGAACTCCGGGGGCCGACCTTTAAGCAGTGGGATCTTTCCATCCACAAAGATACTCCCCTCACCGAGCGAGTGAACATGCAGATCCGTGCCGAGTTCTTCAATATCCTTAACCATCCGAATTTCGCGAACCCGTTTCTTCCGGCTTTCATTGCCGATGCAGGGCAGTCAGGCTTTACCGCCAAGGGCAATAATCAGGAGGTCGGCGCTGGGTCGTATGCCATCAGTGCGACCGGCGACGTCGGCATCGGCAACCCATTCCTTGGTGGTGGTGGCCCGCGAGGGATTCAATTCGCTGCGATCTTTAGGTTCTAGCTGCCTGGTTTTCATCTTGGCCCCTGCCGCATGCGGCAGGGGCTTTTTCATGCACGGTCAAAATTCATCGCGTCGTTCTTCCTTCTCTAAAGCCCCCACCCGTCTTACGCCTTCCGTCACTACGCTCCCCAGTTACCGCGATGTTACGCTGCTCTCATCATTCCCCCAAAGCGTTTGTTGCGGAGACTCTCGATGCGTCGCTCCATCTGCGCAGTCCTTACCATGGTGCTTGGCGTGTGCCTTGCCGCGCCGGTTTATGCTCATCACCTGAAGCAAGCTGCAACACCTTCGATGCCGGTGACCACCTCTTCCGCTGAAGCTCGCGCGCTTTATCAGAAGGGCATGGAAGACTACGAGAATCTCTATCTGGACCGCTGCAACGACGATTGGCGTGCGGCGGTAAAAGAAGATCCCAATCTTGCCGTAGCCTGGGCATGGATTGCCTTCAACAGCAGCGATCCCAAGGAAGTAAGCGCCGCCCGCGAAAAAGCCAAGGCCATCGCCCCCAAGCTGACGCCCGGAGAGCAGTTGATGGTGGCCTGGATCGTGAAGGTGCAGGAAGGCGACTTCATCGGCGGGATTTCTGCCATGAACGACGTGCTCGAGATGTATCCCAAGGACAAGCATCTTTTCTACCTCGCCGGCAATTGGCTGATGGGAGAGAATGGCGACGAACAGGCACAGAGATTCATGGAAAAGGCGCTGGCGCTCGACAAGAATTTTCCTGCCGCGCTGAACGATCTTGCCTACCTGGATGCGCGCAACCGGCAATTTGCCAAGGCGTTCGCGGCCATGGACCGCTACGTCGCGCTGCTTCCTAAGGAACCGAATCCTCAGGATTCTTATGGCGAACTCCTGCGCATGGCAGGAAATTTCGAGGGATCATTGCAGCACTACCGCGCCGCCCTGAAGATTGATCCTGATTTCGTCACCTCCCAGGTTGGCTTGGGCGACACTTACGCCCTGATGGGCAATCAAGACCAAGCAAGGATTGAATACGACAAAGCCATTCGCTTTGCTCACAATGAGGCGGACCGCCTTACCTACAGCATGCAGAAGGGAATGACCTGGGTACGCGACGGCAAGTTCGCTGAGGCGGACAAGTTGTTCCAGGAGGTTGCCGAGAACGCCCACGCTAAAGAGCAGAACCTGCAGGAGGCGCAGGCCTACCGGCACATGGCCGAGTATCAGGCGGACGATAGAGCCGCGTTGAAATACCTGCAGAGTGCCGAAGACGCTCTGGGCCACGATGGCTCCATCTCGCAGTCCGACAAGGGTGAAGAGTTGTCTCGTATCCTGCGCAACCGTACGGTGCGCGCGGCCCATGCCGGGGACGCCGCCTTCGCCGACAAGTCTCTGAAACAACTCGAGGCGATGGCTACTGGCAGCCGCAACCGCGTCATCCAAAGCTCCTACAACGGTACGGCCGGAACTCTTTTGATGGACCAGAAAAAGTACGACGAGGCCATCACCTATCTTGAAGAGGACCAGGACAATCCCTTCACCCTGGAACTTCTTGTGCAGGCTTACTATCAAACCAGCCAGTCTGAAAAACTGGCCGGAGCCGAGGCCAAACTGCGAAGCACAAATGTTCCGACCATGGAGCAGGCCCTCGTGGTGCCTGCCGCACGATTGCGCCGTCCGCAAATCTAGCCGGTCGCCTACCGTATCGAATCGAATTGCTCTATACTGACAAACGCCAGCAGGGAGGCCGGACCTTTCTGCTGGCGTTCGCCTTCATTACTTGTCAAGGATTATTGACCCCTAATCCAGATCGACGGTCCCGCAAGAGAATACTTGCTCGCGTGCCCGTACGCGTTAGAAACGCCGGCGGAGACAGGGAACTGGCGGCCGAGACACGCGATGTCAGCACTAATGGCGTCTTCCTCTATACCAAGTCCCGCATGGCCGAGGGCTCCGATCTTGAACTGGTTCTGATTCTTCCTCCCGAACTGACCTCCGGGGAGAAGTGTTGGGTGTGCTGCCATGCCCGCGTACTGCGTGTGGAAAGCGGTACAGGCACCGACTTTGGAGTCGCAGCCGAGATCCTGCGGATGGACATGCTGCCAGAAATTCCGATCTGACGCGGTTCTGTGGCCTGTATCGCCCCAAACCGGTACACAGAGGTTTCCGCAACGACCCTCTACCTTCCCGAAAATCCTATAGCCCAAATCCTGAAGCCGCTCCTGACGCATGATTTTTCGCGAAATCTTGGAGAAAGCCCTTCCCCTGACCCCGGCCTTGGTGCAATAATAGCGGCCCTAGAATTGCTCTGGCCAAACTCAGTAGTTAGGTGGGCCCATTTATGTGGATTGAGAAATTAGCGGACGGGGTGGTGCAAGTGCAAACTCCCATCGGGCCGCGATACCTGATGCCATCATTTCTCCAGCGTGCATATTTTCTCTGGATGTTCCGTCACTTTCCCATCCTTCCCCACGCCGTACTCAGTTCATGGCAACAGCGTCTAATCGACCGCCTGTGTTCCGAACAGAGATTCGTATCTATGGCTTACGCTGATGGAATGGAGGACGCTCCGGTGATTGGCACCGTAGAGAAACGCCAGCCGATGACGCCAGACTCCTTGCCGCCGCGTCGTCCCGTGGTCAGCGAAGGCGCCGGTGGTTTGGCTGCGGAAGTTCGCCAGCGCTCTTAACGCCAGGTTCTCCCGCGACACAGCAATGTTCTCGGCGAAAAATAGCGCCAGTTGCGCGACCGAGAATTCTCCGCTGATCTTTTCCCTTGCGCCGGTCGATGGAGAGCGACAACTCTGCTTTTTCTGTCTGCCAACTTGCCCTCATCCGCGGTGACCGAGCATGGCGGAAATGCTACAATCACAAATTGTCCCTGCAAAGAAGGTTCGCGTAGGGCGCGTAGCTCAATTGGCAGAGCAACTGACTCTTAATCAGTAGGTTGAAGGTTCGATTCCTTCCGCGCTCACCATCACTTCTCAAGCGTTTCCATCGAGATACAGCATATCCATTGGCGTTTCGTGCCGATTGGAATACACTACGAATACGCTTCAATTCGGGCTGCGTGGATACACGGCGGATACACAGGATACACGGAAAGTGAGCTCGCCATGAACACCATCGGCTCGTGGCCGGAGTGGACGGCGGACGCGGCGCGCGACGAGGCGGCCAACGTGTTGCTCCCGGCCATCAACAAAGAGGGCGCCGACCCGGTGCGCGACAAGAAGGCCCTGCGCGAGGAGCCGACGCTGACCGACCTGGCGAAGGAATACATCGAAGAGCACGCGAAGATGAAGAAGCGCGAGAAGAGCATCTACGAGGACAATCGGATGCTCAACAACATCATCCTGCCGAAGATGGGGACGCTGCGCGTCTCGGCGATCAGCCGGCGCGACGTCCAGAAGATGCACACCTCGCTGCGCAAAACCCCCTATCAGGCGAGCAGAGTATTGGCGCTGCTGAGCAAGATGTTCTCGTTCGCGATAGACGGGGAGATGCGTCCCGACAATCCCGCGAAGGGGATCGAGCGCTTCAAGGAGGACAGGCGCGAGACATGGTTCAGCCGCGAGCAACTGCAGGCGCTCGCGCTCGCGCTGGAGAACTATCCCGAGCTGGACGCTGCCGACGCGCTCAGGCTCTTGATCCTTACAGGGGCGCGACCGGGCGAGGTGATCGGCGCGACGTGGCCAATGTTCGACCTCGATCGCGGCATCTGGAACAAGCCGAGCCACCACGTGAAGGAAAAGAAGCCGGAGCACATGCCGCTGAATCCGGCGGCGGTGGCGATCCTCGGGAGAATGGCAGAGAAAAAGACAGGCTTCCATCTGTTTCCGGGCCGCGAGCCCGACACCGCACGCACCACGCTGCGCAACGCGTGGAGGCAGGTCTGCAAGGCCGCCGGACTCGCGACCGAATACCACGTCAAGGGAAAGCGCGGCAAGCCTCTGCCGCGATGGAAGGCGAACGTCCGCGTCTACGATCTGCGGCACACGTTCGCGAGCCAGTTGATCTCGCGGAACTGGTCGCTGCAGTTGGTCGGAAAACTTCTCGGGCACACACAGGCGTCAACCACCGAGAGGTACGCGCACGTCGCGGACGCCGCGCTGCGGAACGTCGCCAACGACTTTCCCGAAGTGCTGGCCCAGTCGGGGAAGACCGCGTAAGAGGGCAAAAAATGCACTCGTGGGAGAGCCCTAAGAGTTGCTTCCCTCCGAGTCGCTACGCCGCCCGCCTCTCTGTCTCCGGCTCTGCCATATCAGTCGTCATGCACATCTTGATAACCCATCTACACCCGGTCCGAGCGTTGATCTAGACTAGCTGCGTTGTGGAAACCACGGAGGAGCGCATGGACGATCCCCTCAGAAAGTTTCACATTCGGACTGGCGTGCTCGATGCGCTTAGCCGCCACGGGATCGCGCACGATAATCCGATGCGCGCCGAGCTTGAGGCCAACGCCACGATCGCAGCGAGCAACAATTCCAGCGTCATCATGAAGAACGGAAATTCACTCGACGTGGAGATCCAAAACCGGCTCAATTCAACGAGCATGAACGAGAGATTTCCGACAGGTGCGTGTACGGTCGCAAAAAGCGACACCGAGAGCCTGCGCAAGAACTTCGCCGACATCGCGGCGGGCAAAGTTCGGGTCACGGGGTAAGGATGGGATCGCGCCGACGACAACCCATCCAATGAGAGTTGGCGATTACACTCGTTGGCCCGGGATGATGAGTGTAATCGCGATTTTTCGTCAATTAGTCGGAAGTCAGACGTGGAGATCCACCGCGCTGGGATCGGTGCGGCCTTGATGCCTCGGTATATTATCTATATGCAATATGCGCGTGCTACGCCACAATTTGATGCTCGTACTTTTGGCGTGCATGGCTGCTGTGGCATATGCCCAGACGGGCTTTATCCGTGGAACGCTGCTCAATAGCGATGGCAATCCCGTAGCGAAAGCAGACGTTTACGCGATGTTCTTTCTCCATTGCAGCATCCCTAACGAGGCAACGAAGGCCAAGATCGAATCTGGCGACGACACCATTTGCCCGGCTCACTCCATGTGGGATGGGCGCGTGGACGCAACTACGGACGAGATCGGCCGCTTTGAGTTACCAGGGCTCAAATGGGGTGTGTACGAACTGGCGGCCCAAAAGCCGGAAGATGGATACCGCTCGACCTTTCGGAACGTGTTTATGGGAGAGCCAGCCGTGAGGGTTGTCCTGTCACCAGCCTCGCCTTACGGGCAAGTGACGCTGCATTTTCCACCGAAATGTGCGGTGCTGAAGGGTACGGTAAGGAACGCAAAAACCGGCGAGTTGCTCTCAGGCGTGGACTTGCGGATGCGCCCCACCCCTAAAGACGATCACGGGTACTACGAAACTTCCGGGGCCGGTGTGCCAATCAACGTGTTAATCCCTTCAGAACGCGAATTCACACTAGAAATCGCGGCCTCGGGATTCGAGAGTTGGATATATCGCGGTTCTTTCGATGAGGCTCTCCCCAATAGTGCCCCAGCAGGGGTGTTGAACCTTAGACCCGGTGAAGAGTTGCATTTGGAAATCGCGCTGACGCCCAAAGTCAACTCGCCCGAAAAGTGAGCGCGCTGTTCGGTGGGATCAATGAGTGAAATCGGGATGTTACAACAACTGACAACTACCTTCACCAGGGCGCGCGTGCAGTTTAAGCCAACTTGCCTTTGCACCTGGGGAAGGCTAGGGCAGCAGAGGATCAGAATATAGGCCAAGGGGCAAGACAAAAGACGGACTGCGCTGGCATTCTTCGTAGGCGCGAATGTGAGATTCCAGCCGCTGTCTGTGCAAGTCCACGGCACGCTGGTAGAGGACGTTCTCCTCCGAGCATTCATTACCAGCGGGATCCTGCGAACACGCTGCCTCCATGCTTCTCTTGGTCGCTTCCATATTTCTTCTTGCTGCCATCAGCTCCCCATCTGGATCAGTGCTGCAATTCCCAAGGAAATTCGCGAACAAGACGCAACCGCCGCCGGTCCGGTATTCGCCCGTCCGGCAAAGATTTCCTTGTGGCGAAGCCACGCAGGCGCCGTTTTTGCCGTAAGCTTGTCCCGCAGGACAGACAGGGCACGGGCCCTTCGCGCAGATTCTGCGCCGCAGATTGGCCTCGGTCTTTGGCTGGGGTTTGCTGAAGGGATGACGCAGAAACGAGAAAAACGTACGCTTCTCGGGCTGTGATGGAACGTGGGCGATGCCCCGCTCACGAATTGCGGGCGCGGCATTCGAACCCGACGTTTGATGGCTGGACTGGTATGCCCTCGACCCTGGGCTTGCATTGTGCGTGGCCGAATCTCTGGACGAACCGCCCCCGCCCGAGTAGCTGCTGTGGAAACCGCCAGAACTTGAGGAACCGCCCGACGAGCCACCTCCGCCGGAAGAATGTTGCGCAACAACAACGGATGAGAATAGCAGGATTACTGCCACCGCTAGGCCGGAGAGCCGCATAAAGCACCTCCTCCCAACCCGAGGGGAACAGGCGTTAGCTGCCCTATGGGTTGGACGCCTCGCCTAACCACAGGATACTCCGCAATCGTGTCAAAGAGCGTAACGATTGGGTAAAGAAGCTTTACGCAAGATCTCTAGGAAAATGACAGAATCCACGCAGCGGCGGCATAGGTGTCGAAAACAGGCGTTAGCGCTCAAAACCCTCGTCGCAGGGTCAATGAGTGAAATCGGGATGTTACGCCAACTTAAGAATGTTAGTTTGCGCCAACGATGGCTGCTGCACACGGTCTAGTATCATGCAGATCACAAGTCTGTTATGTGATTCCGATTTGTCTGGTTCAGGGGGAGGCAAAAATGGCCACGCAGTTCTGTGAAAAATGCAAGCAGTCCCATCCCGGTCGGGTCTGCGACTACAACGATGAAGGGGAATGCGCCGAAACGGTCGACGTCGATGAGATCAAGAAATCATCTGCGGACGTGCCACCTGACCCGAAACCTCTGTCGACAACTGAATGAGTGTAATCGCGATTTTTCACCAATTGACAGTGTTGCCCTGCACTGCGGCCCTTGGCCATCACCGCACATCCAGATGTGACACTTCTAACTGACAAGACCTGCTCTTCCGCGTATATTGACACCCGCAAAGAATCCCTACTCATCCAAGACTTGCAAGACTAACCTCGCCGCCTCTCCGAAGAGCAGTTCCCGCGTATTGAGACGCAGCACCCCTGAGGCGAGAAAATCCAGCACAAGCGTCCCGCCACTCTGTCAACTCTACGGTGGCGGGGGGACGCAGGGGCGATGAATCCTCACCGTTTTCCGCCCCTGCGTTTTCTTTTCTCACCGGAGGACGCGTAATCAACAACGTCCCAACTAGCCATCACACCGACTGGTGGCAAACGTCACGGACAGTGAGGCGGGATCAGGATACAATTTTGCCTAAGGCTGGAAGCGGGATCTTCCCAGTCCCGACGGGCTCGGTATTGAGGATCCGCCCATAAGACCTGAGACCCGACACTCTCGGGGGATCGTGTCGGGTTTTCATACTTTGTTCGATAATGTGATCCGACTTGGGGCAGAATGGGGCTGTGGGCCCGTGAGTTCTCGCTCTTTCGAGTTCTTGTTTTTTCATCAACTATCATCGGCAGGAGCACCTTTTAAGGAACAACGATCTCACAGAACAAGCTGGAACCGTCGACTTCGGTAATACGGGGTGTGACGCTCAAGCCAGCAGCAAGCTTCTCAAACGTCGTCCTATCGGCAGTCGTTGCACGAAAACCGTCCTTGCAGACGATCACTCCGTTACCTGTGGCCTTGTGATCAATCTCGCCGATCAGGTGGTGTGCAGACTGAATTTCAAACCATTGCAGTCGATGCTGCCAGAAGTGAGCCGAGTAGGTCGAAAACAGAACCAGGCCGCCCGATCGGGTCACCCGAAGCGCCTCCCTGAAAAGCTGCTGTTGATCAACTGCGAAGGCGCAGATGCCATTTTGAATGCAGATGGTCAAATCAAAGAGACGGTCACGAAAACCCATGTACATGGCGTCCATGCAGGCGAGGCGGAGGGACGGTTTGCCTCTCATGAATTCCAAAGCCATGCGGAGGCTCGCCAGCGACGTGTCGATTCCGAACCCAACCTCTACGGCAGGGAGAAGCCGCTCAAGAACTCTGCCATAGCCACAACCTAGTTCCAAGGCAACCATGGAGGGCGTCGTTCTTCTAAGGACGAACTCGATCTCGGCTTCGAGGTACGCCCTAGTGCGGGGCGGAGCGAGATCATAGCAAGTGCGGAGGCGTTCGGCCGCCAGCTTCTCAGTGTAGTAGCCGGGCATGTGCGACTCTTGTCATAATAAAAGAAGGCCCTCAAAAGAGTCGCCGCACTCAGTTGACGAAACCAGGCGATTACACTCAAAACCCCCGCAACCGGCTCAATGAGTGAAATCGCGATTCTTCGCCAATTGTCTAAGCCCGCGGTGGCCAAACGCAAGGAAATATGAAGAATTGCATTGGAAGATCGGATGGATTTTCGAAACTCATCTCGGACATTCGAGCAACGGCATACAGGGACTTTAGTTAGACACAACGAAGTTTACATTACTCGAAAGCGTGCCGCTGGGCTCCACGAGGGCCAATGCCGCTGATGGCCGCTGTTGACGTTAGCGTGCCGGTGGTGGATGAGCGGTAACTTCTAATAACAGGCATTCTAAACTTCCCGCTCCGGGTCAATGGTGGATATTTGCAGAGCACACGTCACACATGCGCGTGAGACGATGCCAAGTTCGACAGGAGCTGCGAGCGGGGAGATGTAAAAAGCGAAAAGACAATCAAAAGCCCTAGAACCGGGAGGCTGAGTCGAAAGCCCCACTTTGCCCACTTCTTACGATTGCGGATAGCAATTGTTGAGTCGAAGAAGTCGTGCTGCGTTAGCTCATAGGTGATTTGCATCATTGCCATTGTAGGCGAGGGGCGATAGCGCTCAAAATCCCCCGGACAGGTCAATGAGCGATATCGGGATGTTACGCCACTCAGGCGAGACCGATTGCTCTTAGCCGATCACGATGGGCCCGCACAAACCATTCGGCGAGCAGTGGCCGGTACTCCTGTTGGATTTCAAGGGGCAGCAGGAAGAAGTCCCCTACCGTGACACCACTGCACCGCGTCGCGCCGCAGTGGCAGGGCCACGCCGTGCCTCCCGTGATGTTGACGTTGTAGTCGCAGGTAATCTCCTGGCTCACCGCAATATCACGGCGCGCCACGAGGAATGAGCGGTCGCCTTCGTAGAGGACGTAGGCATTGGGGTCGCAGCTGTGATTGATGTGCCGATCCGGCGGGCCGAGGAGAACGATCTTGCCATCCGGATAATCACAATGATCGGCTCGCTCGCCGAGTTCTTTCCGCAAGGGCGAGGTGGGCGTGACCTCCCGCACCACGTTGATCTGGCGGATGCGTTGCCCAGCACAGAATGGTCGGGCTGCAAAGAGTCCCAACCCCTCAATAGAGGATGCCCTGATCGCGACATCGCTCATTGGAGTAACCGCCGGGTGACGCACAGCGCCACTAGCACCTGGAACGGGCTGTCCATGGCCAGCATTGTAAGCTGGTTGGAATGATTCATGAAACCAAACGATTACACTCATTGAGAACCCTGCCCGCCTCCTGGTCGAGGTCAATGAGTGTAATCGCCAACTGACAGGTTGCGCTTTACGAAGCTGCTGTTGTGAATCGGACAAGCGATGTTTCACCAACAACAACGGGGATGCCATTCTTCCGCAGAACAATTTGTCCGCAGTAGAGAGTAGGATTTTATACAGATGGAGAATGATCCGAGAGGGCTCCGCCCCATCAAGCTGTGCGCTGAAGGAGGCATGTTGTGACTACCTACATAATTCTGAGTCGCTTTTCTCCAGAGGCCTTCGGGGACCCCAAGAACTTTAAGGACTTGGCTGGCGCAGTATCGGCAAAAATCGCAAAGCAATGTCCGGACATCACCTGGAAAGGCAGCTTCGCAACTTTGGGACGTTTCGATGTGGTCGATTTCGTCGAAGCAGACGATCCAAAGCAAATCGAGAAGGCCGCAATGATCATCCGCGCCTACGGGCATTCGATGACGGAAACGCTGGTAGCGACCCCGTGGAAGGAATTTCTTGCAACACTGTGATTCTCTTTTCTGGGGTGATTCCCAAAGAGCGGCGAGGGGCCATCAAGTAGCAGGACAACGTCTTTTTTCCTATTTGCGCGCACGCTCCCTTACGACTGAGCTCAGCACGTGAGGACCCAATGTCTCAAATGCGCAAAGATATTTTTACTGGCAGCTGGGTAATCGTGGCCGAGACCAACACCGTACGGCCCTCGGATTTTCACTTCAAGAGATTCGTGCGGGAAACGATGTTCTGCCCGTTCTGCGAAACCAACGAGGCTGCTACCCCGCCGGAAGTCTTCGCCATCCGAAATCCGGGCTCGTCCCTTAACGGGCCAGGGTGGTCCGTGCGGGTGGTCTCCAATTCCAATCCACTATTGCGGATCGAAGGGGAATTGGGACGACGCGCTGAAGGGTGCCACGATCTGATGAACGGTGTGGGTGCCCACGAGATCATCGTGGAAACACCCCGGCACGATCGCAGCCTGCACGAGCTGGATATCCATGAGATCTCTGACGTTATTAGAGCTTACGTGGCACGCATCACCGACCTGGAAGGAGATAAGCGGATGCGCTACGTGCTCATCTTTAAGAATCACGGCGAAGGAGCCGGCGCCCACACCATCAGCCATTCAATCTCACAATTGATGGCTCTGTCGGTGACACCGCGCTCACTTAAAACAAAGCTTATAGTCGCTCGCGACTACTTTGCCTTGAAAGAACGGTGCATCTACTGCGACGTACTCCAACAAGAGCTTAAGGGCCGGCGGCTAATTACCGAGAATGACGATTTTGTGGCGCTTGCTCCATTCGCCTCGCGCTTTCCGTTCGAGATGGGAGTTTTCCCCAAATCTCACAGCAGCGCGTTCAGCCGGATCAGTCCTGGGCAAATTGAAAATTTGGCACGGATCCTACGCGATGTCCTACAGAAGTTGGACCGCACCCTGGGCGGGCCACCTTACAACTTATCGCTCCAGGACAGACCCTTTCTGCGCTCGAGGGCGGGCTATTGGAACACAATCGAAGACGACTTCCACTGGCACTTGCAAATCTTGCCGCAAATCGTCCGCGTGACCGGGTTCGAGTGGGCATCCTGGTTCTTCTACAACCCGGTGCCACCGGAAATTGCCGCTAAATGCCTTTCGCCGTGACCGAGCCAGACCTCAGACTCCGCTGAGAAAAAGGGTCTCCGCAATGCCCAGACCCACCCGAAACTACGCGAAGGGATGCCCCCACTTCTGCGATGTGACGATGAACGTCGCAAATAGGTCGTGACGGGTGCTTCAGATCGGACTCTGTGCCTGGTGTCACAGACAACGATTTGCCAGGTGCGTAAACATGTAGGTCGGCGGGATCGATCACGCAACTTCGACCCCGATGGGGTACGTATGAAGAAAATCATCTTCTGCATGTTGTTTAGCCTCTTCCTCTCGTTTGGGTGAGTGGAAGGAGTGGCTCAGGAGAAGTCCTACATCACGGTAGAGGGAAATAAGCTGAATAACGGCGTGATAGTCGTGGACATCCTGAAAGCCGGCAAGGCGTACGTGCAGTGCAACCAGGGGGAGCCCGGCTGTGCGGCGCTGAACAATGGCAAATATCAGATGGTTGAACTTCCAAGAAATTTCGGAATCTACGAATGCAAAGAAGTCGAAGCGTATCCGGAGGAAGCTGTCAGTCCAGAGAAGAAACTTGAAGAGTACTACCTGACAGAAAAGTAATGGGCGCGCAGCGATAACGGCGGCCTTGCGTCACATCAACGTAGGCGAGGACAATCGGACCTAGAGGGCGACCTCGAATGAGGGATCTGGCAGACGTCCTTAGCGGTTTCGGCACCCGCACAGACAATCTCTTGCGGGATACCTGGAAGTTCACCCTTTCGCTCAATAACGTCATCACGTATAGCCCGGTAGCCTGGAACTACAAAGGGCTTGACACAATGCCGTTCTCGAGGGCGATGTTGCGGCTCGAGGACGAATTGAGATCTATATCGAGAAGCATTATCGAGGCTCAAGACAATCGCAGTGTGCCCGCTTTGGAGCAGCTATACGAGAAGGTTGAGCCCGCGTTCCGAGTCGTACTTGGTCAGGGTAAGAATGAATGTCAACTGGCAGCGGACGCCATCAGCCTGTATCTCGAACAGCAACAGGTCATGATCTTCACCTACACGGGGAAGACGCCATTAATCGTGCGGTCGTCCTATCAAGATCTCTTTCTCCGTCAACTGGCCAGCCATACGCTCGTGAAGCATCCATTTCTCTCGACAGAGTCGTTAGATCACGCCGGCGGGGAGTTAAGGGTCTATGCCGAAGACTTTCTGCGCTCGCTCCAGCTGATCTATCAGACGGATGTCGAAGCGATCTTCAGGAATTATCAGGCCTTGCTTGTCGATATGCACGAAGCCCTCTCTCAGCATCCTATTCGTGTGCCTACCTATTCCGGGTTTCCGCCTCGACGGATTGCCCGGACCGATTCCGGCGTGGTGTCGGATTTCATTGGTGAGATGCGAGAGATGCCCGATCTCGAAGAGTCCCAAAGAGAACAGATCCTGAACCTTCGCGACGCTGACGGACGAGCCGAGACAAAGCTGTACCAGAGACTTGCTGTCTCGCTGGACTGGGGCGCTGAACTCGGTCCTGTGGTGGCGTTCATGCATGAGCGGAACGCGGACCCGCTCACCAAGTACGAGGTTTTTGAAGCCGGCGTCCAGGGGGAACTTGAACCCGTCGAGATTGAGGAAGCGAAGAGCGATCAAGTCATCGATCAGGAGAAGAATGTGGCTCGACTTCGGACATTGCTAACCGCGTTCGTGAAGGGGAGTCATATGCCGTTCACTCTCCTCGAAGGGGAGGGTGGTGTCGGCAAGACGCTCTCGCTCCAAGCGCTCGTTCGTGAGATTGATGGTTTGAAGCTCGTCCTGATCTCTTCGGACCATCTCGGTCAGATCAGAGATTATGCACGACGCATGGCCGAGGGACCATGGAGGACCGTGCTCTACATCGATGATATGACCTTTGACCCGCGTCACTTTGAGAGTTTCAAGATTGGGACACAAGGCATGAAACGATTCTATGACAATGTTACGGTGATGGCCGCTGCGAACCCGTCGTCATTGGCGCACCTCCCACCGGAGGTCTTGCGACGATGGCCGATCCGGATTAAGTATGCGCGACCAAATTTGGCAAAAAACGTGACGTTGCGCAAGGTGTTCAAAGCTAATTGCGACCGTGTCAGAATGGAGTATGCTCCCGGTCTCGTGACCGCGTTCAGGAAGCAGCATCGAAGCGACCTCAAGACTCTGCCGCCGTCGGCGGTCCATGATTTCTTGCGGGAACTAAAACTGACGCTGGGAAAATAGTCTTGATCGCACCAACCATCCTTTTGAGGCGCTGCCAACTCCTCGGCTTTCGTTGACTTGGCTGTTTTACAGACCTAAGATTCTGCTCCAGTGATCGGCCAAACCATCTCGCACTACCGCATTGTCGAGAAGCGGAGTTGGAGGCGGGAAAGGCGTTTTCTACAATGCCGAGGACACCGACCTGCGACGCTTGGTTGCTTTTGACCTTCCTGCGGAGGATGAGGGCTCAAGACGCGCAGGCTCTCGAAGACTCCGCAGTGAGTTGCGCGTACTTATGAACAAGTGTTTCATGGAGGTGCTTGTGATTCCCGACGTTCTCTTTTGCTTTTACACCCACTTCGATGTCTGCGTACACCTCGCCGCCCGGTGAGATTCTGGTGACAAAAGTGAACCCGAACTATCCGTACGAGGCAGAGAGGCAGCACGTAGACGGCACTGTCCTTCTCCATATCAACATTAACAAGGCCCGATGCGGAGGTTCCGCCAGGTTCGCAGCTTGCGGACGGTGCACTTTGGAAGGTGCCTGGCCAGTTGCTTCTCGGTCAGGTAGGTGTCACGCAGGGATGGGTTGGTCGGTGCGACTGCCGGGGTCGGCTCCATCGGGTTCCTCCGCAAAAGGACTGCGCGCTGCAAGGCGGGCACCGAAAGCGCTCCCTTGGATCAGGGCACTCCTCTTGGTCAAGTTGTCTGCTTTTCGCTAAGAAGAAGGTCCTAGCACCATCCCCGCCTGACATCAGGGTTCGCGCGATGGTTATTACAACCCATCCGGAGCAGGGCAACGGCCTACTCATTCCCGTTGCTGGACGACGTGGTTTTGGGGCCACGTCGGAACGAACAGTAATCCAACCGTTACGAGATGTCAAGGGCGTCGATTAGAGGGTAGTGTCCTAATTTGGATTTTGGTTCTCTTTGGGGGATCGCTTTTCCCCCAAATAGGCTGGGGGGCCACCTTCGAAAAGCAAATGCCTTCCATTTTTACTAGGAGCGCATTTATAACAAAACCGAGTCTCGCATTCCTCTTCGGTGAGACCGTCGATGTACCTAATCACACCGTAGTACCAAATACTTTCTTCGAAACTCATAACCCTTTCCAGCAATTCAGGATTTTCGGAAGAGACGTAATCGGCGGAATATTCGCCGACACTGATGGACGCGCCGGGAAGCAGCCAATCGTTCCTGCAGAATACCCATTCAGGATCACCCATGGTGTAGTCAGGATCAGGCGCTCTTTTGGCAAACTCTTCTTGGGATTTGTAAATCTCGCAGCCCACAAAGGAATAGATGATCCTAGCTGGGGATCGCCCTTTATTGGAAACCGAGAAATGAGCCTAAAAGTGGGGGTAATGAACTCTTCGATAATGAGGAGAGGGCGTTCTTTGTTAATGAACGCTTGCGTGTTCCGCGTTGCGATTTCGGCGCTTTGTTTTGCGGCATTCGCGGCAACAGCCGTATGATTGGCTTGAATAGTTGCCTGTTCTATCAGTTGATTGGTCTGCTTCCCTCCGTTTTCCATCTGAGTGATTTGCCCCTGCATCAATTCGGCTTGCTTTCCAGATTTCCACTGTCGCCACATGATGTGCCTCTGCTGTCTCATCTCGTGTCGCTGTCTCCGCATCTCACGCGCTTGGCGTCTGTAAACGAGCCATTGCAGGAACATGACTACCAATTGAAAGAACGCAAAGACAGCGAGCGCTCCTGTAAACCATACGAGTTTCCGCTGAATGTCCCTGTCTTCCTCGTTTGCTTGCTGGTTATTTGTGGCTGCTGCGTTGCTATGTTCGGCGGGGCCTCCCTTGGTTTCCGTTTCAACGGCAGATTGCGGAGAAACTGGCGCGGGCTGTGCGGATGCGCCATCATCAGCCTTAGCTGGTTTTTTGCTTCCTGCGCCATTAGCGCTGTTGCTTTTGGCAGTCCCTTTGCCCTTTGGCAACTTCGCTGGTTGCTGGGCGAAGATGAGCACTGCAACTATCAGCCATTTCATAGCGGAAAAACTGTAACACAGCAATTCCCGGTTCGAGATGGATTAGGTGTGATAGTTGTATTCGTCAGGACCGCATACAAAGGGAGCTTGGGGATCAGCAAGCGAAAAACCGAAACACATGCCAGTCTCATAGTAAGGGATGTCTGGTCTGATTCTGCTCAACGGATGCTTGTAAACCACCTTGAAGTAAAAAACAGACAGCTTTGGCGGGGTCGGGAATTTTTCTCCCACTTCTCGATCACAGCTTTTGATTTTGTCGAGAAACACCCCCGATTTCAGAAGCTCAATGGTTTGATCTCCGAAAGTTTTTCCCGGCACCAGGAGTGTGATTGGAGGCACATGCTTCGCGCCGTACTCTGGAATACTGGGAAGCTCACTAATGTTCCGACTGTCTCAGAATGGATTCGTAGCACGTTGAGGACCGCCGCGAATGTCTGAGAAATTCAGATTAGGACACTACCGATTAGAGAGCGCCGAACCCTCCCCGGCGGATACACAGTGGATACACGGAGCGGCAGGAAAGGCGCGCCTCGAAGAAAATAGCAGGTTTTATGGGCTCTTATGCGATTCTTGGATTGCCAGGCAACTGACTCTTAATCAGTAGGTTGAAGGTTCGATTCCTTCCGCGCTCACCATCTTTTCAATGGTTTAGCTCACTTTGCGCTCTGCTTGCGCTCCATTTAGGGCTAATCCCACCAACTTTGCCGTGCGCTTCCACCATCTCCGCGCTCGACGCCGTAGAAACTACAGACGTCACCACTGGTTGCGGGCTAATCTTCGCTCTTTACGTACTCGACCCCATATTCGTTTAAATCGTCGCCGATTTTGCGGCAGCGTACAACACAGCCGGCCACGAAAATGTTTGCCGCACCCTGGGTGTAAGGGACAGCAACTTGAATCCAACTGTCCTCACGGTAAGTCTTAGAACTGTGGAAGCAAATACCTCCGCGTGAAATGTTCACCACCTCAACGATGTCTGCTTCGGGACCAAGCGGACCAACGCAAGCAACTGTTTTCATGTTGATGCGGCCATATTTTCTCTTCTCCGGTTTTTTGCCCGTCGCGACGAGTTCCTTCGGCGAGGCTTTATCCGGAACTGGTTCCCACACGGTATATGCAGAGCACACATCACACATGCGCGTGAGACGATGGGTGATTTGGAAAACGGAGAGTTCAATCTCGTTGAGGGCAGTCACGTGACAGGTTTGGCACATAGCGCATTTGAGAAGTGCGCGTGAGTTGCTTTCTTCCAATTCTTTTTGTCGAGGAAACCGACTACCCCATTGTCGAGGAAAGCAAATACCCCAGAAGTTGTCGCTTGGGTTCAGCACTTCGATTCCATAAAGGTTGTGTTCGGAACGAATGCCAGTCTGTCCCACTACGCGGCCGACCGCTTCCTCGCCGCTGCCTATCCGTTGCAAGTGAATTTTCTGCCCCGGGGCCAAGGAACACTTTAAAGGCAGACAGCAACCGCTACGGCTGACATTTACCGTCTGCACGACGTCAGTGAAGTGCTCACCCGAGAGATCGATACATGAGACCCGAACGCTTATTGAGATTGAAATACGATCCCCTTTGCGAGTCGTTGAGGCCGCTGATTCTTGAGTTTCCATATGCTAGATCGTATGAGAGCGAATCACGACTAACTGTGATCAGCGTCACATGAGGGGTTACAGTCGTAAGCGTCGACGGCTTACGACCATCAGACTCGACCGGGCGTCGTATTCACGGGTGCTGCGGATCCGAATCAATGGTGAAAAACGAATGAATGAGGTGCAAAACGGTGCTATTTCTTCCTGACCCGCGGCTCCGCTGTTCCAAAATGCCCGTGCATAGGGACCATTTTGAGACGGTCTTTCACGCATGGTTTCGCCTCAACGAAGGAGGTCGGCAATCAATACTTGTGAGTGTAGTTCCCCTCTACACGGATGCCGCTTGAAAGTGCGACTCTTCCGCCTTGTACTTACTCAGAAGCGCCTGAGCAGCGGCGTGGTCTCCGGGTCTGGCGAAGAAATACCCTTGCACCAATTCGCACTTTAGATGTTTGAGCTGGCTGACTTGCTCAGCTGTTTCAGCGCCTTCGGCTACGACCTTTAGACCGAGGTTGTGAGCTAGCATTACGATGATGCGCACAATCTCGCTGGTTTCGCTGTCAGTGTCGATCTTGGAGATGAAGGTACGATCAATCTTCAAGGTGTCCACCGGGAATCCTTGCAATCGGCTCAGGGAAGAGTATCCAGTTCCGAAATCGTCAATACTTATGTGAACTCCCAATGCTTTCAGTTCGGAGAGAACCAGGCTCGACCTTTGTGGGTCTGCCATGGCGATGTTTTCCGTGATCTCTACGTTGATATTGCTTGGGTCGACGCCAACTTCGACCAAAATAGTCTTGATCTGGGCCGCCAGGTCCGACTGGGCAAACTCCTTGGGAGTAACGTTCACGCTTATGGTCAACGGCGGATCGCAGGGAAATTGAGAGTGCCAAGCACGAAGCTGGAGACAAGCTTCGCGCAGCAACAGACGGTTCATAGGTAGGATAATTCCAGTCTCTTCAGCGACCTGGATGAAATGTGCAGGCAACAGGAGGCCTTCCGGCCGTTGCCATCGGCTGAGGGCTTCGAATCCCGCGATCTTTCCGGTCTGTAACGAAACGATGGGCTGGTAGTGAACTCGGAATTCGCCCAATTCCAGCGCTCGGCGCAGATCAGTTTCGAGTCGCAATCGCTTGACCGCAAAGGTGTGCATCGCGTTATCAAAGACCTGACAGCGTGCTTTCCCATCCCGCTTGGCTCGGTACATCGCAATCTCGGCATCGCGTACCAAGTCTTCTGAGTACATGTATGAGGTTGCATAAAATGCGATGCCAATACTGGCGGTCGTCACCACTTCCTGTCCTTCCACAACAAAAGGAATGGCCAATCGCTCTTGAATGCGCTCGGCGACACGAATGGCGTCGCCGCAATCTTTGACGCCCTCCAACAGTATGGTAAATTCATCGCCGCCAAGTCTAGCCAAACTTGCTTCGCTCGCAACCGGGCTTGCACTCTGCGTCAGGACCGAGGACGAAACAGTATCGATACCCCGAATGGAAGCGGTCAAACGGCGAGCAATTTGTATCAGAAGGGCATCTCCCGCTGCGTGCCCTAAGCTGTCATTGAAAACCTTGAATTCATCAAGATCAATGAACAACACAGCGAACTTATAAGTTATGTGCCTCTGGGATAGCGTAAGTGCATGACGCACGCGATCGAGAAAGAGGGTACGATTGGGTAGGTTAGTCAGAGTGTCATGCAGTGCATTGTGCGCGAGCGTGTCCTCTGCTCGCTTGCGCTCCGTGATGTCGCGGTTGACGATGACCAGTCTCTCGGCTCGAGCCTCTTCGTTGGGGATTGCCGTGGCCACCGACTCCAGAATCCGCCAGGTCCCGTCCTTGTGACGCATGCGGTATTCCAGCCGCTCTCCTCGTCCGGTGAGTCGTGCTTTCTCCGCCGCTTCCAGTACCCGCTGCTTATCCTCGGGATGTATCTGCTCCGCCGATGAAGTCAACCTCAATTCCTCCGACGAATACCCGAGAACTTTCTGATACGCAGGACTGTTATAGAGCCGCTTCCCAGCGCAATCGATGACCGCGATCATGTCGGCGGCATTCTCAGTGATGACTTCAAAAAGCTGATTGCGCTCGGTCAGTTCGGCACGAATGCGCTGGAGTTGGAGGTGCTGGTAAACCGTATAGATGTCGAATAGGAGCACGAGGCACGCCAGCCCACGTACCCACTCTTTAAGGTCAAGCCACTCGGCATTCTGTAAGAGATGATTGCCGGGGAAGGTGAGCGATACGATACCCGCCGTCAAGACTAACGTGACAGTAACGGCAAACCCCCAAAGCCACCACTCGCGAGCTTCGATCTGCCGCATCGGTCTTGTGCTGGGGCGCTTTTGTTGTTTGTTGTTCAAAGTCTGCTCGACACGGCGCAACATCAGAATACTAGTGTGAGAATAGTGGTCGGAAAGCGAAAGTTACGAAAGGCAAACGACAATGACACCTGTTCCGCCGCCGAGGCGAATCTCTATAAAGAGCGGTTTGAAGAGTAAAAACAACACAGCCTTACCTCGGTAACAAGATTGTGTTCTGCGTCACATTGGAGTGGAACATGAGTGTTCATAATGCACCTAAGGCCGTTCTCCTGCTGTCAGTATGTTAAAGCAGTACCACACTATTCGAGTCCTTCACTACACACACGTCGCGTTGTTGGTCGCGACAGGTCCTGAACTCTTCCTCATTCCCAACCCGCACGGGACAACATTCGCTCGGAGTTCGTGGTGAACAGCAAACACTTATCACTGAGATTGCGTATGGCATTTGCAGTGCTGATTGCCATGTTAATAGGGATAGGGCAGTCGGGGCTCCGCCGAATGAAAGCGATGTGACGAAATCCGGGGCTATTACTTCAGCAAGCCTTTGGCGGTTGACAAAGTTGCCGAAAAACCGTGTGGCAACAGTTCCGAACAGCAGGTCCGAGCACAAGCAAGCGGCGGATAATCGTGACCGACGACCTCTAATTAAAGGAGTGGAATACACATGGCAATCGGACTCGCGCTTTTGGTCTCGGCTGATCCGGTGACAATTCGGCAGTTCAGTGATGCTCTGCAAGAGTTGTCGATTTCGCCTGATGTGTGTCAGCAAGTGCCACTGGCGGCTGGCCTATTGAATCGCCGAAAGTTCGATGCTGTGATCGTTGATCTCCAGCTAGGAGAACAGTCGGGAGTTATTCTGAACGAGGTGCGCCTCTCCCCGTCGAATCAGACGGCGGTAACGTTTGTCATCAGCGGCAGTGATGCGGAGTCCGTAGCCTTCCGGAAGAGGTCGGAGTTTGTGTTCGAAAGGCCGCTTTCAGCCAAGTCGATCCGTAATACTCTCAAGCCTGCTTACGGACTGATCCTGAGAGAACGGCGGCGCTATTTTCGTTATCCGATCTCCAGTCCGGTCACCATTCTTAGGGAAAGCTCGCGAGAAGTTCGCTGTAACAGCGTAAATATCAGCGAAGGGGGCATGGCCCTGAGTACCTTCGTTCCGCTCATTCCAGGAGAAAGCGTAAAGGTTCAATTCACTCTGCCTGATCACAAAGTGCCGTGCTCGGCGAATTCAACAATCTGCTGGACGAAAACGGGCCATTTAGGGGTACGCTTCATATCTATTTTGGACGAGCAGAAGTCCGAATTACAGATTTGGCTTTCACAAAAACTGGAAGAGATGCTCCCGGAATTCGTTGCCGAACAATTCCAAAAAGCGGATACTGCTTCACCTGGCGACTCTGGGCGACGGGCTCGATAACAGCTCCGACAATAACCTCGGCGGTCGTACAAAGCTGCCCGCTCATTTGAAGGAAGGGGAGCCACCAACTAGATCTTCCTGGTATCGGATGTTCCGGATCAGCAAATAGGCTACGAACCTATCGGAGAAAGCATGTTCCCGGTGAATCACCTCCAACATGGATTTCTTTTCGATACGCATCACCGAGCAATCCGTCAATGCAGTTGCAGAACACATGCGCAGGGCCTGTCCTGTGAGGCAACCTTCTCCAAAGAAATCGCCCTCTTTCGGAATGCCGATCGTGCTCACGTGGAAGCCCCGTTCGAGAGCGGCCTCCTTGGGGACCGTCCGGGAAATTCGTGGTCAGGAATCATCTACCCATCTCATTTCCTTCTTTGACCTTCATTCGCGCGAGGATTTGATAAATAGTTGCACGGCCGATGCCGAGGATCTCCGCGGCTCTTGGTTTGCTGCCTCCGACTGCCTGCAACACCCGCAGGATGTGACGGTTTTGCAGTTCGTCGAGAGTCAAGAAAGTTTCATCTGTGGATACGTCATCACTGAACGTGCCGCGAAGACTTTCCGGCAGATCGTTGACGTCGATTAGAGGTCCTTCCACCATCATGCAGGCATTCCCGATCACATTCTCCAGTTCACGGATGTTTCCTGGCCAAGGATACCCTGCCATTCGAGTCTGCGCCCTTCGGGTTAAGCCCGCAATCGACTTTCCGTAGTCGACAGAAAATTTTTCAATGAAGTACCTTTGCAGCAAGGGCAAGTCTTCACGGCGGCTTCCCAGAGGTGGCACCGCAATGTCCACCATAGCCAGCCGGTAATAGAGATCGTCCCGAAACTGCCCGTCGCGCACCATCGCCTTCAGGTTGCGGTGAGTCGCCGCGATTATCCGCACATCGATGCTGCGGGCGGCGGGGGATCCGACCCTCTGTACTTCGCGGTTCTGCAAAACCCGCAGCAGCTTGGCCTGGGCCGCGAGAGGAAGTTCCCCAATCTCGTCCAGAAAAATGGTGCCCCCGTCCGCATGCTCGAACAAGCCAGCTCTATCTTGTGTCGCACCGGTGAACGCACCGCGGACATAACCGAACAACTCACTCTCGACTAGATTCTCGACAAGCGCCGAGCAGTTGCAAATCACAAACTGGCCTCTTGCTGCCGGGCTCAAGCGGTGCAGCGCATGGGCCACAAGCTCCTTTCCCGTCCCGGTCGCTCCAGTGATTAATACGGTTCTGAAGTGCGGCGCGACTCGACGGATCTTGGCGAAGACCTCCAGCATCAGAGGACTCCGGCCCACCATGCCCTCGAATTGACACGCGTCCAGCAGTTCTCGATCCAGGTGCAGGGTTCTCCGACGCCTTTCGGCTTCGGCTAGAAAACCCGCGATGCGGGTGCGGAGCTTTCCGACGTCAAGCGGCTTGGTGAAGTAATCACACGCGCCTTTCTGGATCGCTTCGACAGCAGATTCCGGCGAGTAGTGCCCCGTCATCAGAATCACGTCGGTCCCCGGATCGGCGGCAACGATGCGTTCGAGCAGTTCCATCCCAGTCACTTTCGGCATGACCATGTCGAGCAGGACGATTCTCGGCCGCCTCTGTAGAAAGATTTCGAAACCAGCCTCGGGATCCTCTGCCGTTACGATCTCCAGGTCTAGCTGTTCGAGGGCAGCACGAATAAGCTCAAGGTTCTGGGGGTTGTCGTCGATAGCCAACAACTTCAAGGCCTTCGGCTCGCTCATCGGCCGCTCCCGGCGAGGCGATCGCCTGGAAGCCAAGGGACGGCCTCATATAGAGGCCCAGTGTCTGGAACGGAGCGATGAGGCTGTCGGGGCCAGCCCGGGCCTGTGAAGAACCCTGGTATCGGATTTGTTGTGGAGTCGGATGAAATAGGAACCGAGAACAAGAACCGAGCCCGTTGGGCTGTGGACATCGCACTCCCTTCCCTGCGATCCGAGAACCGCAAGGCCCCACGCGTCGCGAAGCAAAATCGCGAACGCTAGTTACAATTTCGATCGGAACCTACACAGCAACAACGAAGGGGAAAGCTGATACGACGCTTATCGCAAAAAGCCTGATCGGAGTCAAGCAGGAAGATGCGGTCCCTCGTTACGAGCGTGGTGACAGGAATCCATCAGGTGCGTCAGGAGATTGGTCGCAGACTGAAGAAGCTCGCAATGTCTGAGCAGTGGATATGCAGTAACGATCCGACAGGTGACCATAGTGCAAGTGGGCGGCGGTTCTAGCCCATGATGCTGCCAGAAATCCAGGAACGAGATGCGAGTCCGAGATCCAGAGCACCTGGCTGCATCCGGGAGATCAGGCTCAAGGCTCATTCTGCCGCTAAATCACACATAAACCTGGACTTGCATCCCAACCAGCCCATTTTGGCGGTTCGGTACGCGCCATGCATTGTTTAAACTGTGCCGCTTCGCCAGACCCTCCCCCTCCCCCAAATTTGATCGAGGGAGATACTCGAATGCGATTAAACGTTCTCGGATTGACGCTGATTATGGCGATCCTGGCTTCGGTGCCCAGCTCCGGACAAAACTCCAGGATGGCTGCATCGCCGCTCAGAGCGCTACAGAACGCGCAGATCGCCCCAAACTACGGCAACTTGCCGCTTACCTTTGAACTCAACCAGGGTCAAATAGCTCCCCAAGCAAGGTTTGTTTCCCGCGGCAAAGGATACTCTGCCTTCCTGACCGCCGGTGGAATGGTGCTTTCGCTGCGTCCGAGCAACGCTGCGGCACAACCAACCACGAACACCGCAGCGAACATCAAGTCCCGGAAGTCTGCAAACGCTACATTGCAATTCAAGCTGATGGGCGCGTCACGCAGTCCCTCCGTTGTCGGAGAAAATCTACAGCCGGGTCGTCTGAACTACTTCATCGGCAACGACCCTACTAAATGGCATAGGAACGTGCCCACTTATGGGCAAGTCCGTTACAAGAATGTCTATCCGGGAATTGATTTGGTCTACTACGGGAACCATCATCAGTTGGAGTACGACTTTGCTGTCGCGCCGGGAGCCGACCCGCGCCAGATTCAGTTCGAGATCGCTGGAGCCAGCCAAATTGCACTGGACTCGGATGGCAACCTGGTTTTGCAGACCGGCAGCGGCGACCTTCATTTCCAGAGCCCGGTGGTCTACCAGGAGTCCAGTGGCGTGCACGTGCCTGTGAGTGGTACGTATGTAATGAACGATTCCACGCACATCGGTTTCCAAGTTTCGCACTACGATGCCAGCAAGCCGCTGGTCATCGATCCGGTGCTGGTGTACTCCACCTACCTCGGAGGAAGTGACGACGAGCAACCATCAGGAATTGCGGTGGATAGTACTGGTAGTGTTTATCTGGCGGGCTACACCGACTCAGCCGATTTTCCGCTGACCACTCTAGGATCGACTGCATTCGGCCTGCCCCACGTATTCGTCGCCAAACTCGATCCCACCGGATCGAACCTGATCTATGCCGACTACATCGGCGGCAACAGTCAGGATTACGGCTATGCACTGGCGCTGGATAGCAATAACAACTTATATGTTACCGGCAGCACTGCCTCAAGTAACTTTCCGATGGTAAATCCCTATCAAGGATCCTATCCGGGGTCGTTCAACGCATTTCTTACAAAGGTTTCGGCCGACGGTTCCTCGCTCTTGTACTCAACTTACCTGGGAGGAAATGGCTCTGACCAACCCTCCAGCATGGCGATCGACAATCTTGGGAGCATCATCGTCGCCGGAAATACTTCATCCACAAATTTCCCCACGGCCAATGCCTACGAGGCCACTGCCAAGGCGAATCAGGGAGGCGTGTCCGGTAACTACGGCTTCTTCACCAAATTCAGTCCGGATGGATCATCTCTGGTTTACTCGACCTATCTCGGCGGTAATTCCAATGTTCCCTACAACTGTGCAGGCACGACCTGCTGGCCGTCACCTTACAATGCGGTCTCCGGGCTTGCGGTCGACAACAACGGCAACGCCTACGCCACCGGCATTACGAACACCTATAACTTCCCCACCACGGAAGGCTCGTACCTGGCGACCAACTCGACTCAACAAAATAGCGTCGTGGGATTTGTCAGCGAGTTCAACACGTCGGGAAGCCTGACTTACTCGACTTACTTCTACGAGTCCAGCGGCATTCTGACTAGCATGAATGCCATTGCGGTTGATGCCTCCGGTTCGGCCTACGTTACAGGAACAGCTTTCAGCGACGGAACGTTTCCGGTCACATCTACCAGTATCTGCGATCCTGGCTCCGCAGGATTTGCCTGCGACTTCGCATTCGTGACGAAGTTCGATCCCACGGGTTCGACGTTGTTGTATTCGACCTTTCTGGGCGCGAGCAACAATGCCAACCCGCAGTCGATCGCACTCGATGCCAACAACGATGCTTATGTCTTAGCCTCAACGTCGAGCTCAGCCTTCAGCACGGTCAACGGTATCGAGGCCTACGGCAGCGGAAATGACTTGCTGCTGGTGGAAATTGATCCCGCAGCCAACACCGAGTTGTTTGCCACCTATTTGGGTGCGAACGCTGACGAATTCCCCGCTGGCCTCGTAGTGGATGCGAGCGGCAATCTTTACGTTGCCGGCTCCACGGGCTCGACTGACCTCCCGGTGACGCAGGGAGATTACCAGAATGTGCTGGGAGGAGGCACCGACGCCTTCGTCATGAAGATCGGACAGGATTCAGCTCCTGCCGTGGCTTTAACGCCTAGTACGCTGCAGTACGCGGCGCTGCCTGTGGGCTCGAGTGGCGCGGCGCAAACCGTGCTTTTACGCAATATGGGCAGCGCGCAGCTCTCGATCTCATCGATCGCCGCCAACGGAGACTTTTCCGAGACGGATAACTGCGGCAACAGCGTTCCCGCCGCCGGCAGTTGCACGCTGAACATAACGTTTACGCCCGCGGCAGTGGGGACTCGTGTTGGTTCCATCGTGATTCAGGATGACGCCGCGGGATCTTCTCATCTCATCAATCTAAGTGGCATTGGATCTGGAGCGGTTGGAACGCTAACGCCCGCGAGTGCGACCTTTGCGAGCCAAGCTGTCGGAACTCCCAGTGCGGCACAGACCCTGGCATTCACTAACGCTGGTAACTCGCCGTTAAGCATCAGCAACATTCAGATCGCGGGAGACTATGCGCAGACTAACAATTGTCCCGCCTCGTTAGCGGCGAACTCCGGTTGCACGATCAACGTCACATTCACCCCCACGGCTACTGGCACCCGCAGCGGAACGTTGTCTGTCAACGACAGCGCAACCAACAGTTCCCAAACTGTGAATCTTTCTGGCACGGGGTCGGATTTCGGTTTGGCAGCCTCTTCAAGCAGCGAGACCATCAAGGCCGGTGCTACGGCCACCTACACCCTGACGGTTTCGTCGGTGGGCGGATCATTCACCCCAGCCGTCGCGTTGAGCTGCAGCGGACTGCCGGCGCAAACGAGCTGTGGGTTCTCGCCAAGCACTGTGGTTCCGGTCTCCGGCCAGGCAACCGTCACGCTTTCGATTTCCACGGCGGCGTCGGAAGCGGAGTTGCTGCCGGCTCATTCTTCGCACAACCACGCCATTCTCGCAGTCTGGTTCCAGTTGCAGGGGATGGGCTTGTTTGGAATGGTTTTGGCGGGATCCAAGAACCGGTCAAAGAAAGTCCGGACTCTCGTCCTTCTCGCTCTGGTCATTGCCGGTCTGCTGCTCATGTCAGGATGCGCTGGTGGAACCGGAATCGGGCCGCAGAAAGTATCCGGAACCACCACTACTACGACGACTACGACCGCGGCCACCACCTACACCATCACCGTCACCGGCACTGCGGGCTCTCTGCAGCACTCGATGCCTGTAACCTTGACCGTTCAATAACCCGATCAGATAAACCGAGCTGAAAAGACGAGCTGGTTGAACCTCAATTTGGAGTTGAGGGCGACCAGCTCGTGACTTCGGTAATTAGGTCCCTTTTAATCTTGTGTGCCACCCTTGCAGGAATACGGATGTCGAATTATGCAGCGGTGCCCTCAATCAGTAACCGGCACTATCTTAGTTGCCGATGACCAAGCATCGAATCGCGATTTGTTGCAGGAACTTCTGATGCCCCATGGATTTCAAGTCATCGCAGCTCCGGACGGAATATCTGCTCTGGAGCAGTTGAACCGAAGTAAAGTTGACTTAGTGCTCCTCGATGTAATGATGCCTCGACTTACTGGATTCGAGGTGTGCGAGAGGATTAAGAGTAACCCCGACACTTATCTTATCCCTGTTGTATTAGTTACAGCACTCTCTGACAAAGAAGACCGCCTGAATGGTATCCAGGCCGGCGCGGATGACTTCCTGAGTCGTCCGGTAGACGTGACAGAGCTGCTCGCGCGGGTACGGTCGCTTCTGAAACTAAAACTGCGCACCGACGAACTGGAGCGGGCAGAGTCAGTCCTCTTTTCTTTGGCACGCAGCATTGAAGGCAAAGATCCTTACACGCATGGTCATTGTGAACGCTTGGCGGAGTATTCCACGCGCTTGGGTAAGCAACTTGGACTGTCCGAAGACCACATTACCGCCCTTCGTCGAGCGGGAATCGTGCACGACGTGGGAAAAATTGCCGTACCCGATGCCATTCTTCTCAAACCGGGGCGACTCACCGAAGATGAATGGAAGATCGTACGCGAACATCCGGTGGTTGGAGAGCGCATTTGCACTCCTTTAAAGTCATTCCGTCTGGTCCTTCCTATCATCCGCCACCATCACGAAAAGGTCGACGGGTCAGGTTATCCCGATGGACTCCGTGGAGATGCCATTCCGATTACCGCACGCGTTATGCAGATTGTGGATGTTTTTGACGCGCTGACCACGGAACGTCCTTACAAGAAAGCTTTTTCGGATTGCAATGCGCTCCAAACCATGAAGGAAGAAGTAGCCAGAGGTTGGTGGGACCCCCGCATCTTCGATCAATTCGAGGGGCTGGTCGAAAATGGTGTGACGGATCTCCGCTCTCGTGGAGCAGTGACTGGCGGCTGACGCTCGGTCGAGCCCGCAGCGGGCCCTGAAACGGGCGAGAGGATGAATTGCAAACCTGGGGAATCGATGACCACGCGCGCCAAAATTGCGATATGGATATCCCGAAGCCGGTGGCGTCTATACGCCTTGTTTCTCCTGCTGATGGTTCTGCCGATCGCAGTTTTCGCCTATTCCGTTGGTCAAGTCCTGCGGCACTTGACTGAGACCCAAGCCGCTACAGAGAGTTCCCAGATTGGCCGCCTCTCGGCCTCCCTCGTGGAAGAGAATTTTCGTCAAAGCACCGCGTTCCTGCAGTCGATAGCCACCCGTCGGCATTTTCTTGAGGCATGGAAAAAACGTAATCTGGACGGAGTCGGTTGGGACCTGAGACAAGCAAGCAGTTTGCATCCGGACCTCGCCTTTGTAAGCGCATACGACCTCGATGGAACCATGCGGGCGGTCTTCCCAAACCAACCCACTGTGCTCAATCAGAATTTCTCGTACCGCGACTGGTACAAAGGCGAAGCTCGTGATTGGAAACCTTATATTTCCGGGGTCTACCAAACCGCGGTTGCACCCTATCAGTTGGTCGTCGCCATTGTAGTCCCGATCGAGGACCAGGAGGGCAAGCCTATCGGTATTCTCATGGCCCCCTACACGCTCGACACCATGAGCAGACGCCTTCTGGAAACCAAGATCGAAGGTGCTTGGACCATTTCTCTGGTAGACCAGCACGGTCACTTGTCTGCTCGTCCGAACATTGATTCCTACTCGGTCCCGATTGACCTAAGTGAGTATGAGCCCGTTAAGCTACTGCAGGATGGTAAGCCTGGTTACGGGGCCTTCGTCCGTGGAGGCGAAACGTTCTTTGCAGGGTACCAGCCGGTAAATGGATACGGTTGGGGAGTTCTGGTGGAACAGCCGTTGTCTGCTTTACATGAGAGTGTGTGGGCAGTGGGGCGGCGCGTATGGCTTCTCGGCTTGGTATTTGCCCTAGTCGGCCTCGGAGTGAGTGCCTTTATGGCCTTTCTCTATTCGAAGCTGGAGATGGGGAACCAATTTATCGATTTGTCGATCGACATGTTTTGCATTGCCGGATTTGATGGGTATTTCGAGAATTTAAATCCATCCTGGCAGAAGACACTGGGCTTTACCGAGCAAGAGCTGAAGGCAAAGCCCTATATGGAGTTCATCCATCCCGAGGATCGTCCAGCAACCGCATTCGAGGCTTCTCGGTTGGAACACTCGGAAGTAACTTTTGCATTTGAGAATCGCTACTTGTGTAAGGACGGTTCCTATAAATGGCTTTCGTGGAATGCTGTTTCAGCGCCCGAGAAGGAAGTCATCTATGCGGTTGCCCGCGACATTACTGAACGCAAACGGATCGACGAAGCATTGCGTGAAAGTGAAGAACGCTTTCGTCTGCTGGTAGACGGTGTGAAAGACTATGGCATTTTCATGCTTGATCCCACCGGGCATGTTGCGAGTTGGAGCCGGGGAGCAGAACGGATCAAAGGTTATAGGGCCGACGAGATCGTAGGCAGGCATTTCTCCTGCTTCTATCTTCCCGAAGACGTGCAAAGAGGCAAGCCAGCGCACGAACTCAGAACCACCATTGCAGAAGGCCGCCATGAGGACGAGGGCTGGCGGATACGAAAAGACGGATCGCGATTTTGGGCGAGCGTCGTTATTACTACCCTTACGGATAGTAACGGCAAACTGCGTGGATTTTCCAAGATCACTCGCGACATTACCGACCGCAAGCTAGCCGAGGAGAAGTTGCGTGAGACCGAAGAGCGCCACCGCAAGTTGTTTGACAACAACCCCCATCCGACCTGGGTTTATGATCGCGAGACACTGCAATTTCTCGCAGTGAACCGTGCCACGGTGGAGAACTACGGGTATTCCCGCGATGAATTTCTGGCCATGACCATCAAAGACATTCGTGCGCCCCAATATGTTCCTTTGCTGCTCGAAAGTGTGAGCGCACTTCGTGATGGAATCGAGAAATTTGGAGTATGGAAGCATCTTAAGAAAGATGGAACCGAAATCGATGTGGAGATCACCTCTTATGCGATGACCTTTGCGGGTCGGCCAGCCGAAGTAGTGGTTGCAGTCGACGTTACCCAGAGAAAGCGGGATGAAGCGGAGAAGCGCAAATTCACCGAGAAGCTATCTGCCAGCAATCGAGAACTGGAACTCCGAAACCGCGAGGTCGAACGGGCCACCCATCTGAAAAGCAAGTTTCTCGCCAGCATGAGTCATGAACTGCGGACTCCCCTGAACGCGATTGTCGGCTTCTCTGACCTCTTGGCAGAGGGAACTCCAGGCACCCTCAATGAAAAGCAGAAACGCTTCGTTAACCACATCAAACAAGGGTCAGCCCACCTTTTGCAGTTGATCAATGACATTCTGGACCTTTCCAAGATCGAGGCGGGACAGTTGGAGCTGCACAGTGAAGAGTTCCTGGTTGAGGATGCTTTGCCAGAAGTGCTCTCCACCGTTACTCCTCTGGCGATGGCCAAGAAAATCCGGGTCGAGCAGAAGACAGAGAGCGAATCTCTGGTCAAGGCCGACCGCGTGCGATTCAAGCAGATCCTCTACAACTTGCTTAGCAACGCAGTCAAGTTTACGCCCAATGGTGGCCAGATCAACATCGAGTGCGTCGACGACCGGGAGTTCGTCTCTGTGTCAGTTACGGATACGGGGATTGGCATCCGCCCCGAAGATCAGAAGCTCGTCTTCGAAGAGTTCCGGCAAGTCGAGGGCGCAGCCGATAGCACCCACCAGGGCACGGGATTGGGACTCGCGATTACGAAACGGTTAGTTGAGCAACAAGGAGGCCGGATATCGTTGGAAAGCGAATTAGGAAAGGGTAGCCGGTTTACTTTCACAATTCCTGCCATCGTGCCGAGCGCCGAAGTCCGCACAGTTGAGTCAGAAAAAGCGTCTGTCATCAGACCCTCGGGCCGTCTCACGCCGTTGGTGCTGATCGTGGACGACGAAGCCCCAGCCCGTGAGCTTCTTGCCAGCTATCTCGAACCCGAATATCGGGTGGCTATGGCAGATTCGGGAATCGAAGCCATTAAAGAAGCGCAACGGCTACGGCCCGACGCCATCACCCTGGATGTGATGATGCCCAACAGCAATGGTTTTGAAATCCTGGTCGCACTCCGGAAAAATCCAGAAACGGCGAATATCCCAGTGATCATCCTCTCCATTGTGGATCAGAAGCAAGTTGGCTTTGCTTTGGGCGCTGACGACTATCTCATCAAGCCAGTTCGTAAACCCGCGCTGCTGGAAACGATTCGAAAGCATGTTCCATCGCCAGCCGACGATGATTCGTCGATCCTGCTAGTGGACGATGATCCTAAAGCTCTCGAGTTGCTACAGGAGGTCTTGCGCTCTGCCGGATATGAGACTCAGGGGGTGCGTAGCGGTACGCGAGCCCTGGAGGTACTCTCCAACAAAGTTGTGGGCGCAATCCTGCTCGATCTTCTGATGCCAGGGATGGACGGCTTTCAGGTCATTCGCCATGTCCGGCAAGAGCCCACCTTGAAGGAACTACCGATTCTCGTGATGACAGCCAAGAACTTGAGCTTGGACGAGGTCGATCTTCTCAATCGGGAAACACAAGGCCTCCTGAAGAAGGACGGCTCTTGGAAATCGCATCTCATCAGCGAAGTTGCAAGAGTGGTCCGGGGCCACTAGCTGGCAAAGTCTGCGGGACAGTCATGACCCAAATTCTTATTGCTGAGGACAATGCCGTGAATCGCGAACTGCTCCGTGAGTTGCTGGAGCCCTGCGGCTACAGCGTAGTCGAAGCATGTAACGGCAAAGAGGCCCTCGCGATGATTGAACGGACCCCGCCCGACCTCCTGCTGCTCGATATCAGCATGCCCGTTTTGGATGGTTTCGCCGTCGTGCGTAAAATCCGAGAGAATCTCGGGCTATCGGCACTGCCCATCATCGCCATTACTGCTTATGCTATGCAAGGGGACCGGGAGAAAATCCTTAGCGCAGGATTTAATGGATATCTGTCGAAACCCGTGAATTCACTTTCGCTTGCTCAAGAACTCGAACGCCATCTGGGCAAACGATGCGCCAAGCTGGATCGAGGCTACGGAGGCGAGGCGAAGGCAGCAGCGGATTGACCCAAGCCGTAGATTTCCGGATTATTCTTCTACCGACGCAACGAAGTCCCGGATGGATTTCTGTTGATGCTCGTTCACATTCGTGAATTGAATTCCTTGCCGATTCTCTTTACCCAGACCACTACACCCGAGCTTCCGCCGCGCATCGTATCCAACGAAACGCAATCCGCTATACAGGGACTCCGTACAAAGGGAACTTATGTATTGTGAACGCAAAAGGAGACCGGATGGTCTAGACGAGCAAATCAGAAACGGTGCACGTTTCCGCACACCCTTTGCTGCTCAGGATTATTCAATGGAACTCAGCGAGGCACCATTTCGGCGGAGGGGATGCTGGATGGCGAGATCAATCTTCCTGCCGATTTCGTGTTTGTTTACGCCGCGCTCGATCGCAGGCACCAGCGTCACGCTGAGGCCAATCGCAGCGAGCCGATCGAGCGCACGATCCAAATGCTGGCGCACTGCCTGCGGCGAGTTGGATTGCGCCGTGATGCAATGTGAGAGCTTGAGATGGAATGTACGTGTGAGCAGGCTTGCGGTCAGAGCAAATACGGAGAAGACAATGACGACGAAGAGAATTGATCGGGAAGCCGTCACGAACTTCGTCGTCGAGCATATAGGACCCCCAAGGTTAGAAACGCCTCGTCGCAAAATATTCCCACAGGCCGGTCGGTTTTTTTTCACAACTGAATCTCATATGCGAGAGGTCGATCACGAGACCTTCGTAGCTTCCGCACTCCGTTGAGCAAGAAGTTGGTGACCGGTACTCCGCGAGGACAGAAAATACTGACCCGCACTCCGATGAAGCGGTTTGGAGAATTGGACGAACTTGGATTTTCGGCCTTGTGATCCCGGCGTTTCCCACAGCGCTCTGTTGTCTTTCCGTGATACCTTTTTTGGACCGGGACTGTTTCACACTCTGTGAAACATTAGCCAGGCAGATCCTTCGCCCTGACTCAATGCCAAAGGAGAATATCGATATGTCCTTGATGCCGGATCCAAGCTTTTACCCTTCGCCGGGCCTGGCGATGCAGGCCGCGCCGGAACGTATCGCTTACGTAGCTCTGCTCAACGTCGGCAAGAGTAGGAGACGGGACGCCATGGGCGTCATTAACGTCGACCCGCGCTCCTCCGCGTATGGCCAGGTCGTCGGCCAGGTGGATTTCCGCAACGACGATAATGAGTTGCATCACTTCGGCTGGAACGCTTGCAGCGCCTGCCTCTGCCCGCAGGCCCCGCACCCGCACATGGAGCGTCGCTACCTGGTTGTGCCGGGCATCGGGTCGTCCCGGATTCATATCCTGGACACGAAAGCGGACCCCAATCATCCCGAGATCGTGAAGGTGATTGAGCCCGAAGAGTTCATTAAGAAGACGGGCTACACTTCGCCACACACCATTCATTGTGGCCCCGACGGCATCTATGGCAGCGCGCTCGGTTCGGCCAGCGGGGATGGCCCCGGCGGCATCTTTCTGATGGATGCCAGCACGTTTGAGCTGAAGGGACCTTGGGAGAAGGACCACGGCCCACAGAATCTGGCCTACGACTTCTGGTGGCACCTCGGGCATGACACCATGATCACCTCAGAATGGGGCACTCCGAATATGGTCAAGAACGGCCTGATTCCGGAGTTGCTGCTTGGCGGAAAGTACGGCCACAAGCTCCACATCTGGGACCTGGATAAGCGCCGCCATCTTCAGGAAATTGACCTGGGTGCGGAGCAACAGATGGTGCTCGAGCTTCGGCCCTCCCACGATCCCAACAAGAGCTTCGGATTCGTCGGCGTGGTCATCTCACTGAAAGACCTTTCGTCCTCCATCTGGATGTGGTATCGCGAGGAGGGCGGTAAAAACAGCAAATGGGCGGTCCGCAAGGTGATTGAAATTCCCGCCGAGCCGGCCGATCCGGAAAGCCTCCCGCCGCTGTTGAAGGGCTTCAAGGCGGTGCCGCCATTGGTATCTGATATCAACCTCTCACTCGAGGACCGCTTCCTCTATGTTTCGTGCTGGGGGACAGGTGAGTTCATCCAGTACGACGTCTCCGATCCCGCCAATCCGAGAAAGACCGGTTCGATCCACATCGGTGGCATCGTTCGCCGCGCAGCTCACCCGAAAAAGCCCGGGCAAGCGCTCAATGGCGGTCCGCAGATGGTGGAGATCAGCCGCGACGGCAGGCGCGTTTATTTCACCAACTCGCTCTACTCCCCGTGGGACGAGCAGTTCTATCCCGATGGTGTAAAGAGTTGGATGGTGAAAATCGATGCCAACCCAAGCGGCGGGATGAAGCTCGATGAAAAGTTCTTTGTTGAGTTCGACGGATTGCGCGCACACCAGCTTCGGCTGGAAGGGGGCGACGCTTCGTCAGACTCCTATTGCTACTCGGACTCGAAATGACACATGCGGGGCTGACTTCGACGATGTTGTGGCTGATGCTGCTCCTTGGCGCCTACCACGGACTCAACCCTGCGATGGGTTGGCTCTTCGCGGTGTCGCTGGGGATGCAGGAGCAAAAGGGGAGTGCAGTAGTAAGATCGCTTGTTCCCATTGCGACCGGCCACGCCCTGGCCATCGGCAGCGTGGTGCTGACCGCCACGTTTCTGGGCATGACGCTGCCGCTTCTAGCCATCCGCTACTCAGTCGCCGCGGTTCTGGTCGGCCTTGGAATCTTTTGCTTAGTGCGACATCAGCACCCGCGGTGGGTCCGTATGCAGGTGGGTTTCGGCGACTTGACCCTGTGGTCGTTTCTGATGGCCTCTGCGCATGGCGCCGGTTTAATGGTGGTGCCTGTGCTGCTCGGAAGCACCACTGTCGAAGCACAGGGCCGAATGGCAGGCCACAATCACATATCTCCGACCGGCGGCCCGCTAGCCGGAATGCTCGCCACCGGTGTCCATGCGTTTGCCTATCTTGCAGTCACAGGGCTGGTCGCTTGGGTGGTATATCGAAAGCTCGGCCTCGCACTTCTCCGTAGGGCGTGGTTCAACTTCGACTTGGTCTGGGCAGCTGCGCTCGTGGCCACCGGTCTCGTCACCCTCCTTGTATAGCCTCTTGCGTCTTCGCCCGTTCGGTGAGATCGGCAGGCAGACCTTCGACGGGAAGAGGCAACACAAACGCAACCGTAAGCTCAAACGGTGACAGCAGCACGGTAAGCATCAACCGTGCATTAGCATCCAACTAGTTTCGTCCGGAATGTATGTCTGCGGCACGAGGCCGTTTGTGCCAGCGGTAGAAGAACGGAATACCGAGAACAATCACTCCCAGCCCCAGCGTGGAACGTACCGGCCGGACCATCCACAGGTTGACCGTCAAAGCCATCGCGGCAGCCAAAAAGATGATCGGCGTCCAGGGATATCCCCAGGCGCGGTAAGGCCGAACCAGGTTCGGCTCTTTTTGGCGTAAACGTATCAGGGCAATCGCCACTAACCCGAAAAAGATCCACACGGCAAAGACAAACAGTGAATAGAGTTCCTCGAACGTCCCACTGAGCGCCAACAGTGCAGCGATCGAGCCCAAGAAAACCAACGCGCCTGTGGGCGTACGAAGGGATGGATGAAGGCGCTCCGCGAAACGGAAGAACAAACCGTCGCGCGCCATGGCAAACGGGATGCGAGCACCGGTCAAGACCACGACGTGCAGCGCCCCAAGAGCCGAAACGGCCATGGCGACCGTGAGCCAAGCTGCGCCGCGCGAACCACTCAACGACTGCACTACGTCCGACGCAACATGCTCCGACGCCGCCACCTGTGCGAATGGCAAGACATGAAAGTACACAACATTCGCCATCAAATACAGCCCACCCACAGTGAGCAGCCCAAAAATGATGGCTCTGGGGATGTTCTTCTGCGGCTGGAAAATCTCCTCCCCCAGATCGCCCAAATCGTTAAAGCCGTTGTACGCCCACATCGCAGGAACGAGAGCTGTCAGCAAGGCGCCAACCGTTCCCAAGCTGAACGATGTTATCGCTGGCGCAGTCGAGGCGGCGTGTTTTGTTCCGAACATTACTCCTCCGACAACAATGACCAGGATTGTGCCCATCTTGAGCGATGTCAGCAGCACCTGGATAGCGCCACTCATCCGCACACTGAAATAATTGACGGCCGTCACGACCACCACGACCAACGCCGCAATCGGCTGGGCCGTCGTGAACATGAATTCGTAACGCCCGATGTGACTGCTGAACAAAGGCGTGGCCACAATGGGAAACAAAAATCCCAGGAACCGTACGAAACCGGCCGCCAGAGTGGCCATAGCGACTGGCCGCTCGAGAAACGAAC
The DNA here is from genome assembly GCA_963760855.1 of uncultured Acidobacteriaceae bacterium. GTDB lineage: Bacteria > Acidobacteriota > Terriglobia > Terriglobales > Acidobacteriaceae > Sulfotelmatobacter. Next base: position 233,240 of record CAVXFD010000004.1, on the reverse strand, counting down.
TCATCCAGCCGAAGAGAAATCCCCAGAGAGGGCCGAGACCCCGGCCAAGGTAGACGTAGGGGCCGCCGGCCTTTGGAAAAGCCGCACCGAGTTCGGCATAGCAGAAGGCGCCCAAAAGCACGATGAGCAAGCCGAGGATCCAGGCGATCAACACCAGTGTGGCGGAGCCCACGGCGCGCGCCATGTCGCTAGCCACAAGAAAAACTCCCGTCCCGATCGTGTCGCCAATGACGATGGCGATCGCCGACCCAAGACCCAGGCCACGAACCAAATCACTTCGCTCGGAATGGTCGGATGGATTGCTAGCCAACATCGCGGAAGTCAGAGCCTACTATCAGCAATCAAGATGGTCAACGACACCCGCCAGGCCTGTACTGGTCCCCCTTCACAGATTGCCTACTACTCTGCGCTCGTCGGGATTTATCTAGCGACTTAGCGGTTAAAGAACCATAGCGCTGATTCAGGTCTGCGCGATATGATCGAAGCCGCGATGGCAGCGCATAAATTCATGCTGAGTGAGTTTCCTTGGGACGAACGTCACCGCGTGGCCGACATTGAAGACGTCCTTACTCCTGCGCTTGTGGTCTATCCGGAAATCGTGGCGTCAAACATTGCGCGGACTTTGGATCTGCTCGGAGGCGATCCAGAACGATGGCGTGCGCACATCAAGACCGCAAAGCTTGCCTATACGTTTCGCATGCTTGTCGAGCGGGATGTCCGCAATTTCAAGTGCGCCACCACGCTCGAACTGCTGGTAGCTTGCGACAGCGGAGTAGCCGATGTGCTTCTTGCCTACCCAGTGGTGGGCGCAAATGCACGCCGAGTGCTCGAAATAGCGAATCAGTTCCCGCGCATCCGGATTTCTGTCTTGGTCGAGAACGAAGAACAGCTGCGGCAATGGCGAGGCAGCTCAGTCGGCGTGTTTGTCGACATAAATCCTGGCATGAATCGAACAGGAGTCGAACAGGGCCAGACCGACGAAGTGGTTCGGCTTGTGCGTGCGGTTGAAGAAGCGGAGCTGCAGTTCAGGGGCCTGCACTACTATGACGGCCAGCATGGGGCGCTAGACGAGCCCGAACGGACCGCAGCGGCGCATGCCGGCTACGATCGTTTGCTGAAACTTGTGATCGCGATCCGGGACAGTGGGATGAGCGTGTCGGAAGTCATCTCCGCAGGGACGCCGACGTTCCCCTGCTCTCTCGGGTACAAAGGTTTTCACGGCGCAGGGTTCATCCACCGTGTCTCGCCTGGAACAATTGTCTATTGCGATGCCACAAGTCTGGCGCAACTGCCCGCTGAATACGGCTACGCGCCAGCAGTGCTGGTATTAACACGTGTGGTCAGCCGGCCACACGACGGAATCATCACCTGCGACGCGGGCCACAAAGCTGTCTCGGCCGATGCTGGCGTGCCCACGTGCGTGGTCGCCGGACATCCAGAACTGACGCCGCTCGCGCCCAGTGAAGAGCATCTTCCGCTGGCATTGAACCGCGAAACCGCACGTCCGCAGGTAGGCGAAGCGCTCTATCTCCTACCGCGGCACGTCTGCCCTACGGTGAACAACTTTGATTCCGCGCTGCTCGTGCGGGACGGCCAGATCGCATCAGTAGAGAAAGTTACCGCCCGCGGACGCGAAGCGCCGCTGCTGCCCACGTTAGCATTGGCCAAGTCCTGAGTGGGTATCGCGGCCACTGAGCCAGTTTAGGCGAGACAGTCCAGGAAAGAAATTCCGCGCCGCGAACCACGGTCGGGGTGCACCGTCCTTATGGCGTTCTTTGCGACAGGGCGGGAATTCTATTTGTTCCGTCGATTCGCCTTCTTCTTTGTCTTCTTCTTTGCCCCAGGCACTGGGCTCGGGCCCGTTTTGTTCACACTGTACGCAACGCAGTCGATTTCGATCAGCATGCCTGGAGTGTGACCAAGATCGCTGCCTACCGTCGTGCGCGCCGGATACGGCGGCGAAAAACGCCGCGCGTAAACCGCGTTGCATCGCGCGAACAAACTCGTATCACTCAGGTGCACGTGGACCTTCACCACATCGCGAAGAGAAGCTCCGTCCGCCTCGAGAATGACAACTATGTTATCGATGGTCTGCTCCGTCTGCTGCTCAATGCTGTCGCCGACCAGCCCTCCATGGACCGGGTCGATCGGACCCGTTCCGCTAACGAAGATGAAATCCCCGGCCCGCCATCCCTGGGAATAAGCACCTCCCGGCGGCACACCACGCTTAGCTTGAATCACGTATTTGGCCATCTTCTCGTGTCTCCGTAACTCCTTCTTTCGCGTGATCACGGTGACTCCTGCCGTGATACCGGCAACTTCCCAAGAACTATCACATAGTAACTCCCGAATCGTCGGCAACACCGGAACTATCCACAAACGGGCTTCTGGCTCGTAAAGGTGGCCGGTCTGGATTCTGAGTGTAAACGCCCATGTACCATCCTGCCAGCAAGTGTGCCTCGATCCCGGGCTCGGCTCAAGGACATCTGAAACCTACACAGCGGTGGGGCTTTTCTATTTGAGAGCAGAGTTCTGATCTGACTGTTTCAGGACTGGCAGAGAACACAAACTCAATCTTCTGTGACGGCCTTCTTGGCCCGCGACAGTGAACGGATGTCTGGTTCTGCGGAGGCAGGAACCGCCGCCGAGAGGCAATCCTGCGAGCTGATTGTTTCTGGATCGGAATGTGCGCGCTCTCCCGCGCGCGCTTGGCTCTTGTCGCAGGGTGCGTGCCTTTGCGACCATCTGAAGCCGAATGCCCGCTTACGTGTGAACACCTCGTAAAGTACTAGTCCAATCAGCCGCGCGATGGGAACGTCGTTCGTCTTCGCTCCTTCCCTGAAGTCCGCTTGCGAGGAAATTTCTTGCGCACTCATGACTTGTCGGCTCCGGCTTTCGATTTCCGCGCACGAATGTTGGTTTCGAGGTACTCCTCCAGATGACGGACGGCAAGGTCACGAGGCTCTTCCTTCTTCTGCAGACGACTCACCATTAGGCTGCCTTCAAGCGTACTTGCAATCAAGGTGGCCAATTGCGACGAATCTACATCGCCACGCACCTCGCCTCGTCGTTGCCCCTCCTCCGTAATTGATCGCAGACGGTCAAGCCAGAAACCGAGAGCCTGGCGAGCTTTCGCTCGCAACTTGGGATTGCCGTCGTCGCAATCGATGGCCGTGTTGAGCAACGGGCACCCTCCCGCTACCAGCCCCGGTGCGCCGGTCCCGAAAGTTCCGCACGATTTGTTTGAGACGATCGACTGTATTCGGAGTCTGCTCTGTGCCTTCGAAGCGCCTTGCTATCGCGACCTTCCAAGCGTGCTCGAAGGCGTCTTCCGCAAGCTCTTCTTTGCTCTCAAAGTGCCTGTAAATCCCGCCTTTTTCGAGACCGGTGGCTCGCATGAGATCCGAAAGCGCGGCGCCCTCATATCCTTTTTGATTGAAGATCGGCGCTGCCTTACGAATGATCTCTTGCCGCGTCTGCTCGCCTTTGCGCATGTTCTACTCCTAACAATGTCAACTCCGCGATAATACGGTCGCTGCCGCACGATACGAGTCTTTGGATGAGACCGACCGGTCCCAGGTCGCATTTGATATTTTGGACCAAAACAGAATTTAATTTTTTGGGTTGTTCCTTTTACTGGTTGCGCCTTTCGTCGAGGCATAGGCAAGGATCGAAGGGCTGTCCAAACCGGGCTTTCCCACTACGGCGTGCGCCCCGATCGAAGAGGTCACAACGATGTTCGAGCCTTCGCCGAGGACGGGCAGGACTTGCTGCACCAGGAAAAACGGGCTGCGCACGTTCGTTGCAAAGAGATTGTCGAAATCCTCCACCGTGTGGTCCCTAAGAGTCGCAGCCTTGGAGATACCAGCATTCGACACGAGCACATCCAATCGCTCGCCGACGATCGCACGAACTTCCTTTGCCAGCAGTGTTGCCCCTTCTGGAGTTCCCAAATCCGCCCGGATCGCATCCGCGCGTCCGCCTTGTGAACGGATGTCGGCTACGACAGTTTCCGCATCCTGCGCGGAACGGCCATAGTGGACCAGGACTCGCGCCCCGGCCTTGGCAAGCGCGAATGCTGTCGCGCGCCCAATACCGCGCGATCCCCCGGTGACCAGTGCTGTTTTGTTTTGAAGCGTGGACATTTTATTTTCCCTCACAATCCAATTCGTCAACGGAGGGCTGAAGTGACCGACTCCGAGCGTTGTTCGTAGGCATCATGATGGCTGAAGGCGACTAGGTGATTATTCGTAGCCGCTACTCCAACCCGGACGGCTCCGCCATTGTTGTCGACATTATGCGTATCAACGACGGTGTGTTTGAGGAGCCCGAAGCCTCGCGCGAACGGTCAAAGAGCGGCCTCCCGATGTTCGGCGGTGTGTTCACGAAGTGAACCTTGCGGGAAGTGAAGTGGTTCCCTGGTCATTAAATCGGCCGATTTTTGGCCGGATCGGTCATCTTCAGCCGCGTGCCGATCTGATGTTTCTCCCTTGCATAGTCTTGCCTTGTGTCCCATCTGCTGGACGAGCAGTACCTTGGATTTGCGACAAAGCTTAACGAGCGGCCGCATTAGGGGCAGGCCGCTGGATTCGGAAAAGCGCCTGCGGATCGCCTGAGGAGACTCGTCCAGCCCCAATCCACGCAATTCGGCTGATCAAAGCGCCGATGATGAAACAATCTGCGGCCACGTATCGAGCCACGAAGTTGTGTCCCCAGAAAATTCTGAGCAACAATGACGCGGGTCCGGCCAATGCGGCTCCAGCACGGGTCAGCCAACCAACAGCTCCCTCGCGCAACGGACGATCAACGTATCGCCCGCGAAGTTCAATCGTGATCGCAACTACGGTCTCGACAGTACCCGCGACAACTCCGATGAACTGGGTAACCGGAACAAGAAACCCCAGCAGCTCCAGCACGGCCCCCGCCGAACCCAAGCCTCCAGCGAGAAAAACCGCCGGTACGAGCCTTCGATTTTCAGACCAAACCGGGATTGCGGTCACGCCTAAGAGGACTGAGGTGTAACTCGCGAGTATCAGTCCACTCAGAGCGGCGGAGATTTCAGCTGCCCATTCGATCACAAGCCAGAACTCGTTTCCGTATCCTGCCAGGACCAATTCGTGGCAAACGACTGCCAGGCCCACTGCGGATGAAAATCCCGCTAACGTCCACGCGCCTACCGACATTGCCGAGCGCAGCTTGAAGACGCGCAACATGTTTAAAAACCTGGCAGGACGGCCCAAATCTCCGATAAGTAAAGGCGCTGAGATCAGCCCGCCTGCGAATCCTACCCATAACTCAGCGCGTACCATTCCAGCCTTGCCGAAGACGTGAGCCATCAAAGCAATTACTGCGGAAATACCCGCTACTCCACCCACAAAAAAATAAAGGGGAACTTGCCACGTCCAGGTTGGTGGCTTGAGGACAGGATTACCGTGATAACTTACGGCGGAAGCCGGTTTTGGAAAGGGGCCGCCCACGGCCATGATCCCGTGATCTTGTATTTTCCCAGTTCGCGCAGCTTCCTCCCTCAGTGCATCCAGCCGGTCTTCCGTGATTTGCGGATCTGCAGCCATACTCAACCACCTCGTTTGAGATCTGCGCGAAAGAATTCCCTCATCCAGTTACAGTGAGAAAGCCGCCAGCACGACCAGCACGACCACCAGCGCCGAAACCAGCGCTGCTCCCCATGCTGATTTCAAATGAATCGTCGGCACTTCGGGAGCAGGCGGGAAATTGTAAGCCTCCGGCTCGCCGAAAATCACAAAGATCGCGTGAGTGCCCCCTACACTGGATCCTGTTGGATCATAGATTTGCGCATCGTTGTATCCGCGATCTTGTAGCTCTTTGACGCGCACCTGCGCTTCCTGCCGCAGGTCTTGCAGATCGCCAAATCGAATCGATCGCGTCGGGCATGCCTTCGCACAGGCGGGCATCAAGCCATCCCGCTGCCGGTCGTAACAAAATGTGCACTTGAAAGCGGTTCCGACCTGTAGATTTTTGTCGACCACTCCGAAGGGACAGGAAACCACGCAGTAGCCGCAGCCATTGCAGACATCGTTCTGCACGAATACCGATTCAAGTTCCGTTCGAACGATTGCGCCCGTGGGACACGCTTCCAGGCATCCGGCGTTCTCGCAATGCTTGCAGACATCCGAGAGGAACTGCCAACGAAACGGCTCGTCTATTCCGGCCAGTTGTGGGCCCATCGGCGCCTTCTCTTCCAAAAAGAGCACGTGCCGCCACGTCGATGCTCCTAACGCCTGCGTGTTGTCGTACGACTGGCCAGACCACTCGAACCCGTCATCGGGAATGTGGTTCCATTCCTTGCAGGCTACTTCACAGGCCTTGCAACCTATGCATACTGAAGCGTCCGTTAGAAAAGCGCTGGTCGGCATCACTTCCTCCCCAGATGGGCATTCAGTTGATCGAGAGCAGCCTTTCCCCGAGCCCGGCGCCCTGGAGAAACGTCACAAAGAATCCCTTTAGCTTCCATGATCCGGACATTCGGTTCCTCCGAAATGGCCACCAGGTCATTGGCTGAGTCTCCTTTCACCAGGCCGCGAGAGCCCCAGTGATACGGCACACCCACCTGGTGCACCATCTTTCCGTCGATAAGTAGCGGTCGCATGCGCCTGGTCACCAATGCTCGAGCCTGCACGATCCCGCGCGGAGTCATCATGGTCACCCAGCCTCCGTTTTCGATTCCGCGCTCTGACGCCAGCTCGGGGGATATTTCACAGAAGAATTCGGGCTGAAGTTCGGCCAGATGCGGAAGCATGCGCGACATTGCGCCGGAGGTGTGGTGCTCCGTCAGCCGATACGTACTCATGACATAGGGGAAGCGTTCATCGGGAGAACTTGCGTAACGGTTATCCGGCCGCTCCTCTCGCATTTCTGCCGGATTGCTTTGCTGGTTTGGATAAAGCGGATTGCCAACTGGAGCCTCCAATCCTTCGTAGTGTGCTGGGAGGGGGCCGTCCGCCAATCCCTTTGGGGCGAAAATCCAACCTGTCCCATCGGAATGCAGAATGAAAGGTTTATCCCCGGCGAGAGCCTCATCACCCTGCGCGTGTTTCGGCGGCTGGTAATTCGGCGCTTTCGTCTTCGTGAAGTCCGGGACGTCCAGACCCGTCCACTCTTTATTCTGCTCATCCCACCAAACCAATTTCTTACGCTCGCTCCAAGGCCGTCCATCAGGACGCGCCGAAGCGCGGTTATAGAGGACACGTCGATCCGAAGGCCAGGCAAAGCCCCAGCCGTGTCCCAAGAGATCCCGCGAATTCCGCTCGTTGGCGCGGTTTTCGCCCGGGCGGGGGAAGACGCCGGTGTAGATCCAACAACCGCAAGCCGTGGATCCGTCAGCTTTCAATTCGGTGAAGTTGCTTACTTGGGTGTGGTCGGCGACTGAGTAGCCGTTGATCTCTTGCAGGATCTCTTCCACCTGGGGCTCTTGCATCGCTCCTTCCACAGAATAGTCCCACCTCAGGGCATTCAACCCCGCATTGCGCGGCTTCGGATCTCGCTTCGCCTTCTCCTTCAGACGACTGCCCAGGTGGTACATGAACCAGGTTTCGCTGCGCGCGTCCCCGGGAGGATCGACGGCCTTCTGGTGCCACTGCAGCAGCCGCTGCGTGTTGGTGAAGGAGCCGTCTTTCTCGGCATGCCCGGCGGCGGGCAGAAAAAAGACTTCGGTTGCGATCTCCTCCGGGCGAAGCTCGCCGCGCTCTACTTCAGGCGAGTCGTACCAGAAAGAGGCGGTCTCAAGCTCTACCATGTCGCGCACCACCAGCCACTTCAGCTTGGAGAGCGCTTTGCGCTCCAGTCGCGAGTTGGGGGCTGCCACTGCCGGGTTTTGTCCCATCACAAACAGGCCCTCAACCTTGCCGTCCATCATTTCCAGAAAATAGCCCTGATGCGAATGGTCGCCAGTCACACGCGGAAGCCAATTGAATCCCCAATCGTTTTCTTTTTTCGCTCCCTCACCGTAATAGGCCTTGAGCAGACTGACGATGTACTTATCGAAGTTCCACCACCATCCGGTCGGATCACGAAATGCTGCAATGTAATCCTCAAGATTGTGTGAGCTCAGCCCTAGATTCGGCATCGGCAAGTAGCCAGGCAGAATGTCGTACAAAGTCGGGATATCGGTGGAACCTTGAATCGAGGCATGCCCGCGGAGCGCGAGAATGCCTCCTCCAGGCCGTCCGACGTTGCCGAGAAGCAGCTGAAGGATCGCAGCCGCGCGAATAATCTGTGGTCCTTTCGATTGCTGCGTCCAACCCAGCGCATAGCAAATCGCCCCCGTTTTTTCCGGGCCTGATGCCGAGCAAAATGTCTCTGCAACCTTCAGGAACCGCTCGCTGGGAACGCCGCAAAACCGTTCAACCACCTCAGGCGTGTATCGCGCATAGTGCCTCTTCAAAACTTGGTATACACATCGTGGATGGTTGAGCGTGGGGTCGCACTCGCAATCGCTGAGGTCGGCGGCAGCTCCAGTGCCTTCCTTGCTGTGACCAGAATGAGGTCCGGCGTTCTTGGGCGCCACTCGGCCGCCCTCGACGCAAGCCCCGTAAAGCCAGCCGCTGCTGTCGTAGCTCCTATTCTTCGCGTCCCAACCAGAGAAGACGCCTCCCAAATCCTCTGTATCCTTGAACTCCTCTGGAAGAATGATCGATGCGTTGGTGTAGTGGACCACGTACTCGCGGAAATCCTTTTCGTTTTCGAGAACGTAATGAATGAGCGCCCCAAGAAACAGGATGTCCGATCCGGCGCGCAGCGGAGCCCAAATGTCCGCCACTGCGGAGGTGCGGCTGAAGCGCGGATCGACGTGAATGACCTTTGCCCCGCGTTCTCGCGCCTCGATCGCCCACTGGAATCCGACCGGGTGATTCTCCGCCATATTCGAGCCCATAATCAGAATGGCATCAGAATTCACGAGATCGCTTGGCGCGGTTGTCGCCCCGCCTCGACCGAAAGAGGCGCCCAGACCGGGCACCGTGGAGCTGTGTCATATCCGGGCCTGATTACTGATGCAGACCATGCCCAGGCCGGCCGCGAAGAGCTTTTTGATCAGGTAGTTTTCTTCATTATCGAGCGTAGCGCCACCCAGGTGGGCGATGGCGGTCGTATGCATTACGGCCTCTCCGCCCACCTCCTCCACGAACGTGCGCTCCCGCGTGTCCCAGACGCGATCGGCGATCATGTCCATCGCTGTCTCCAGTTCCAGCTCTTCCCAACGGGTGGAGTACGGCCTGCGATACTTTATGCGTGTCTCTCGATTCGCGTGCGTCAGCAGTTCGAAGCTGTCGGAACCCTTTGGGCAGAGACGACCGCGGGAAATAAACGAATCCGGATCGCCTTCAATTGAGACCAGCTTCCCCCCCTTGTGATACACAAGCTGGCCGCACCCTACGGCACAGTAGGGACACACCGAGCGCGCGACCTGGGCACCGCGATGCTTGGGGGCAAGATTGCGAGTCCGATCGCTCATGGCTTCCACACCGGTGCCATCGCTGTGGGTGAAAAGCTGTCGAACCACCGGCCAGCGCGTCAGCATTTCTTTAACCATAATGATTCTCCGGGGGCTCTCAAACTATTGTTAGACTCAGATTTTTAGCTCCTGGTTGACGACCTTATCCGCCTTGAAACGGCGTTTGAGTGATTTCCCGTTGAGATTTGCGAGTCCACGAGGGAATGGGGTCCGACCGATCGCATAAAGGCCGATATTGCACTTTGCACGCCACTCTTTTTCGACACTGAGAGGTCGTAAGTACCTCCTGAACAAGAGAGGTGCGCGGCCGCCTTGGCCCAGATAGCGTCGAGTGTGTCGCAGGCTCGACGCGTCCTGTCAACATGCGGACATGAAGGTTTCCTGTGTCGGGGATTTCCTTGATAGCGGAGCGTGGTTGCCGGCTTCTTCGGGGACGCCGAGCTTTTTCAAGCCCAGCACGGGTTTCTCCCGCCTGCCCCTGCGTCTCGCTGTCAAGCGAGTTTCACCCTGATATCATCGCGATGCAAACGGAGCAACCATGCGCAAGCTGATTCTTCTCTTTCTTGTGGCGTTATCAATCCCTTCTGCGTCAGCCCAACAGTTCGATCTCGTATTAGAAGGCGGTCGCGTCATCGATCCCGAGACCGGCTTGGATGCCGTGCGCAACGTTGGCATCCGAGACGGAAAAATTGTCCGCATCTCGTCCGAATCGTTGAATGGAAGCCGCGTTCTCCAGGCCGCCGGGCTGGTGGTCGCCCCCGGATTTATTGACTTGCACCAGCATGCTCAGGACCTCGCCAGCCAGCGCGTCAAGGCTCTTGATGGTGTCACCACTGCACTGGAGTTGGAAATCGGTGTGCCCGACGTCGCTCAGTTTTTGAAAGCGAAGGAAGGCCACTCGCTCATCCACTACGGCACCTCCGCCAGCCAGGTCGCTGCTCGGGCTCTGGTGTTCGGTGCGCCCCTACCGGCCGGAACCATCCTGCCCAAAAGTGGCCCGGCAACCGATCATCCCGCCACGCCCGAACAAATCCGAGCCATCCAAGATCGCTTGTGCGCCGAGTTGGACGCCGGCGGCTTGGCCATTGGGATGGGCATCCAGTACACACCCGGAGCAACTCGGCTGGAGGTGATCGACATGTTTCATCTGGCCGCCGAGCGCAGGGTGCCCGTCTACACCCACATGCGCAGTGCGGGCCGCCTCGAGCCGGGCTCTGCCATTGAGGCAACGAGCGAAGTGATTGGAGCCGCTGCTATCACAGGCGCTTCACTGCATATCGTCCACATCAACAGCACGTGCCTGCGGGATGCGATGGAGTGTCTCTCCATGATCGAAGGCGCGCGCGCTCGCGGCCTGGATGTAACTACCGAAGCCTATCCCTACATCGCAGGGATGACCGCCATAAACTCAGCCGTGTTCAACCCCGGCTGGCAGCAAGAGTTAGGCATCAGTTATGGTGATCTCGTACTTCCCGACACTGGCGAGCACCTCACCAAGGAACGTTTCGAGGAGCTGCACAATTCCACCACAACCCATATGGTGCTGATTTTCGCTAACACCCAGGAAGTCGTGGACAAAGTCATTCCTCATCCGCTGGTAATGATCGCCAGCGATGGCATCGAAAGCCATCCCCGCAACGCCGGGACCTATTCGCGTGTACTGGCCCAATATGTCCGCGAAAAAGGAACCATCACGCTGATGGATGCTCTCCGCAAGATGAGTCTTATGCCGGCCGAAATGCTGGAGCGCTCCACTCCCGCGGCGCGACAAAAAGGCAGATTGCAGGAGGGTGCCGATGCCGACATTGTTGTGTTCGATCCTCACACCATCAGCGACCGCTCCACTTTCGAAAAACCGATGGAGCCAAGTGTGGGCGTGCGCTATTTAGTGGTAGGAGGAGCCGCCCTCGTCGACGAAGGCAAAATCGTGCCCAACATATATCCGGGCCGTGCATTGCTAGGGCCGAGAAAGTAGCATCGCGTCGTGCAGAAGCGTAAATGCAGCAATCGCGACGGCAGATCCGCTCCGCAGTTTGCCGGCGTCCGCTGTCCGACCCGTGAGTTGTCGCGATGGATCCACCACCAGCCAACTCACCGCGCCAACCACGCACAAACCAGCCGCCACCAGAAATGATGTGGTCCAACCGAATCGAGCTGCAATCCAGGGAGTTAGAGTAGCTGTGAGTGCCGCTCGTAGTTGGTTTCCCATATTCATAAAGCCCGATACTGAACCCGAAGACGCGCCCGCAATATCGGCCGTTACCGACCAGAAAGAACTCTGCGACAAGTACAACGCGCCTGCTCCGCCCGCGAGTACGACGCTCGCCAGCCGGTCGCTTTGCACTTGCGAGCCAAAGGCCATAAATATGCCTGCCACACCGATTGCAAATGCCGCAAGACCGCAGCGTCCCACGCGCGGTCCGTGCCATTTCGTGGGCCGATCGTTAATGGCTCCTCCCAACAGGCAGCACACACTATTGAGCCTGCGATCACTCCGACGCTGCTAAGAAAACCCCGCCGATTCCATTTCGCGTTGAGGCGCATGAACGAAGCTCCTTTGCCGCTCACTTGCGAGCGACGGCTGCGATGCAATTGATTTCCACCAGCGAGTCTCGCTGCTCTAGCGCATCCGACACGGAGGCCACTTCGACCCGCGATCTCGTTGGTTCGGCGATACCTCGCGCGCGCAACAGTCTGGCTCCGCACAAGATGGCGGCCAAAAAAGCGGTGGATACAACGAATGTCGCGATAGCGTGGGATTTTGCGAACTTTGCGAACTTACGAAACTTGTTCATTGCCTACTCCTCAATGTATACATGTGCGCGAACTCTAACACTGTCTTTCACGTGGTGGAGCCAATCTTTTATCACGAAGGGAAGGGAAATGAAAATTACGACCTGCGCGAGACTTGCTCAGTTATTCCTGTATGCGTTCGCTATCGCACTATCTATCAGCGTTGCAGGGCAGAGTGCAAACGGCCAGGAAAGGAAAGCTGTGAATCTATCCCCCGCCAGGGGACTTCCTTTCAGCGACGCGATCATCGCAGGAAATACCCTCTACATAGCGGGTCAGGAAGGCACGGATGATTCTGGCAAACTTGCCGCGGGAGGAATTGTTCCCGAGACCACCGCGGCACTCGACAACATTAAGAAAGTCATCAAGGCCTCTGGTTTCGAAATGAAGGATATCGTCAACGTCACGGTCTATCTCGCCGACATTCATGAATTCGCGGACATGAACAATGTTTACAAAGGCGTCATCCCTGATCCCAAGCCAGCCCGCGCAACGATTCAGGCAGCGGCCTTGGTTAATAATGCACGCATTGAGATCTCCGCAATTGCGGTGAAGCAGAAGTAGGAGGTCATCAGATTGAGATAAACTGTCATACTGCGTGGAAGGTCACTTTCAGAATCCAGCAATAGCTTTCACCAGATGAAAGTTCCGATCGATTCGACGTGGACTACTATCTGGAAGCCAGCCCGCCGGGCTTGACCTCAGTGGCCGGAACCGAGGTCACGCTGGCAAATTGATAGTTCTTGTATTCGATTGAAAGGTCCGCGACTCCGCCGAGCCGTATCACGCTCTCGGTATGGTTCTCGGCGGGGAGCCAAAAGCCATTCACTTTGACATATCTGTGTTCGACATCGGTTTTCTTGATCCAGAACGATGGGTTCTTACTCGGCTCTCCCTTGATTCGCACGACTGCAAAGTCTTTCGCGTCCACCCATATTTTTCCGCGATAGAGAAACTTGTTCCTCGTCTTGGGGAACAGATTAAGAACGTATTGCCCACCTTCCGGTGCCATTTCGTAAGCAGCCAGCGTGAAGGAATAGTTTTCCGTACTCAGCGCGGTGTGCCTGCGGTTCTCTTCGTTGGCCGCTTCCAGTTCGCCCTCCAGCAGTTTCTTGAAAACGTGGTCGATGATGAGCTTGGAACCTGACTGTGACACTACGCTGAAGACTTTGGAATTCGGAGCATGATAGTCCACCGTGACCACCATCTCCGCTTCGCGATCGCTCGGGAAACCGTGATACTTCATTCGATAGATTCGTGTTGCTTTGTACTCTTTCAAAGCGGCGGCCCGTTGCGCATTTCTCTCCTGCAGTTTCGCCACTACTTGTTCAACCGTCAGAGATCCATTCGGAACCGCATTCGAGACCGCGGCATCAGCCCCAGGCAGCGTTTGGCACCTCGCGGCAAAAGTCGCGCACACTAGCACGACAGCGCCCAGTCCACAATTTAGAAAATATCTATTCCCCATATTTGTGATGACTTGCTATCAGTCTACCCGATGTGAGTAGCCGCAACCGCTTCACTCTGATCTTTTCACGCCAAACAGATTCGCTCTCCACTTATGCTCTCTCAGTTCCGTCACATCCGAATTCGCACTGTATAATCGATCTCCTGCTTATGCGTGCCTTGTTTCCCTTGTGGACGGGATTGCTCATGTCCGCGTTGCTATTTGCACAGATTGCTCAGCCGCGGTTTGAAGATGTCGCCCAAAAGGCTGGCTTGGTGGTCTCGCACATCTCCACTCCCGATAAGAGGTACATCGTCGAATCGATGAGCGGCGGAGTGGGCCTGATCGACTGTGACAACGATGGCAGACTTGACATCATCACTGTCAACGGATCCACGGTCCCGCGATATCGTGAGGGCGGTGACCTGATGATCACGCTCTACCATCAGGAGACCGACCCCAAGAGCAACGATCTCAAGTTCACCGACATCACCAAGTCTGCCGGCCTCACGCACAAGGGCTGGGGCATGGGCGTGGCCGTTGCCGACTACGACAACGACGGCCTTCAGGATATTTATGTCACGGGTTATGGCGGCAACGCGCTCTACCACAATCTGGGCAATTGCAAGTTTGAGGACGTCACTGACAAGGCCGGCGTCGGCGCTGGTGGATTTAGCACCGGCGCCGCCTGGGCCGACTACGATCGTGACGGCAAGGTCGATCTTTTCGTCTCGCGCTACGTCCACGTTGATATGAACGACCTGCCCCAGTTCGGCAACGATCCGCGCTTCTGCCGCTTCAAGGGAGTGTTGGTGCAGTGCGGGCCGTGGGGAATGCCCGGCGAGTCGGATTTGCTTTTTCACAACAAGGGTGATGGCACCTTCGAAGAAGTTTCGAAGAAGGCCGGCGTCGACGATCCGCATCATTATTACGGGTTGGGCGCGACCTGGGGCGATTACGACAATGATGGCTGGCCCGATCTTTACGTGGCGAACGATGCCGGTCCGAATTTTCTATATCGCAACAAGCATGATGGCACCTTTGAGGATGTCGGCCTGCTCGACGGCGTCGCCCTCAGCGGCGACGGCATGGAGCAAGGTTCCATGGGCGTCGACTGGGGCGATTATCTGCATGAAGGCCGCTTGTCGATGATCGTGACCAATTTTGTCGAGCAGGGCTCGACCTTGTATCACAACCTCGACAAGGAAAATTTTGCCGATGTCAGCGTGCGCGCCAAGCTGATGAGGCCGACTTATCCTTTTGTATGTTGGGGTACTGCTTTTTTCGATATGGATAATGACGGCTGGCTGGATTTATTCATCGCCAGCGGCCACGTCTATCCCCAAGTCGATACAATTCCCGGCGGAACGCCGTATCGGCAACCGATGCTGCTTTTCCGCAATCATCGTGACGGAACTTTTGATGACGTTTCCCAGGTGTTCGCAGCCATGCCTCCGCAATCCCGGCGGGGCGCGGCATTTGGAGACATCAACAACGATGGCAATGTTGACATCGTCGTGCTCAACGTCGGTGAGCCACCAACGCTCCTGCTGAACCATAACGACACCGCCAATCATCGCGTGCTCTTCAAACTCGTAGGAATGAAAAGCAACAAAGCCGCGATCGGTGCGCGCGTCACGGTCAGGGCCGGCACGTTGACACAGTTCAGCGAAGTCCGCGGTGGTTCCAGCTATCTTTCTCAGAACGATTTGCGCTTGCATTTTGGCTTAGGTGCGAACCAGAAGATGAGTGAGGTCACTATTCGTTGGCCCAACGGAGAAAGCGAAACTCTGCGGGACATACCAGCAGACTTTATCTACACGCTGGTTGAAGGCGAAGGCATCAAGGACAAAATCGCACTACCTGCTTTGCCCCAGCGGTGAAGCGCTTCGCTCCGTGACCAGCGCCTACCTGCGGCGCGACGAGAAAGGCCCCACAACTCGCGGTTTGCGAGACGTGGGAACCGTTCCAAAGGCTAGGCAGCGTCGCCGGCTATCGTATTCTTGTAGATAGCCTCTGTGATCCCAAGCTGTGCACGGCCCCGTTCGTCCAAATCCGCTACTGTGCCGCGCCCTGCAAAATTGACCTCGAAATTATCGGCAGGAAAGTCCGGCGGCGTCTTTCCAGTAAGAAACGAGATCGCCTGTTTTTCCAGGTAAGCGCTGTTTTTCGCACAGCCGGGGGCTGAGGCGATGTACATCACATTGCTGTAGCCGATTCCCCGGTGTTCGTTTTCGACGGCATGAATCACGTCGCAATGCCAGAAGATTGTGTCCCCGGGCTCCATCTGCGGGATCGATGACAGCGCCTTGATCAGAGGGCTGTGGTACTGTTCGTTCACCGAAAGAGCTCTTCCCGATTCAGCCCCGCAAAGGCTATCGTCGGGCACATCGTCCTGAATGGCCCGCAACAGAATGTAGACCATCGCTTCGGCAATGGGAATCAGTTGCAGGGTTCCGTCTCCCGGCCCCTGGCGCGTGAGGGCAGTCCAGCCCTGGAACGTTCGAAACATCGAGCACACCGCAGGCGAATCCACTTCGCGCACCTGCGGGCGAAACGCCGCGGCGAAGGCGCTGTAATTCCGCCAGTTGCCTGCGAAGACGCTCCGATACACCTTGCGGAAATTGTCATCGAGCCAACGCTCGACGGAGCCGCCATCCACATGCGGAGAAAGCCCAAGAGATGCCGAACCCGGCGGCCGGCGGCGGATCCGGTCGGCATAAGCCGGCGTCTCATTCGGATTAATGTAGCGCACTCCTTCGCTCTCTGCCTGCCACAGGTTGTTCAAGAAAACGCGGACGTTCGTCAACGACTCGGATTGCCGCGCCTCGACTTGCGGACGCGACCAATAGATTCCATAAATCTGAGGCTTGGCCGAGGCCAGCGTGCCAAAGTACTTGTCCTCGGCGCGATTCGCAAGCTTTGCGTCCAGGTCGTTTCTTTCGACATACGCCCCAATCGCATCATCCCAGCCGACGGCGACTTCCTTGCTGAAAGTGCCGCGCACCGCGCAGGCTCCGCGTGACCGGACCTTCGCAGTCAGTTCCGCCGGAACCTTTCCCGAGGCGATATCCGGGTATTGGACAATAGGAATCACGTCGTGTCCGGATTCACGCTCGGCGACGATTTCTTCCACCCGTCCCTGCATCTCGGTCTCCACCTCGCGGAAGACCTCTTTATATTCGGGCAACGCTGCTCGAAGCTGTTGTTTCGTAGTCCGGATTGCTTCAGGAAGATTTTCGATTACCAAGCCCG
The DNA here is from genome assembly GCA_963760855.1 of uncultured Acidobacteriaceae bacterium. Taxonomy (GTDB): domain Bacteria; phylum Acidobacteriota; class Terriglobia; order Terriglobales; family Acidobacteriaceae; genus Sulfotelmatobacter. Next base: position 216,255 of record CAVXFD010000004.1, on the reverse strand, counting down.
ACATGGGTTGCTCCTTTGACGCGAGCGCGAGGACCTTGGGCGCTTTTCGAGCGTGACAGCCGCAATTCTACCGCATAGTGAGCAAATACCGTGATGAAACCTTATCCGGCCTTCTAGATTGTCTGGCGATAGCCCATTGAACGCCCGAACCAACGTGCCCTCATTCGATCCCCAATTGTCTCTGGATTTGCTCCAGCGAGGCGCCTTTCGTCTCCGGAACCATGGTCATTACCCATAGAAGTTGGAGCACCATCATGCCCGCAAAAAACGAGAAAACGTAGCCGATCGGGAACGCGGAGACCATCTTCGGGAAGAAAGTAGTGAGCAAGGCAGCAAAGATCCAATGCGTTCCACAGCCGAGGCTCTGGCCCTCCGCGCGATGGCGATTGGGGAATATCTCCGAAATAAAAACCCAGATCACGGCTCCCTGGCCGATCGCGTGTGCGGCGATGAAGGCGAAGATGCAAACCGGCACGATCAGGAAGTGCCCGGTAAAGAAAGCCCATGCCACCAGGCCAAGCGAAGAGATGTAACCCACCGAGCCAATATAAAGAAGAGTGCGCCTGCCGAGCCGGTCGATCAGCCAGAGCCCGACAAAGGTGAAAATCAGGTTGGTGATGCCGATCCCGATCGATTGCAGTAGCGCGGCTTTTGCGCCCAGGCCGGTAAGTTCAAAAATGCGCGGCGCGAAGTAAAGAATCGCGTTGATGCCAGACATCTGGTTGAAGAAGGCAATCAGGATGGCGAGCAGGATTGGTTTACGAAGCCGCATCGTCCAGAAATGTCCGGACGAGGATCTTTGTTCCGATGCGGTTGCTGCCGTAATCTCATCAGCCTCGGCGGCGATCTGCGCCTCCGAAGCCTCGGGCTCGATGCGTTGCAGGACGCCGAGAGCCGCCTCACGATCTCCCTTCCGACTAAGAAGCCAGCGGGGGCTTTCCGGAAGACCAAAACAAAAGATCGCATAGAGCAACGATGGAAACGCCGCCACCCCCAGCATCCAGCGCCAGGCATTCTCGCCGATGCCTGCGAGCAGCGCGTTCGAAACGTACGCGATCAGGATGCCAAAAACAATATTGAATTGGAACATTCCGGCAAGCAGGCCGCGATGCTTGGGTGGCGCAATCTCCGAAATGTACATCGGGGCAACCACGGTAGAGATGCCGATGCCCAACCCGCCGATAACGCGCGCGATAATGAATATAGTCACGTTGGGAGCTAAACCAGAGCCCACGGCGCCCACGAGATAAAGAATGCCGATCCAAAGTAAGGTGGCTTTCCGCCCGAACCGGTCGGCGGGCCATGCGCCGATCAGTGCGCCCACCACAGTACCGTACAGGGCCGAAGCCATGGCAATGCCGTGCAGCCCGGGGCTCAGCCCCCAAAGCGTTTGAATTGTTTTTTCCGCGCCGGAAATAACTACCGTGTCGAACCCAAAGAGAAATCCGGCGAGTGCCGAGGTGAGCGACCAGAAGAAGATGCGACCATTCATAAGTGGGTAGAACGATGTTTACCTCATGTCGCGATTCGCAGCTCCGCCGCAATACTAGACTAGAAACTGGAAACGACAAACCGCTAACTAGCTCCCGTTGGTCAGCGGATATCCCTTTTCCCGCCAATCGCGAATCCCGCCGTCCATCGAAATCACGTTGGTGTAACCCATCTTCTGCAGATTGTCGGCCGCTAGGGCCGAACGGAATCCACCGCCGCAATAAAGCACAATCTCCGCACCGAGATCAGGTACGCGCGCCTCGATGTCGCGCTCGATGATGCCCTTGCCCAGGTGAATCGCCCCCGGCAGATGATCCTTGGCAAATTCGGTCTCTTCGCGCACGTCGACCAGCACAAACTTCTCGCCGCTATCCATTTTCTTTTTCACTTTCTCTACGTTGGTCTCGCGTATGCGTGTTTTGGCGTCGTCCACAATTTTCAGAAAGCGCGGAGGATGTTGTACGGCCATGAGGACTCCTTTCTTCTTCGACGACATCCTACCAAGGGTTACTGGATTTGTGCATCGTATCCGTCGGCTTCTCGGGTTAGCATGAATCGGTGAGAGAGAATGGACCGGCTCGGCATGTTGGCCTGGCGCGCACTTTGTCGAAGCTTGGCTATTGCTCCCGCAACCGTGCCGCAGACTTGATTTGTGCCGGGCGTGTGAGCTTGAACGGAAAGATCCATCGAAATCCGGAAACGCCCGTTTTCGGCAATCGTCAACAGATTGCCGTCGACGGAAAAGTCATCGAGCCCCAAGACAAAATCTATCTCGTGTTGAACAAGCCCAGCGGAATCGTGACCACTGCATCGGATGAAAAGGATCGTGAAACGGTGTACACAATTTTGAATGCATGTTCGGTAGGCAAGACTCCGTTACCAAGAGAAAGCCTGCCTTGGATCGCTCCCGTCGGCCGCCTGGATAAAGCCAGTGAAGGCTTGTTGCTGCTAACCAACGATTCTGAGTGGGCCGCACGCATCACGGCTCCCCACACCCATCTCGACAAGACGTACCATGTGCAAGTGGGAGCGCTCGCAAGCGAAGAGTCTATCCAGGCGCTGGTTATGGGCGTGAAAGCGAAAGACGGGGAAGTGCTCCGTGCAAAGCAGGCTCGCCTTTTACGCGCGGGACAGAAGAACTGCTGGCTCGAGATTATTCTGGATGAGGGAAAGAATCGCCAGATCCGGCGCATGATCGAAGCTCTGGGTTTCGAGGTCTTGCGGTTGGTGCGGGTTGCCATCGGACCACTACTGCTGGGCGATCTCGCCAAGGGCAAGTACCGCGCTTTAGCCGTACAGGAAAAGAAATTGCTCGACCGCGTAATGCAGAATCAGACTTCATGAATGACTTAATCTTTCTTTCTGCCGCATCGATGGCCGAGCAGGTTCGGAACAAGAAGATATCTACGGTCGAGCTTGTTAACGCACACCTGGCGCAGATCCGAAAGCTGAATCCAAAGCTAAACGCCTTCATACAAGTCGATGCGGAACGTGCTCGGCAATCCGCTCGGGACGCCGAGTCCGCAGTGATGAAGCATGCCCGCGCTCGGCCCGCTTCACGGAGTTCCTCTCAGCATCAAGAGTTCAATCGGGGTGGCGGGCTTGCGCTGCGAGGCGGGAACCCGACTTCGCGCAGGATTTGTCGCGACCCAGGATGCGCCGCTCGTCACACGCCTTAAGGCATGCCGGCGCTATTATCCTGGGCACGACTAACACGCCTGAGCTCTTGATGGCGTGGGAGACAGACAACCTGCTTTATGGTCGCACCAACAGCCCATGGGACCTGCAGCGCACGCCAGGCGGTTCGAGCGGCGGAGAAGCAGCTGCGATTGCTGCAGGCATGTCCGCTGGTGGCGTAGGCAGCGACGGCGGCGGCTCAATTCGCGTCCCGGCTCATTTCAGCGGCATCTGCGGCTTGAAGCCGACCCCGGGTCGTATTCCTTCCACCGGCCATTTTCCCGTATCCGCAGGTCCATTTGCATCGATCGGCGTTGTTGGCCCCATGGCCCGCAGTGTTGCCGACTTGAAAATTCTTTTCGAGGTGATGCAAGGTCCGGACATCGGCGACGCCAACGCCGCGCCCGTGCCTCTGCGCTGGCCGAGCGAAGCCGATACCAGGAAACTGAGAGTTGGCTATTTCGAAGACGATGGCCGCACTCCCGTCACCGCTGAAACTCGCGTAGCCGTCCGCGCGGCGGCAGAAGCCTTGCGCAGCAACGGTTTTCAGGTGGAACCTTTCCGGCCGCAAGGACTCGAAGAAGCGCGTCAACTGTGGTGGAAGTATTTCGTGAGTGCTGGTGGCCTGCTTATCAACCCCATGTTCAAGGACCGCGAGTCCGATGCCAGTCCCATCCTCAAACAGTTTCTCGACTGGTCCGCGGCCGGGCCGGTCCTCACCGCGGAAACCTTGCTGGATGCCTGGATCCGCCGCGATACGCTTCGCGCCGAGTTTCTCACCCAAATGCAGCAGTATCCAATTCTGCTGTGCCCTGCCGCCGCCCGCCCGGCCTTCCGCCATGGCGAACGCAGCTGGCTGATCGAGGGCAAGACGGTCCACTATCTCGATGCCTGGAGTTATACGGAGTTTTTCAATTTGCTAGGCACCCCTGCCGCCGTAGTTCCCGTGAGCCATTCCTCCGAGGGCCTGCCGATTGGCGTGCAGATCGTCGGACGCCCGTGGGAAGAAGAGCAAGTCTTGTCGGTGGCTGCTGTGCTTGAGAAAGAATGTGGCGCGTGGAGGATCCCGCCGCTGGCACGGGAATCGTGCAACTCTCTAAGGTAGTATTTTTGCACTATTCCCTGCATGCCCTGAGATGAGTAAGTTAATTCGCACACGGTTTCAAGCACTGTGGGCTGAAATCTGCGCCGTAGGCGTTCTCGCTTTTCCAAATGCTGGAAGGCTCTCCATCTCAGGGGTTCGTGCGTCAGGCGCTTTCGTGGCTTCTGGCATTTCTCGTGATCTCGGCGTTTTACCTCTACGCTTTCCCCCAACCGAATATTTTCTACGCCGTTGTAGTGCTGTTACACGCGCTCACCGGAGTAATCGCGACAATTCTGCTGATTCCCATGCTCTTTCGCCTGCTGCGAGGCGAAACCGTCATCGCGCGAGTCGGTTGGTTTCTCATTGTGGTGGCAGCCGTTCTCGGACTGATTCTCATCAAGACCGGTACTCCACGCGACGAATGGAAGTGGCTTTATCTGCACATCCTGATCGCACTCGCCGGAGTCGGTTTTCTGATCGCCGCTAGGCTTGAAAGGCTTGGTTGGCAGTCCGCGAGCTCCAGCGCGGCAGCCCTGCGCACCGCCGTTTGTCTGTTGCTGCTTTCAGGAATCGGCTACGGCGCGCACTCCATTCGCGAAAGCTGGCAGACCCGTACCCGCATTCAGAATCCCCCTCTGCCTCCCGACAGTATGAACGGCGAAGGCGATGGCCCCGAGGGATCGTTCTTTCCCAGTTCGGCGCAGGTTTACGGCAACCAGAAAATTCCCAGCAAGTTTTTCATGGAGTCGGATTCTTGCAAGCGCTGCCACGAAGATATTTACAACCAATGGTTCAGCTCCGCCCATCATTTTTCTTCGTTCAACAATCAGTGGTACCGCAAGTCGATCGAGTACATGCAGGATACGGTCGGTACCAAGCCTTCGAAGTGGTGCGGTGGCTGCCATGATCCCGCCCTGCTCTACAGCGGCCTGATGGACACCCCGATCAAGCAGATCGTGCATCGTCCCGAATCGCAGGCTGGCCTGGGCTGCATGATGTGCCACTCCATTGCCAAAGTGAAGAGCACCATGGGGCAGGCGGATTTCTATCTGGAGTATCCCAAGTTGCACGAACTCGCTGCCACCCAGAATCCTGTTGCGCGTGCCCTTCATGATTTTCTGATCCGTCTGAATCCCGAGCCTCACCGCCGCGTCTTCCTTAAGCCGTTCATGAAAACACAGACCGCAGAATTTTGCTCCACCTGCCACAAGGTCCATCTCGACGTTCCGGTGAATCGTTACCGCTGGTTCCGCGGCTTCAATGAATATGACAATTGGCAAGCCAGCGGAGTTTCCGGCCAGGGTGCGCGCTCCTTTTACTACCCGCCCAAACCGCAGCAGTGTGCCGATTGCCACATGCCGGCCGAAGCTTCAAAAGACGCTGGCAACGTAAATGGATTCGTGCACTCGCATCGGTTCCCTGGCTGCGAACACCGCCGTCCCAACGGCGAACGAAGATTCCGCCCAGCTGAAACTTACCGAAGGATTTCTGAAGAGCGGGGCGCTCACGGTAGATATTTTTGCGTTGTCGCCCGCACAGGCGCTCTCAAAAACGGGTGCAGCCACCCAATCGGAGTTGGCCACAACATTCGCAGTGGGCGAGGAAGCGGAAACCAAAATTACTCCCGGTGCGAGTGCTGAATTTGTTCCAGTGACTGCTCCGCTGAACCGCGTTCAACCCGCGCTGCGCCGCGGCGATACCGTCCGCATAGATGTCGTGGTTCGAACCAAGAAAGTGGGGCACTTTTTCCCCGGCGGTACTGTAGATGCCTACGACACCTGGCTGGAGCTGAAAGGCACCGACGACAAAGGCCAGACCATCTTTTGGAGCGGCATGGTCGAAGATGATGGCAAAGGTCCGGTAGAAAAAGGCGCGCACTTCTATCGCTCGCTGCAAATCGACGCGCACGGAAATCCCATCAACAAGCGCAACGCGTGGGCTACGCGTGCGGTCGTATACGTACGGCTCATTCCCCCGGGCGCGGCCGATACCGTGCACTACCGCGTCTCGATTCCAGAGAATGCCGGCAACAAGATCACGCTGCATGCGCGGCTCTGCTACCGGAAGTTTTCATGGTACGGCACGCATGAAGCGTTTGCCGGCCAGCCCGATCCTGCATCTCCGAACTCCGTTACCCCCGACTACGATGATCGCCCGACGGTGTTCACGGCATCGCTAAAGGGCGTTTCCGCCAAGGAGGAAAAAATTCCCGACCTGCCCATCGTCACGGTCGCAGAAAACGAAGTGACGCTCCCGGTCGTGGCTCACAACGCTCCCGCTCCAGAACCGAAGACGGTCGCCCTCAAAGATGAATGGCAACGATGGAACGACTATGGCATCGGCCTGTTTCTCCAGGGTGATTTGAAAGCTGCGGCTTTAGCGTTCCAGAAAGTGACTGAGGCTGATCCCAATAATCCCGATGGCTGGGTAAATATCGGCCGCTGTGCCGTACAGGAAGGCGACATGGAACGTGCTCGTGTCGTCCTAGAGAAAGCGCTTACCTTAGCGCCGACTCTGGCCCGCGCCAACTATTTCTATGCCCGCGTCCTGCGCGCAGATGGTGACTACGACGGCGCTGCTGCTCGCTTGCGCCTCGTGCTCGCGCAGTACCCGCGCGATCGTGTCGCGCTCAATGACTTGGGACGCGTTCTCTTTCTGCAGCGAAAATACGGGGAGGCGGTGAAGACTCTTCAGTCCGTGTTGGCGATCGATCCCGAAGACCTGCAGGCGCACTATAACTTGATGCTTTGCTACGGCGGCTTGGGAAACGAAAAGCTGGCCAAGGAGCATCAGGCGCTCTATCTACGTTTCAAAGCTGACGAGTCGTCCCAGGCAATCACCGGACCCTATCGCCACTCGCATCCCGAAGACAACAACGAGCGACAGGCTGTGCATGAACATGTTTCCGTCCCGCTCCCGGCGTTGAATGGGAAATACGTGACCTCTGCCGGAGGTTCCAGGTAGTGGACGCTAATAAAAAGCAGTTCTCCACAGGGACGCAAAGACACAGGCAAAGCCAGCGGAATTATCTCTTAGATTTTCTCTGTGCCTCTGTGTCTCTGTGGTGGATTGTGTTTCTTCTCCTGCCAAAAAGCTTCGCCCAGCAAATCCACCTCCGCGACATCACGGCCCAGGCAGGGATTCACTTCACCCACAACAACGGCGCATTCGGAAAGAAATGGCTGCCCGAAACCATGGGTCCGGGATGCGCTTTCATTGACTATGACAATGACGGCTATCCCGACATTTTCCTGGTGAATGGTGAAGACTTTCCCGGGCACCCCCACGCCGGACCGACGACTCCAAAGCTATATCACAACAATCACGACGGAACATTTACCGATGTAACCCGCCAAGCCGGCCTCGCCGTGCCCATGTACGGATTCGGCGTGGCCGTCGGAGACTACGACAATGACGGCTTTGACGACCTTTTCATCACTGCGTTAGGACAAAGCCATCTCTTCCACAACAACGGCAATGGCACTTTCACCGACGCAACCAGGTCTGCCGGAATGTTGGGGCCGAGTGAGTTCTCAGCCAGCGCCGCATGGGTAGATTACGACCGCGACGGCAAACTCGATCTCATCGTCGCCACCTATGTGCGCTGGACCGAGCAAACCGATCTCTACTGCACCCTCGACGGCGCGCACAAATCCTACTGCACTCCCGAATCGTATAAAGGCACGTCCGTGCGCTTGTGGCATAATCTCGGCGCCGGCAAGTTTGAGGACGTAACCCAGAAAGCTGGCCTCGGCGATCCCACTTCGAAGAGCCTAGGCATCGCCATACTCGATTACAGCGGTGATGGCTGGCCCGACATTCTGATCGCCAACGACACTCAGCCCAACAAGCTCTATCTCAATAAGAAAGATGGAACCTTCGAAGAGCGTGGCGTAGCTGCTGGCATTGGATTCAGTGAAGACGGCGTCGCCCGCGCCGGCATGGGCGTGGACGCTGCCGACTACGATCGCAGCGGCCATTCCAGTGTCCTCATCACTAATTTTTCAAATCAGATGGCTTCGCTCTATCACAACGAAGGCAATAGCCTGTTCGTGGACGAGGCTCCGCAATCCGAAGTCGGCCGCGCCACCCTGGTTACGCTCGGATTCGGCTGCTTCTTCTTCGATTATGACAACGATGGTTGGCCCGACATTTTCATCGCCGACGGCCATATCGAAGACGCAATCGAACGGGTTCAGAAGCGCGTCACTTATGCCGAGCCCTCGCATCTGTTCCGCAACCTTGGTGGAGGCAAGTTTCAGGAAGTGACGGCCCAGATGGGATCAGCCTTTGCCTCTCCGCGAGTGGCGCGGGGCGCGGCATACGCCGATATCGACAACGATGGTTTCCTCGACGTTCTGATTATGACCAACGGCGGCCCCGCATATTTGTTTCACAACGAAGGTGGATCGAATCACAGTCTCCGCTTGAAACTCGTGGGCACAAAATCAAACCGCGACGGTATCGGCGCCGCCGTACGTGTTACCTCGGGGACTGATAAGCAATCGAAGATGCTGCGCTCCGGTTCGAGTTATCTTTCGCAAAGCGAACTCGTGCTGACCTTCGGCCTCGGCCCACAAACAAGGGCCGACAAAGTTGAAATTCAATGGCCCAGCGGTCAGCTGGACAACCTCTCGAACCTGAATGCCGGACAGACTGTCACTGTCCAGGAGGGAAAGGGCATCGTGAGCACACGCGCCTATGCTGCTCCGGCGAAGTTGCCAAGATAATCTCTTCCCCAGTGCACCCCTGTGTCCTCTGTGTTTAAATCTTGAATCAGATGACTTCCCGACTCTCAGTCGCTCTAGCCAGCATACTCGCAGCTGTCTTTTGCCTCTTCGCGACCGTTCCGCAACCTCAGCCGAAGCCGAATCCTGTTGAGGCCGCGCGACTGAACAATCTCGGCGCCGCCTATATGAACCAGCAGCTTTTCGAGAAGGCGCTTAAGTCTTTCCAGCAGGCGGCAGAGCTCGACCCCGAGCTGACCATGGCGCGGCTGAATGAAGGCATCGCCTTGCTGAATATGCAAAAGATCGATCAAGCCCGGGCCGCGCTGCAAGATGCGCTCAAACTCGATCTCAAGAATCCGACCGCATGGTACAACCTCGGCCTCCTGGCGAAAAATACCGGGGACGCTCAGGCCGCCATTGAAGCCTTTCACCACGTGACTGAGATCGACCCGAATGACGCGGACACCTGGTATTTTCTAGGCTCCGCCTACGTGCAAGCGAAACAGTTTCCGCAAGCCATCGATGCCTTTCAGCACGCGCTGCAACTCAATCCGCTGCACGCCTCCGCCGAGTTTGGATTGTCGCGCGCTTATCAGCAATCCACTGACATCGACCACGCCCGCGTGCACCTGAAAAAATTCCAGTACATCACGCAAAACAAAATCGGCGCTCCCATGAGCCTCGCCTACGGAGAACAGGGCCAATACTCGCGTGCAATCGAATCTCCCTCGGCAGTGTTGAAAGCGCCAGCACAGATCAAGGTGAGGTTTGTGGATGTGACGAAGGAAGCAGGACTGCCCTCCTCACCGCCGGCTCTGCCCGGTATCGTAGATGTCGCGGGACGCGGGGCGTGCTTTCTTGATTACGATAACGACGGGGAAATAGATATTTTCTTGGCTGACAATGGCGCTCAAGGGGGGATGTCGCTTTACCACAATCTTGGAAATGGCAAGTTTGAAGATGTGACCAAGCAGGCCGGATTCGATCCCGCGATGCGGGGAGGGGGCTGCACGGCTGGCGACTACGATAACGACGGTTACACCGACATCGCTCTCACCGTCAACGGGCACGTGAAACTTTTCCATAATGAACACAACGGTACGTTCAAGGATGTGACGGATGCCGCGGGACTCGCGGCCGTGGATGTGACAAGGTCGTCGAGAATCGTATCCGCAGGAGGAGTTGCAACCGGTTTAACCTTCATCGATTATGACCATGATGGTGATCTGGATCTCTACATCGTCACGTCCATCGAATCCAGAGTATCTCCACTTCGTTTCGATTTGAATGAGATGTGGCGTAACAATGGTGACGGAAAATTTACGCAGGTGACAGATCAAACGGGCCTTGGTTTTGGGTCGGGTTATGGCGCGATTGGCACGGACTATAACAATGACCGAGCCGTTGACATCGTTGTGGCGGGCTCGACAGGCGGAGTAGACTCACCCGGCTCGCCGGTGATCTACCCAAATCCGCGAGAAGGTAAATTCGTCCCACATGCTCTGATTCAGCTACAGCAGCCCGCCGTCGGTGTTGCGGTCCTCGATTTCGACCACGACGGCTGGATGGACCTAGCTTTCACGCAGGTGGGTCCACCGGGTCTTACGCTCTGGCGCAACAATCATGGAAAGTCTTTTGAGCAAGTAAACTTGCCCGAAACCGGATGGATCCGCGCCTTCGGCGTCGCCGCCTTCGACTACGATAACGACGGCTGGGTAGACCTCGTCGCGGTCGGCGAAACCAAAGAAGGCAAAGGTGAGATCAAGCTGTTTCGCAATCTCGGAGCTGACGGTTTCAAGGATGTCACCGCCGACGTTGGCCTCGACAAGATTCAGCTGAAAGAGCCCCGCGCCATCATCACCGGCGACTACGACGGCGACGGCGCGACCGATCTGCTCATCACGCAGAATCATGGTCCGGCCGTCCTGCTACGAAACGAAGGCGGCAACCAGAATCACTGGCTCAGACTCTCGCTCAAAGGACTCGCCGACAATAAGTCCGCCATCGGCACCAAGGTGGAAGTATTCGCGGGCGGGAACCGGCAGAAGTTTGAGATCGCCGGCTCGAACGGATACCTGGGACAAAACTCCACCGACATTGTCGTAGGACTCGGCGACTCCAAGGAAGCCGACATCGTGCGCATGACGTGGCCCACGGGGGTGCTGCAAGACGAAATCAACGTCGCCGGCGACAGGCAGCAGAATTATCTCGAGATGGATCGCCGCGGCAGCTCCTGTCCCACGTTGTTTGTGTGGAATGGCAATCGTTACGAACTCGTCGGCGATATGCTGGGTGCAGGAGTGGTTGGACACTGGATCGGCCCCGGCCAACGCGACGTTCCGCGACCCGTGGAGTACATCAAGATTAATCGCGATGCCATCAGAGCGAAAAATGGCAAGCTGAGCTTCCGCTTCATGGAGCCGCTGGAAGAAGCTGTCTATCTCGATCAAGCGCGAATTGCTGGCGGTCGATCATCCAGCGGACGTCGACGTTTACCCCAACGAGTATTTCGCGTCGAACCCTCCGTATCCGGAATTCAAAGTGGTGGTGAGCAAGAATGAAGATGCTCGCCCTCCCGCGGGCGCATGGGATGAACAAAACTACGACGTGTTGCCCGGTCTTCTCGCGCATCGCTACATCGGCGATTTTGCATTGACGCAGTTTCAGGGCTTCGCCAAGCCGCACAGTTTGACCCTCGATCTGGGTGAGGCTTACCGCGGCGGCCCGCTTTGGCTGTTGCTGCACGGCGAAGTCGAATACTTTTCTGCGAACAGCATGTATGCCGCATCGCAAGCGGGCGTGCAAGCGATTTCTCCGTATGTGGAAGCGCTGGTTGGAGATGAAAAGGGCGCAAAAGGCAAGTGGGTGCGCGTCATCAACGACATGGGTTTCCCCGCGGGTGGCCCGCGGACCATGACGGCCGATCTCACTGGCAGACTTCCTCTGGCCACAAGAAAGATTCGCATCACGACGAATCTGCAGATTTATTGGGATAGCATTCTGGTAAGCCGAACGCCTCAGGATTCTCGAAACAAGGCTCAGAGCATGCGTCTGACGCCGGTTCCGCTCGTCCGCGCCGACCTCGGCTTCCATGGATTTCCCCTCAAGATCGAAGGCAAGCCGCCGGGCAACGTGCAGTACATCTACGAAAAAGTAAGCGCGACCGGGCCATACACGCGTCCAGCCGGAAGCTACACCCGCTACGGCGATGTCTTGCCGCTGCTGACCGCGCTGGACGATAAGTTGGTGGTGTTCGGATCGGGCGATGAAGTGCGCCTCGAGTTCGATCCGTCGAACCTGCCCGCTCTGCCCCAGGGTTGGGTGCGCGACTACTTCTTCGCCGCAGACGGCTACGAAAAAGATATGGACTTCTACGCCGCCGAAGGCAACTTTGTGGCACCGCTGCCGTTCCTGCGAATGGGCGACTATCCCTATCAGCCTGGCCAGTCATTCCCGCTGGACGACGCTCACGTAAACTATCTTCTCGAATACAACACGCGGCATATGTCTGGTAATGAGCCGCGCGGATACTGGTTCGATTATGGCCTTTCCAAGTAGAGAGCAAGCAATGAAGTCATATAAAAACGTTTTAATATTGACATTTTTGTCCTCTGCATAATCCAATAGGCGGACCCATGGAAACCACCTCGGCTCCTGCTGTGTCGTCCGCTCCTCGCCTTCGCCGCACCCTCACCCTTTGGGATCTGATTCTTTACGGCGTGATTGTAATTCAGCCGGTGGCGCCCATGTCAGTGTTCGGAGTGCTCAGCGACCGCGGGCGCGGACACGTAGTCACTGCCATTCTTATCGCCATGGTAGCGATGCTCTTTACCGGCATCAGCTATGGGCGGATGGCCCGCGCGTATCCCAGTGCCGGCTCCGCTTTCACTTATGTAGCGCAGGAGATCAATCCTGCCGTGGGATTTGTGACCGGTTGGAGCATGGTCATGGACTACATGCTCAACCCGCTGATTTGTACGGTATGGTGCGCCGGGCAGGCGAATCAGTTTGCGCCGGGAGTTCCTTCCTGGATTTGGAAGATTTTCTTTGTGCTGGTCTTCACCCTGCTCAACATCCGCGGCATCAAGACCTCAGCGCGTATCAACACCGCGATGGCTCTGTTGATGGGCATGGTGGTGGTGGCCATCTTTGTCGCGGCGGCGCGCTACATCTTCGGGGCGCCTCACGGAACCATCTCGTATCTCACTCCTTTTTACGATCCTCATACTTTTAGCTGGGGCAACCTGATGGGGTGCACCTCAATTGCGGTCCTTACCTATATCGGCTTCGATGGAATCTCCACGCTTTCGGAAGAGGCCGAGAATCCGAGGCGAAACATTCTGCTGGCGACCGTGTTCACGTGCCTGCTGATTGGAGTTCTCTCGGCCGCAGAGGTGTACGTCGCTCAATTGATCTGGCCGGCACACGAACCCTTTCCGGACATCAACACCGCCTACTCTTACGTCGCCGGGCGCGCTTGGAAGCCGCTGTTCCCGATTGTCGGTTTCACTCTTCTGCTGGCCAATTTCGGCTCCGGATTTGGAGCTCAGATCGGCGCGGCAAGGCTTCTGTTCGGAATGGGGCGGAGCAACGCGCTGCCAAAATCGTTTTTCGGCAAGATTGACGCGAAGAGCCACGTGCCGCGGAACAGTGTCATTTTTGTTGGTGTCGTCGCCCTTCTTGGAGCGTTCCTGCTGGAATTCGTAGCCGGCTTCAGAACCTATTCGTTGAATACAACATCGCTGACGTGGGACACCTTCAAGCGGATCCTGAATGGTGGCGAGGCGTATGGACTGGGCGCGGAGATGTTGAATTTCGGCGCATTGATCGCGTTCATGGGAGTCAACGTCGCCGCCTTCCTTCGCTATTTCGTTCGCTCGGAAGAGAAGAAGATCGGCAATCTGCTGCCGCCGATTTTTGGCTTCCTGATCTGTCTTGGCTTGTGGCTCAACCTCAGCCGACCGGCTATGATCGTCGGCTCCATTTGGATGGCGGCTGGTATTCTTTTCGGCGCAATCCGGACCAGAGGGTTCCGCGCCAACCTTATCGATTTCGAATTGCCGCCAGAGGAAGAGTAAGTCCTGGGGCTTTACGACGAGGAGAGACTGACATGTTTGGTTCAACCAACATCGTCGCCTTTGTTCCTACCAATGACGCGATGAAAGCAAGAGCTTTCTACGAGGGTATTTTGGGACTTCGTTTCTTGAAGGATGACGGTTTTGCCACCGTGTTCGACGCGAATGGAATCAAGGTCCGACTGGCGAAAGTGCCGCAATTTACGCCGGCGCAATTCACCATTCTTGGATGGGAAGTTTCGGACATCCGGAAAACCGTCCAGAGCCTGCAGGAGAAAGGCTTCCGCTGCGAGAAATTCGGATTTTCGAGCAAGACGAACTCGGGATCTGGACCGCGCCCACCGGCGACAAGGTAGCCTGGTTCAAGGATCCCGATGGGAATATACTTTCCGTCTCCCAGCATGTCGGATAGTCCTCGTTCGTCCTGCAAGCTGCCCGAAGTCCGCCTCCCGCGACTCTCACTTTACGGTGACGTTTACATAAGCAGTATGAATGGCTTTATACCCGTTGTTCGGATTCACATCGAGAATCGCAAGCTGGTACGTTCCAGGCTTAGGCAGCTTGACGCTCTGATTAATAAACACGCTGTTCACTCCTACCCCAGTCGGACTTTGTCCGAGCTTAACTCCATGCGTATTGTCCCAGACTTCAATATGATCCACTAGCGGCGTATTCGAACCGTTCTGTTCGTAGGCATAGGCTTTGATCGGCACGGTCGTTGTTGACCATGTCGAATCGTCTGCGGGCGAATTGACGAACATCCCCTGGCTGGAAGATACAGTGAAGCCTACATTTGCCTCATGAATGTGTTGGCCGGTGCTGCTCACATCTTGCACGGTTAAGGTATAGTTACCCGGCGCCAATGAGTACCACTGGCTAATGCTCGTTCCCTTGGGCGAATCCCCTAGCTTGGTGTTTCCATTCCAAACCTCAATGTGATCAATTCCTGCACTCGATTCCTCGGCACTCCCTTCAACGGCAAATGCGCTAAGCGGAAACAGAGTGGCCTGCGTAGAATGGTTCGCCGGAGTGTTCACGAAAACACCGTAGCTGGAAGTCACGGTATAGTGCGTCACTTCCTTGTGAAGAATTGCATCGCCCGACGGACCGCCGATGTCCTGCACCGTCATCTGGTGCGTTCCGTTGCCACTCACCCGAAACGCCTGATTGATCGTCTTGGAGAAAACGCTTCCAAGCTTAGTAGCCTTGCCATTAAACGTGTCCCAGACCTCCACGCGGTCAACCTCTGCGTTCAGTTCGGATGCGGCAGCATTCACCCGTACAGACGGACCCTGCATGGAACCATTGGCGGGCGAGTTGATCACCACGCTCCCTGCGTTCGACGAGAAGAAGTCGGACATATCCGCGGCGGTCGCTGACCATCCTGGGTGGGTCTCGATGCCTAGCGCATCCAGCATGGTACGCAACGTGTTCTCATGCTTATAAGCAACGCCGGAAACATGGCCTGGCTTAATGTTCGGTCCCAACAGGCCCGCATATATCTGACCAGCTCCATCGCCATTGCCATTATCAAAAGTCACAATCACAAGTCCACTTCCGCCGGCTTGGAAGTCCGGCAGGTTCAACATGGGCGTGAGATTGCTTTTCAAAAAGTTGTCGGCACTCGTCAGGGATGAGCAGCTGTCGTGCAGATCCCAGCATCCGTCGGGAACAATGATGGCAAAGCGGGGCAAACTTCCATTCGCCACATCGATCCCGAATTGTTCGAAGTCCACGATGTTTCCCTGCGAACCCAGCGCATTGCTAAGAACCTCCTCGTACCAGACCGCGGCATTATGGCGTGCATAGTAATTTGTGTAGGGCGGTTGATTCGCCCATGTGAAGTCCGGAACATTCACATTTCCGCCGGCGTTGAGATAGTTCTGCACGTAAACCTTCCATGAGATCGGCTGGTTATTCATCAGGTGAAAAATATTTTCGTCTGTGATCGGGTCCTTGGTGGATGTTGTTGCGCAACTATTCATAGTGAAGCAATCGTTGCCATTGCAATTAAAATTGTGGCTTTCCGAAGGCAGGCTGCACACCGGAGCGCCGCCGCAGTTATATTTCGATTCGCAGCTCCCCGAGGCTAGATACAGGTAGTCCAGCAGTGAACCGCTGACGTCGGAAGAATAATTATCAGCGTAGCCATAGCGTTTTCCCTGGCTCACCAGCCACGGCATGCCGTTGGGGAACACGGTGTCGAACGACGTATTTTCGTCGATGATCAACACCACGTGCTGGGCGAGCGGAAGCACCTGGGCAGAAACCGTCAGCGAAGGGCACACCACCAACATGACTACGATGGCGCAGCTGACACGAAGAATAGAGAGCGCAGAATCAACGAAGCGGGCATTCGGACGCATGCAAGGTTTCCTCTCGGAGTTTTCATGGCAAGCAAAGTAGCACCGGCCAGTCGTGCCTTACCTTTCTTGTCTTTCGCGCAAGGGCGCCTTGATCTTTCCGTGAGGCCCTGGTTTTTGGCTTGAAGTCGACGTGGGGAGGGTAGCCGTCCGCCCACAAGGTAGCGGGTCTGTCAATCTCGAACTAGATATCAAAGGTTTTAAGCCAAGTGAGGTGTCGAACAACTGAAAATTGAGCCGGAGTGCACAAGGGCAATCGGGCTCGACCTGGCAGGAGATGATCCGGCAACTATTCCACGTTCCAGCCGCTGACCTTCACGACCGGCTTCTCCCCACCCAGTTCGCTTGTGCGATAGGTTGCCGTTAGCTCGCGCTTTTCTCCGGGGAGAAGGGAGATGTAATTGTCTTGCCAGATAACTGGCAGGATCTCGTCACCGTTCACACCCTTGTCGACTTTCAGCCTCACAAAAAATGCCAAACTCTTGCTTGGGTTTTCGACAGTCACGTGCGTGACTGACTCTTCGCCTTTTCGCTCTGTGCGGTCGATAACTTTGAGCTTTACCTTCGCGAGTTGAGAGAGCGCAGTGAAATCCGCGTAGGACTCGGTCGGCGTCATCCACCAGGTAGACTTGGCCCAGTCAATCGTCTCGGGCTTGGTCGAGAGCCAATAGAAATTTGAGCCGACCTGTTTGCCTTTAGCATCGGTGAGTCGCAACACCAGGAAGTAGGCAGGACTGAGCCCCGGCACTACAGGCAATGTAAATATTTTGGCGGTGCTGTCGGCCGGCACATCAAGAGAGCTTTCGCGAGAGAACTTCTCGGTCATGTCCAGGTTGTAAATCTTCGTCGTAAGCTTCAGACGCTTTCACGTCCTCGTATTGGCTGCTCACGATCCAGATGGAATGATCGTCGTAGCCATAGATGGGGTGGAGGGCTTCCATGGCGAGTTTGGCGCCGAAATAGCCTCCAGCCGGGCGAAGGTAATAATCGTAAAGATGCCAGATCATCGAAGGCCACGCATTGTTCAGCATCCACTGGATCACGCCCGTCGATTGATATTTGTTGCGGCTGTAGGCCTCATACATGGCGCGCACGCCCTCGTAGGTTTGCAGCTGCGACTTGAAGGCGAAGTCTTCAGCGCTATCCGATTTACCATAGCGATTGGCAAGTGCAGTGCTGAAGACTTTGATGGTTTTGAACTCACCGCCGCCGGCGTGATAGTTCCATACGTCGTCGATAGGCCACAGATGATCGTTACCAACCATCTTGCGGATGCTTTCGATGGCTGGAACCGCGGGCCCCATGCTTGTCTCGGTGTTGAAACCATAAGCACCCCCACAGCCGCCGGGATTGCACAGTTTGCGGTTGGGTTGGCCTGCGGGAGTGTCTTCCTCCCAATAGCTTGGAGCTATGTATTCATAGGGGCCCGACATTTTAACGCCGCTCTCTCCGGTGACCGTGGTTGGTTTTCCTGTAGCCGATGAAACCACTGGATTTGGCCAAAGCAGTTCCTTCTCGATCTTCAGATACATCTCCTCGACGTCCGGTGGCGGAGGATTGTCACTGCCGTTGAGCCACATCACCAAGCTCGGATGGCTGCGCAGTCGGTAGATCTGATCGCGCAAGGATTGCTGCGCGATTTCAAAATCCTGCGGCTTCCAGCGTGGCCAGCGCTCCCAGAAGTCGCAGCAACACCATCCCGCCATCACCAGAATGCCCTTCTGGTCGGCAAGATCGAAGAACTCCTGCGTTTCGAGCTTCCCTTCGAGGCGGATGGTATTAAGTCCCATATCTTCGACGTATCGGAATTCATCGCGCAGCCGCTGGGTGTCTTCGCGAAGCATCACGTCCGGAGTCCAACCGCCGCCGCGGATCAGAATGTTTTTGCCATTGATGTGGAAAGCACGCCCGCCAGTTGCGTTTATTTCGGAAGTCACCTCGCGAATGCCGAACTGCGTTTGCGAGCGGTCGCTAACTTCGCCATCGATGTCGAACTCCATCGCCAGCGGATAAAGATTCGGCTTGCCCATCTGGGCGGGCCACCATAGTCGCGGATTCGACAAAACGAGCTGGGGAAACTGCTCGGGACTGAAAGTGACGTCCTTGTTCTCGTTTCCCGCGAGTTCGACATCTTGCTCGAAAGCGATGTTTTCGATCTGCCCTTTCAACTTGCCTTTGACGGGATGGCCGGTGCCGTTCTTTAACTGCGCCGTGACCGTGAGACGAGCCGAGTCGTTCGCGGGTAGGTCTAGCTTCGAAACCACGGTTGGATACCGCAAAGCAATAGGTCCGCTGGTTGATAGGTAAACCTCACGCCACAACCCCATGTTCTTGTCCGGAGGAGCCGGGTTCCAGTCGACAAAAGTGATCGCCAGATCATTCTCCGTCGGGGCAAACACCTGGACTGCAAGAACGTTTTCACCACCCGGTTTCAGCGCATCGGTGACGTTGAGTTCGTAGGTGCGCCAGGCGCCAGCGATCTCGTCGGAATTTGCAATTTGCTTTCCGTTCAGCCACACATTGGCGCGGTAGTTGATCCCTTTGAAATTCAGCCACACGGTCTTTCCCGAGTAAGACGCGGGAGCGGAAAACTGTTTTCGATACCACCAGGAGACTGCGTACGGACTATCGGGCTGCATCGCAATATTGGAAAAATTTCCGCCGATAGGATAGGTCTCGCCCGCAAATTGTCGAAGGTTCATCCCAAAGAAAGGGTCAGGAAGGGTTTTGTCCTTCACCAGCGCCGCGACCACGGTGGTCGGAACCGTGACCTTGTGCCAACCTTGAGGAACGAAGTCCGCGGCTGAAATGAGATCGCCTTTGGCTTCGACCTTGACGGACGATTGAAGCGTCCAGTCCTCTCGGAGAACGATTTTCTCAGTCTTCTGAACGGAAGCATTTTGGTTCAACGATTGGCAATCAGCGCGGTCTAGGAAGAGGAACAAGTACGATCCGACGAACATCATCACGAAAAATTGTGCCGAGAAGAACCGCAGGAACTGTCTTTTGGAATTCATGTCGCTCCCTTGGCGCGCCGTCGCTGGTCGCGCCTGCAGATGCCGATCCGTGGACCTCAGTCCAGGAACAAGATGGATAACACGTCTATTAATACGTTTCAATAGATGATTTTTAACGCAGCAGCAGGTGGCGTCGCGAAACTGGAAAGCCGCCAAACCGTCGGAGACGATTACCTAGTTTATAATTGTTAATTCCGCTTTCCACTTCCGGAGTGACAAGAAGATGATTCGATTCCTGCAAACTGAAGGACCGTTCAAGAAAATTGTGCTCAGTGGCCTGCTACTGCTGATTTGCGCAGCCATGGTCATTGCATTTGTCCCGGGTATCGGCACCGATGTGTCTGGCACCCCGGGTGCTGGGATCGTGGCGAAAGTGGACGGCGAGGATATTACCGCGCAGGAAGTGCGCGAGACCGCTCAAAGTATGCTGCAACAGCAAGGCGCCCAATTGGGCGCGAATGCTGCCCTCCTGATGCCATTCTTTGCCCAGCGCGCCGCCGATCAGCTCGTGGATCGGCAAGCACTGGTTGCGGAAGCGGGACGCCTGGGCCTGAAAGCTACCCCGCAGGAAATCAAAGACGAACTGCAACACGGACGCTATTCAGAGATTTTCTTTCCTGGCGGCAGCTTTATTGGCGAGGCGGAATACGAAGGCATGCTGCAGCAACATAACATGACCCCCGCAACCTTTGAAAATAACGTGGGCAAAGAAATTCTGATCGGCAAATTGCAGGCGCTCATCACCGGCAGCGCCTCGATTAGCGAAGCCGCTATTCGGCAGGAGTTCGACAAGCAGAACACCAAGGCGAAGTTTGACTACGCCGTCCTGCAAGCAGGACGACATTAAGAAAGGTCTTCATCCCACAAACGAAGAATTGAAGGCCTTTTACGACAGCCACCAGAAAACCTACGCGAATTCTATTCCTGAGAAGCGCAAGGTCAAATACGTCCTGATCGACCTCGGAAAAGTCGAAAGTGGGGTTGAAGTAACCCACGACGAGTTGCAGTCGTATTACAACCAGCATCGTGATCAGTACCGGGTAGCAGAGCAGGCGAAGGTCAGCCACATTCTGATTAAGACTCCGCTTCCAGGGCCCGATGGGAAGGTGGACGAAAAGGGCGTAGCAGAAGCGCAACGGCGCGCCGAAGACATCCTCAAACAACTCAAGGCAGGCGCCAAATTCGAAGATTTGGCGAAGAAGTATTCCGAGGATCCGGGCAGCGCGAAGGAAGGTGGATCGCTGGGATGGATTGGAAAAGGCCGAACCGTCCCCGAGTTTGAGAAGGCAGCTTTCTCACAGCCCATTGGCCAGATCGGCGACCTGGTGAAGAGCAGTTACGGCTTTCACATCATTCGCGTGGATGCTCGTCAGGATGCGCACATGAAGACGCTCGACGAAGTGAAGGATCAGATCGAGCCAATTCTTAAACAGCAAAAGGCGCAGCAACTCGCACAGAAGCGGGCCGAAGACCTGCTCCAGCAGGCCAAGAAACAGGGGCTCGACGCCGCCGCGGCTGCCGCGAGTCTACCGGTTGTCACCTCCGATTTCTTCAGCCGCAAGGATATAGTCCCGGGTCTAGGGCCCTCGCCGCAATTCATGGACGCGGTTTTCACGACTGCTGAGAAATCGCCTCCGGAATTGGCTTCCACTTCGCAGGGCTTCGCGGTGTTTGATCTGCTGGCGGTGAAACCAGTGTCGACGCCGACGTTCGAAGAGATCCGCAGCCGGGTGGAAGAAGAATTCAAGAACGAGCGTTCGAGTATTCTGTTATCGCAGAAGACGCAGGAACTCTCCGATCGCGCCAAGTCAGAGCACGACTTGAAGAAAGCGGCCAAGGAGTTAGGCGCTGAGTTGAAGACGAGCGAACTGGTTGCGCCTGATGGTCAGGTTCCGGATATCGGGTCGATGACCGGGCAGGCTGCGGTTGCGTTCAGCATGAAACCAGGAGACATTAGCGGACCGATCATCAGCCGGAAGCAACGGCGTAGTGCTAACTGTGACCGACGTCCAAGCTCCCTCCGAGGCCGATTTCGCCGCCAAACGCGATCAGATTCGCGATACCCTCCTGCAGAGCAAGGAACAAGAGCTGTTCGGATTATTCGTGACGAACCTCCGCGATCAGATGCAAAAATCCGGCAAAATCAAGTTCAACCAGGAAGAGATGAAGGCGCTGACCCGTTCGGCAAGCGAACCGGGAATCTGAGACTCTAAAATAGTGATCGATTCGCATGTCGTTTCCCAGAGCCGCCGGCATCTTGTTGCATCCCACGTCACTGCCTTCGCGCGGGGGCATCGGTGATTTTGGTCCAGCCGCGTATCAGTTCGCGGATTCTCTCGCCTCCGCCCGCCAGGGGCTCTGGCAGGTTCTCCCGCTCGGCCCGCTAGGCTACGGAAATTCACCGTATTCCTCCATCTCAGCCTTCGCCGGTAATCCTCTGCTCATCAGCCTGGAACGGCTGGCCAGCCGCGGGTGGATCGATCAGGATAAGATTTCCACTCTTGCTTCCGACTCTGGTCCCGTGGCCTACGACCGCGTCTTCGCGACAAAAATGCCTTTGCTTTTTGAAGCCGGCCGCGGCTTTGTCGCTTCTGCTTCGGCTGGTGCGCGCGACCGCTTTGAACGGTTTTGTTCTGAGAACGCATGGTGGCTCGATGATTTCGTCCTTTTCGATGCGCTGAGGGCGCGGCATAAGCTGGCAAGCTGGAATGTATGGCCGTCAGAACTGGCACATCGTGAATCCGGCGCGATGCAGCGCGCCCGCAAGGAACTGGCGGACGATCTGAAAATCCGCAGCGCGCTCCAGTTCGCCTTCCACGAACAATGGCAGGCACTTCGCCGCTATTGCGCAGAGCGCAAAATCCGCATCGTTGGCGACGTGGCCATCTTCGTAAACTACGACAGCGCCGACGTCTGGATGCATCGCGATCTTTTTCGCTTGAATGAGAATCTCGAATCGGAGGTCGTCTCCGGTGTGCCGCCTGACTTCTTCAGCAAGACCGGCCAACGCTGGGGCAATCCGCTCTACCGCTGGGATGTGATGAAAGCGCTGGGATATGAATGGTGGATTCAGCGCCTGCGCTGGGCCACACGAAACTGCGACTTCATCCGTCTCGATCACTTCCGTGGCTTCGATCAGTTCTGGGAAATCCCGGCGTCGGATCCGACAGCAATCAATGGCCGGTGGGTGGATGGTCCGCGGGACGACCTGTTTCACAAGCTGCGCGAGGCTCTCGGAGGGTTGCCGTTCTTCGCCGAAGATCTGGGCTACATTACTCCAGAAGTGCACGCCTTGCGCGAGCGGCTGCAGATTCCGGGAATGGCGGTCCTCCAGTTCGGCTTCGGCGACGAGGGCGCGCACATGTATTTGCCACATCGCGCTGCCGGCAAAGTGATCTACACCGGAACCCATGACAACGATACCACCGCTGGCTGGTATGAATCTGCCGCCGCCGATTATGAACGGCGCAACGCGGAATGCTATCTCGGCCCCGTCGACGACGGCATTCATTGGGCCTTCATCCGCGCGGCGCAAGCTTCGGTAGCGGACCTTGCTCTCGTCCCCATGCAAGACGTGCTGGGTCTGGGTAGCGAAGCTCGCATGAACACTCCCAGTCGGGATGGCGGGAACTGGAAGTGGCGTCTCGCTCCCGGACAGTTCACGCCGGAATTGTCCGCTGAAGCTTGCTCATCTTGCCGAAATGACAGACCGGTTGCCGCAGCCATTTGCCATCTCTCCCGATAACAATTTCGCGGCCTGAGTCACTTACCCGCCGTTCCACTGATTCTTAGAGAAACGATTTTTGAAGAAATGATTTTTAAAGAGACGATTGTGAAAGAAACGATTGTTACAGGAGTGTTACACGGTCTGCGAGGCTTTCCGCCTTCTCTTGGATCGTGTATAGAAGTTACGGAGAGTTTTATTGGCCAACGAACCCATTATCGAAGCCCGGGCAATTGAGAAGTCCTATCCGCAGCCGGATGGAACCCGCATCCAGGTAGTGGGACTCACCGACTTCTTTATTGAGCCTGGGAAGATCATTGCTCTCCTGGGCGCATCCGGCTGCGGCAAGTCGACTCTGCTGCGCATTCTGAGCGGTCTTTCGCAACCTTCTTCGGGCGCATTGTTCTGGCACGGCAAGCCCCTGAACGGTCAAGCGCCCAACGTCGCCATCGTATTCCAGAGCTTCGCTCTGTTTCCCTGGCTCACGGTGCTCGAGAATGTGGAGGCTCCGCTGGAAGCGCGGGCCGTGCCCGCCGTAGAGCGGCGCAAACGCGCACTCCGCACCTTGGACACCGTTGGCCTCGATGGTTTCGAGACCGCCTATCCCAAAGAGTTGTCCGGTGGCATGAAGCAGCGCGTAGGCTTCGCGCGCGCCCTTGTAGTCGAACCGGAAGTGCTCTTCATGGACGAACCATTCTCCGCCTTAGACGTCCTCACGGCGGAAAATCTCCGCGGCGAATTACTGGAACTCTGGCTCACCAAGAAGATGCCCACCAGCGCCATCTTCATCGTCACCCACAACATCGAGGAGGCCGTAATGCTGGCGGACCGAATCGTCGTCCTGGGAAGAAATCCGGCTCGCATCCGCTCCGATTTCAACGTCAAGCTCCCGCACCCTCGTGATCGCAAGTCGAGTCGTTTTGTCGAACTGGTGGATTACATCTACAAAGTCATGACCGAACCGGACGTCGAGCACGCTTTGCCGGATCCGGAGAGCACCGGGGAGATTGTCGTTCCGCCGGGTGGATTGAAGAGAGGCCAACCGCTGGTTCGCACCAGCAAATACCAAATGCTCCCGCACGCCCGCGTAGGCGGAATCGCCGGCCTGCTCGAACTCCTGCACGATCGCGGCGGTCGCGAAGACTTGTTTCGCCTGAGCGAAGAGTTGGTAATGGACGTTGAAGATCTATTACCGATTCTTGAAGCTTGCGTGCTGCTGGGTTTCGCCAGGCTGAAGGAGGGCGACGTCGAACTCTCGCGGCAGGGAGCAGAATTCGCCGATGCTGACATTCAGCGGCGCAAGGTTTTGTTCCGCGAGGCCGCACTGGAGCATGTCACCATCCTGAAGCAGATCGACAGCATCTTGAAGCGGAAGTCAGATCACTCCATCGCCGACGAATTTTTCCACGATATTCTTGACGAGCATTTCGCGGAAGACGAAGTACAGCGGCAACTGGATACAGCCATGAACTGGGGCCGCTACGCCGAGATTTTCGATTATGACCGGGAGAGCGGCCGCTTGACGCAAACCGAAACTGCCCCGACCGAGATCTCAAATCACACCATAGAAAAACAAGACCCAACTTCCACGCCGAAAGCCTGATCGAGATTGAGGCTGAAAGAAAAAGCCGTCGCATGAAGAAGAGCATCACCTTCCGGGGATTCTCGGCATTTCGCTTGTGGTCCCAGCTGCCGAGTCTCGAAACTTCACACCTGCCCGATGTCATTATGTTCGCGGCAGGCATCGCCCTGTTTTACGGCGTGGTAACGGTCGGACGCGGGTGGCTCGGCCCGTTCACCCCTTCGGTAGAGATTTCGCGCAGCCCGCGGTCGCTGCCAGCTTATGCCGGTTATTCGCTCTTGCGCATCACCATCGCGTACGTTTTGAGCCTGGTGTTTACGTTGGTCTATGGCTATGTGGCAGCCTATAACCGTCGCGCCGAGAAGCTTCATGATTCCACTGCTCGACGTTCTGCAGTCGATTCCCGTACTCAGCTTTCTTCCCGGAGTCATGCTGGCGATGGTAGCCCTCTTCCCAGGCCGTCAACTGGGCGTCGAGTTGGGCGCGATCCTGCTCATTTTCACTGGCCAGGTGTGGAACATGGCTTTCAGTTTTTATGCTTCGCTGAAAAGCATTCCGAAAGAGATGCGAGAAGCCGCATCGATCTACCGCTTCAGCTGGTGGCAGCGCTTCACGCAGATGGAGTTACCATTTTCGGCCATCGGATTGGTTTGGAACTCGATGATGTCAGTGGCCGGCGGATGGTTCGCCCTGATGGTTTGCGAAATGTTCGTACTGGGCCCGCGCGACTTTCGTCTGCCTGGCTTAGGCTCATACTTGCAAACCGCCGCGAGCGCCGGGGACATGAGTTCCATCTTGTGGGGTGTGGCCACGATGGTTGCCGTGATCGTGTTGCTCGATCAATTCATCTGGCGCCCTGTGATTGCCTGGGCAGAGAAGTTCAAAGTCGAGCAGGTGGAAAGCACCGACAGTCCGCGATCGTGGGTTCTCAACCTGCTGGAGCATTCCGCCGGCCTCGAGAAAATTCGACAAAAAACTTTCCAGCCGCTGGAAGAGCGTTTGCTCCTGCATTTTGCGCGGAAGCATTCAGAAGAAGCGCCGGAGCAACCTGCGGCTCGGTGGCGCGACTGGCTGGCGCGCATCCTGGCCCTGCTGGCCCTGATTGGCATTGGCTACGGCGTGGTCCGCGTCGCAATCATTCTCAGTGGTTTGCAGCGGGCCGAATTGCACGAGGCCGCCCTGGGCCTGGGTGCAACGTTCTTGCGGGTCAACCTTGCCTTGCTCATCGGTACCCTCTGGACGGTCCCCGCCGGAGTGGCGATCGGTTTTAATCCTCGGCTGGCGCGCATCGCACAACCTTTGGCGCAGATCGCAGCTTCAGTTCCAGCCACTGCCTTGCTCCCTGTAATTCTGCTCGTACTGATTAGGCTCGGTGGCGGACTTGGACTGGCATCGATTGTCGTCCTGCTGCTCGGCACGCAGTGGTATGTGTTGTTCAACGTCATCGCCGGTGCGATGGCGATCCCGACTGATCTAAAAGAATGCTGTTCCGTGTTCCGGCTGCAGGGTATTGAGCGCTGGAAAAAACTGATCCTGCCGGGAATCTTTCCTTATCTCGTGACCGGCCTGGTCACGGCCTCGGGTGGCGCCTGGAATGCCAGCATCGTCGCGGAGTACTTCCACTTCAAGGGCCAAATCTACACCACAACCGGTCTGGGCGCGACCATCAGCCAAGCCACCGACAGCGGCAACTTCGATCTACTCTTGGCCGCAACCATGATGATGGCCGCCACCGTCGTGACAATCAACCGCCTGGTCTGGCGCAAACTCTATGCCCTCGCCGAAACTCGCTTCCGCCTCGAAACCTGAAAGAGTAGTCGACCAGTGATCGTGATTGGGAGCTATCTCAATAAATGGATTTGGGAAGGGCACGACTTCAGTCGTGCCGCCCAAAGCCAGAAGAGCGGCGGGCTTTAGCCCCTAACCGAGCGGGCGGCTCATCTGGTTACTCTAGGTTACTTTCGAGTTTCCCGCGTAGCCATATTTCATCAGCTTTTAACCTCTTCTTCATCCTGCTGCAAAGCACCTGCGCTATTCCTTTAACATGCCATTCAACCAATCGCATGGGGAAGAGACGCGGCCGGAAGTGTTGGCGCACGTTGCGGGGTTTCCCGGCATTCCGGTGCTTGGCAGAAAAATTTATTCCTGTAGAGAAAGTCCGCGAACTTTACCGCCGGGTGCAGCAATCTCCCGAGGGCTTCGGGCTTGAGAACCTGCTCGCCGAAATGCGCGTGGAATTGCGCGTGGATACCGCCGACGCCGCGCGAATCCCCGCTCAGGGCCCGGTCGTCGTCGTAGCCAATCATCCCTTTGGAATGCTGGATGGTGCTATGTTGGCCGTCCTGCTGGCTCGTGTTCGTCCGGACGTTAAGGTGATGACCAATTACCTGCTGCGCGATGTGCCCGAACTCGCACAGCACTGCATCTTCGTCGATCCTTTCGAAAGTGACGACGCCCCCCGAGCCGAAAGAATTGAAACCAATCGCCGCGCACTCCGCGAAGCTCTTACCTGGCTCCGAAACGGTGGAATGCTGGCTGTCTTTCCCGCGGGCGAAGTTTCGCAGTGGCAATTTCCCCAAGGACAAATTGCAGACCCAGACTGGAGCGACACCGCTGTGCGTCTGATCCGGCGCACGGGAGCCGCGGCCCTGCCCGTTTATTTCTGCGGACGGAACAGCGTGAGTTTCCACTTGTTCGGGATGATTCATCCACGCCTGAGAACCGCCTTCCTGCTGCAGGAATTTCTTCAGCAAGCCGGACGTACCGTGGAAGTCCGAGTGGGCAGCGAGATTCCGTCTGACTCCGTGGCGGGCATCGCGGATGATCGAGAGGCAATCGAATATTTACGCTGGCGCACCTATCTTCTGGCGCGCCGGAGCCGGACGGAGAAATCCTGGTCAGTCGCAGTGCGTTCCAAAATATCCGAGAAGGTGCAGGAACCCGTTGCTGCCGCAGAGCCTCCCGAGATCCTCGCCGCAGGAGTTAACCCGTCTCGCTGACGACCGCTGCCTGGTGGAGAACGCCGAACTCGCAGTTTATCTGGTGAAGGCCAATGAGACGCCGCGAATGCTGCAGGAACTGGGACGGCTGCGCGAAGTAACATTTCGCGGAGCCGGAGAAGGCGTTGGCAAACAACGGGACCTCGACCGTTTCGACAACTACTATTGGCATGTCTTGCTGTGGCACAAGACCAGGCGAGAGCTTGTTGGTGCTTACCGCGCGGGCGGTACATCCGAAATTCTCGCCGAGCAGGGCGTGAACGGACTCTACACCAGCACGCTATTCCGCTTCGACGCGCGGGTTTTCGAAAAGCTTGGTCCGGCACTGGAACTAGGGCGGTCTTTCATCAGACCAGAATATCAGCGCCAATACGCTCCCCTGCTTCTGTTGTGGAAGGGAATCGCTCGTTTGCTGGCGACGCACGCGAAAAGTCCCGTGCTGTTCGGCGCTGTGAGCATCAGCAACGAATACAGCAAGGCTTCTCGCGAGATGATTTACCGTTTCTTCGAAGCGCGCATGCGGGAGGATGAATTGGCGGGGATGATCGAACCACGACGGCCCTTTCGTCCGGCTGGCCTGCGTCCATGGGATTGCCACGCTATGTTTGCCGCCTTACGAGAGCTCGAGGACCTTTCACAGCCCATCGCAGATGTAGAAACGGACGGTAAAGGATTGCCCATCCTGCTGCGCCAATATGCGAAGATCGGCGGCAAGATGCTGGCCTTTAATGTCGACCGGAAGTTTTCCAACGTGCTCGATGGCCTGGTCATGGTTGACCTGCGCAAAACCGAACCCGCCGTACTGGAGCGTTACATGGGAAGGGAAGGCGCAATGGAATTCAGGCGCCATCACGGCTGCAAATCGTAAGCCGGCCGCCGACTATCTTTTTGCTTTCAGCCTCGTTGCATCCTTCGGCAATATGCAAGACTGCGCTGCACCTTGGAGAGCGACCTCCAAGCCAACTCCCAGACTCGCCAATTGTTCCGGGTCCACCAGTTGCTGCATTCGCTCGAAAAGCTGGCGCTCTTCTTTGCGGATGTGAGCAGAAAGCTGGCGTGCAAACGCGAGCAATCTGTCCCCCGACATCCGCCGAGCCTGCGCATCGTCTAACAATTCGCGCAGCGAGGCATGCTCGGCGATTAGCTCTTCCACCAGTGGGAGCAATGGCGGAAACTTCCGAGCAGCGGGGAACAGAACTTCCTCTTCCGCAGCGAAGTGAACTCTGATTTCCTGCTCGGAGAGCTGCTCAATCTCCGCCTGCCAATCTTCCAAGTCCCTTTCAGGGATTGGCTGCGCGCGATCGATGCGCACGCACAGCGCCAATGCTCGCTGGTGCTGGTGAGACAGAGGAATCAGATTTTTATTACGAAGCATCGCGATGCCGCCGGGGCCCACAAGCCTAAGAGCAACCCATCACGCCACAGTCACTGGTTCAGAATCGTCCTGCACGGCGGGCCGCACGGTAAGCCAGTCAGTGCGCACTCGCTCCCACTCCTGGATCAGCATGCCGTTGGCCTCGAAGAAAGTGCGAATCTGCGCGCGCTCCCACCCAACCACTTCTTCGAGAATCGGCGCCAACACCGCCAACGCGCTGGTGCTGAGCACCGTGCGCTTGGCGATCTGCGAAACGTGGGGCGACTCCGAAACCGCGATGGTCAAACCATCGCGCGCATTCAATTGCAACATCACATGAATGTCGGAGCTGCCATCTCCCGAATAAATCACATGATCAGGTCCGGTTACGTGCTCCGCTAACAGTTGGTTGAGAACCGCCACCTTGCCGTAACCTGCCGTCGCCCGAACAATGCTTTCGATCTCACCGGAAGGCTTATAGAGAAACTCGGTGCCGAAGATATGATCCCTCGGAACGATGCCTTCGAGGGCCGAGTGGATCACTTCCACGGGCGCGGCGGAAAGCACGTAGAAATCAAAGAAGTGTCCATCCACGCCATTTGCCAGAATCTGGTAAAGCAACTTGATGTCGCCCTTCAATCGGATTCGCTTTCCCACTTCGTGAAGATGCTCTTTCCGAACTTTAGCTTTGAACTCCGGATCGTGGAGCAGAAGGTACGCTAGTTCAGCTCCCTGCTGCACCAGATTGATCTTCGCCATGCCTTTGGCTTTGCGTTCAAACTCTGCAGTAGGAATGCCGACCAACTCGGCCAGCACATATCCGGAATCATTGAAGGTGAGTGTCTGATCAAAGTCGCTCGCAAAAATGTAACTTCTTAAGAGCTTGTCAGCCATATGCCCCTTAGATTCACTCGGAGAGTAGAAAGGACCATTGAAAGAATCGATAGGAATTATAAGCCTCCCGTGCTAAGCCGCTATTAACAACCGAAGAAACGAATCACATTCGCGTAAGTCATCATCCCACGATCGAAAATCCGAAAGCTCGCCGCGCCTTTACTAAATTCGCCGACACGTCCAGAATAGAAGTTTGGCCCGCGCCGCTTTGGTCGATTGTGGGCCGGCTAGATAGTCGCTAAATTACAGGAGCACTCATGCCAGCATCTGGTGAACTAATCCGATCAATGAATTACGTGGAAGACATGACGACCACGCTGCGCCGCATCTGCATTTAGCGATTCCCGCCATGAACGCCGAGGAGCGCAAGCGCCTAGCCGAAAGTCTGCGCACCGCCGGCGGCGCGCTGAATGACGCCATTAAGGATCTGGAAAAGGAAAAGGTGGCGCAGTAGTGGCGCAAGTCAAGACCATCGCGGTGATCGGCGCAGGCATTATGGGCCGAGGCATCGCTCACGCCGCCGCCGTTGGTGGCTACCGCACCATTCTCGAAGACCTGTTGCCAACAGCCCTGCGTCGCGCCGAAAGTGAAATTCGTGCCACTCTCGATAAAGCCGTTGAGCTGGGAAAGGTATCGTCGCCTGATGCCGACGCGGCTTTTCAGCGCCTGGAATATGCGGGCTCGGTCGACGAAGCAGCCCGCGAAGCCGATCTGGTAATTGAGGCTGTCCCGGAAGAGATGGAGTCGAAGATTGAGATCTTCACTTTGCTTGACAAGATATGCCGTCCGACCACGATCCTCGCGTCGAACACCTCTTCCCTCAGCGTCACCGAAATTTCGAGCGTGACCTATCGCGCCAAAAAGTGCGTTGGCATGCACTTCTTCAATCCCGTGCACAAGATGAAGCTGCTCGAAGTGGTTCGAGCCTTGGAAACCGATGATGACACGCTCGCTACCGCTGTCGAAGTCGGCAAGCGCATGGGCAAGGAAGTTGTGGTCATCAAGGAGTCGCCCGGCTTCATCACCAGCCGCATCAATGCCATGATCGGCAACGAAGCGTTCTACATGCTGCAGGAAGGGATCGCTTCCGCGGCGGACATCGACAAAGCGCTGAAGCTAGGCCTGAATCATCCCATGGGCCCGTTCGAGTTAGTCGATCTCGTGGGCCTGGATACGCGGATGAACATTCTCGAGTACCTGCACAAGTCGCTGGGAGAAAAATATCGTCCCGCGCCGTTGCTGGTGCAATATGTGAAAGCAGGACGCTTGGGACGCAAGTCCGGTCGCGGGGTGTATGAGTATCCGGATGTTGCAACGCCAGAACCCAAGAGCAGCGCGTCCGTTCCCGACAACGAGAACACGCTTGCGGAAGCTAAGCGATAAAACCGCAGATCAGCGCGAAATTGCCCTGCGGCCGAAACCTAGACCGGATAAACATTCCATCTTATCCCGCTCAACTCCTTTACTCCCAATCAGCACGTGAAAGCTCTCGCCCATGCCTGCCGGCGTGACCAGATGCTTGAGTTGCAAGGCGACCTTTGCTCTCTCCTGCGGCACGCGGCACTCTTCGAACGCATCAGCGAACTGATTCGCTTCGCCAATGCCCATCAGAAATTGGGATTGAGTGATAAGTTTGTGCGTTTGTATTCCATGTTTCTCGAGGGTACCTGCGAGCCCGAAGAAATTGACGTCAGCAGTGATGTCCTGTTCGCCGGGTGCTTCATACGGATTGCCGCTCACCGAGTGCTGTCGTATTGCCTTCAAAGTTCCCCGATGTCGTCCAGCCAGTTGTTCGTCGCGAGTATAGCCGTAGTCAATCACGACAATGAATCCGCGCCTGACGCCGGCGGCGACGTGATCGATGAATTGTTGCGCGGCGAGCGGTACTTCGACCCGCTCGCCCAGTTCAGGATGCACCGAATAGCGGTCAAGAAATTCCAATTCCTCGGAGGTAGATGGAACCAAGGTTTCGACGAAGTGGTTGTCCCGCGCGTCGATGCGAAGAGAGCCCTTCGTGCTCAAAACTTCAACCGGCAGCGCATCGAAGAATTCGTTGGCAAAAACGATCGTTGGAGTCTCGGAGCCTGAGGCTTCTTCCAGAGGGAACAGTGTGGTCAGCGAAGCTTTTCCAGACTCGAGGTGACGCCCCAACTTCTCTTCGATTCGTTCTCGCAAAGCGGCGGACCTCTCAACCAGAAGGTAGTGCAAAGCGCGGGAAAAATCCGGGAACTTATTTTCCGACCAGCCAAGTACGTCTTGCGCAAACAAACCTCGGCCCGGTCCGAGTTCTACCAGGTCAATGCGGTCAGGCGAGCCCAAAATCCGCCACATTTCTTCAAACTGCCGGGCCAGCAATCGGCCGAAAACGGCATGTACATCGCTCGAAGTGTAAAAATCGCCAGCCTTCCCGAACTGCTCCGCGTTTCGTGAATAATAGCCAAGCTCCGGATCGTAGAGGCACAGCTCCATATAGCGTGAGAAAGGAATTGGACCCCGCTCGCGGATTTCCCGTTCGATTTTCTGCCGGAGTAAATTCACGATTCGTTCTGGCGGCGCTCGACGCGATCCTGCGGTGTGCGGATAAACATTTCCACGAAATAATCATGCAGCGCATCATAGAGTTGGCGCTGGAAAGCCCATTCAAACTGCGGGTGGTCGAGATCGCGGGGGTGCAAGTCAAAGAGATAGGTGTGCACTGGCACAGACTTGTCTTTGAACTGAATGGCAACTTCCACGCCCTCACCCTTGGCGCGCGCAGAAAAGTCTAAAAGCGGATGCTCGTACAGCCGCAGTTGATCGAGAACCCGATCGATCCGGGTGTTGGCGGTTTCGGACATGGGAAAGATTGTACCGCTCCAGAGAAGTCGAACTGGATCATTCGTAGCGCAGCGCCTCAATCGGATCGAGCCGCGCCGCCTTGATGGCGGGCAACATGCCGCTGACGATTCCAACGAAGCTCAGAATCGCTGTCGACCAGATCAGCGTGGCGCTGTCAATGTAGAGATGAATATCCCCTTCGCTCGCATCTTCAATGAATGCGCTCCAAAGCGTGAGTGAGCCCACCGACCAGGAGACGAGATAAGCCAGCACCACGCCCAAAAGCCCGCCCAGGGCGGTGATCACTAAAGCTTCAGCCAGAAACTGGAACAGAATGTGCCAGCGATGTGCGCCCAAAGCCTTCTCTACGCCGATCTCCCGAGTGCGCTGCGTTACCGAAACCAGCATGATGTTCATCAGTCCCACCCCGCCAATGCCGAGCGTAAGCAATCCGATAAAGCCGAGAAGAAGTTTGATCCCGACCGTAATGATAGTGAGATCGGCGAGATCTTTTACTGCGTCGAACACGAAGATGGCCCGATCATCCTTGGGATTAAAGTTGTGATGAAAAGCCATCGAGTTGCGCACAGCCGCAACCATCTTGGCGTGGTCGCCTTCGTAATCCATCATGATCCCGTCAAGATAGTAGCTGTTCTTAAGGTCGCCCATCGCGCTGTACGGCACATAAACCAGCGAGTTCATGTCTTCGTCGCCATTGGAAATCGTATGCCGGAGTACAGCGACTACCTTGTAGGAGATACCATCGATCCGAATATTCTCCCCCAGCGCATTCTGACCGGAGAAAAGCTTCTTCTTCACAGTGGATCCGATCACGGCCACGCGTGTATGCGTGAAGTCTTCCCGCTCTCCGAAGAATGTACCTTCGCCCACATCCAAAGCGCGAATCTTCTCGTAGGTAGAGTACACGCCGTGCACGTTATAACTCGCGCTCCGCGTGCCAAACGCCACCAGGCTTTGCTTGTCGACCTCGGGAGAAATCCGCGTGAGCATGGGGCATTCCGTGCGAATGAACTCGAGATCGTCGCGAGTTAGGCGAACCTGCACGCCCGCCTTGCTGCCTCCCGCCTGGATCGAAGTGCGTCCCGGAAAAATCGCCACCAGGTTCCCGCCAAAAGTGCGGAATGCAATCATCAGAGCGTTCTGGAATCCTGAACCGTAAGCCAGCAACAGCACTACTGTGGCAATCCCCCAGGCCATGCCCAGCATGGTGAGCACCGACCGCCGCTGGTTGTGCTTCAGCGCGTTGAACGCTTGCTTGCCCAGTTCGCCAAACATAAATATTCCGAAGTCGAAAATCAGAAGTCAAAAATCAAAAATCTGACGTTAGAATGCAAAAGTAAGAACCGAATTTGCACGAACTTCTGCATTCTGACTTCTAACTTCTGCATTTCTCCTACTCCTGCCGCAACGCTTCCACTGGCGGCAACAGCGCCGCCTTCCGCGCGGGATACAGCCCAGCGACAATTCCTGCCACCGACAGAGAAACAATGGCCACCACTGCCGAAGTCGGCACAATGCGCGGCGTGTCGAATCCCTCGGGCGACGGCAATTGCGACAACAGAGCCACGAACGCTGCCGAAATTGCCAGCCCGATCCCTCCGCTAAACACCGTGAGAAATGCGCCTTCCACGAAAAACTGCGTCATGATGTTGCGATGCGTCGCGCCTAGAGCCTTGCGCAAACCAATCTCCCGCGTTCGCTCCGTCACGGAAACCAGCATAATGTTGATGATCCCGATCGCCCCCAGACCGAGCGTCACCAGTCCCACCACGCCGAGAAAATAATCCATGGCGTCAAAAATCTTTCCCACGCGAATGGCTCCGTCGATCGTGTCCCAGTCCATAAACGCGTCATCGAGGCTGGGATCAAAACCATGGCGTCGCGCCACGATGGTGTGCACCTCATTCTTGGCTTCAAGGTGCAAATCTTTTTTTGTAGGTCGGTAGTTGAGAAACGAAATTGCATTTTCCGTGTTCTGCGCCTTCAACGGGAAAAGCATCCGCATGGTGTCGAAGGGCACAAAGATACGATGATTGGTGCCGTTCTCGCCTTCCTTGCCGATCTTCGGAATCACCCCGATTACCTTGAAATCCATGTCATTAAGCAGAATGGTGCTGCCCACTGCAGGCTGGCCGGGAAACATATTCTTCAACAGTTCCCACCCCACCACAGCCACGCGGCGATGCTGGCTGTTGTCTTCGTCATTGAACCAGCGCCCAGGTTCGATCGGCATGTTACGGATCTCGCTGTACGCGGGAACCACACCGAATACCTGCCCGTTCGTGGTTCCGTAGTCGCTGACGGCGCGGATGTCATCTCGTTCCAGCACCGGGGAAACAGCCCGCAGGAATTTGGCCTGATCGCGAATGGCAAAGTAGTCGCCGTAGGTCAGGTAGTAGGGCTGTCCCGACTGGAAGCTGCCGGCTACGGCAGGGATGCGGCCGGGGAAAACAAACATGATGTCCTGACCCAGTTCCGCTAAATTCTTGTCCTGACCGCTGCGGAACCCTTCGCCTAATCCCACCAACAGCAGCAAAGAACCCACCCCCCACGCAATTCCGAACATCGTGAGGAAAGATCGCAGCTTGTGCGCCCACAGCGTAGAGAGTGACTGCCGCACGATGTCGACAAGCATTCGCATAGCAAATGACTGGAAGTCGCCCCCACGCCTCCGGAGAGGAGCATGAGGGCTCGGGTTATCGGTAACAGGTAACGGTCAGGCGAGGGGTCTCAATCCCACCTAACCATCTGATCGGTAATACGCAGCCGGGTCGAGCGAAGTTCCCCGCTGTCGCTTGGTGCTTAGACAGTGTTGAGTAGGAAAAGGTTAGCTCGGCTTATACCTTGCGCGGACGCCGCCCTGGACGCGACTCGGCAACTGCAACCGTGAGCGAAGCCAAGGTTAAGACGCCACGCAAACTCGCTGAAGCCCCCCATTTTCTTGCCGATATTCTAGGAAGGCGGATTTTTCCCGAACGGAATCGAGGCATACTTTGTTGCGAACGAGCATATCCTTTTCGGATGTAGCCACTCATCGACAACCAGTTCAACAATTCGCTGAATTCTCCGAATATGTGTTGGACCTTCAGAAGCGTCTGGTCTCAGTGAAATTTCGCAAGAAGGTCACAATTCGAGAGATCGAAAACTATGCCGCGTCTCTGCGGAAAAACCCACTGTTCGACCCAGATTTTGCCGAGATTACCGATATGACTGAAGTCGAAGAGCTTGATCTCAACGCTAAGGACTTCATTCGCCTGGCGGATCAGATTGATCCTTTCTCGGCTCAAGCCAAAAGAGCCTTCGTTGCCCGAGATTCAGTCCAGAAGCATGCTGCCCGCATGCACAGAATCCTGCGAACCCAGAGAGATTTTTCCATCTTTAGCTCTGTCGCGCAGGCTGAGCAATGGATAGAATCGGTGCCATCGACGGATTAAGACGGATTAATTCTGCTCTAGTCACCGCTCAGAACTCGAAGTATCCTCCGGATGTTCCTGACAGACGAGGGCCACCCGTGCCCGTTGCCGGGAGTGCTTCCAGAACCGCGCTCAAGTTTTCCCAGGCTGCCTGATTCAACGCGGGGTCTGAAGCAACAAGCTCGCGAATCATCTCCCAGGCGGCCAGATTAAGAGCACCCTCCGGCGGCGGTCCCATCGCCAGCGAGACCGAACATTGCGGGCAAAAGCATATTCGCTGCGCCTGCGACTTCTGCCTGGGCTTAATTCCGACGGTCTGCGCGAACAGATAGACAGCAACCGATTTCTGCCCGGTTTCAATCGGGTGATTGCAGCGCAGACAGTACATATTTTCCACAAGCTTCTCCTGACGCCGGGTGCGGCCGCCAAACCTCAATACTGTCCATTCTCCGAATCGTTATGCAAGTATGCAGAAGGATTCCACAGCGAGGGGCCCGGACCAGCGCTCGGGCTCCGAACCAAGCTGTGCTCTAGGCAGAGCCAGATGCCATCGTGCACTCTGTTGTGATGAAAGCTGCGGCAAGAATACCGCGAGGTTCGCGGCTGACCGTGCGACCGTCCATCCGCAAACTTGGCTCCGCGGGCAACTCGGTGCGGCTCTCGCAACTTTGCAAACTGAGCGAATGCGACCAGGTTGCCGCGGTTTGCTACCGGGTCCGGCGCGGTGCCATCGAATTTCTGCTCGTTCAAACTCGCCGCAGCGGTCGCTGGACATTCCCCAAGGGCGGTGCCGAACCTGGGCTAAGCCATGCTCAGGCTGCGGCAATTGAGGCCTTCGAGGAAGCCGGGGTTCACGGACGGATCGAAGAAGCCTCCTTCGCCCGGTATGTTTGCCGTAAGCCCAGCGACTCACGGAGTTCTGCCCTTGTAGTCAGCGCTCACCTGTGCCAGGTGCTCCGGCTCAGTAAACCGAAAGAGTCCAACCGAAATCGCACCTGGCTTTCTGTTGAGGATACAAAGCAGCGTTTGCGGCAAGGTCGGAAAAACGGAGATGCAGACGAGTTCGTCCGTGTCGTGCAGCGGGCCGTCGCTCGTATCAGACAATTGGGCAACGCAGGGGACCCGGCCGTCATAGATCGGCTGCAAGCGGAGTCTCTCCGCGAACGCGCCTTACAAAAGGTACATTTCGAAGCCCTTACGCCTCCTTATGACCGAGGGGAACAGGATTCGCTTCCTCCACACGTGCGTCACCGGCTTGCCAAGATGCGCTGTTTTACCGCGCCTGCGGGTGCTGATCGTCGCGAAACTATGTCGCGCGATGTCCTACCCTTCAACGTTTCCCGCCAGTTCAATCAAACTCCCAGATTGCTTTCAGGCCTGAAGAAGATGAAGGCTTTGGGTACCGGAGCAAAGAGCGATTGAACCAGCCTTCCACCTACTCTTTATTTTTCGGCCGCTCATAAGCCTTTTGTAGATACTTGCGCGCTTCTTCAAGGGCCCCGAAAGTATCGTCGTTGGTCTGAATGGCTTGCCGGTATTCGTTGATCGCGCGCTCGCGCTGGCCGGTGATGTCGAAAATCTTGCCCAGTTGGATATGGCTCCAGACTTCCGTCCAGCGCGGATCCCCGTTGCCGTTGATGGCGGATCGGTAGGAGTTCGCCGAGGATTGGTAGTTTCTCTGCAGGAAGAAAATCTCAGCCACACGGTAATGCGCAAGGGAACTGTTCTTGTTCAGGTCCAGCGCTTTGTTGAATTCCGCTAGCGCGCCCGCCAGATCGCCTTGCTGTTGCAAGGCCTGGCCCCGAAGAATCGATGCCCGCAGCTTTACATCGGAGGAGTTGGTGAGCACGTGATGGTCGGGATCGATTGCGATGCGCCTTGGCCGCCCAAAGGTTTCAACCGTAAAGGCCGAGTCCGTACCCACCACTTCGAGCTTCTTGTCTTCCGTTTTCCCATCTGTATCAATGCGCAGATCTACCGGCATGCGAAACAAATCCAGATCCTGGGAAATCGCCCCTGTTACGCGGAATCCCTTATTGCTGCCTAAGCGGTAGACGGTGTACTTCAACTTGAACTCTGGCGCGCCGGTCGAGTCCAGCCATTGCGAGAAGAACCAGGTTAGCTGTTCGCCATAATACTTTTCCGCGATCGCCCGGAAATCGTCCACGGTGGCCGATTTGCCCGAATAAGTCTCGGCGAATTCGCGCATCGTCTTAAGATATTTGTCCTCGCCCAGCACCCAGCGCAGCATGTGCAGGATCATCGCCCCTTTATCGGTCACCAACGACTGAAATTCGGTAGAAAAGGGATCGAGCTTACTTGCGCTGGAGAGCGGTATGTTGTCGTAAGCCAGCGCTCCCACGGACATGTCCTTGATCGCTTCTTCCAGGCCCGCGGCGCCAGCCGCATTCTCCACATACATGGCTTCCGAGTAACGCGAAAAACCATCAATCACCCACCAATCATCCTTGGTTGCCGGACTCACCGACACGCCCCACCATTGATGAGCGATAGCATTCGCCAGCAAACGATAGTTCGTTTTTTCCGTGATCGAGGGTCCAGCTAGGCCGGCGATCTCTGGCGCCCATGCGTATGGAACCGTATCGCCTGGCAATTCGACAACATTGAGCCGTTGCGACAGAGGCGTGCCGTAGAGTGTAATGAAGTACGTAAATTCCTGCACCGCCGTAGTGGTATATTCCGGAGCCAACTTCTGGTGGTCGGGCTTAAAGAAGACATGCAGGTTCATGCCCGCTTCGTCGCTTTTATATTCCTGGAAGATGCCCGCAATGATCGTGCCCGGAAAGCTCGGCTTGTCATCCACGAAAGTAAAAGTCTTTGTGGGAAGCCCGCTGCTGTTCGGCTTGTTCGAGGGCGGATTATCAGTCACAGTTGACTTTCCGCTGCCGATCACCAGCATGTGCGCCGGGACGGTGACGCTGATCGTCGACGTAAACCGGTTCAGTCCGTAGCCGCTTACTGGAAACCAGCGTCCGGCGTAGAGCAAATAGCTCGTGTCATCGCCTATGTAGGCCAGCTTGAGCCCTGGGACCGGGCTGTCATCGGCGTTTTCGATCTCGCCTTCGTATTCGAAGGTCAGAGTCGTGGAACTATCTTTCGTCAGACCAGCCGGCAGCGGAACCCGCACCGTCGAATCCTGGGTGACCCGCTCGGCCGATAGCGGCTGGTTCTGGTTATCCAGAACCTTGGTGACGCGCAGCCCGTTATGCAGTTCGAAAATGGCTGTATTCAGATCCTGAAGCGCGGTGAATTTTACCTTGGCCCGAGCCGATATCTGATGCAGATGCGGCGTAAGCTCCACTTCGATCTGGTAATCGTCCACTCGCAGTCGGGCTTTCTCGGCAGCCCAGGACGGGATCGAGACAAACGTCAACAACAGCAGGGCAGAGAAGCCCACCAGGACGCTCTGCCCGCGCCGAAGCTGTTTCTGCATTAAGGAGATTCTCCAGGAATGGACCTAACCATATCCTATGATGAAGATTTTCATCTAAAAGATGCTGTGAGCACAAGGGTTAGCGAAAATGCCGATCGGCTTCACGAGCTCCAGTATGCGTCGGCCAAGCTATCTGAAGCAGAAACTCTACCGCGTCTCGGACCCCTGAGCAGGGAGATGGGGGGTGAACCTTCGAACCACAAATTCTTGAAGGATATTACCGGCTGCACCTCCCGCAATCCCGATGAGCGCATTTTCGAAGGTTAGCGCAGCCCCATTCCGGTTTTGCGCAGGATAATAAAGGTTCGAGAGGCCGCCCGCCGCTAGCCCTCCAACGATCCCTGAGTAATCCGGCTGCCAGTGCCCATTGTCCCCCTTGCAAACGACTGACATTGCAATGGCGTAGAGAATCCTCGATTTTCTACTGCCAGTTCCCTTATAGAAGTAACGCGGATCTTGCTTCAGAAGCGACGGCAATATCGCGCCGCCAATCAGTGTTCCCGATACAAGGTCGGTGTAGGCCGCGCCGTAACGCTTCGCATATCCTTGCGCGCCTTGTCCATATCCACTGAACGTATCGTTTGCCTGCTCTATCCCGGCGATTGCGCCGGTAATCCCAAACGTGTACGGATTTATGATCGACTTCCACGCCAGCTGGAACTTCAGCTTCGGCGTCAGCGGAGCCGCATGAGGAACATAACTGACATAATAGTTCGGAATCACGCCCAGAACTCGCTGCTTCTCCTCCACCTTAAGCTGCTCCATCGCAACTTGCTCTGAGGGTAGCGTTACTTCCACAGCCACATTGGCACTTGGGATCGCGAGTGTGACCTCGGGGGCAATGTAATTCTCCCCGGGCTGCAGTACTCCAGAGGTCTGCACTGGCGCGAAGCCGGACGCCGCATAGCTTATCTGAAACGGTCCGGGAGTTACGTCGAGAAAAAGAAAGTATCCATTGCTGTCTGAAAGCGCTTCTCGTTTCGAGGTAGCACCCTGCTGTGCCAGGGCTATCTTCACATTCGCGACCACAGCTCCACTTTGATCAACCACGGTTCCGCTGACGCTTCCGGATTTTGGCACCGGTGGATCGTTCTGCTGTATCGACGCTGGGGTTTCCGGCATGCCTGCCGCCCGCACCGGCGTCTGCCCTAGAGCCGAAACCGCACTCAATATCGCAGCAACCGTTATCCACAATGGGAGCCACTTCGCGCCGCCGACCAAATATCGCGGATGATTGCTTAGGCAGTGAATACGCGGACTCTCTTCCCAACCCGTCAAATTCAATACTTACCCAAATCGGTCTTTCTCTGTGTGAAGTTTTGTCAAGATCGCCGCGCGGCCCACTTAACCCCTGTCGCGCAAACCGACGCCGCCTTTTTTCTGTAGTCTGATGCACAAATCCTGTGGCGGGCTAGCTATGGGAGGCCATTGAATTTCCGATCGACCAAATAATTGCCGCCGCACGGTCTGCCGGCCGACCCGCCGAACCTTCAAGCGCCTCCTCAGGCCCGCGGAGTTTTGCCTTCACCTGCGTCAACCCCTTCAGCATCCGGTCCCGTGGACTCCCGTCAGGCAGGATCTCCTGCAACTTGGCCACCACGTTCGCCGCCGTGAAGTCATGCTGCACAAGCTCCGGAACCACCTCTTCCTCCGCAATCAAATTCACCATCGCAAAATGCGGCACCTTCACTCGCGGCTTACCCAACAGATAAGTGAGGGCCGACACACGATAGACCATCACAAATGGAGTCCGCATCACTGCAGCTTCCACCGTCGCCGTGCCGCTCGCAATAATCCCCGCACGAGAGTGCCAGAGTGCAGGCAGGGATTCGGGCACGAGTGTGACTCTCTGGCCGCCCACTAAGCTCGTGACAAACGAGCGATCGAGTGTGGGTGCGACTGGCAATACAAATTCGTATTCCATACCAAGTCGCCCCGCAGCTTCCAGCATCGTTGGCAAATTCATGCGCACTTCTTTGACGCGGCTTCCCGGCATGATCGTGATCCAGGGCTTGCCCGGATCAAGATGAAACTGCGCCGCATAATCGTTCCGCCCAATCGCCGGCTCCGGCAAGTCCGCCAGTGGATGCCCCACAAACGTCGCATCCACTCCCCGCTCCCGATAAAATTTCTCTTCAAACGGAAAAATGACCAGCGCTTTGTCGATGTAGTCGCGCAGCAGCCGCACCCGTCCCTGCCGCCAAGCCCAGAACTGCGGCGCGACGTAATACACCACAGGAATCCCCCGCCGCTTCATCTGCCGCGCCACTCGCCAGTTGAACGCCGGTGAGTCGATGACGATCGCAAGGTCCGGTTTTCGTTTGTCCGCTTCGGCGATCAGACGCCGGTACAGACCGTAGATTTTTGGCAGATGGCTAAGGATTTCAGTGATGCCGACGACGGAGAGGTCCTTGGCGTCGACCACTGTCTCGCACCCCGCAGCCCGCATGCGTTCGCCACCGACGCCAAAAAACTCGAGTGGGAATTGGGAGGGTACAGTTACTGGTGTGGGCTGAGATGCTCGCGTAGGGACGGGCGCCT
Organism: uncultured Acidobacteriaceae bacterium; assembly: GCA_963760855.1. Taxonomy (GTDB): domain Bacteria; phylum Acidobacteriota; class Terriglobia; order Terriglobales; family Acidobacteriaceae; genus Sulfotelmatobacter. The sequence goes on along the minus strand of CAVXFD010000004.1, from coordinate 174,019 downwards.
CGCCCGTCCAGCGAGCGCAGCGAGAGTTATCTGGCGCGGCACACCGTCGCAGCGCCTCGATCAGCTGCGCCCCATACATCTCCCCCGAAGCCTCGCCCGCTGAGATCAGTATTCGCAAGAGAGCATTGTAAGGCTGCGGCGTGCGTTAGTCGTCCCCTGCTGTAACCGCCGGCCCCGCCGCAATCTCCTGATCCTTATACTGCAGCTGATAAAGCTTGAAATAAATCCCGCGCTTCGCCAGAAGTTGCTGGTGCGTACCCATCTCACGCACCTGCCCTTTGTGCATCACGATGATCTTGTCGGCCCTCTGCACCGTCGACAGCCGGTGGGCGATGATCACCGACGTACGCCCCTCAACCATCCGCCCGAGCGCGTCGCGCACGCGGAATTCAGTCTCTGTATCCACGCTCGACGTGGCTTCGTCGAGAATCAAAATTTTCGGTTCATGCGCCAGTGCCCGCGCAAATGAGATGAGCTGCTTCTGTCCGGTCGAAAGCGTCGAGCCGCGCTCCCGAACCTCCTCCTCAAAGCCCTTCGGCAGCGAGCGGATGAAGTCGGCAAGGTTCACATCTTCGGCAGCCTGTTCAACATCTTTGTCCAGGATCCGCTTTGTCCCAAGCCGGATATTCCCGCCAATCGTCCCGCTGAACAGAAACGGATCCTGCAGCACGACCCCGAACCGGCTGCGCAAATCGGCGAGGTCCATATCTTTCACGTCGACCCCATCGATCCGCACCGCTCCTTTCTGGACATCGTAGAAACGCAACAGCAACGAGATCAGCGTGGTCTTTCCCGCGCCCGTGTGCCCAACGATCGCCACGGTTTCGCCCGGTTCGATCGTGAAGGTCACATCGCGCAGAACCCAGTCAGCCCCCGCACCGTCGCCCTCTGGCACGTCGCGATAGGCAAACCACACGTGATCGAATTCGATCCGACCCGCTCCCTCCGGCCGCTTCGTCACGGCGGGCGACACCACCTGCACCGGCGTATCCAGCAACTTGAAAATGCGTTCGCTCGCCGCCATAGCCGATTGCAGGATGTTGTATTTTTCGCTGAAGTCCATGATCGGCCGGAAAAATCGCAGCGCATATTGGATGAATGCCACCAGCACGCCCAGCGACGCCACCGTCGGCACCAGGCGGAATGCAATCAGCGTTTTCCAGTTGAAGCTCACGGCCACGCTGCTCACGCGAACATTCCGCATCACGTCCCCGCCGCCGAACCAGATGACACATGCAATCGCAATCGCCGAGAGAATCTCGACCACCGGGTAGTAAACCGAATAGGCCATGATCGCGTCTTTGTACGCGTCCATGTGATTGCGATTGATTTCCGAGAACCGTTTGTAGGCCTTGCGCTCGCGATTGAACAGCTGCAGCACGACCATTCCGCTGACGTGCTCCTGCAAGTAGGAGTTGATGCGCGCAATAGCGACGCGAATGCGCCGGTAGGAATCGCGCACCCGATCCCGAAAAATCTTCGTGGAATAAACGATGAACGGCAGCACGGCAAACGTAATCAGTGCCAGCTTCCAGTTCATGCACAGCATCACACCCAGAATGCCGAACAGAACGAATAGATCTTCAAAAATCGACACCACGCCGGACGTGAACATCTCATTCAACGCATCCACGTCGGTAGTAACTCGCGTCACCAGCCGTCCAACAGGATTCTTGTCGAAGAAAGCGACGTGCAGCCGCTGCAGATGCCGGAAGATCTGGCGGCGCAAATCGAACATCACTTTCTGCCCGGTCCACTGCATGAAATAGGTCTGCAGGAACTCGAGCAGGAAACTGAAGACCAGCAGTCCAACATAGATCGACGCAATCTGCGCAATGCCAGTAATCGCTCGCGGGCTGAGCCAACTCCAGAAGCCGGAAGACAATCCCTGGGCCGGAGCTAAGTACCGATCAATCGCCACTTTAGTGAGATACGGCCCCAGCACGTCCGCGAAAGATTTCAGCAAAATCGAAACCAGCGCGATCGCCACCTGCCAGCGGTAGGGACGCAGATACTTCAACAGCCGCGCCATCAGCCGGCTGTCATACGCTTTGCCTAATACTTCTTCTTCCTGCGACATCGGGTTCTTGACGATCTATCGATTGGCAAGCCAGGGTGAAACGCGCCATTGGCGCTGGTAACAGAGTAACTCAAATGGATGGCCAGAAATCTCGCGAGGATGGAAAAGGTTTGTCCCCCCCAGATGGGATAATGGTCTGGCATGCCCCTCGGCATTTACATCTCTGTCCCGTTCTGCCGTACCAAGTGCAGTTATTGCAACTTCGCCTCCGACGTGTTTTCGCGGGCAGTATTCGAGCGCTATGTTGATCGTGTCTGTGACGACATTACGAGCGCGCCTCAAGGCGCAGCCGAGATGGGCGGAAGGATTGAGCGCACGGTGGATTCCATTTATCTGGGGGGCGGAACTCCAACTGTGCTTGACGCCAACCAATTGGAACGAGTCTTCATGACCCTCCGGCAGCAGTTCGAGATAACTCCAGAGGCAGAAATTACCGTCGAATGTGCTCCCGGAACGTTAACCCCCGCCGTACTGGAGGCCCTTATTCGCTGCGGTGTGAACCGCGTCAGTCTTGGCGTGCAGTCGTTCGTGGATCAGGAAGCCGCCGCAGTCGGCCGCTTGCACAAGCGAGAGATTGTGCTGGAAGATATTGCTCGACTGCGCACTGCGGGAATCACGGATGTCAACATCGATCTGATCGCCGGTTTGCCCCACCAGACCGCCGACAGCTGGGATCACTCTCTGGCAGAAACCATCGCAACCGGCGCTCCCCACGTAAGCGTCTACATGCTCGAAGTGGACGAAGACTCGCGTCTGGGCCGCGAACTTGTAGCTGGCGGTACGCGCTATCATGCACACTTCGTTCCGAACGACGAAGCAATTGCCGATTTCTACCTCACCGCATGCGAGCGGCTCGAATCAGCAGGAATCGCACACTACGAAATTTCCAACTTCGCGCGCGAGGGCTTCGAGTCACAACACAATCTGAAATATTGGACACGGCAGCCTTACCTCGGCTTCGGTGTGGACGCCCATTCCATGCTCGAATCCGATCAGGAAGGGCCTGACCGGGAAGGCGCCGAGCGGGAAGGGCACGACTTAAATCGTGCCGCCGAAGACTACAAAAAGAAACTGGGGTTTAGCCCCTGCAAGCACGACAACGAAGCAGTTAGATTCGCGACCGCCGACTCTCTAGAAAAATATGTCAGCGGCGCGGATTTGAAGCGTACCCCTGTCTCCCGCCGGGAAGCGCTAGAAGAAAGTTTTTTCCTCGGCCTGCGCCTCACTCAAGGCGTGAATCTGCTCAAACTAGAACAGCATTTCAGCAAAGACGCGGTTCAAAAAGCACGTCACGCCATTACAGAATTGGTCGAAAGCGGGTTGCTGGAAGAAAGAAGAAGTTCCATCCGCCTAACGCCCCGCGGGCGTTTGCTGTCCAACGAGGTTTTCGAAAGATTCATCCTGGCTGAAGAACCAGTCCGCTGACCATCCGCCTCCAATTCAATCGCGAGGAATTTTCTCGTCCAGACCATCCGGTCGGTAGGCGCAAACACGTCGACCGTCATAATCGCCAGTGTTGACAGGGTCTCGAAGCGCTCTCACGCACAACTCCCGGCGGTAACTTCACCCAATCTCGTTGCTATGGTGTAATTCAAAGGTTGAACGCAGAAGGTGGATCCTTGGATTTTCAACTGAACGACGAACAGCAGCAGTTAAAGAAAAGCGTCCGCGAGTTCGCCGAGCGCGAGATTGCGCCCAACGTCATGAAATGGGATGAGGCCTCCGAGTTCCCTCTAGCCACCATCAAAGAACTCGGCAAGCTCGGCTTGTTGGGAACGGTCTTTCCCGCCGAGTATGGCGGTGCGGGCATGGGCTATGTAGAGTACGCCACCGCAATCGAAGAACTCTCCCGCGTAGACGGCTCCGTCGGCATCATCGTCGCCGCCCACACCTCGCTCTGCTCCAATCACATTTTTCTCGCCGGCGACGAAGCGCAAAAAAAGAAGTATCGTAACCAAACTGGCTACCGGCGAATTCCTCGGCGCCTGGGGATTGACCGAGCCCTCCTCCGGTTCGGACGCCGGCAGCGCCCGCATGACCGCGAGGCGCAAGGGCAGCAACTGGATTCTCAACGGCACCAAAACTTTCTGCACCAACGGCCACTACGCCGACGTGATCGTCGTGCTCGCAGTGACCGATCGCACCGCCCACACTCACGGCCTATCCGCCTTCATCGTCGAGAAAGACACAAAAGGATTCCGCCCTGGGAAGAAAGAAAACAAGCTGGGCTTGCGAGCCAGCGACACCGCGGAAATGATTTTCGAAGATTGCACAATTCCCGCCGAAAATCTTCTTGGCAAGGAAGGCGACGGCTTCATCGACGCCATGCGCGTGCTCGATGGCGGCCGCATTTCGATCGCGGCCCTGTCGCTCGGCATGGCCCAGGGCGCATACGAAGCGGCCCTCAACTACTCCAAGGAGCGCAAGCAATTCGGCAAGGCCATCGGCGAGTTTCAGGCGATACAGTGGAAGCTAGCCGACATGGCCACAGAGATCGACGCCGCTCGCCTCCTAACTCTCCGCGCCGCATCTATGAAAGACGCCTGCATGAAGACGACCCTGGAGTCCTCCATGGCCAAGCTTTACGCCAGCGAAGTTGCCGTAAAATGCGCCAATGAAGGCGTGCAGATTCACGGCGGCTACGGCTTCATCAAAGACTATCCCGCAGAAAAGTTCTACCGCGACGTAAAACTCTGCACCATTGGCGAAGGTACCAGCGAAATTCAGCGACTGGTAATTGCAAGACAGCTGCTGAAAGACTGATCTCGCCACGGATTTCTTCTTCCCCCTTCTCTGCTTTACACTGATCGTTTGAACCGCGACATCCACACTTTGACTGACCAGCTCCGCTCCGGCGACGTTCGCGCCCTCGCCCGAGCCATTTCCACCGTGGAGAATCGCGCCCCCGGCTGGTCCGAGTTGCTGAAGGCGGTGTTCCCTCACAGCGGAAAGGCGCGCGTCCTCGGCCTCACCGGCCCGCCCGGGGCAGGGAAGAGCACGCTGGTCGATCATCTTGCCCGCTTTTATCGCAAAAACAATCACAGCGTCGGCATCATCGCTGTCGACCCGACCAGCCCTTACACCGGCGGAGCCATTCTCGGCGACCGCATCCGCATGCAGGATCATTTTTCCGATCCCGGCATTTATATTCGCAGCATGGCCACGCGCGGCTCGCTCGGCGGCCTTGCGCGCACCACAGCCGATGTCACCACGGTGCTCGATGCTTCTGGCCGCGACCTCATCATGATCGAGACCGTCGGCGTAGGTCAGGACGAAGTGGATATCGTGCGCCTCGCCGATGTCACGGTTGTGATCCTGGTCCCGGGCATGGGCGATGATGTGCAAACCATCAAAGCCGGCATCATGGAGATTGCCGATATTTTCGTAATCAACAAAAGCGACCGCGACGGCGCCGAACACGTCGAGCGCGAGATTCGCACTCTGCAATCGCTGGCCATGCGCAACGACGGCTGGACGCCTCCGATTATCAAGACGATCGCCAGCCAAGGATTGGGAGTCGAGGAGCTGGCGGATGCAATTTCGGACTACGAAGCGCATTTGCAAAAAGAAAATCTGGCGCTCAACAAGAGCGTAGAAAACTGGCAGGAGCGTTTGATCGAAATGCTGCGCGATGCCATGCTCGAGAAGGCCCGCGAGCACATGGCCGAGGGCGGGGTGGCGCGCTACGCGGCCGAAGTGGCGGAACATAAACGCGATCCCTATACGCTGGTCGAGCAAATCGCCGCCAACGTGGGGAAACGCTGATGACGCAAATCGATCATCTCGGCATAGCTGTGAAGTCGCTGGCAGCGGCAAAGTCGATCTACCAGAAACTTGGCCTGAGCATTTCTCCCGAAGAAACCGTCGAGCAGGAGCAAGTGCGGCTGGTGATGGTTCCGGTCGGCGAAAGCCGTTTGGAACTATTGGAAGCGACCTCAGAGAGCTCGACGATCGCCAAGTTTATCGCCAAGCGGGGAGAAGGTTTGCATCATGTATGCCTGCGTGTTCCGGATCTATCGGCGGCCGTCGAGCGCCTGAAGAAAGACGGAGTGCGTCTGGTTTCCGAAGAAATCAAGACCGGCGCAGGCGGGCACCGATATGTCTTCGTGCATCCCGCGAGCACCGGCGGTGTTCTGCTGGAATTGGTGCAGGAATAGATGAACAAGATCGGCCACTGATCTCCGCGGATTTTCACGGATAGATCGTCTACATTTCTTCATGCTTCTCCTCGCCATCGACACCTCCGGCAAGCACGGCAGCCTCGCGCTGTCGCGAGCCGGAGAGCCGACTGCCGAGGGCGGCGACCTCGAGGTGATCGAGATTGCGCCGCTCGCCGGCGGCACTTTTTCTGCACAACTCATTCCGCAAATCGCGGACTTGCTCTCCAACAACGGATTCGACAAGAGTGCAATCGGTGCTTTCGCGGTCGCATCCGGGCCGGGATCCTTTACCGGTCTGCGAATCGGCTTGGCCGCAGTCAAAGCTCTAGCCGAGGTTTTAGCGAGGCCGATCGCGGCCGTATCGTTGCTCGAAGTGTGCGCCTTTAGCAGTGGTGCTCAAGGCAAATTGATGGCGGCTCTCGATGCCGGTCGCAGCGACGTATACGTTGGAGAGTACGAACTCCCGATCAAAACTGGCAGCGCTCCACGAGAGCGCATCGTGACCCGCAGCGAATTCCTTACACAGGCGCGAGGATGGACAGTAGTCACTCCAGATTCCACACTCGCCAAAGCCGCTACTGAAGCCGGACTATCGGCGCAGACCTTGCCGCCTCTTTCAGCCGATGCGGTTGCCCGCCTGGGCTGGCGCAAACTTGAGTCGGGCGAGACCGTCACACCGGAGCAGTTGGAAGCAAACTATATTCGCCGCACCGATGCCGAAATGCTTGAGAGAATCGGTTCCTAGCGTGCGGATCCGAAGGGCCAGCTCGGCTGACATTCTCGCCATGATGGCCATCGAGCGAGATAGTCCAAGCGCTGCGCATTGGTCCCACGCCAGATATGAAGCCATGCTCGCAACCAACGATGCCGCGTCCCAACGTTGCGCATGGGTGATGGAATCCGTGGCACAGGAGAAAATTCCAACCGAACCAACAGGAGTGCTCGGCTTCTTAATAGCGCATAAAATCGACTCCGAATGGGAGCTGGAGAACATCGCGGTCGCCGAAAAAGCTCGACGACACGGCGTAGCCACTCGCCTTCTGACCGAGCTTGTCGAACACGCACGCGCGGAGAATGGCCGTGCAATATTTCTAGAAGTACGCGAATCCAACCACCTCGCCCGAAGCCTATATCGAAAGGCTGGCTTCGAAGAGACTGGCGTCCGCAAGAATTACTACAGCGACCCGCGCGAGAGCGCCATATTATACCGGCGGAGCATTTCTTAGGGTTTCTCACAAAGAGACTGCACCAAGAATATGGCATTGAACCGTTTTTGGGGCTGTGGTAATTTGGCCTTATAAATTCCCGGTTGGAGGTCTGCCTGGATGCTGACTCCGAATGACACCCTCCTGAGCACGCATGACGAATTCCGCAGGCTGGCTCAGGAGCACATGCAATATTCCACCCGTCTTGATTCACTCACCCAAAAACGTTACCTCAGCGAAGATGAAAAGCTGGAGGAAGTGCGACTGAAGAAGCTGAAGCTGCGGCTCAAAGACCAGATGCAATCGATTGAGCGGCAGTATCGCCAGCAGTTCGGAACGCACGTAGCCTAATAGTCTCTGGCCATCGAAGCCGCGGCCGTAGCCGCAAGGGACTCTTGTATCCGCTCAAAGGCGCTGATCAGCGCCTTTCTTTGTTTGCACTTAGCCGAAACCTGAGCCATCGTCATCCCTCCCTGCTCTATAATTGACTAACTCTCATGGTTCGTGACGGCTACTATTACGCGTTGGGTTTGGTCGTTGCCGCTATTCTGGTCGGGTGGTTCGCGCGGCCGCCCTGGGCCGTCGTCCCCATCTTGCTGGCACTGTTTTTCCTCTGGTTCTTTCGCGATCCCGAGCGCTCCATTCCCGCTGGTGCCGATGCCGTGGTTTCCCCCGCCGACGGCAAAGTAACCGACATTTCCTGGGTAACAGCCGGCCGCGAAAAACAACTCCGCATCAGCATCTTCCTGAGTGTTTTTGACGTGCACGTAAATCGCGCGCCCATCGCCGGCTTCGTTCGCGAAGTACGCTATCAGCGCGGAAAATTCCTGAACGCAATGAACTCTGCTTCCGCCGAAGAAAACGAGCAGAACATCGTTCGCGTGGAAGGTGATGGTCAATCGGTCGTCTTCAAACAAATCGCAGGACTGCTGGCGCGCCGCATCGTCTTCCATCCGAAAGTTGGCGATCGTCTTGAGCGCGGCCAGCGCGTGGGGTTGATTAAGTTTGGCTCGCGCACCGACATAATCCTCAACTCCCCGGCCGCCGTGAAAGTGAAGGTCGGAGACCGTGTGCGGGGCGGGGCCAGCATTTTGGCCTATCTTCAGCCCAGCGGCGAACTGGCAACGGCTGCGCCCCAGTCGGCCGCCGAAAGGGCGCAATAATGGACCTTGCGCCACGCCCGGACCAGCCCGTCAACAAGCGCCGCCCGCGCCCCATGCGCAAAGGGATGTACATTCTCCCTTCGCTGTTCACCACCGGGAACATGGCGGCCGGCTTCTATGCCATTCTCGAAGTGGTCCACGCCAGCGCCTCCACGTTTTGGCACCTCGACAACGCCGCCAAAGCGATCGGCTTTGCCGTCTTATTCGATGGACTCGATGGCCGCGTAGCCCGCCTGACCGGAACCAGCAGCGATTTCGGCAAGGAATTCGATTCCCTCGCCGACGTGATCACGTTTGGTGTGGCTCCAGCGATGCTGGCCTGGACCTGGGGATTCCACTTGATGCCCCCGGTCGCGCTCACCGATTGGAACATCAAGCTCACGCAGCTGGGTGCGATTGCTAGCTTCCTGTTTCTGATGGCCGGAGCCAGCCGGCTGGCGAGGTTCAATATCACGACCAACCCGCAGCCTTCCAATCCCGGTCGGCCCGGGAAAAAGTATTTTGTGGGCATGCCCATTCCCGCTGGCGCAGGCGTCATTGCAGCCGTGGTTCATTTTCAGAGCGGAGCTCCGCTCGAGTCCTGGTACACGGCTATCACCTGGCTGGCAATGGTTGCCGCCGTCGGCTATCTCATGGTGAGCACTTGGCGATTTTACAGTTTCAAAGACATTGATTTTTCTTCCCGCCGGCCCTTCCGCCTGATCATCTTATTCGGCGCACTGTTCGCCGGCGTCTGGTTTTTCTCCAAGCCAGTGCTGTTCGGAGTTGCGCTGCTCTATATGTTCTCCGGGGTTTTCTGGCGCTTGCAGTGGATCTTCCGCCGCCGCAGCCAGCCACCGCCGCCCACTTACAAGGAGGCTTCGCAGACTTCATGAGTAGTCCGTCCAAAATCGCGGCCCAGTCCCCCTCACCTACTGCCCGCGGACAGCTTTACCGCGCGGCCATCGTAGGTGCGGCCACGCTCAAAGGCAAGGAAGTTGCCGACATGCTCAACGAGCGCAACTTTCCCGCATTGGATGTTCGCCTTCTCGATGACGACGAGTCCATCGGCCAGCTGGAGGCCACCGGCGACGAGATCAACTTCATCCAGAGCGTACGCGCCGAGCAGTTCAACAAAATGGATTTCACTTTCTTTGCCTCCGATGCGGAATGCACGCGCCAGAACTGGAAGCGCGCCCGCGACGCCGGCAGCGCCATTGTCGATCTCTCTGGTGCACTGGAAGACGAGCCCGGCGCCACCGTTCGTTCTCTCTGGGTCGAGCGCGAACGCGGTCAAACCTGGCAGCCGGACTTGCAGCCCGGTCCATGCATTGTCGCCCATCCCGCGGCTGTGGCTCTCGCGCTGCTTCTGCTGCGCGCCAGCAAGGCCGGCGCAATTCGTAGCGCGATGGCCACCATTTTCGAGCCAGCCTCCGAACAGGGGCAAAAGGGCATGGACGAGTTGCACCAGCAAACCGTCAATCTGCTGTCGTTTCAGACTTTGCCCAAAGACGTATTTGATACTCAGGTGGCGTTCAACATGGTTGCGCGCTACGGCCCGAACTCCAAGCTTTCGCTGGATTCGCTCGAAGCCCGCGTGCGACGCCATTATCAAAAACTTGCCGGAATGGCCGCGCCTCAGCCCGCCCTGCTGGCCGTTCAGCCGCCAGTTTTTCACGGCAGTGGACTCGCTATCTTCTTAGAAATGGCCCAAGCGGTAGATCAGGAAAAACTTTCGCAAGCTCTTGCTGGCGATCACGTGACCGTCGCCGGAGCCGAAGAGGATTCGCAGCCGAACAATGTGAACACCGCGGGTCAGGCGAACCTCCTGGTTTCGTTGAAGCCCGAAGCCTCGCGCCCCAATGGAATCTGGCTATGGGCCGCTGCCGACAATCTACGTGTGGCGGCCATCACCGCCGTGGAATGCGCCGAGAGCATGATCGCCACGCGTCCGGTGGGAAAAATCCAATGAGGTGGCGGCGCGCCGCATTGCTCCTCTTGCTCGCCGGGGCCACCAGTTGCGGATACCACACAGCCGGCCACTCCACTCAGCTTCCCGAAAACGTTAAGACGATTGCCGTCCCCGCATTCGTAAACGTAACCACTACCTATCGCATCGAACAGATGCTCACTGCTTCCGTGGTCCGCGAATTCACCACTCGCACTCACTACCACATCCTCAACGATCCCAGCGAAGCCGCCGACGCCACGCTGCGCGGCACCGTGCTCTCCACCTCCTCGACGCCGCTCACCTACAACTCCGCTACCGGGCAGGCGGCCAGCGTTCTGGTAGTGGTCAGCATGAAAGTTTCTCTCACCGACCGGCAGGGCAAGGTCCTCTACCAGAATCCTTCCTATTTATTTCGCGAGCAATATGAAGTTTCCCAGGACCTGGCCAGCTTCTTCGAGGAAGACTCGCCCGCCTTCCGCCGGCTCTCTCAGGACTTCGCCCGAACCCTCGTCTCCAACATCCTGGAGGGCTTCTAGTGCAGTGCGCCAAACAAATCGACGTTATGAGCAACCGAGTTCCCCAGTGCTCCTCTGTGTCCCCGTGGTAAAGCCCTTTGACTTCCTTGTCGAATACCAATAAGTCATGCCGGGTCGCGGGAGTATAACGATGACCATTTTCAACGCACTGCACGAGATGCTAGAGTTTCGAAAGGTCGTTAGCCGTTGGCCGTTTATCGTCAGCCGGCCCAATAACCAATGATCAACGACGCAGCGGCGTAACCAGTCGTCAATTTGAGGAGAATTCTTAGTGCGGGCATTCGCCCAGGCCGAGCGTTTCGTCAACGAGCTTGAGTCGCACAAGCTCCGTCACGCCTACGTTTTCGTCGGCGACGAAGCCTTCTTCCGCAAGCGTTTCCGCGACGCCATCATCGAGCATCTGGTTCCCGCCGATCTCCGAGACTTCAGCCTGTTCGAATTCGATCTCGCCGAGAACGATCTCGCCGAAGTCCTCGACCGCGCCCGCACTCCATCGCTGATGGCTCCATTCCAGGTATTTTTCGTGCGCGGAGTAAAAGTTCTTTTCGGCCGTGGCTCGAACGAGGAAAAACTCGCCGCCATTGAAGACTATTGCAAGAACCCCAATCCCGATGCGCTCCTGGTTTTCGTCGCCGACCACATCAGCATCCCCGCCGACGTCCGCCGCATGGAAATGCAGGACAAAGAGCGCTACCAGCGCATCCGCGAGACCATGGGCCCCTACTGCGGCATCGTCGAACTGGCCCGCGTGGAAGAAGGAGAAGCCGTCCGCTGGATCTCCGACTATTGCGCCTCTCGCGCCGTCAAAATCGACCCCGACGGCGCTCGCGAACTGGTCGACGCCCTCGGCGGCGACATGATGATGATCTCCAACGAACTCGAAAAGCTCATCCTCTACGTCGGCGCCCGCAACCGCGTCACCCTCGGCGACGTCGAGACCATGGTGCTCGCCGCCAAACAGCGTTCGCTTTATGAGTTGACGGATGCCATCTCTTCCAGAGACCGCGTACGCGCCCTGGAAGTGCTGGATGCCATGCTGTCTTCAGGCGATGGCGAAGAAGCCGCTATCGGGCACATCTACATGCTGGCCAAAACCTTCCGCCAGATGCTGGTAATTCTCGAGCGCAACGTGCGCGACCAGCGCATGCTCTGGGCCGCTCTGTGGCAGGGCTTTCGCGTACCTCCATTCGCCGCCGACGACATCATCAAGCAAGCCCGCCGCTATAAATCCCGCCGCGAGCTGACCCGAGCGATTCGCCTGGTCGCGAAGGCCGATCTCGCTCTCCGGTCCAATCCGGTAAGCAAACGCATGGTGCTCGAACGCCTCATCATGGATCTAACTACTGAGCCCAAGCTGGAAGCGCCGGGCTGGATGCAGGATCAGCTGCCCGTTCAATAATCTCGGTTTTCGGGGATCTCAGCAATCGTGCGAAGCGAAATGACCTGGCGCTATCTAATCGAAATCCCGTGGATGGCCTTCGTCGCCTACTGGTTGATCAGCGCGCTTAATACCAGGCGGACCGAAAAGAGGGAAGCGTTCGCAGCGCGCTACGGTGTCATGTTTCTGGAAGTCGTCGGTTTCGTTTTGCTCTTCCAGCATTCCGCCGACATCGGCTTCCTGGGTCAAAGAGTAATCCCGCGAAGCTTTGCGATCGGCGTCACCGCCGTTGCTCTTACTTGGGCGGGCATCGCGCTGGCGATTTGGGCGCGTTGGCATCTAGGCCAGTACTGGAGCGGACGAATCACCATTAAAGAAGATCACAAACTGATCCGCACCGGTCCGTACGCGCGCCTTCGGCACCCAATCTATTCCGGGCTGGATCTGGCCGCAATCGGCTCCGCGCTGGCGATCGGTCGCTGGCGCTGCGTCGTGGGAGTCTGCGTGATCATTGTGGGTTTCTGGATCAAGGCTAAGAGGGAAGAGGTCATGCTAGGCAGGCAGTTCGGCCCGGATTTCGAGGAGCACCGGCGGCAGACGGGATTTCTCCTGCCACCTCTCTGATACGAGTACTGCGGGGTGCGACTTAGCAGGCTACTAAGAATCGTTGAGACTCGAAGGCGCTACTTCATCGCCGTAACGCGCTTGCCCAGCCGAGACTTATACCGCGCCGCAGTATTCCCGTGCAGCGTGCCCTTCTGGATCGCTTTGTCGAGTGCGGAAACAGTCTCGCGATAGGTCTTCTCGGCGGCTTGCTTATCGCCCTTCTCAATGGTCTCGCGCAGGGTGCGCAGCGCCGTACGCAGGCGTGATGCATTGGCGCGATTGGTAGCAGTACGCTTCGTGGTCTGACGGGCGCGCTTCAGCGCCGAAAAATGATTAGCCATGTCTGATTCGTTACCTTCGTGTGTCCAGCGAGATATTCGGTGAGGCCCGAATTGCCCATTATAGGGGAGTAACTCTCGACCGGTCAAGCACATGGCATGACCTCTCATTCCTGATCCGCTGGCGCGTTTGAAAGTCCTGCTCGCTTCCTCGACCCCAATCGTAGCCATCGAAACCGTCGAACGCCGCCGTTCAGACTGCCCTCTATGCCGCCTTCGCCGAAAAAAAGCAACTGACCACTCAGCTGCTTCTGGACGCTCTCAGCCAGACCGTCCCGCTCTCCACTACCCGCTCAGAAGAGATCGTCGCACTGCTCGACTGGGCGAAAACACGGGCCGGTCCCGGCATCGCCAGCAGGCGAAACCGCATAGAATGCTCCACCATTGACTCCCATCCCGGCCCGGGGTACGCTTAACCTAATGGTAGTGACTTGCCCCTTGGGCATGAGCATCCCGGTCTGTCCCTTCTCTAAGCGAAATCCTGTTTTGTCTGCAAAGGGTGCAAGCATTTTCAACTCGCACGTCAATCCCAGCGGTTCCCCCCTCGTGGTTCATCCTACCGTCACACGGTTCAAAAAAGAGACTGAATGAAGAAAAGTATCGGGATTACTCCCAACATCGAAACCCTCTTCGGCACCCGCGACGAGAATGTCCGCGTGCTCGAAGATGGCCTGAACGTTGCCATCGACCTGCGGTCGAACGCCATTGAACTGGAAGGTGCGGCGCGCGATGTGGCTCGTGCCGAGCAGGTTTTCGCCGACTACGAAACCCTCCAGCGCTCCGGGTATGCCTTTAACAATGGCGACCTCAACAGCATGCTCCGCGTCCTGGTTGCGGACCCAACTGCAACTCTGCGCGGACTCGCCGACGCCGGTCGCCAGCGTTCCCTCGGACGCCGCATGGTGCAGCCCAAGAGCGTCAATCAGCGCCGCTATGTCGAAGCCATCGAAAAACACGACATGGTGTTCGGCATCGGCCCCGCCGGCACCGGCAAGACCTATCTGGCCGTAGCCATGGCGATCTCCGCGCTGCTCGCCAAGCGCGTGAACCGCATCATTCTGGCTCGCCCCGCGGTCGAAGCCGGCGAGCGCCTGGGATTCCTGCCGGGCACGCTCCAGGACAAGATCGATCCCTATCTCCGTCCTCTCTACGACGCACTCTACGACATGCTCGAACCGGAGAAAGTTGATCGTTACCTCGAGAAAAATGTTATCGAGATCGCGCCCATCGCATTCATGCGCGGCCGCACCCTCAACGATTCCTTCGTGATCCTCGACGAGGCCCAAAACACTACCTCCGAGCAGATGAAGATGTTCGTCACCCGTCTCGGATTTAATTCCAAAGCCGTCATCACCGGAGACGTTACGCAGATCGACTTGCCCAATGCCCGCCGCAGCGGCCTGCTCGAAGCGATCGACATTTTGAATAAAGTGGAAGGCCTGACCTTCGTTCACTTTGACGAGTCCGATGTCGTGCGGCATCACCTGGTGCAGCGAATCATCCGGGCCTACGACGAGCACAGAGCGCATGTCGCGGAGCAGCAGATGTTGTTGTTGTCCGGCGGAAAAAGCCTCGAAGCCACCGGCGGAGCATCGCGAGCCAGTGAAGCCAAGGATTCCGACGCCAGGGACTCCATTAGCAGACCCCGTGAAGCCGCGGGAGAATAGCATCGGTGCAGGGGAAGTTGGTCATCCTTCGAAAAAAAGTTACGGGACTGAGTCCCTCAACTCTCGAACGCTTTGTCCTGCGGGCGAGGCGTGCCGTCCACTTGCGCCACTCCGTGAATGTGCTGGTAACGAACAGTCACGAGTTACGCTCTCTCAACCGTCAATTTCGTGGCAAAGACAAAGCCACGGACGTGTTGTCGTTTCCCTCCTCGCAACTAGAACTGCGTCAATCCAAACAAATCGCTGGTGAGCTGGCGATCTCCGCTGACTTCGCACGAGAGAGCGCCAGTCGCCTGGGGCACTCGACGGCAGAAGAAATAAAAATTCTGGTTCTGCACGGTATTCTTCATTTGGCCGGATTCGATCACGAGCGGGATAATGGCGAAATGGCTCACGAAGAGACTCGATTGCGACAGCGCCTGAAGTTGGATGTGGGGCTTATCGAGAGGACGACAGTCACGTGCCAGCCAGCATTTAGTTCGCAAGCCGCCTCGCAAGCATCCTTCCGCACGGCGTAGAACCTTATGAATTGGGCAGTCGCACTCGCGCTCATCCCGCTGCTGGCGTCTATTGGCGTTGGCCTCCTACGTCGACCGTGTCTACCAGGAAATCGGCAAGTTTCTTTCCCGTGAATTTCAGGACAACATCGATGTCTTCGAGCAAAAGGTAGAACCCTTCCTGGGCGTCAGTCGCTCGCGGGCTTCGCTCTCCATGGCTGTGCTCAAGCAGTTGACTACTGCGACCATCTCGTTGCTGGTGGGCTTCGCGCTCTTTGGAGATCCGCGCTGGAACCTATACGAAATCCTGCAAGCCGCAATCAGTCTGGTCGTAATCATCATCGTCTTCAACCAGTTTCTCCCGTTCCTGTTCTTCTCGCGCACCAACGGTGCTTGGCTCATTCGATGGATATGGCTCCTCCGAATCCTGATCTACCTCGTGCTGCCGGTGACCATCGTTCTGGGCTTCTTGCAATCCGTAGTCTCCCTCACCCGCGAAAATACGCGCGAGGAACCAGAGAGCGCCGCCGAGGCCGTCGATGCACTGATCGAAGCTGGCCAGGAAGAAGGCATTATCCAGGAAGGCGACCGCGACTTGATCCAGTCGGTCGTCGAGTTCAGCGGTAAGACCGTGCGCGAAGCCATGAAGCCGCGTCCGGAAATGTTCGCCGTGCCCATGGAAACCACCGTCGAACGCTTCATCGAGATGCTGCGCACCAAGCACTATTCCCGCGTTCCCGTCTATGACGGAAGCATCCACAACATCAGAGGCATCGTCTACGCCCAGGATGTGCTGCAAGTTCCCGACAGCGAGGCCTCCAAGACTCTCGAAACCCTGATGCGCCGCGATGTCTATTTCGTTCCCGAGAGCAAGCTCGGCAGCGACCTTCTCCGCGAAATGCAGAAAAACAATATCCGTATGGCGATTGTGGTCGATGAATATGGTGGCGTCGCCGGCCTTGTCACCATCGAAGATCTGGTCGAAGAAATCGTCGGCGAGATCCGCGATGAGCACGAAAAGCCAGAGGTCGTCAAAGAGAATCCGGATTCCTACATCGTTTCCGGCGGCATGGACGTAGACCGCCTCGCCGAACTTTTCGGCACGAAACCAGAAGGCAAGGAATCGGCAACCGTCGCCGGCCTGGTCAGCGAACTCGCGGGCCACATTCCGCAGAAAGGTGAAACCGTGGATGACGACGGTCTGCGCTTCGAAGTTCTGGAATCCACCGACCGCAAAGTAGAGCGCGTTCGAATTACCACCGTTCAGCCTCGTCAGCTGAAACTGATATAGAGGCAGCTTCTAGCTATTAGCCACTGACTTCTAGCCAAGCCCACCTTCCTCGCCCTGCGAATCGGCCCCGACCGCGAATTCATGGGATACTAGAACTGATTACGACGTTGCCTCGCTAGAAGCCAGCAGCTAGTAGCGAGAAGCTCATTCCTCATGCCCTTCCGCTCCGGTTTCGTCTGCATTCTCGGCCGCCCTAACGCCGGCAAATCGACGCTGCTCAACGCCCTCGTCGGCGAAAAAATCGCCATCATCTCTCCTAAGCCACAAACCACGCGCAATCGAATTCAAGGCATCGTCAACCTACCCAAGGGCAAAGGCCAAGCCGGTGCGCAAATCGTCTTAATCGACACTCCTGGCGTGCATAAGCCCGACAGCTCCTTGGGTCGCAAGATGA
Organism: uncultured Acidobacteriaceae bacterium; assembly: GCA_963760855.1. GTDB lineage: Bacteria > Acidobacteriota > Terriglobia > Terriglobales > Acidobacteriaceae > Sulfotelmatobacter. The sequence goes on along the minus strand of CAVXFD010000004.1, from coordinate 156,774 downwards.
TGGTCGAGGTGCGGGAAGCCCTTGAGGGTTGCGATCTCGTCCTCCTGATCATGGATGCAACCCGTAAGCTCGATCAGCGCGACGAATTCGCTATACAAATGTTGAAGCATTCACCAACGAAAGTCAGCCTCGTCCTCAACAAAGTCGACCTGCTGAAGGGAGGCAAAGCCAAGCTGCTGCCGTTGATCGAAGAGTACAAAAAGCTCCATCAGTTCCACGACATCATTCCAATTTCCGCCTTGAAGCGCGACGGCCTGGATATATTGCTGAAGCAAGTGACCGCGGCTTTGCCCGCCGGCCCGCCTTTATTTCCGGAAGATCGGGTTACCGATCAACCCGCACGATTCATGGCGGGAGAAATTGTCCGCGAGCGCGTCTTACTTGAAACCGAAAAAGAACTTCCCTACGCCACCACGGTGATCGTTGATAACTTCGAAGAAGGAAAGACGCTAACGCGCATTTCCGCAACCATCTATTGCGAACGTGAAGGCCAGAAAGGAATCTTGATCGGTAAAAAAGGCCAGATGTTGAAACGAATCGGTACCTCCGCGCGCCTGCAAATCGAGCGCATGCTGGGCACTAAGGTTTTTCTCGAGCTCTACGTCAAAGTGCAACCCAACTGGCGCGAATCGCGCGGCTTCGTTGAGGAACTCGACTGGAGACGGCAATTGGAGCATCTGACCGACGGACACGTCGAACCGCCGAAGACATCCCGGAAGACCTATGCGTGATATCCTGCTGAACGGGATTTGCGGAAGCGTGATAGCGCTCCGGCAGCCATGTTGGACGTAATACGAGAACCAGCTTACAACGGGCCGATAAAATAATGTCATCGCCGGATTCTCCTGACCAACCTCTTCCTGAGAAGGATTTCGATCCGGATCAATTAACTTTGCTTTTGCGCGTAACCCTTTCTGCCAACCGCAACACCGTGGATCCCGTCGTGCAGGAGGTGATGGCCGTGGTCCGCCAGATGAACGGTCTGGACGGTAAGGAAGATGCGATCGAATTGGCTTTGCAGGAAGCGCTCGCCAACGCTGTCATTCACGGCGCAAAAGAAGATCCCACAAAAATTGTGGAATGCCTGGTGAGCGGCGACCCGGAGCGCGGCATTCTGATCGTGGTCCGCGACCCCGGTACTGGATTTACTCCCGAGGCCGTCCCCGGCTGCACCGTCGGAGAAAATGTCTATTCCAACCACGGTCGCGGCATTTTCCTCATCAACCAGCTGATGGACAAAGTCGAGTTTCGAAAGAACGGCACTGAAATCCGCATGGTGAAGCGGTAGAATCCTACTCGTTCACCACAATCCCCAGGGTCTTCATTTTCCGGTATAAGTGGCTTCGCTCCAGCCCCAGCACTTCTGCCGCGCGCGTCACGTTGCCGTGGTTCTCGTCGAGCTTCTTTAAAATAAAATCGCGCTCGTAGGCGTCCCGTGCCTGGTGCAGCGTCGAGAACTCGCTGCGCGCCGCTCGCCGATGGCCGTCGCGGTAAACCAGCGGTGGCAGGTGTTTGCGGTCCAATCGCGTAATCATCGGATTCATGATCACAATGCGTTCGATTACGTTCCGCAATTCGCGCACATTCCCTGGCCACGAATAACGCATCAGCCCTTCGACGGCGTCGTCCGTGATCTCACGCGGACGCCTCCCATATGTTGCCGCCAAATCCTTCAAAAAGTGCCGCGCCAGCAGCGGAATGTCTTCCTTCCGGTCGCGTAGCGGAGGCACAAAAAACGGAATCACATTCAGCCGGTAAAACAGATCTTCACGAAAGTTTCCAATCGAGATTTCCTCTTCCAGATCTTTATTCGTCGAAGCGATGATGCGCGCATCCACGGTAATGGTTTCATCGCCGCCCAATGGCGTTACCCGCTGTTCATCCAGCGTGCGCAACACCTTGGATTGCGTCTTCAAACTCATGTCGCCCACTTCATCCAGAAACAACGTTCCCCCATTCGCTTTCTGAAACTTGCCATCCTTGTCGACGCTAGCGCCCGGAAACGATCCTTTGTAGTGGCCGAAGAGTTCACTCTCGATCAAGTCCTCAGGAATCGCCGCGCAGTTAACCTCTACGAAAGTTTCATCTTTGCGCAGGCTCTGCGCATGGATCGCATGCGCCACCAGTTCTTTCCCCGTTCCAGATTCCCCGTAGATCAGAACTCGGCCGTTGGTGGGCGCCATCAAACCAATCTGCTGGCGCAACGCTTTCATCGGAATGCTGTCGCCCGCAATCAGACTCTTGGCGTACAACTGCTTCTTCAGGTCGACATTTTCATGACGCAGCTTTTTCGATTCGATTGCATTCTTGACCAGGATCAACGTCTTGTCGATGGAAAGAGGTTTTTCCAGAAAGTCATAAGCCCCCAGTTTGGTGGCGCGCACGGCAGTCTCAATAGTGCCGTGCCCAGAGATCATGATGACTTCGGGCGCGTTCTCAAGCTCACGAATTTTTTCCAGCGTCTCCAGTCCATCGATGCCGGGCAGCCAAACATCAAGCAACACCACTTCGTAACCATGCTCGCGACGCAGTAGCCTCAGACACTCTTCCCCACTCGCCAAGCAAGCAGTTTCGTAGCCTTCGTCTGCCAGTACTCCCTGCAGCGATTCGCGAATCCCGGATTCATCATCCACCACCAGAATTTTATGCATGCTGTGCCTTTGGTGCGGCAAGCGCAGCTTCCGGAACCACCGGCAACTCCACGATGAAGCGCGCTCCTACCGGCAGGTTCTCCTCCACACGAATCGATCCATGATGCTCTTCGATCACTCGGCTCACAATCGCCAAGCCAAGTCCGGTTCCTCTTTTCCTGGTGGAGAAATAAGGAAGAAAAAGTTTCTCTTTCAACTCGCGGGTCACCCCGTGGCCGGTATCAGCGACCGTGATTTCGATCGCATCACGGCTGGCTACCAGCGATGTCGAAATCTGGATCTCACGCAACAACGAATCTTGCATAGCCTCGGCAGCATTATCCACCAGGTTCGCGACCGCCCGCTTGATCGCTTCCGCATCCGCCATCACTTTCGGCAAATCGGCGGCCAGTGACTTGTGCACATCGATGCCGTCCAATCTCCCATTGAACATCGACAAGGCATTCTCGATCACCTCGTTGATATCTGCCGGATGTGGATTCGATGCCGGGAAGCGAGCCAAAGAGGAGAACTCGTCCACCAGCCGGCGAACCGTTTCCACTGCGCCCGCAATCGTTTTGGCACACGATCGCACGATTTCCAAAGATGCTTTGTCAGGAGTCGCAGCCCGCTCCAGATGGCGCTGGATTCGCTCCGCCGACAGTGCAATCGGCGTCAGCGGATTCTTGATCTCATGCGCCACGCGCCGCGCTACTTCCCGCCATGCCGCCTGCTTCTGGGCCTTCAGAAGATCGGAAAGATCCTCGAACACGATCACGTATCCTGACTGTTCATCCTGCCGGCGAAGCGTTGCAACCGTCACCGCTACGTTGAGTGACTCCCGTTGTAGCGGCATTTCCATTTGGCTGGTAGTCATTCCCATACGGTCGGCGCGCCGCAGCAGCGGCTCTAGATCTTGCAGCACTTCTGCTGGAAAAATCTCCGCCAGTCGTGCTCCGCGCAAAATGTGCTTTGTGTCCGCGTATCCTTCGGGATGAAAAATACGCTGCAAAGCCTGGTTCGCGTGCGTGACCGTGCGGCTGGCATCGAGCGACAGAACTCCGGTCGGGATGCTCTCGAGGATGGTTTCCATGAGACGGCGCCGCTGGTCCAGTTCGGCATTCGCAGCACTCACGTCGCGACTGGACGCCTCAATCTGCCGCCGACTGATTTCCAGCTCCTCGGCCATCCGGTTAAATGACCGAACCAGATCTCCAATCTCATCGGCAGCGCTTACGTCAATCCGGTAATCCAGACGCCCGCGAGAAATTTCCTGCGTCGCCTCCGCCAACGCCGCCAGCGGACGAGTCACCAGCTTCGACAGAAACAATGCCAGCCACGTGGTCACAAACAGCACCATCATGGTCAGCAGCAGCAGTAGCCCCATATAGGTCTGGCGCACGTGTCTCCGCTCGCGGCTGAGCTGAAGGTATCGCAGTTGGCTGGCTTCAATCTGTTTTACTGTCTTGGAAAACTCCGCCGGCAGCGGCGTCCCTACCACAATCAATCCGTCTTCTCCAACCGGTGCGCTTCCCAGCGTGTATTCGGTTTGCTCCCAGCTGAAGCGGGCCGGCTGTCCGGCGGCGGCCTGTGCCAGCGGCATCTTCTCCTTCAAAATTTCCCAGGGCGCCGGAACCCCGAGGCTCGCCTCCGCCACTCCATTTCGTATAGCCAGAACAAATCCGCCTTGCAAAGCGGGCTCGTGAATTCGAAACTCCTCCACCGTCGCCGCGAATCCATGACCTTCGAAAGCTCGCCGGGTCTCCGGCTCAGCCGCGATGGTGATCGCTTCCGAGCGTGCGTTCTGGGCCGCATAACCCGCCAGCAGCGAAGCCATGGCGTCCATATCCGCGCGAACTTCCTCCACCGGCGTGGAAAACCACTTATCGATGGAACGGTTCATCAGCCCATAGGCGAACCAGTACATCACCATGACGGGAACGAATGAAAGCAACAACGCTCCCACCACCATCCGGGTCCGGAACTTCGATCCCAGCACTCCCAGCCGTCGCTCCGCAAACAGCTTGAGAAGATTGCGCGCCAGCACGAATGTGAGCGCCAGGAACAAAAGCGAAATCAGCAGCGAAAGCGCGTAAAAAACCACGACCTGCTGGTTCGTACTGGGCCGCAATATGGTCTCGTTGAACGCGGTCTGCGAAACCAGGATGGCGAACAAAAGAAAAACCGCAATCGCAAGCAGGACGATCAGCCGCTTCCGGTTGGAATTTTTTGCAGCCCGGGTTGGAACGTTTTGTGCCACGCGTCAGCGCTCCAGCCCGCGCAACGGTATTCACCTGGTGCGCGCCTGGAGACCGAAACTCATTATAGATGTTGGTGATTGCTGAAGGATTGCCGAAGACGCTTCCAGCCTGGAAGAACGCAATCGCAGTGAGCAGACCAGCTGCGCCGATCAATGCCCGCGAGGGCGCCCTGCCGACATCTCCTCCAACACCGCGTGGTAGGCGGCCTTGGGTTGATACGCTCGATCGAACGGCAGCGCCTGTCCGCGAGCGCCGTGCGAGTGGGAGCCAATCCACGAGTACTTGTCGGTGAACCCCCAGGTCTGGATCGCCGTGCAACCGGCATTGTCCAGGCATGCTCTGACAATGCCGCGATAAATCTCCGCCTGACGGCTCAGATCCTCGCTTCGAACCCTTCCGCCAGAATCCAAGGGCAGAGAGACGTCAAGCTCTGTTATGTGAACCTGTAATCCGAGCGCCGTCAGCCGGGCAATGTTCGCGGCGATCGCCGCAATGTCGGCATTGAGCAGTGGCACGTGCATCTGCAGTCCCACACCATCAATGGACACGCCCCGGCTCCGGAAGTCCTTCATCATCGCGTAGATCACGTCGGACTTCCTGTTCAGTGCTTCGCCCTCCGCCTCGTTATAAAAAAGCAGCGCCTTCGGATCTGCCTCATGTGCCCAGCGAAATACCTGCTCGATGTACTTCGTTCCTTGTCGCGACAAGCCTATGCCGGGCCGGTTGTACCAAAGAGAATCGCGCGGCTCGCCCTTCTCATCCAGGGCTTCGTTAATCACATCCCACGCGAAAACCTGCCCCGCGTAGTGCGTCATTACGCGGTGGATGTGCTCTTCAAGAAGCCGCGAAAGTTGTTCGGCTTGTAAAGTGCCCTTGCAACAGCCAGTCAGGGTTGTAACGTCCCCAGACCAGACAATGCCCCCGCACTTTCATCTGATGCTCTTGCGCAAATCGAACCAGTTCGTCACCCTGGCGAAAGTCGTAAGTCGCCGCATCTGGTCGCAGCACCCACCACTTCATCGCATCTTCTGCTTCCACCATGTTGAATTCCCGGGCCAAAGTCGAAGCGTACGCCGGTTCCGAAAGTAGCGTCGAGCGAACTGCCGTCCCCCAAAGCATTCCATCTCGATCCGCAAGCTGTCGCAGAGTTTGGGCCCGCGCAAAACTGCTAGCTGTCAAGACGGTCAGCACAATCCAGTGAATTCTCATTGATTTCGTCCGATGTCGTTTGATCCGCTTTCACTTCAGACGAGGCAGGAACTTCTGTAAAGGACATCCGTCACAAAGCGGCTGTGATTTTCTGCAGTAATTCTTCCCCACGCCCACAATCAGCCCGTGCATTTCGTTGTAAACCTGCGTCAGAGCCGTGCGCTTCGCCGTGCTCATCGGCGACGGAGGATGCGCAGCTCCCGAAAAACCGGCCGCCAGATTTATGAATTGAAAGTTCGCCAGACTCGCCAACAGACTCTGCCAAGGGCGACAAAGCCTGCTCAAACATCTCACGGATTTCCTCATAACCAGCTTCATCCGCCACCATTCCATGCCTCTCCAGAATGCGTCGCGTGTAGGCGTCCACCACGAATACGGGATGGTTGCCCGCGTATAGCAGAATGGAATCCGCCGTCTCCGGTCCAACCCCATTCAACTGCAGAAGCTCTTCCCGAAGCTCGGCCGTAGGCCGCGAAAACATTCGCCGCAACGAACCTCCATACCGCTGATCCAGAAAGCGAATGAAGGTTTTCAGCCGCGCCGCCTTCTGGCGAAAATACCCCGACGGCCGAATCAATCCCTCCAACTCAGCCAAAGGCACCCGCCGGAGCTCTTTCACACTAAGCAGTCTCGCCGACCGAAGATTCGCCAAAGCCTTTTCCACATTCGTCCAAGCCGTGTTCTGCGTTAGATAAGCGCCCACGATTACTTCGAAACGCGACCGCGCCGGCCACCAGTTCTGCGGTCCCCAAGCCTGAAATAAAGCTCGATAGTAGATGCGAATCTTGGCCTTTCCTGAGTTGTCGCCCAACGTCAAATGTCCCTCACCGTCGAGTGTACCCCGGTCCCTCAGAACGCCAAGGCTCACTTACGAAGTGACTTCTCCTCCTTACCGAAGTGCATGTACTCCAGCCGCATTTTCCGCCTTAATCGCGAAAAAGGTTCATCTGGCGCGGGTTTCAACACCTCGTTCACGCCACGCTGAAATCAGCGACAAGTCCAAGTACTACGGTAACTGGTACGGTAATCGACTTGCGTTGACAATTTGTGTCAACACCAAGACGCTGCTCTCCTCCCATTGGTAAAAGCGGCGCTTTGTGCAAATGCCGGTCACATCGCCAGGCATCGTTCCACTCAGTGGATAGGAGATCGACGTATGTCTCAACGGCTGGGTGACCTTCTCGTCAAAGAGAAGATCATTACCCCAGAGCAGTTGGAACAAGCGACTAAGGCCCAGAAGGAGCAGAACTGCCGCCTGGGTTCCGCTTTGGTGAAGCTCGGCTTCCTCACCGATGAGGACGTCACCAATTTTCTCTCCCGGCAGTATGGCGTCCCCGCCATCAACCTCTCGTATTTTGAAATCGATCCCGCCGTCGTCAAGCTGATTCCGTTTGAAACCGCGAAACGCTATCAGATCCTTCCTTTGAGCCGCGTGGGTGCCTCCCTCACTATCGCCATGGTCGATCCGACCAACGTCTTTGCGATGGACGATATCAAGTTCATGACTGGCTTCAACATCGAGCCAGTGGTTGCTTCGGAAAGCTCCATTCTTGCGGGCATCGACAAATCCTACGGCGGCCCCAAAGAGAAAGAAGAAGATCTCGAAACCGTAATGCAGTCGATGTCGGAGATGAACGATAGCGACGTCGAACTGCAGGCGGAAGAACAGCAGATGGAGCTGTCGCAGCTGGAGAAAGCTGCCGACGAAGCTCCCGTGGTCAAGCTGGTCAACATCGTCCTCGGCGACGCCGTGAAGCGGGGCGCCAGCGACATCCACATCGAGCCGTACGAAAAAGAGTTTCGCGTCCGTTTCCGCATTGACGGCGTTCTGCAGGCCATCATGTCTCCGCCCATGAAGCTGAAGGACGCCATCACCTCCCGCCTCAAGATCATGGCGAAACTGGATATCAGCGAGAAGCGCCTGCCCCAGGACGGCCGCATCATGCTGAAGATGAACATCGGCGGTCGCAAAAAGCAGCTCGACTTCCGCGTCAGCACTCTGCCCACACTCTGGGGCGAAAAAATCGTTCTCCGCTTGCTCGACAAAGAGAACCTCCGTCTTGATATGACCAAGTTGGGTTTCGAGCCTGAGTCCCTGGTCAAGTTCGAGAAAGCCATTCTCAAGCCTTATGGCATGGTGCTGGTAACCGGCCCCACGGGTTCAGGAAAAACCAACACTCTTTACTCCTCCATCTCTCGGCTCAATCAGCCCGACACCAACATTATGACGGCCGAAGACCCCGTCGAATTTCAGCTGGGCGGCGTCAACCAGGTCCAAATGAAAGAGCAGATCGGCCTGAACTTTGCCGCCGCTCTGCGTTCTTTCCTGCGCCAGGATCCCAACATCATTCTGGTCGGCGAAATCCGCGACTTTGAAACCGCGGAAATCGCCATTAAGGCTGCCCTCACCGGCCACCTTGTGCTCTCCACTCTGCACACCAACGGCGCGCCCGAAACTATTACCCGATTGATGAACATGGGAATCGAACCCTTCCTGGTCGCGACGTCGGTTCACCTCATTTGCGCCCAGCGTCTGGTTCGCCGAATTTGCAAGGAATGCGCCGAGGTGGTCGAAGTTCCCGTCCAAACCCTCATCGAAGAAGGATTTTCGCCCGAGGAAGCCAAGACCATCAAGATCCAGAAAGGCAAGGGCTGTGGCATCTGCAATAACACCGGCTACAAGGGCCGCTGCGGTTTGTATGAAGTGATGGAAGTGGATGACGAGATCAGGGAGCTGGTCCTGGTCGGCGCATCTGCGGTTGAACTGAAAAAGAAAGCGATCGAGCGAGGCATGATTACGCTGCGCCGCAGTGGTTTGATCAAAGTTGCGGCTGGCATGACCACTCTCGAGGAAGTTGCTCGTGAAACGATTCATTGATTCTCGTTAGACGATTCGCGGTTTAGAGGAAGGAAACGATTATGGGTTTGTCGTTAAGCGATCTGCTCAAAAGAATGCTGGAGATGAATGGCAGTGATCTTCATATCACCACCAACTCGCCCCCTCAGATCCGCGTTCACGGACATCTCGTGCCGCTCGATTTGCCGCAGATGACGCCGGCTGAGACGAAACAACTCGCCTACAGCGTCATGACCGATTCGCAGAAGCACCGCTTTGAGGAAAGTCTCGAACTCGACTTCTCTTTCGGATTGAAAGGCCTGGCCCGCTTTCGCGCCAACGTCTTCAACCAGCGCGGCGCCACTGCTGCCGTCTTTCGTCTCATTCCGTTTGAGATCAAGTCTTTCAACCAGCTTGGCCTGCCTGCGGTGGTCAGCAAACTCTGCGACAAGCCCCGAGGCCTCGTGCTGGTTACCGGACCAACTGGTTCCGGTAAATCCACAACTCTCGCCGCCATGATCGACAAAATTAACAGCGAGCGCCACGATCACATCCTCACCATCGAGGATCCGATCGAGTTCGTGCACATGAACAAGAATTGCGTGGTCAACCAGCGCGAACTCCACGCCGATACCAAGAGCTTTACCGATGCTCTGCGCGCCGCCCTCCGTGAAGATCCCGACGTTGTTCTGATCGGTGAAATGCGCGACCTGGAAACCATCGAATCCGCCCTGCGCATCGCGGAAACCGGACACTTGACCTTCGGTACCTTGCATACCAATTCGGCTACCTCCACCATCAACCGCATCATCGACGTCTTTCCCGCACACCAGCAGCCGCAGATTCGCGCTCAGCTTTCGCTCGTGCTGGAAGGCGTCATGTGCCAAACCCTTCTGCCAACGGTGAACGGCAAGGGCCGCGTCATGATTATGGAGATCCTTATCCCGAACCCCGCAGTTCGTAACCTGATTCGCGAGGACAAGATTCACCAGGTCTATTCAGCCATGCAATCCGGGCAAGACAAGTTCGGTATGCAGACGTTTAATCAAGCCCTGGCCACGGCCTATCTGCAGAAGCAGGTTTCGCTGGAGGTGGCTCTGCAGCGGTCCAGCAACCCGGATGAGTTGCAGGAAATGATTAACCGGGGTGCTAGTTTGGCCGGCCGCAGCGGGACTGCTGGAACCATGGCGCGCGGAGCATCGAAAGGCTAGAGGCATTGGAAGGCGACGACAGCATGCACGATCGGCCAGTTGGGCCGCCAAGTAATTTCAGGAATCAGTGATCACGAGTTGAGGAGAGGTTAACCACATGCCAGTTTTCACATTTTCCGGCAAGGACGCCTCCGGACAAAAAGTTTCCGGAGAACGGAATGCGCCCAACAAAGAGGCGCTGGGACAGCAACTGCGACGCGAACGAATCGTTCCCGGAGCCATTCGGGAAAAGGGCAAAGAGTTCTCCCTGCCCACTTTCGGATCCAACAAGGTCAAGATCAAGGACATTGCGATCTTCTTTCGCCAGTTCTCCGTCATGATCGATGCCGGCTTGCCGCTGGTGCAGTGTCTCGAAATTCTGGCTGCGAACCAGGAAAGCCAGTTTTTTCAAAAGACGCTGAATGGCGTCCGCACCACGGTAGAAGGCGGCGCCACTCTGGCCAATGCCATGCGCCAATATCCCCTCGTCTTTGATGACCTCACCACCAACATGATCGAGGCTGGTGAAACCGGCGGTATTCTGGACATCATTCTGCAGCGCCTGGCAACCTATGTAGAAAAAGCCGTGCGCTTGAAATCCGCCGTCAAGTCAGCCCTGATCTATCCCATTGCTGTGGTGGGCATCGCCGTCCTGATCGTCGGCGCTCTGCTCAAGTGGGTAGTTCCAATCTTTGCCAATCTGTTCGCTGGCCTCGGGGTTGCCCTCCCACTGCCCACGCGCATCGTCATGGGATTGAGCTACTTCGTGCAGAACTTCTGGTGGGTTCTCATCGGTGCCCTGGCCGGTGTGGTCTTCGGCATCAAGCAAATCCGAAAGCATCCGCAAGGGCGCTATTACTTCGACAAGATGTTGCTCAAATTGCCAGTCATCGGGCCGCTGTTGCGCAAGATTGCCGTGGGACGTTTCACACGCACCCTCGGCACTCTGATCACTTCGGGCGTGCCCATCCTCGAAGGCTTGGCCATCACCGCAAAGACTTCCGGCAACGCCGTTCTCGAAGAAGCGTTGATGAAGGTCCGCAAAGCCATCGAAGAAGGCCGCACCATTGTCGATCCTCTCCGCGAATGCGGAGTGTTTCCTAACATGGTGACCCAGATGATCGGAGTCGGCGAAGCCACCGGCGCCATGGACAACATGCTCCAGAAGATTGCCGACTTCTACGAAGAAGAAGTCGACGCGGCTACCAAGGACATGCTGGCCTTGCTGGAACCCGCGATCATCAGCGTTCTCGGTCTTTCCATCGGCGGCATCGTGATCTCGCTCTACATGCCTTTGTTCGCCATGATCGCCAAGCTGGCAGGCTAGAAAATGATTTGCTTGGGAGGCCGGGATTCGCTTCACGCAGCACCGGCCTCCTACCGAACAATCGGAGTTGGGTCTAGCTAGGTGTTAGGTCTTAGGCCTAACACCCAAGACCTAAGACCTAACGCCGCCCGTCCGTAACACGCGGCGCTTGTTGTTTCGCATCATCGGGACCTGAATGCAATCGACGTTCGACGAGCGGAGTTGGCTATCCTGGCTGGTTAAAGCCAGGATCCTGATCCTCACCGTCCTCTTCGCTATCCAGTTGGCCGTCGCCCACCTTGCTCCCACTTCGCTGCCTCTGCCTCTTTTCGTGGGCACGATTGTTTTGTGGTTCACCCTCTCTGTTTTCTATGCCCTGCTGCTCTCTGTCTGGCATGAGCACCGTTTGCAGGCTCTGTTACAGGTCCTGACCGACCTGGTTTTCGTCAGCCTGGTCGTGCATCAAACGGGGGGCTGGGACAGTTCTCTCAACTTCCTCTATCCCCTGGCCATTATCGTGGCCAGCATCCTCCTTCCTCGGGTGTGGGCCCACTTGGTCGCAGCACTCGCGTTTATTCTTTACGGAACCGTAATCGAACTCAACTATTACGGTGTCGTGAAGTCGTACTGCACCACCCATCCGGAACTGAAAACGCTGCAGGCAATTATTTTCGTGAACCTGTTTGCCTACCTGGCGATTGCCTACTTGGCCGGTCTGCTGACTGCCAAGTTGCGTCAGGCGCGCGTGCAATTGAAGCACGCCAGCGGCGCTCTGGAGAATCTTCAGATCCTCCACGAGAACATTATTCAATCCATCAGCAGCGGATTAATCACCACCGGTCTCGACGGCCACATCACCCTGGCGAATAGCGCCGCTCTGAAACTTCTCGAGCGTACGCCCGGCCAGTTGTTGGGAACGCCCGTCAGTAAGTTATTCCTGGACGCGCTGCCCATCGCCGAATCCCAAGCCCACGCCGAGGTTCGATTCGACGCCGTCAATGGATTCCGCAAAACCCTCCGCGTCCGCGCCGCCACCTTGAACGTGCCGGTGCGCGGAGCGATTGGATGCGTCTACGCCTTCGACGACCTCACTGAGATCCGCCGGCTCGAGCGCGAAGTCCGCATGCAGGACCGCCTGGCCGCTGTCGGCCGCCTGGCTGCCGCCATCGCCCACGAGATCCGCAATCCACTCACCTCCATCGCGGGCTCGGTCAGCATGCTCTCCGGCGTTCCTGATATGAGCATTGAACACCGCCAGCTGCTCGACATCGTCACCCGCGAATCGCAGCGGCTTAACGGGATCATCACAGATTTTCTCGCCTACTCCCGCGGCAAACAGTATCGTTTCGAAAAGACCGACCTCATCCCCTTGTTAGAGGACACTCTCACCCTCATGCGCCACCGCATGGCAGCCGAAAATACCGGCATCGTCATCGAGAGCAAATTTTCCATCCCCGAAGCCTGGTGCCTCGCTGACGGCGACAAAATCAAGCAGGTTTTCTGGAACTTCAGCGAGAACGCAGTGCGAGCCATGCAAAGCGGCGGCGCTCTGAAGGTCACCATTGAAAGCCTGGGCGACGAGTGGCAGGTGAGCTTCGCCGATACGGGAACTGGTATGACCCCGCAACAAACCGAAAAGATTTTCGAACCCTTTCAATCCAACTTCGAAGGTGGCACCGGTCTGGGCCTCGCAGTCGTCTACCAGATCGTGCAGGCGCATGAAGGCAAAGTCTGGGCCCGCTCGAAGCCCGGGCAGGGAACTACTTTTGTATTAAGGCTGCGGCGTCTCGATGCAGAACCTGCCTTGACCAACTCGCGCAAAGTTGAAAGCTTCGCAACATCCCCCATGCCAATCGCTGAGCCTCCACAACTGGTGGCGGCTGCGGCGGAAGGGGGGCATCATGGCTAACATTCTTGTCTGCGACGATGAACGCTCCATCTGCGAAATGCTCGATATCGCTCTGCGCCGCGAAGGCTACCGCGTCGAGACGGTTCAATCCGGCCAGGCCGCCAAAAATAAGATTGACGGCGCTCTTTACGATGTCATCATCACCGACATCAAGATGCCCAATATCGATGGCATCGAAGTTCTCCGCCACGCCCATCGCGTTTCACCCGATTCTCCAGTTATCCTCATCACTGCTGTCGACGACTACGAAGCTGCCGTGGAAGCCGTGAAAGCCGGAGGAGCCTCCGACTACATTCGCAAAAGCCCCGGCCTGGTCGACGAGATCAAGCTCGCCATCAGCCGCGTTCTCGAAAAACTCACTCTCAGCAAACAGAACTTCGCCCTGCGCCGCGATGCCGCTTCGCACAATTCACTCGACAACATCATCGGCCACAGTCCGGCGATGGAAAAACTCAAGCAAACCGTTCGCACCGTCGCTTCCACCGCCAGCACCGTCCTCATTCATGGCGAAAGCGGTACCGGTAAAGAGTTAGTGGCCCGCGCCGTCCACATCTGTTCGCCTCGCGCCACCGAACCCTTTGTCTCTGTGAACTGCGGCGCCTTTCCGGAAACTCTGCTGGAAAGCGAACTCTTCGGCTATCTAAAGGGAGCCTTCACTGGCGCCACGCAGAACAAACGCGGCCTGTTCGAAGTAGCTGGCGGCGGCACTATCTTCCTCGACGAAATCAGCGAGATGACGCTCGCCATGCAAGTGAAATTACTTCGCGTCCTCCAGGAGCGCTCTGTGCGCCCCGTCGGCGGCACCAGCGAGATTTCCATCGATGTCCGCGTCATCGCCGCCACCAACCGCGACCTCGATAAGGCCGTTGCCGAAAATCTCTTCCGCGAAGACCTCTACTATCGCCTTAGCGTGATTCCCATCCGCGTCCCGGACCTGCGCGAACGCCGCGAAGACATTCCATTGCTCGCGAATCATTTCCTGAAAAAATACGCAACCGCAGCCAGCCGAAGCATCCTGCGCATTAACAAGGATTCTCTCGCTGCTCTCTGTGATTACGAATGGCCCGGCAACGTCCGCCAGCTCGAGAACACCATCGAACGCGCCGTTGCCCTCGAAGTGACCAACGAGTTGCACGTTGAACTGCCCGCCGAACGCCCCAAAGCTCGCGCCGCCGCCGCGGGAGTTGGTGGAGGAACGTCCGAGATCCCGCCCGGTGCAGTCCTTCCCGAAGGCGTTGGGATGGAGGGCTACGTCGCCAACATCGAGCGCTCGCTGCTGCAAACCGCTCTCGACCGCTCAAATGGCGTCCAAACCAAAGCCGCCGACCTCCTCAGCATCTCCTACCGCTCCTTCCGCCACTTGATGAAGAAGTACGAACTGTGAGCTGTCAGCTTTCAGATTGATATGTAAGATGGAGGCGGCGTAAGCGGGAAAAGTGAATGACGTTTCCTGATAGATGAGAGCTGAAAACTAGAGACTGCCCTTCTTCAACTGCTGCTTCCACCCCAACACCCGCGCCTTCGCTCCCTCAGCCTCAGCCTCGGGGATCATTCCTTTTTTCTGATAAAGCACCGACAAGCTGGTGTGCGCCAGCACGTCATCCGCATCCAGTTCCGTAATCCTTCGCGCCACAGCAATGGCCTCGTCGTAGCGTTGCAAATCCTGCAGCGCGCGCGCCAATCCGTGCATAGCCTCGGTAAAACTGGGATCCACCGCAATCGATTCCCGATAAGCCGCAACCGCCTCTTCCAGCTTCCCATCCCCCATCAAATCTAGCGCGGCATAGTAGTGGTCTTCGGCCTTGTGGCGGGCGTTTGCGTCGGACATGTCAGGAATTCCCCGTGCGGAGTCGAGATTTTAACACAGGCCCGAATCGCGTCTTACCCTATGCTCCTCTGTGTCCCCTGTGGTTGAAGATTGTCGAACCAATCCGATTCCACAGAAGCCGATTCGCGAAAATCTCCGTTGCGACTATGATGCTCCCATGCGCTATCCGCTCCGCTTCCTATGGAATGCCACCAAAGGCCATCGCCTCGCTCCCTGGCGCAGCCCCTATCTTCTTTGGCGCATCGAGACCTATTGCGGCGTCAAGATGACGCAGATCGGTTTCCTGGAATTTTGGGAATTTCTCTGGCGGGAGCGCACAAATCTCTGGCGCTTTCTCAAGTGGACGGCCGAGATGGAGCGTTACGCCCACCCCAAACCAAAAAGCTAAGCAGTGTTCAGTGCCCAGTGATCAGTGGACAGATCTTAGATCATTAGCCGGTCGCAGATTTCATCCGCATTGGTTTTCGCTGATCACTAACCACTGGTCACCGATCCCTGACCCCTGACCACTGCTCTACGCGCCCTTGCCTGCAGCGGCCACATCACCCAGAATGATGCTCACATCCGTTCCCTTGCCAGCGCTTGTCAGTTGCGCCGCGGCTCCGCGGTTGGCCGCAATCTCAAGAAAGCCCATGCTGCCCAGAACCCCAAATACCTCACCCGGCGCTCCTTCGGCATAAGCGTTATGAATTTCGGTGATCTCCTTGTTTCCCACCACAATCTTGAACCCGCCGGCTGCAGCTCCGAAAAGCATGGGAGCATCCTGCGGCGTGATGTTGGTGATGAGATTTCCAAACCGGTCGACTTTCAGCACCACTCCGCGCAAACGATTTCCATCGACCGCTTTCGGCTTGGGCGCCGAGAAGCGCACGTACTCCTCAACCTCTTCGCCAAACTTCATCGTGTCCACTTCTTTGGCCAAATATGCCGCCACTGGCGCGAAAATATCCCGCGCATGAAACGTATTGCTTACCGGCTGCAGAAAATAATGCTCCGACGTGATGTGCCGCACGTGCATGCGCTCCTCGCGCGCGTAGACCAGCGACAGCACGCCATTGTCCGGCGCAACAAAATGATATTTATCGCTCGACGCGAGGATCGGTCGCCTCGCCGTCCCCACCCCTGGATCCACCACAACCACGTGCACCGTCCGGGCAGGGAAGTACGAATACGCTTGCGAAATCGTGAGCGCCCCATCCAGCACATCGAACGCCTGCACCGAATGGCAGATATCGACGATCTGCGCTTCCGGCACAATATCCAGGATGACGCCCTTCATGACGCCTACAAAATGATCGTTAGTGCCGAAGTCGGTGGTGAGAGTGATAATCGGACGGTACGCCAAAATTCCCTCGCGGACGGAAGACGGAATCTTCCCAGTGATTCGAAACTAACCGCTCGACGCCGCGTCCGTCAAGGAACGGAGGTAATAAGAAGCAGGGGTCAGGGATCAGGGGGCAGGGGCCAGTGATCAGTGGTCAGTGATCAGTGATCAGCGGCCAGCAATGAAGCCCTGTGTGTAAGCGGTGAACTAGCACTTCCTAGAGTTTCGGCTTTGAAGGGCGCGGCTTCACGCCGCGGTAAGAGACTGACCACTGACCACTAGCCACTGATCACTAATCCCTAGTCCCTGACCCCAGCTATTCAATATGAATATCGCCCGATCCCGTGCGCACCGTCAGCAGTGGTCCACCACCGCGCACTTTGCCGACGATCTGCTTACGTGTCTCCTGCACTCGTCCTTGCACCGTCATCGTGATCGCGGGACCAACATCCACATTGCCGGAACTGGTGGATAGATTGGCATCGAACGCCGCATCCGCCGGCAGCCGGACGTGCACATTTCCTGAACCCGTGCGGATTTCCCATGCGCCCGCCTGCTCGCCCTCGCCCGTTATATCGCCGCTTCCCGCCTCGGCGTGCAATGCCCCTTGAATGCCGCGAGCCGTAATGTTGCCCGAGCCAGTACGCAGCTCCACGTCTCCCGCTCCCGTTTCTTCCACCTCGATGTCGCCGCTGCCCGCGCTGCCTCGCACCGCACCTGCGATCTCCCGCGCCCGCACATTGCCTGACCCTGTTTGCAGTCGAATCTCTCCAGTTAATCCCAGCAGTCGCAAGTCCCCAGACCCACTCTGTACGTCGACGTTGCCCCGGGTTCCCTCGATGGTCTGATCTCCCGATCCACTTCGCGTGCGAATCGTCGTATCCGATGGCACGATAATTTCATAATCCACCGATATGTCGTGCACATTCACATAATCGACGCGGACGCTGTTCCCCTCCTGCCGCACCGGAGGATGCCGTTCAATGTCGCTAACATCACTGTGCCGGTTTCCTAACAGCCAACGATCCCCGACGAAGATCTTGCCATGAATGGAAACCGATCCCGCCGCCCCGCTTCGTACAACAATGTCGCCGGAATGAGTCAGCACTTCGAGATCAACCGGACCAGTCACCTGAAACGTCCGATCAAACGTCCCCTGCGGCGTGGAAGCCACCGCAAAACTCGAGGTCAGTACCACAACCAGCGCCATCACAAGAAATGAGGATGGCCCCGGGATCAAAGATCGAATCGGTGTGATGCGTCGGTCATTCATGAGCTGGTGACTCCATAGGTTGTCATTTTCGCGGTCAGAGTTGTGAACGAAAGTGCCGTTACTGCGGGGCGACGCCTTCGGCGAGCCATAGGCGGCTGTGCGTGGCGCTTTGCCGGAAACCCCTGATCGCCGCATAGGCCGGCGAGTCATACCATTCGCGCGCTTTTTCCACGCTATCGAAGCCGATTACCACAACGTAGCCCTTCGGCGCTTCGCCCTCCAGAGCCTCCACCTTGCCGCCACGAACCACGTAGCGTCCACCGAAAGACGCCACAATCTCCGGCGCCTTCTCCCCATATTTCTGTAACGTAGTCGGGTCGGTCACTTCGACGTCCGCGATGACATAACCAGGTTGTGTCTTAACTTGCTGCGCCCGAATCGCCTTGGCTCCAATAAACCCGACCAAGACGCCACCCAGCACCGCAACCACCAGTTTGAGGTTCGTCTTCATGGTCATTTTCTCCACTCCGTACTTTAGCGAACCAGCCGTGAGTTGAAGACGCGGGATAGGCCTAACACCGAACACCATTCCTACTGCAGCACCACCTCATCCCCCTCCTTCAACCCGCTCAGCACCTCCGTCTTCGCCCCATTCGAAATTCCAATGTTCACTGCAATCTTGTCTTTCCCGTCTTTCCCCTTGGGATCAGGAATCTCCACCGACGCCTTCTTATCCTTGTCATAAAGAATCGCGCCCTCGGGAATCTGCAGCACATTCTTATGCTCTTCCAGCAGGATTTCCGCGTTGGCGGTCATCTCAGCCTTCAGTTCGCCGCCAGGATTCTGAATCGAAACCCGTACCTCAAATGTAGTAACGTTATCCTTCTCCACACCCATCGGAGAAATCTTCGTTACCTTGCCGGTAAAAGTCTTGTCCTTGAACGATTCCACCTTGATCCGTGCTGGCTGGCCCAGGTACACCTTCCCAATATCGCTCTCGTCCACCTTGCCCTTTACATAAACTTCGCTGGTATCGCCCAGCGTCATCACCAGTGTGGCCGACGAGCCCAGCACTAGAATCGAACTCACCGCATCGCCCATCTCCACATCGCGCGAGAGCACAATGCCATCGATCGGCGAAACGATGTCGGTATAGCTCAGCTGTTCCTCCAACTGCGTCAGGTTGGCCTGATCCTGCGCCACCTGTGCCTTTGATTGCGCAATCTTCGCCTTCAGCACCGTCACCTGCGCCTTAGCCACATTCTGTTTATTCAATGACATCTCATAATTCTTCTCGGCATCGTCCAGCGCCGAGGCCGATACCACCCCATCCTTCGCCATGCCCTCGGCCCGGTCATAAGCACGCTTCAACAACGGAACGTCAGGACCCTCCGCATCCACCTTGGCGCGCTCGTAGTCGGCCTGCGAACTCGTCAGGTTGGCATCGGCCGCATCCAAAGCCGCCCGCGACTGCGCCACCTGCGCCTCAATCTCCACCTTGTCCAGTTGCGCCAGCAGTTGTCCCTTCTTCACCCGGTCGCCGTAGTCCACCAGCAACTTCTTCACAATCCCGCTGGCCTTTGACTTCACCTCAACCTTCGTGATCGGCGTCACCTTCCCCGTCGCCACTACGCTCTTCGCCAAGTCGCCCTTTTCCACCTTCGCCAGCTTCGTAGGATCAATCTTGGTGCCGCCACGCGTGGCCGCAAACACCCCAATCGCAATCACCAGAACGATTCCCAGCCCAATGCCGCCATAAATAAACATTCTGCGACGCTTCTTCTTATTATTTCCGTTTCCGTTCACAACCGCCTCCTAAGATGAGCTGGAAATGGAGCCGTCTCGCGCGCTCCATTAGTTTGTACGAAGCCTGAGTTGCCTTTGTTCCAGAGATTTTGCAGCGAGCCCGAGTGGTCTGAGCGGCACAAACAACTTTGCCGTCTTCCACTTAGACCATGCTCATAGAAAAAAGGTTAGCCCGGCGGCCGCAAAAGTTTTACCCGGTGCTCCCCTGCCCCCCCTGAGCGCAGCCGAAGGATGACCTCTGCGTTGAAGAATTTAAGCCAACCTCAAACCCGCCACAAGCTATCCCGGCCCCGAATGCTAGAATTGCCCATCAGAATTACGCCTAAATGATCGCCTTCGTGCTGCTCCGCGTGCTCCTGATCCTTCTCCTGGTGGCGGCAAATGCGTTTTTCGCCGCTGCCGAGTTCTCCCTGGTCAGCGTCCGCGACACAAGAATTCAGCAGCTCATCTCCTCCGGCCGCATCGGCGCCCGCATCGTCCAGCGCCTCCATCAGCACCTCGACGAAGTCGTAAACGGCGTCCAACTCGGCATCACCATGGTCAGCCTCACCCTAGGCTGGATCGGCGAACCTATGGTCGCCCAACTCGTGGGCTCCCTCCACTTCGTCCAAAGGATCCCGCACGCCGCCGTCTACGCCCACGGCATCGCCATCGTCATTGCCTTCAGCCTGATCACCTACCTTCACGTCCTCCTCGGCGAACTTGTCCCCAAGACTCTCGCCCTCCAGCGCGCCGAGCAGATCGCCCTCGCCGTGGCCGGTCCCATGGAAGCCTTCCTCACCATCACCCGCCCCTTGCTTTTTTTCATGCGCCGCTCCGGCGGCCTGGTCTTGCGCCTCTTCGGCGCCCGCGAAACGCGCCGCGGTGGCGCCGTTCACTCCCCTGACGAACTCAAGCTCATCGTCACCGCCAGCCGCCAGTTCGGCCAGATTCCCGCCTCGCAAGAGGAAATGATCCACAACGCCATCGAACTCGACAGCATTACCGTCCGCGAAGTCATGGTCGCAAGGCCGGATATTTTTTCTTTACCCTCCGATCTCATGCTTGACGAAGCCCTCAATCGCGTGGTCGAAGGCCAGCACTCGCGCATCCCCGTCTATGATCCTCAACGCGGCCCCGAGCACATTGTCGGCGTCCTTTATTACAAAGAACTGGTTCGCTGGGTGCGCCTAAGATTAGTCAATCTCGGCCAGCCCTTAGCCTCGCGTATCGCCCGCACACAGATCGGCCAGATCATGCACGATGTCCTCGTCGTTCCCGAAACCAAAGTCCTGTCGGAACTCCTGGACGAATTCAAACAGCGCCGTCGCCATCTGGCCGTTGTAGTCGACGAGTATGGCTCAACCGCCGGCGTCGTCACCGTGGAAGACATCCTCGAGCAACTCGTAGGCGATATCGAAGACGAATTCGACGTCTCCCCGCCCGAACCCGCTCTTGCCGACGAGTCCGTCCTGCTGCTCGAAGGCTCGGAAAATATTCTCGACCTAGAAACCCAGCACGGCCTGCTCCTGCCCCGCGACGCCGGCTTCGAAACCCTGGCTGGTTTTGTCCTCGCTCGCCTGCAACGCATCCCCTATCTCGGCGAGTCTTTTGTATACGAAGGCCACCGCTACACGGTCCAGGAAATGGAAGGTCACCGCATCGCCAAAGTGAAAATCGAAAAGCTGGAGAATGCCGAATCCAAATCCGAACCCGCCAAGGCTGGAGATTGATGATGATGCAAATCCCTGTCATCCTGAGCGCAGCAGATGGCGTGCGAAGCAAGCCATCTGCGAAGTCGAAGGGGGCGTCCAGTCGAGCGAAGCTCGACTAGGTTTCGCTTACTTCTTACGTTGCTTTATTGTTAGAACTTGTCATTCCGACCGGAGCATATCATTCCCGCAGGGAATGATATGCGAAGTGGAGGAACCTGCTGTCTCTATACACGCAACTGATCCATGATCCGAGCCCTACTCCAACGCGTCCTCTACACCCTCCCAGTAATCTGGCTGGTAGTAAGCCTGGTCTTCCTCCTGATCCACCTGGTCCCCGGAGACCCCATCCAGCAAATGCTAGGTGAAGGCGCGCCTCCCGCCGATATCCAAGCCACCCGCCACGCCTATGGCCTCGACGCTCCAATCGGCGAGCAATACCTCCACTACTGGAGAGGCGTCCTCCACGGCGACCTCGGTCCCTCCTTCCGCTACAACCAAAGTGTCACGCACCTGCTAGCCCAGCGCTATCCCTACACGCTGCAATTAACCCTTGCCTCGCTCTTCGTCGCCATCATCCTCTCAATCCCCGCCGGCGTCCGCTCCGCCCAGCGCCGCAACCGCTGGGACGATCGCCTGCTCTCCGTCGTCAGCCTCTTCGGCCTCTCGTTCCCCAACTTCGCACTCGGCCCCATCCTCATCCTTCTCTTCGCCATCAAGCTGGGATGGCTCCCCGTTTCCGGCGCCGGCTCCTTCGCCAACCTCATCCTCCCCGCGATCACCATGGGCGGAGCGCTGGCGGCAATCCTCACCAGGATGGTCCGCACCTCCATGCTCGAAGAGCTCAGCCAGGACTACATCCGCACCGCCCGCGCCAAAGGCCTGCCCGAGCGCACGGTAGTCTACCGTCACGCCCTGCGCAACGCCATGATCCCCATCATCACCGTCCTGGGTCTCCAGTTCGGCGCATTACTAGCCGGTGCAATCGTGACGGAAACGATCTTCTCCTGGCCCGGCATCGGCCGCCTCACCATCCAAGCCATCTCCAACCGCGATTACTATCTAGTCCAAGGCTGCATCCTCGCAATCGGCTTAACCTACGTCGCCGTAAATTTTCTAACCGACGTGCTCTACTCGGTAGCGAACCCAAGGATCAGGCAGTAGTGTGGGGTTTCCCACCGCCGCAAACTTCATTCATCACAGACATTCCATCCCCGATTTGTCATCCTGAGCCCCGCGTGCACCAGCGCGGTCGGGAGCCACCACGCGAAGGACCCATGTACTTTGTCTACATCATGACGAACTGCTCGAAGACACTATACGTCGGCGTCACCAACAATCTCATGGGAAGGGTCCGAGAACACAAAACAGGAATCGGTTCAGCGTTTACCACGAAATACAAACTCGACCGCCTCGTTGACTTCCAGCGCTTCGAATACGTTCACAACGCAATCGAACGCGAGAAGTGCATCAAAGGCTGGCTGCGAATCAAGAAAATCGGCCTTATCGTGTCAACGAATCCCGGCTGGAAAGATCTGAGCGAAGAATGGTACGAGCGTCATCAATATCAGCCGCAGAGCGCTAGCGTGCCATTACCTTCTTCCTGGAGAAAGCAACCGAAAGCACAAAGAGGCGGAGCATCTCTGCCCCGCCTCCGGTTCAGTTCAACCTACGCTGCCGGCATCAACTTCTTCATCCGTTCTTTCATCTCCTGGGGTGACACATCTTCCACGTGAGTGGCAATCCCCCACAGATGTCCGAATGGATCTTGTATGAAGCCCGAGCGATCTCCGTAAAACTGATCCTCAACCGGCTTCAGAATTTTCGCGCCCTCCGCCGCCGCTTTCTCAACCACGCGATCGACGTCGGGTAGATATACATACAGACTCACCGGGCTCGCGCCAATAGTGGCCGCGCTGGTGTGTCCCTGCCCCATGCTGGGATTTTCATCGGCCAGCATGATGTGCGAGTTGCCGATCTTCAGCTCGGCGTGACCCACCTTGCCATCCGGGCCGTTCATCCGAACCGTTTCAGTCGCTCCAAAAACTTTCTTGTAGTACTCAATGGCTTGCGCTGCCCCCCTGATGATCAGGTACGGCGTGATGGTGTTGTAGTCTTTTGGGATATACGAGACTTTACTCATAATTTTCTCCTCAGGAATTTCCGCTAAAGGTGGAGGTTTTGGCGCATTTGGGCCGCTCGTGCGCCCCTGTAGGTTAATGAGATCACACCTTTGAACCGGCCTCAAGATCGCGAGCAAGTTTAATATTTAAAGTCTGGCCGTCCTCTCCCTCCCGTCCCCTGGTACCCATCCGTGCCTCGCGTTTTTGCCTCAGGTGAATTCTTGTTCCAGTGCGCCCCAGTATAGCCCTTGAGGGGTATCTGCGATGTCGTGCTTTCGCTACCGGTTCTGGCCTGGCGCTATGCGCAGCACAAACGGCACGCCCCGGGGAGCATTTTGGCTCACTGTATTTTGCAGATCGAGAGCCTCGAGCGGAACGTGGCTGCGTGTTCCGTCGGGGTTAAGGTATTCGAGATAACCGTCGGCGACCCAGTAGTCGGTCACAGCGTGGCTCGTGCCGTTGTTCAGCACCAACAGGAACTCTCCCGGCCCCACGGCCTGATCGTCGCTCGCAACGCCGGCCATCAAACCAGGCCTCGCCGGTGAACTTCCAACCCCTGAGTCGTCATCCGAAACATTGGCGGGCGGGACGGCCGGCATTTCCCATTGCATCACTTCCTGGGAATTCAGATCGTCGCCGAGATCGACCGAGTCCCCGCCGAAGCCGAAACCAAAAAAATCAAACCCGCCAGCGAAGCAAAACAGCGGCAAGAATGGTTCAAAGAAGCACACCTGGCTCACGCCGTTGAAGAAGCATCCAGAGGAAGCAAACCGGTGACGGGGGTTGTAAAGGAAACCGCGATCGAAGCGTCCCGCGCCAGAAATGAAAGAAGCTTTGTCACCAAGGCCGCGCGGGCTTATTGGACGAGACCAGGAAAGCGTGGAAGGGATCGGCGAAATGGATTGCATGCGAGCCGTTCTGGAGACGTTCCACAGGCTTGACCGCTCACGGGTAGAAGCGTCCGAAACAGACGTAGAAGATGCCTCAGATTCGCCATGCCGGCCTGATTTCTTTCCGAACCCAAAGTGCAGCCAGCCGAAGTGGCCGCCCGAGTGATCCCCGCGGGCGCTGCCCTTGTCCTGGAAGAATGCCCACCCCCAAAATGGCCTCCCCCAAAATGGCCGCCTCCACCGCCATGCTGCGCCTGTCCAGTCCCGAGCAGGCAGATCACAGATAGCAGGATCGAGAGGATTCGCCGCGAACACACCGAAAAGGCAATTTGAGTGGCCATCCCCCTCCACTCCAGGTGAATCTCAAGTCCAGTTTACTCCCGTTTAGAACACACATCGCACCCAGGGCCCGTCACCCTGAGCTCACGTGCTCCACCACCGTTAGCACCCCCCACGCATGGCATTTCCTAGACCTGTCATCCTGAGCCCCGCGTGCTCCAGCGGCGTCAGTAACCACGACGCGAAGGACCTGTGTATTTTGTCGACGCGAAGAGCCCTGAGCTATGTATCCTGTCGCCACAACTTCCGCTCCTTCGTGACATCCAACCTTGCCATCCCTGGGCAACTAGCTCATCATGGTCAAGGCGAGAGGCAGTACGAGCTCTCCGCCAGCGACAACACGGACGTAAGTCCCCTGTTCTCTAGATTTTGACCTCTAAGCTCTTTGTCATCTATATTTTGCAGACGCTCTTTTGCAAAACCCGCGCCCAGCAGGACTTTTCACAAGGGTGGGGGGAGGGGGGGTACCCCAGTGGAGCGACATCGCACTGCTCCTCCGTGGTGCCGAAGCTGCGAGCGAAAATTATTGCAGGCAGATATTCACACTCTAACTTGTCCACCTCAGCCATCTCGTTCCGCCGCCAGGTCGCCGGAAATGCCCGCCACAATCCCGCTGGCCGCAATCGGCGTCGTGCTGGTCATCCTCTTCGTGATCTTCGCTCTGTTCGCTCCCTGGATCGCCCCGCAAGATCCCGCCGTCATTAGTCTTCCCATCCGACTCGACCCTCCATCGCACGCCCACTGGTTCGGCACCGACGAATTAGGCCGTGACATTCTTTCCCGCATCATCTACGGTGCGCGTATCTCCATGCTCGTAGGCAGCTGCGTCGTCCTCACCTCGCTCGCCCTCGGCCTCATCATCGGTTCCATCGCCGGCTATTACGGCGGAGGCATCGACCGCTTCGTCAACGTCGTCCTTATGAATGCCTTCCTCTCGTTTCCCGGAATCCTTCTCGCCATCGCTTTCGTCGCCTTTCGGGGTCCCGGCATCTTCAACCTCGTTCTCGCACTCTCCCTCGGCGGATGGGTTGGCTACGCCCGCCTGGTTCGCGGACAAGTCCTCGCCGCGCGCGAACGCGAATTCGTCGAAGCCGCCCGCTCTCTCGGCGCAAGCGATCTGCGCATCATCGTCCGCCACATTCTCCCCAACATCATTCAGCCCGTCATTGTGCAAGCCGCGATCGGCATGGCCGGAGCCATCCTCGCCGAAGCCACCATGAGCTTTCTCGGTCTCGGCGTGCCGCCGCCCACGGCCAGCTGGGGCACCATGCTCAACGACGGCCGCGCCCATCTCTTCGACGCTCCTCATTTGGTTCTGTTCCCCGCGCTCGCCGTGATGCTCGCCGTGCTCTCCTTCAACTTCATCGGCGACGCCCTGCGCGATTACCTCGATCCCCGCTCGCGCATCGAAGTCGGCCTGTAGCTCACCTGCAAGCTCTTCAAAGCACGCCTTTTACATTTCTTGACAAATATCACATATTGCAATATAAATATCGCGATCTGTTATATGAACCTGGGAGAGAAAATTCGTTACCTGCGCGAGGTGGAAGGTTCTCTGCGTGGCCTCGGCCGTCCCCTGACCCAGCTGGAGATCGTCAAGGCGGTTCGCCAGGAGCTGCGCAAGAGCATCAGCCAGTCCTACTTGTCGCAGATCGAAAGCGGCAGACGCCGCCACATGACGCAGTCCTCGCGTGCGTTGTTGGCGAAGTTCTTCAAGGTGCATCCCGGTTTTCTGGTGGATGACCCTGAGGGTTATCACACCGAGCTGACTTCGGATTTGCGCACGACCGAAGGTCAACTCGATGTCTGGCTGCTGCAAGGGTCGGAGCGCTTCGTGAGCGATCCGGAAGTGAGCGAGGTGCTGATCAAGGCCGCGCGCGAGAAAGATACGCGCCGCTGTCTGTTGCTGCTGGGCGCAATTCTCGACACGCCCGGTCTGGCTGATCGGCTGCTGGAAGCCTTGCGCCCGGAATTGGTGACGGCGCAAAGTCACAGCAACGGTCGTCGGCGCGGCGTGAGCCACCACTCGTGGAACTGCGCCGGAAGGGAGGCGAATTCGGTGAACCACACCATGACATGGGCGGATTTCTACTTGATCTGTTTTGCCGTCGGTTTCTGCCTCAGCTTCTTTTCGTTTGTGCTGGGAGGCGCGCGCACCGGCCGTTTGCATCTGCCACATTTCCACGCGCATGGAAGCGGGACGCATCTTCCGCCAGCGACCGGCACAGCAGCACATGCACCGATTGCCACAACTCACGCTCCCACTGGAGCTAACGAATCAGGCACGCATGCCGCGCCGAGCGCAGGGGTTTCGCCGTTCAACTTCGTCACACTCACGGCCTTCCTCGCCTGGTTTGGCGGGACCGGATATTTGCTCACGCGCTACTCCGGCGTTTGGGTTGGCTTCGGATTACTGGCTTCCATCGCCGCCGGCCTGATTGGCGGAAGCATCGTGTTCCTGTTCTTAAGTAAGGTGTTGATCTCCGAGGACGAGAACATGGATCCCGCTGACTACGAAATGGTGGGCGTGCTCGGCCGCATCTCCAGTGCAATCCGCGCAGGAGGAACCGGGGAATTGATCTACACGCAGATGGGAACGCGTCGCGTGTGTGGCGCGCGCAGTGAAGATGGCAACGCCATCGCGAAAGGAACCGAAGTTGTGGTCACGCGCTACGAGAAGGGAATTGCCTACGTTCGCTTGTGGAGCGAGATGTCCGGAGACGATGACGGTTCACCCGAGCAAACGGTGAACTCCAAGGAGCGACAGCAATGACTCGCAGCGCATACAAGACTCTGGCCGCGTTGTTGTGGTTTGCCCCGGTGGCAACCTGTGTCCGCTATTGGCAGCTTTGGGATCGATTGCCGCTGCGCATGGCCACTCACTTCAATGCGGCGGGCCAAGCCAACGGATGGATGACGCGCGAAGTGTCGCTCTATTGGAGCGCCGGGTTCCTCGCGTTTTTGGCCGCAGTATTTTTCGTCATTCTTCTTGTGATGGATGGGAGGTATCCTGTGGCGAAAACATCCTGGGCGCTGCTCGGATTTTTCCACGTGGAAGTCTGGATGTTTGTGTATCTCCAGAATTCCCTGCTGGAGTACAACCTGAATCGCACTCCGATCGCGTTTCCGTTAGTGCCGGTCGTGAGCGTCGCCGGTGCAATTGTCATCGCCGTAGTGGCTATCTCGGAGAAGCGTGGCACAGCGCTTTCGCGCACTGAGGTGCTCGCCGAAGAGGTTCATTCGGGCAAGCCGTGGGCGCTGGTTTTTATCGTGCCGTCAATTGTCATGATTCCCGTAGCGCTCGCCATTCCGGAGCGGACTGCGCGTGCGGCCATGATTGCCGTAGCGCTTATAACGCTGGCTGCATTCGCGATGGCGTGGGACGGATTTCATTACTACTTCAGCCCCCACGGCGTCGAAATCCGCACGCTCGGCTTCCGCCTGAAATCGATTCCTCTGTTGCAGATCAAGAATTATGGAATCGAGAGTTGGAATCCTCTGCGCGGCTACGGCATACGCGGCGTCGGCAATGGCAAGGCTTATGTCTGGGGCAAGACCGGCGTTCGCGTCGAGACGTTCGACGGAGAGATTTTTCTTGGGCACAGCGATCCAAAACGGATTGTGCATGACTTGAATGTGATCAAGCGTTATCAGCACTCATAACCGCAAGGTTTGCGTGGAGGGAGGCGTTATGTTCGAGATGTCGAGGATGGTGGAGATTTGGATTTTCGCCGGGCTGGGAGTGATGGTTCTTCTGTTCCTGATGAGCGGAATGGCCAGGCTATATCGCAAAGCGGGGCCGCACGAGGCACTCATCGTGTATGGCTTGGGTGGCACACGCGTAGTGCAAGGCCACGGAACGCTGGTGCTCCCCATGGTGCAAGTGTGCAAGGACCTGTCTTTGGAATTGATGTCGTTCGATGTGGCGCCGCAGCAGGATCTGTACACGAAGCAAGGCGTCGCCGTAACCGTCGAAGCCGTCGCGCAAATCAAGGTCAAGTCCGATCGCGAGTCTGTTCTCACGGCGGCCGAGCAGTTCCTCACCAAAAGCGATCAGGAGCGCGAAGGCCTGATTCGGCTGGTGATGGAAGGCCATCTGCGCGGCATTATCGGACAGCTTACGGTGGAAGAAATCGTCAAGCAGCCGGAGATGGTTTCCGACCGCATGCGATCCACTTGCGCTGAGGACATGAACAAGATGGGCCTCGAAGTGATCTCGTTCACCATCAAGGAAGTCCGCGACAAGAACGAATACATCACCAACATGGGCAAGCCGGACGTGGCGCGGATCAAGCGCGATGCCGACGTTGCCACCGCCGAAGCCGACCGTGATACCGCCATCAAGCGCGCGTTAGCACAGCGGGAAGCCGCTGTTGCCAAGGCACAAGCCGATCAGGAGCGTGTATTGGCCGAAACCTTGTCCCTAGCAAAGCAAGCAGAATCGCAGCGCGACCTGGAAGTGAAGAAGGCACAATTTCTTGAGGTCACCAAACGCCAGCAGGCGCAGGCCGACAAGGCGTATGACATCCAGACCAACATCATGCAGCAGCAGGTCATCGCTGAACAGGTGAAGGTGCAGCAGATCGAGAAAGAGCAACAGGTGAAGGTGCAGGAAGCGGAAATCAATCGACGCGAGAAAGAACTCATCGCAACCGTCTTGAAGGGAGCGGAGATCGAGCGTCAGCGGATCGAAACACTGGCGGCGGCCGAAAAGCAGCGCCTGATAGCGGAAGCCGAAGGTCATGCTTCGTCCATCCGTGCGCAAGGCGAGGCCGAAGCGGAAATCATTTTCAAGAAAGGCGAATCGGAAGCCAAGGCCATGAACGTGAAAGCCGAGGCCTATCAGGAATACAACCAGGCAGCGGTGATTGATCGTCTGTTCACCTGCATGCCGGAGGTGGTGAAGGCGCTGGCCAGTCCGCTGGCAAACGTCGACAAGATCACCATCGTCTCCACCGGCAACGGCGATGCTTCGGGGATGAACAAAATCACCGGCGACATTGCCAAGATGGCGGCACAGGTGCCGGCCTTGTTCGAAACGCTCTCGGGCATGCCACTCTCGGAGCTGCTGGGCAAAGTGCGCCAGCTCGGCGACAACGGCCCGAAACCGCCATTAGTGGAAGCAAAAAAATAGGCGTATCAACCGCTCATGGAGGGACGGACGCCCTCGTCCGTCCCGCGAGCAAAACGAGCGAAATGACACCAGAGCAAAATCGGAGCAGAGGTTATGAACACCAAATCGAAAGGAATGGGTTTAGGAATCGCATTTGGCGCAGCGCTGGGCATAGCCCTCGGAGTGCTGGCGGGACACGTCGCGATTTGGCTGGGTCTGGGCGTAGCGATTGGCATGGCCATCGGCAGCACACTGCGGCGAACAACCTGCGCCCACTGCGAAGCCGCAAAACGAAATCAAAAGCTAGGAGCTAGAAGCTAGAAGCTAGAAGCTAGAAGCTAAAAAAGGAGTCCATCATGGCATTACTAGAGCGAGTTTCCACATTGGTGCGAGCCAACCTCAACGACCTGATCGATAAGGCCGAGGAGCCGGAGAAGATGATCAAGCAGGTGATTCTCGACATGCAGAACCAGTTGCTGCAGGTGAAGACACAGGTGGCGATCGCCATCGCCGACGAACATCTGCTGGAGAAAAAACAGAAAGAGAACGAAGAAAAAGTAGCCGAGTGGATGCGCAAGGCGGAGCTCTCGGTTGACAAGAAACAGGATGACCTGGCGCGCGCGTCACTACAACGAGTTGAAAGTTATCGCGAGATGAGCGAGAGCTTCGCCCAGCAGGTCAGCGATCAGAAGGCGCAGGTGGAGAATCTGAAATCCGCGCTGCGGCAGCTGGAGCAGAAGTTGACCGAAGCGCAGGCCAAAGCCGATCTGCTGATCGCGCAACATCGCCGCGCCCGCGCTGTCGGTAAGGCCAGTGACGCCCGCTTGGCCATAGGCGACGGATCGAAAGCCGCAGCTTTCGATCGCATGAAGCGCAAAGTAGCGCACTCCGAGGCGCTGAGCGAGGCAAAGTCGGAAATTGCCGGAGACAACATGGAAGACCGTCTGGCCGCGCTCGAGAAGGAAGACCGCATCGAGCAATTGCTGGCGGAACTGAAGGGAAAGCGGGGAGCGTAGCTTTTCATCACAAGGGGAACCGGAATGAATGTCCGAATGTGGCAGGAGGAGTTCAAGCTGTCGATAGCCTTTTCTTTGCTCGTGCTCTTGGCGATGTGCCCCCCTGTTCAAGCCCAGCAAAAGCCTGAGCAGTTGGCCCATCAGTCGGCTGAGTCTTGGCTGGCATTGGTCGATTCCGGCAAATATGCAGAAAGTTGGCAGGAAGCTGCATCGCTCTTCAAAGCGGCTGTCACCCAGGACCAGTGGCAGAGTGCGCTGCGGGCGAGCCGCGACCCGCTGGGCAAATTGCTCACTCGCAAGCTGAAGAGCGCCAGGTACACCAAAACTCTGCCGGGTGCTCCCGATGGCGAGTATGTCGTGATTCAGTACGACAGCAGCTTCGAATACAAACAATCAGCAGTCGAGACGGTTACGCCGATGCTGGATAAAGACGGGAAGTGGAAGGTTTCCGGCTACTACATCAAATAGCAACCTCGGATCTTAACGCCGATGGCCTTACATCCATTGACCCCCCAAGGCGCATCTCTGTAGTCTTGCGGTAGAATTCTTGAGTACGATTTCAAAACTCAAGGAAAATTCATGAAGGAAGTTGCAGTTCTGGTGCTGCTCGCCGTCATGCTGAATGGCTGCGGCAGTTCGACTGCCGTGGAAGCTCCGTCCACCGACGTCTGGCAGGCGGTTATCTCGGGAGGGGTAGCCACGTCGTCCGGGTTTAGCTTTAACACGCAATTCACCGTCTCTAGTGGTGGGACGCTCAGTATTGGAAGCTTTCAACTTCTGAATCAGGATACGTGTTTCGGAAGTGTGGGCCCAACGCCGAGCGGAACATTGAACGTGACTTACAATTCGGCGGACCAGATCAGTGGCACGTTTTCATTTACCATACCCTCGTCGGCTGGCGACACCGTCACCCTTACCAGCACGTCAGTCACAGGAACGGCAAACGTCAACAACAACAACTTGCTCAGTGGCGTCACCATCGTTGGCAATTGGACTTTGACTCCGGGCAGTGGCAGCAAGTGCGTGGCCGTCAATAACGGCACGTTCACCATGACGCAAAGCAACAACACCTGAAGCGGATCTCAGAACCAATCGCTGCGGTAAGCGACCCACCATGCGATGAACGGGATGGGAACCGTCGCGGCCAAACCCACCCAATAGGCAGCAGGCGATCCGCAAGCTGGCCAGTCACCACCGAGACGATCCAGCGCGCTGCACCTCAACCGATCGTGAGCCGCCACTTTATAATGCCGTTCGAGTAGCGATCTGAGCAGCGCGAATGACGCAAATAAAAATTGGCAACAGATCTGTTGGCGTTGGACAGCCCGTGTATGCGGTCGCCGAACTTTCTGCCAACCACAATCATGAATTCGACCAGGCAGTTCGAATCATCCAGGCTGCCAAAGAGGCTGGCGCCGATGCCGTTAAGTTGCAAACCTACACCCCCGGCACCATCACTATGGCCAGTGACCGGCCCGAATTCCAGGTTCGTGGTGGGACGCTCTGGGACGGGCGAACTCTTCACGATCTCTACGCGGAAGCCTTCACGCCGTGGGAGTGGCAGCCCCGGCTCAAGAGGGCGGCGGAAGAGCTCGGAATGGATTGTTTTTCCAGCGCGTTTGATCCCACGGCGGTGGACTTTCTGGAGGAGATGAACGTGCCGGCTCACAAAGTCGCATCGTTCGAGCTAGTCGATATTCCCCTCATTCAGAAAATGGCGCGCACCGGCAAGCCTCTGATCGTGTCCACGGGCATGGCGAGCGTCGAAGAGATCGAGGAGGCCTTGCAGACCGCTCGTGAGGCGGGCGCGACACAGATTGCACTGCTGAAGTGCACAAGCGCTTATCCGGCGCCGGCGGACGAAATGAACCTGCGGACTATTCCGGAGATGGCCCGACGATTTGCAGTTCCCGTGGGATTGTCTGACCACACCATGGGAATCGCGGCGCCCGTGGCTGCGGTTGCGTTGGGGGCTTGCATCATCGAAAAACATTTGACGCTGTCACGCTCCGTTCCGGGACCCGATAGCGCCTTCTCGCTCGAACCGCACGAATTCAGAGCAATGGTGGACGCGGTGCGAATCGCTGAAAAAGCTCTGGGTGAAGTCCACTTTGGTTGTAGCGGAAAGGAAGAAGCAAGCCGCGCATTTCGCCGCTCTCTATTCGTGGTGGACGATGTTAAGGAGGGCGAGGCGTTCACCGCCGCAAATGTACGCTCGATTCGTCCCGCAAACGGTTTACATCCGCGACATCTCGCGGAAGTATTGGGCAAGCGGGCGGCGCGGAGCATCAAGCGTGGCACTCCTCTGTGCTGGGAGTTTGTGGTCCGATCATAAAGTGCCGGAAGTGATTCTGAAGTTTGGTCTGGCTTTGAACTTCTCCAGCTCCAAAGCGACGGGAGAGAAGTGAGTCTTGCGCATTGTCCTTCACCGGGAAATTCCCCCGGATCCTGACCTTCATCTTCAATGGAACGCGGTCGCTCTAAGAACGGAGCGGACGGAAGTCTTTTACACTTGCGAGTGGGCGCTCGCGGTGCAGTCGGCGTACGGGGCTTCTCTCAAACCGCTGCTGCTGCTGGGTTACGAAGCGGATGAACTGGTTGGCGTGGTATCGCTGGCGACCGATCCTGCCGGGAAAAAAATAAGTTTTCTGGCCGCGACGACAGCTGATTATTGCGACTTTCTGACCTTGCCGCACCGCCGGTCCGAGTTCATCAATGCAGTTTTTGCGGAGTTGCGAAAAATCAACGCGACTTCGATCTCGCTGGCCAACCTTCCCGCAGATTCGGGAACCCCCGCCGCCCTGCGCGACGGGGCCGATGCGCATGGGTTTTACCTCCACATGCGGCCGGCGTATTTGTGTTCGCAGGTCGTGCTGGGTACCGGAGAGCAGCGCCAGCAGCTGAAGGCCGCTCTGGCCGGCAAGAAAAAGCTGCGTCGCTATCTGCGCGAAATGGAAAAGAATGGGCCGGTAACCTTTGCTCATCTGCAGTCGTGGGAGCAGATTCGACCGGCCTTGAGCAACTTTGCGGACGCCCATGTAGCGCGTTTTGTCCATACACATCGCGCCAGTAGTCTCGCTACGCCGGAGCGTCGCCAGTTCCTGGCGGAACTCGCCAGGCGCTTTGACGGCTGCGGAGTTGTCACCTTGAGCCTGCTGAATGTCATGGACCGCCCCGTTGCATGGAACTATGGCTTTCAATTTCACGGCAGTTGGTTTTGGTACCAGCCAACCTTCGACAGCGCACAGGAAGAGAATTCTCCCGGTCACTGCTTGCTCTCAAGGATAGTGGTCGAGGCCTGTGACATGGATGGAATGGACAGGGTCGACCTCGGACTCGGTTCGGAAGGATACAAGGAACGATTTGGAAATAGCACACGCCAGACTCTCCACGCCACCGTGACACGTTCAAGAGCCAGGCATCTGCGTGAACTTTTGCGATACAGGGTGGTTGAAACTTTGAAGCGATCGCCCAAAGTTGAGTCGGCGGTCCGCCAAGTCACGAAGCGACTTCGTGGCGATCAATTCTGACTGCCTCGCGCGCTCTTGCAGACGCACGGCGAAAAAGCAGTTAGACTAGGCTGCAACCCACGATGGCACGCCGCAGCGCTCCAATCACCGTGTTTACTCCATCCGACGCCGCCGCGGATAACACGAATGCGCAGAATCTCACGGTGAAGGAAATCGTTGCCCGCCTACCGGAAGACCAATTTCACGTGACCATGCTGTGCGACGGCGACTCTCCGGATATGCGGCTCAAAGCCCGGAGGAACACTCGTCTCGTCCGCTGGACCCGGCGCGGCAACACGCTGCGCTTGTTGCGCCACTGTGTTCTTCCGGCGCCAGATATTTATTTCTTCCCGCGCACCGGCCCGCTGGACCGGATTTTTTTTGACTTGCGCAAGCGCATGGCTCTGAAAACTGCATTGATCACGTATATCGTGATGGCCATGGACGCGGTTACCGGTCGTGGCATGATAGGGCGTTCCATTGTGGAGGGGGACATGGTTTTTGCCAACTCCAAATACGTATCGGAGACGATTCGCCAGATGTTCGGAGTCGTGGCGCCACCGATCTATGACGGCATCGACCGGCGCCGTTATTTTCCACCGCCTCAGCGCACCGCAGATGTAGCGCCCGTCGTTCTCTACGCGGGATCATTCCAGGCGCGCAAGCGGGTTGAGTTGGTGATTCAGCAGGCTGCCCGGTTGCCTGGTTTGCAGTTCCGCCTCGCCGGCAAGGGCGAAACGGAAAAACAGTGCCGCGATCTGGTGCAGCAACTGGGATGTCGAAACGTCTCCTTCCTCGGGCACCTGACCTCAGAATTGCTAGGCCAGGAAATGCGAAAGGCAGACATCTTTTTGTTCCCCAGCGTGCTGGAGGGCAACCCGCAAGTCCTGTTGCAAGCCAGCGCTTGCGGCCTCGCTAGCATCGCCATGGACGTATACCGTTCGGATTATGTCGTGCATGGTAAAACCGGTTTCCTGGTCCAGTCCGACGCTGAGCTCGCCGAGAGTCTCGACCGGCTTGCTACCGATGCCAGCCTGCGCCAGTCGTTTGCCGCCGCCGCGGTCCGCCACACCAATCAGTTTGACTGGGACGAGATTGCCGCCCAGTGGGCTTCTGTGTTTCAGGAGGCGGTGTCCAGGCGTCAACCCTACTTTCAACAAAGAGTGTCTTGACCGGTGTCTGCTCTCCGCATGGTGACTCACCTGTGAAACGATCGAGTGCCCTGGTGCGCTACGGCGGCTTCTTTGTGTCCGTGGGAACGGCGCGTGTCCTGGGACTCCTGATCACATCGATTACCTTCCCAGTCTTGGTCCGTCGCCTGGGCGTGGAAACCTATGGGCTCTGGAGTTACGTCGTGGCGCTCTGCGCATTCGTTGAAGTTGTGGCGAATCCGGGGCTCACGGTTTACACCACGCAGCAAATTGCGGCGCGCCGGCATGCCGCTGCTGAACTCATTCCTGATTTCCTTGCCCTGCGCGCGCTGAGTACTCTTGCCGCAATTGCCATCTTGTTGGTAGTCACGAGTTTTGATCGCCGTCCCGATGTGCGTTCTTTGCTGCACTGGTACGGAGTGGGCGCCCTCTGCGTTGGTCTGACAGGATCGGATTTCCTGTTGACTTCGCTGGAGCTTTTCCACATCCGGTCGCTGCTCACTCTATTTCAACAGGCCTTATACGCTGCGGGAGTCCTGCTGTTGGTCCGTGGTCCGAAGGATATTATGTGGCTTCCCAGCAGCATTCTCGGCTCTGGTCTGGTGATGAATCTGCTGGGCTGGCTGGTGCTGTGGCACAGCGGCTTCCGGCCGCCGATGGTGATCACAGCAAGCCGCTGGCGCGCGATTCTGATTCCCAGCTTCCACTACGCAGCCACCACGATGATGGGCACGATTTATCACCGCACCGGGCATATTGTCGTACGCTGGTTCCTCGGCGATTACGCTCTGGGGCTTTACGCCGCGTCGGTTCGTTTTGTAGATATACTGCGCAACTTCGCCACCATCGTATTCAGTGTGCTCATGCCCCGTATGGCGCTCTCTGCTCAGTCTCCAGCCGGGCTGCGCCGTCTGCTGCGTGCCGCGGTGTCCGCCTTGGCTGCCATCAGCATTCCGCTCACGCTAGGCACGCTTGTGACCGCACACTTGATGGTGCCCTGGGTGCTAGGGGCAAACTACGCAGCCGCGGTTGGTCCCGTTCGCTGGGTCGCGCCGTTTCTGCTGGCTGCTCCCGTCGCATCGCTCCTCTCGGGCACCGTTCTCTACGCCCTGGGACGGCACCGGGCTTGTCTGGCTTCGGCCAGCGCGGGTGCTCTGGTTGCGGTAACGTTCGCGCTGCTACTGGTGCGAGCGTTTGGTTTGACGGGCGCCTGTGTGGCCTTCGTTCTCGGAGAACTCGCGGTCGGCGCCACAGCCTACTTCTTGATTCCTCGAGATCTGCGGGACCTCTGGAGGAACCCCTTCATCGCGGTCGCGGGATTTTCAGCCTTGTTGATGGTCGGGGTGGTTCGGATAGTAAACTCCTACTCTTCACAACCCTTGCTGGTGGTCGGTGCCGGAGCCGCCGTGTACGCGATCACAGCAGCTCTGCTGGGCAAGAAAATGCTCATCGAACAATTCGGGAATGGCCAGTGACAGCGACGCAGAGCGAACGTCGGTCCGTGGCAGTGCTGCTATCCGGAAGGGAACAGTTCAGCTCTTATTTCGGTGGCGCAGTGGCCCGGTGGACTTATGAGGTTTATAGCCTGCTAAGCGACCGTCTGGCAGTCACCGTTTTTGGCTTTCCTACACGACCTGAAGATTTGTACCCGCTTCCACACGAAAGCAGCAAAGTCTGCACTGCTTGCGCAATCATTGCGCGAATTCCGCTGGCTCGGCGCCACGAGGAGACGCTATGGCTGCGGGCCTTGATCAAACGGCTGCGTCAATTCGACGTAATTCACATCCACAACCGGCCGCAGTGGGTATCAGCCTTGCGAAGAATGGGCTACCGCGGAGCGCTCGTCCTTCATCTGCACAATGATCACATCGGGCACTGGCCCAGCCCTGCGCTGGATTCGCTGGCTTCAAGTCTGGATGTGCTTCTAGTGTGCAGCAACTACCTGCGGAGCACGTTCGCTTCAAAGTCCACGCTTTTGAACGCCAAGTCTCAGGTGATCTTCAATGGCGCTAACTTACGCTTGTTTTTTCCCCGGGAAGAAGTACGCGAAGCGAAGACGATTTTCTTTGTCGGTCGGTTCGATCCGGAAAAAGGAGTCTTGCCGCTCATGCGGGCGTATGACTTAGTGCTCGACCAGCATCCCCAAGCGAAGCTTGTAATTGCTGGGACCAGCAGTTTCGGAACGCACCGCGAAACGCCCTACGTGCGAACCGTGTACGAATTGGCAAACTCTCTGCAAAAAAGGAAACAGGCCAGGATTCAATTCACCGGCTATCTGGATCACGATAAGGATCTGCCTCTCTGGTTTCAGAAGGCGACTTTGTTTGCCTGTCCCTCGCTCTTCCAGGAACCGTTCGGGCTGGTGAATGCGGAGGCGATGGCTTGTGCGACGCCAGTGGTCGGCTCAAATCGTGGTGGCATTTCCGAAGTCCTCGGAAATACTGGCCGGTTGGTCGATCCGGAGAATGTGCAGGAGTTCTCAAGTGCAATTTCGGATCTTCTGTCGCGGCCTCAACACCGCAAAGACCTGGGCCGCGCAGCATTCGAGCGTTGCCGAGAAATGTTTGATTGGCGGGTTACGGCGGAGAAGTGGATGACTCTGCTCGATCGAGTGGCTCAACGCGATCCTTCAACCAGCGCTCACTATCGCTAGAGTTCCGCAGAATTTCCAACTACCTTGCCGGAGCGAGATCTTGAAGAATCTCCTCCCGAAGATAAACTGCATCCGAGTACAGCGCTCTGCCGCCACGCTCATAAGGAGCGGAGAGACGGTAAAGTCCAAAACCTTTGCGGCGCATAAGCTGATGGAGTTCCGGAAATCCGTAGTCGTTTTCGTAGTGGGAGACGAATGTAACTTCCATAATGATGGACTTTGTTTTCCGTAATCCTTCCTGAGAGCTCGTCAGCACTCCCATCTCCGCACCCTGGATGTCGATTTTCAGAATGGATATTTCTTCTTCATCGGCGACTAGGTGGTCATAGCTGATCTTCCGAACGCCCACTGTTCCCACCAGATCCCAGGAACTCGCCAAAAGTTCTTTCTTGATCTCCTCCCGAGGTTTCAAAAGCGAAGAGCCAGCGGGATGCCTGAGCTGATAAAAATTTGTCGTGCCATCGTCTTCCGCAAGAGCGGCATCGACGACTCTTACATTTCCGAGACCCTTGAACCTCTCCTTCAGCGGACCGGCCATCCGCGGGTCACATTCCACAGCGACGACACGTTGAGGCCGAAAAAGATCGAGCAGCGTCTGCGTCCATCTTCCCGCGTGGGCGCCGGCGTCAACACAAGTCCCGAGTGTAGAGAGGATAGAACGAGGCAGAAGGTTAAGCCGAGCTTCGCACAAATTGTGATATTGGCGGGAAGAAAACGCCAACCGACCGGCCCGGTACGCCTCGAACCCGAGGCGCAAATACTCGTGACGGCGTATGGAATACTGGCAGATGCCGTACGGGATCACCTGTCTCACAAGCTCTTTCAGTGCCATTTCGGCTAGAGTGTAGCAGTCTTGTCTTGGTCGGCGTGCTTGGCAAGTCGCCTCCGTGTACTATGGCTTTCTGCTTCAAGCTAGACGAGTCACTGTGCGTATGAAAGCCTTCGATCCCTGGCCTCGTTGTCCAATTCCGGGTCCCGTAGATTCGCGGGAACGGCGAATCCTCCAGCCTTGCCGGGAGTTTCGCAGGTGATTCCCAAGCTCGTGATCGTCACCGAGATCATTGCGCCCTACCGGATCCCAGTCTTCAACGCCCTGGCGCAAAGGCCGGAAGTTGACCTGCATGTAGTTTTTTTGTCTGAGAACGATCCGACGCTGCGTCAGTGGCGGGTTTACAAAGACGAAATCCAGATTTCACTATGACGTGCTTCCGTCCTGGCGGCGACGCCTCGGCGGATACAACATCTTGCTCAATCGCGGAATGCATGCGGCCCTGAGCCGCATTGCGCCGGATGTCATATTGTGCGGTGGATACAATTATCTGGCTTCATGGTCCGCCGCCCG
Organism: uncultured Acidobacteriaceae bacterium; assembly: GCA_963760855.1. Taxonomy (GTDB): domain Bacteria; phylum Acidobacteriota; class Terriglobia; order Terriglobales; family Acidobacteriaceae; genus Sulfotelmatobacter. Next base: position 117,435 of record CAVXFD010000004.1, on the reverse strand, counting down.
CTGGGCCAGACATCATCGAGTACCTTTGCTCCTTTGGTCGGAGAGTACCGCCTTCGATCTCCGGCACCAGTACGGTGTCGTGGAGTTTATGAAGGCGCGCTTCCTGAGCCTGTGCACAGAATTTGTTGTGCCGGGAACATCGTCGTTGAACTACTTGAAGGAACTTGGCATCGGCGAGCAGCGAATCTTTACGGCTCGCAACGCGGTTGACACGTCTCTGTTTTCCAAATTAGCCGAAGCATCGCGCCACGATGAATCTAGCGTGCGCGCCCGCCACCGTCTTCCCGATCGCTACTTTCTTTACGTTGGCCGCCTCGTCAAGGCAAAGGGAGTATTTGACCTTCTCGATGCTTATGCCGCACTAAAATCGGAGATACGGGCCAAAGTTGGCCTCGTATTTGTGGGAGGCGGACCGGACCGTGCGGAGTTGATGGCACGCGCCTCGCCAATCTCTGGGACAATCCAATTCTTGGGCTTTGCGCATCGGGAAGAACTGCCGGAGATTTACGCTCTGGCCGAAGGATTGATTTTCCCGACCCACAGCGATCCCTGGGGACTCGTCGTAAACGAAGCAATGGCGTGCGGCTTGCCAGTGGTTACTACAACCGTCGCAGGATGCACGCCGGATCTGGTCCAAAATGATTGGAACGGATTTGTCATTCCGCCTCGCGACCCATCTCAACTCGCCCTTGCCATGGAAAATCTGGCGAGCGACTCCGCGCAGCGAAGGGAAATGGGTCGGAGAGGCCGGGAACGAATTGAAGCTTACTCGCCCACCGCGTGGGCCGAAGGAATCGTGAAGGCAGTGCAATCCGCGCGCCCGGACCCGTGATGAACAACGGGTTGCAGGAGTCATTTCTTCACAGCTGAAACTGGTACTATACTGGCTCCATCAAAATCCACGAACATGCGGCGTGTGGCAGCGTCTCGGACAATCGGCTCGGAGAAGTGAGAATGGCGGATCCTGCGCAGTCTCGGTCCAAAGAAGAAGCGACGCCGTCAGGGCTTGCTGGCCGGCGTGTCGAGATCCTGGAATGCACGCTGCGCGACGGAAGTTACGCGGTCGATTTCAAGTTCACAGAAAACGACACTGCGGTTCTGGCACGCGTTTTGGGCCGCCTTGGTTTTCGCTGGATTGAAGTGGGCCACGGCTTGGGATTGGGAGCTGCGAAGGCCGGCAAAGGTGCAATGCCGTCCACCGATGAGCGGCTGATTGAAGCGGCGAAGCGTGCCGCGCCCAACGCTCTGATCGGATGTTTCTTTATCCCTGGCATCGGCACCGCGGACCAACTAAAGTCCGCGCGCTCCGCGGGCCTCGATTTTATCCGCATCGGCTACAACGCTCCGGAAATTGAAGACGCCTTTTCATACCTGACCTTGGCGAAAGAGCTGGGGCTGAAGGTTTGTCTCAATTTCATGAAAACCTATGGCATCTCAGCCGATGTCTTCGGCGAGAAGGCTGCGGCCGGGGCGAACGTCGGAGCGGACGTTGTCTACTGCGTCGACTCGGCGGGCAGTATGTTCCCCGAGGACGTTCGTAAGTATCTCAGCGCTGCGCGCGAACGCTCCGACTGCGAATTGGGATTTCATGGACACAGCAATTTGCAGTTCGCCGTAGCCAATGCCGTGGAAGCGGTTCGCTCCGGAGCGCGCTTCATCGATACCACCCTCTATGGATTGGGGCGCAGCGCAGGCAATGTTCCTACCGAGATCGCCGTCGCTGTTTTCGATAATCTCGGCGTTGAAACCGGAATCGATCTTTTCGACGCCATGGACGCCGCCGAAGAGTTCATGGGGCCGCTAATATCTCAAATGCAGCTTTACGACATGATGTCGGTGGCGATGGGATGCAGCCAGTTCCATTCTTCGTTTCTGCCCACAGTAACGGCGGCCGCCCGCAAACATGGAGTCGAGCTGCGCCGCCTGGTTGTCGCCATGGGCAAGCTCGATCCCGTCAATCTGGATGAAGATAATTTGAACCGCGTGGCTGCAACTCTTCCGAAAGCATCGAGCGCAAAAGCGCGCGAAATTCTCACGTCGTTCTCCGCGCCCGGAATCTCCGCCCAAAGCATCAGTAGTTCGCTCGCAGCGGTGCAATCGCTGGTCGATGGCATGATAGTTACCTGCGCCAAGCGACGGGCCCGCCCCGTGCTCGAACTGGTTGCTTCGGCGTCGCCTTCACCGGATCTGGTTTTGGCGGACCTGGTGCTTGGCGAGGGACCCGTTGTGCTGGGCAGAGTCGTTTACGGTTCGTTTGAAGTGTTGGAAAAGGTTTTGAGGATGACGGGCGGCAGCGTGCCGCTATTTCTGAACGACAAAGATGGAGGTGCCTGGGGTGTGGAGTGGCCTGCGGCTCTGATTGAGATCGTTGGCGCGGATAGGATTCTTCCGGTGCGCTCGAAACGCCTGTTCGAAAATTATCTGGAAGACGTCCTCATGACTGCGGCCCAGCGCTGTGGCGACTTCTGTTTGATGATCTATGGAAGTCCGCACGGCCCGCTGCTGCAACATTGTTGCGAAAACTTCAGAAATGTTGTCGTGCACGGCGAACTCCCGTCCTCTGCGCCCGACAATTGCTGGCAGATGGCGGACTTTTCTGACCGCATGCACTTTGATCTGGGAATTGCCGTCGCACTGCTCCTCTGTCCACCGGGCAATACTGATTCGGCTTCGATCGATCAACTGTTGTCGGCGGATGGAATTGTGATCACCTCCGGCCACTTTCCGCGTTTCGAACTTGATCTTCCAGGCCGAACGATTCTGCGCCTCGATCCAAACCACGCCTATCGTGGCCAGATGGATCGCTGGGTGGCCATCTCTAATCTCATGAAGTCAATGCAATCCGTTCCCGTGGCCGTGCAATGACAATTCGCGAAATGATTATCAGTATCGTCGCGCGCCGCGAACGCGAGGTGTTCCTGCTCGATGCGAACACCGGGCATGAAATTACTTATGGCGACTTTCACCGCCAAGCCTGCTCTCTGGCGGCGGAACTACGCCGCCGAGGCGTTCGCAAGGGCGACCGCGTTGGGGTGATGCTTCCCAATTGCTCGGAACTGGCGATTCTCTATTTTGCCTGCATTTATCTCGGTGCCGTCATCGTCCCGGTGAATCCCTCACTCAGCAAGAACGAAATCAAATTCATCTTGACGAGTTCGCATCCTGTCCTGGTTGTGTCGGGCGCAGCCAATACGCAATCGATCAGAGACTTCCACGCCAATGTGCTGGAATTGCTAACAGGACAGGAAGCAAACGAGATCGCGGTCGGCTCGAACAAAATTGTTCTCGACTCACTCCCCGAAGCAAACGGATTCGTTCCCCTCGAAACCGCGGATGCTGAAGATCTGATCGTGATCATGTACACATCAGGTACGTCGTCCAAGCCCAAGGGATTGGCGCACAAGGTGGGTCGAATGTTTCGCAACGCCACGGCCTTCGCTGGCGCGCAAGCAATCGACCAGGATGCACGCTTCAATCTGACGCTTTCGATGGCATACATGGGTGGTTTCTACAACCTGCTGATACTGCCATTCCTCTGTGGCGCGAGCGTGGTGGTGGATCATGTGTTCGATGCGCGGTCGAGTCTGCATTTCTGGGAGAAGGCTAAGAATAACCGCGTCAATACGCTGTGGATGGCGCCCACTGTGTTGTCGATTCTGTTGAGAATGGACCGCGGCCGTACAGGTGAGGAATTTTGCCGCACTTCGGTGCGTCACGCGTTTGTCGGCTTCGCTCCGCTTCCCTTGAAAGTGAAGCATGAGTTTGAAGCGCGGTATGGTTTGCGACTGGTGGAGAATTACGGTCTTTCGGAGACTCTGTTTGTCACCGCCCGCTCTCAGAATGCTCTCGGCGGCCAAGGCTACGTTGGCGAGGCTTTGTTGGGAATCGCGCTACGAGTCGTGGACGATGAAGGGCAAGCTGCGTCGCCCGGTGTCGAAGGAGAAGTGCAGATTCTGACGCCGGACCTGATGGCCGGCTATCTGGACGCTGATGGCTGCCTGTTGGAGGCGAATGCGTCTGCCTGGTTTCCCACAGGTGACGTGGGGCGTCTTGACGGAGCATCTTCACTTTCCATCACCGGCCGCAAGAAAGACGTCATTATTCGCGGCGGTGTAAACATTAGCCCTGCCGCCATCGAAGATGTGCTGATGCAGGTCGCCGGCATTTCGGAAGCCGCCGTAGTAAGCATTCCGCACGAACTCTATGGCGAGGACATCGTAGCGGTTCTGAAACTTGAAGGAGGCATAGAATTCGATTCAATTCTGGAGTCTGTAGTCGCCCACGCAAAGCGCAATCTGGCGCAGCATCAGCAACCCGCCAGGTACGTAGCGATTGATGAATTACCCCGAACCGCCAACGGCAAAGTGCAGAAGGCCCGCATCCGCGAACTCGTGGCAGAAAAGCTGCAGGTAAGTTCGACTTCGACTTCTCGCAGCCTGCCGGCAGAGAGCGCCGCTTTAGCCCGCTGATTGATTACACTGTAGTTCCGCACTCAAAATATTGTATGAAGATTATCGACCTTTCCTTGCCCATCGAAGAAGGCATGATGACCTTCCCCACGCACTGGCATCCTGTGGTCGAGATCACGATTCTCGGCCGCCACGGGATCGAAGGTCGCGAAACCAGGAAAGTCGTATTAGGTACGCACATCGGCACGCACGCCGACGCTCCTCGCCACTTTATTCCAAATGGCGGAACAATCGATGAAATCCCTTTAGATGTGCTCATCGGTCCAGCCACCGTGGCCGACTTTACCGGTTGTCGTGCGCTGCAGTCGATCGATGTTACCGATCTTAAGCAAAAGCTGGGGCACAAAGTGCCCGCCCGCTTGATTCTGCGTACCGGTTGGTCTGAATATTTTGGCAACCTGAAGTTTTATAACGAATATCCATTTCTTTCCGAAAATGCCGCGCAGTGGCTCGTGGAAAACGGCGTTCGGCTCATCGCCATGGACACGCCGTCGCCCGATAATCCAGCCCATTCGCGAGGAACTCCCAAGGACTCTCCCAACCACAAAGTTCTTTTGACCGCCGGAGTGGTGCTTGTGGAGTACCTTACTAACCTGAAATCCTTGACCGCCTCGGAAGTGGAACTCGTGGTGATGCCTTTAAAGTTGAAAGGGTGCGATGGTTCTCCGGTTCGGTGCGTGGCCATTGAAAGGTAGAGTGTGAAAGAAGAGGTCCAGCAATGGCTCAAGGACTGGTTTGTGAGCCGGGGAAAGATTACTGCGGCGACTGGCCCTTTTCTCGCTACGGACTACTTCGAGGCGGGATGGCTTACCTCGATGGAGGTAGTGGAGTTCGTGACAGAGATCGAGCAGCATTTCGGCATGCAGTTTTCCGACAGCGATCTACAGGATCCACGCCTTGCAAGCATAGCCGGGCTCACGGCACTGATTCTGGAGCGCTCGACGCAAACCAGTGAGAGCAGGTAACTTCAGAGATCGCGCATCTGGCCTCGAATAGTACCGGGAAAATCGTGAAGACAGGCACATCCGCAAATCTGCACGTTCTCACGCTTACCCCTTTTTACCCTTCCGACGGGGACGAAGTGAGCGGCTGCTTTGTGTCCGAAACTCTTCGCCAGTTGCGTGATTACGGCGTGACGTCCTCAGTAATCGCGGTCGATTCCATTTATCATCCACGTAAGAAGTCAAGCCACAACTCTCCCGCCGAATGGATGCGCTATCCGCAGCTCCCAGGCAATTTTGGCTTATCAAGCGCGGGCAACTTTCTGGCGGCGAGGCTCCTGAACAGAGTTCGGCAGCTGCATCAGCGCGCGCCGCTGAATCTTATCCATGCTCATTCTGCATTACCCTGTGGCCATGCTGCGGCGATTCTTTCGCGCCGTTTGAGCATCCCGTTTGTAGTTACCATTCATGGCCTCGATGTTTTCAATCGCTGCTTTCAGGACGGCATTGCCGCGCAGTGGCGCCGGGCAGCTTCGTTGGCCGTGTATCGGAGCGCGCGCAAAACGATTTGTATCAGCGAGAAGGTGCACCGGTTGCTGGCGGACGGCACGGGCACGCCAGTCTCCGCTGAAGTCGTTTACAACGGAACCGATCCGGACTTGTTCACTCCAGGTCCAGCGGCAGGCGAACCGCCCACGATTCTGATCGTTGCCAATTTGTTGGCAGGAAAAGGTCATGAGCTCGTGCTGAAGGCCATCGCCAGAGTGAAGAATTCGCATCCCCGCCTGCAGTGCCAAATGATTGGAGAAGGCGCTGACCGGGAACGTTTTGTCAGCTTGGCTAAGAGCTTGGGCATCAGCGATCGGGTTCATTTTCTCGGCCGTCGAAACCGTTCGGAAGTCGCCCAGGCCATGCGCAACTGTACGATTTTTGTTTTGCCCAGCCGGTACGAGGGACTCGGATGTGTTTATTTAGAAGCGATGGCTAGCGGCAAGCCTGCGATTGCGTGCTCGGGACAAGGCATCGACGAGATCATTCGTCACGGCATGAACGGATGGCTGATTCCGGTCGACGGTCTGGAGGAACTCGTGCAAGGGCTGGAAGTCTTGCTGGGAGATCCCGAACTGCGTAGGCAAATTGGCGATGCCGCCCGGCAAACCATTCTCGACAAACTGAGGTTGTCAGATCAGGCACGACAGCTAATGAACATTTACCAGGAAGCCACCCGATGACGAGCGGATCTCCGATCTCTTCACGCCCAGAGCTTGTAACCCTCGGCGAAAAGGATTTTGCCCACATCGCCGCCTTCATCGCGGCTCAATCCGGCCGAGCGCCAAACCTAGTGAACCGGCATCTTCGCTGGTTCTTGCTGGAAAATCCGGCTCGGCAGCCACGAGACCCGCTGGGCTTCGGACTGCAGTTCGCAGACCAACTTGTAGGCTGCATTCTGTGTAGTCCGCAGGCCTTCCGCTTCGAGAACAAGCGAATACTTCTTATGGGATCGAGTTCGTTCTATGTGGACGAACATCACCGCGGTTACGGAGGCCGCATTTTCTTGCAGTATTCGCGGCTGGCAAAACAGTGGCCTCTTTTTGGAACCTCGGCCAACCAGGAAGCTGCGGCTCTGTGGAAGGCGGCAGGAGCGAGTCCCATTCCATATTCGGATGGCGAACTTTTTGGCGTGCTGCACTGGCCGCCGGTCGTCGAAGAGTTCGTTCATCGACGGTATTCGAGTCGACTGCTATCCGCTTTGGCAGGCAGCCCCATCGCTAATCTCGCATCAGTCTTCCGGCCACTAAAGATTGATTCCGGCGCATCCGACGCGCTGCAACCTCTCACGTCTGCCGAGCAAGTCAATGATTTGCCGATTCATGATCCTTCGTCAAAGCTCACTGCTCTGCGCGACCCAGCCTATATTCGCTGGCGCTACTTCTCCGGCGGCGACGCAACCGCGGCGCTGTTTGCATTTCGCACTCGCCAGCCTGACCGGGAAGTCCTGGTAACGGTGAATCAGCGAACCCGGGGATATCGCAGCCAGATCAAGGCTCTCAACATGCTCGATGTTTATCCCGAAGTTTCCGCGGATGAGTGGCTGCGGATTGTCGCGGCTCTCGCACAGCGCTACCGCAAAACGGTCGACGCGGTAGTCTTGCGCAGCCAAAATCCGAAGCAGCAACAATTTTTTTACGAACGAGGTTTTCAGCGGCGCTCGTTTGATGCCCCGACCGGTTGGTTACTCGACAAAGCACGGCTGTTGCCGACTCGCGACTGGTACCCGGTCCCGGCCGATGGCGATGGGCTAATTTAGATTTGCGAGATGAATTTCAGAAGCCAAGCTCGCGCATTTCTTATTCAGGCGGCCAGCTTCGCTCGTGCTGATGCGTTGGCTTTCCAAATTCAAAAGTTAATGCATCGCCACCACGGCCTCGTCATCGCAGTGCACGAAACGCCAATCTCGCTCCAATCTCAGTTTCGCGCTCAGCTGGAGTGGGCATCTCAACACTTCACGATTACCAATCTGGAAGATTTTGCCAGGCTCTGGGACCCGGATCACAAACCGCCGGTGACCGCCAAACCTCCAATTCTGTTTACGTTCGACGACGGACGGGAGAGCAACTACGTTGTGGCAGCCCCGCTGCTCGAGTCTTTCGGTGGACGCGGGGTATTTTTCATTGTGCCCGCCTTTGCCGAAAATGCTGGTGCGGAGCAAGCCCTCTCCTTCTACCGTACGAGGATCAATACAAATTCGAAACCTGGCGACGAGACGTGGGAGGATTGGAAGCCCATGACTCCTGCCCAGGTCGCAGACCTGGCTGCTCGAGGGCATGCGATCGGAAACCACACTCTCACTCACGAACGCTTGATCGGACTTTCGCCCGACAGCTTGGAGCGGGAGATTGGCGACGGTGCTCGCAAGCTTGCCACCTGGACAAAAAAGCCTGTCGACACCTTCGCCTGGACGTTCGGATGGGACGCCATTGATCCCGGCGCCTGGCAGCAAATACGGCGCTACCATCGCTTCTGCTTTTCGCCATGCGCCGGAGTTATTGATAGCCGCTACGACTATCCTTCACTGCTGTGGCGACGCGAGATTGAAGTCAGATACTCTGTGCCGGAGTGGAAGTTTTCTTATTCGGGGCTAGTGGATTTGTGGTGGGTCAATCAACGAAGACAGCTTCGTGACTTGCTGCGAGTTTCGTCCGCCAAAAGCGTCGAGTAGATGTGTCGAGTAGGAGGCCGACTAAATGGTCAGCGGCGTCGCGTTGCTTAATGGTCCCGTCCGTGTCTTCAGCCGCCTTGCAGAATGATTCATATTTTCATGAACGCGCTTTCGGCCAGTGCAGGAGGAGGCCTAACGTATGTCCGCAATGTCTTGCCAATTCTGGCGCGCCGCGACGACGTGCGCACAACATTACTGGTAAGCGAGACGTTGCGCGGCGAGATCGCGGAATCTCCTCAGATCACCCTGCTGAGTGAATCGTATCCACCAGGCACGGGCGGCAGATTTTGGTATGAGCAACGTGCCTTGCCGAGCCTGATTCGCCGTTCAGGTGCCGACGTCCTGCTGTCCACAGGAAACTTTGCAGTCTTCCGCTCGCCAGTGCCCCAGATACTTCTCAGCGGAAATTCTCTGTACACTTCGGCAGACTTTCTGCGCGATCTGCGAAAGCGCCGCGACTATCGTTTGTGGATCGACACCAAAGGGAAGGGCTGGTTCGCTCGATGGTCCGTGCGTGCAGCGGATTGCACCATCGCACCCAGCGAAGCTTTTGCCGGTGATTTGCGCGCGTGGACCGGAAAAGACGTGATGTCAATCCACCACGGCTTCGACCATGAACCCTTTTTTCGAGAGACGGTCTCGTTGCCCCACGACGTGCAAGCGCGGCTTGCCGCTATGGAAGGCGCTCTGCGCATTTTGTTCGTCAGCCACTACAACTACTATCGAAATTTCGAGACTCTCATTCGAGCGATTGCGATTCTAAAGAAAAAGCTGCACCCGCGAACTGTGCGCCTGATGCTCACTTGCAAACTGGTTTCCAGCGAAAATCCCGGAAGTTACCGCGCCGAGATCGCCGCGGAATTGGTCCGCGATCTCAAACTCCACGACGAAGTGGTCGAGTTGGGTACGGTTCCTTATGCGGCGCTGCACCACCTCTACCGGAGTTGCAACGTGTACGCGACAGCCGCCTATGCCGAGACATTTGCTCATCCCTTGGTTGAGGCGATGGCGAGCGGCCTTCCGGTGGTAGCGTCAGACATGGCCGTGCATCGCGAGGTTTGCGGTGAGGCTGCTCTATACTTCCCTCGCTTTTCTCCGGAAGCACTGGCGGAGCAGATCACCCGAGTGGTCGAATCTGACCAGACAAGGATGGCCATGTGCACCGCGGGGCTGTCCCGTTCTCTCGATTTCAGTTGGGATAAACACGTTGAAGCAATACTGCAGGTGGCGCTGCGTCTCGCCAAGGCGACCGGGCGCGGCGAAAATAGCAGAGAGGAGCGCAGGAGATAGCCGGAGTTTCAGGTAAGATGTCTTGCAAACTTGAGCGATTGTCGAATGGAAAAGGTTGAGGAACTTCGTGGGCTGGTGAGGTCCGTTTCCGCGGACCAACTTCCCGTGACCGTGATCATTGCCGCTCGCAATGAAGCGAAAAATCTTCCGCGCTGTTTGCACGCCCTCAGGGATGTCAACGAAGTATACGTCATTGACTCGCAAAGCACCGACGCCACGGTGGAGATTGCGCGCTCCCACGGTGCACAGGTCGTGCAGTTTCATTATGTAGGCGGATGGCCCAAGAAGCGACAATGGGCCATGAACACCTTGCCGATTGCGAATGAATGGATTCTTGTGCTCGACGCCGATGAGGTGCTGACGCCGGAACTCGCAGGAGAAATTCGCTCTGCGATCCACAATCCGGCGATCGATGGCTACTCCATCCAGCTGCAAACCTGGTTTCTTGGTCGCGTATTACGTCACGGAGATGTCGGCTTGTGGAAGCTCGCATTATTTCGCCGTGGCAAAGGACGATATGAATGTCGCCTGCCGAATCAGGATTCTTCCATGGCCGACATGGAAGTGCATGAGCACGTGGTTGTCGAAGGCTCAACGGCTAGTCTGCGAAATCCGCTGATTCATCACAATGTGGAATCGCTGTCGCGCTATATTCAGAAGCATGATGAGTATTCCAACTGGGAATCGCGCGTGTTGCTGCAGCGTGGGGATGACAAAGAATTGCCGCCGTCGCTTTTTGGTACGCAGGCTCAGCGCCGGCGCTGGTTGAAACGCAAACTGTTTGCTCTGCCCGGCTCTCCCATCCTGCTTTTCCTGTATCGTTATGTCTTGCGGTGTGGATTCCTGGATGGCGTGCCCGGCCTGATCTACTGCGGCTTTCAGGCGGTTCAGATGTTTCATACCAAAGCCAAGCTTTACGAACTGAAGCGTAAGAGCGTCGAAGAATAAGGGGAAGCCAGTTCAATCATGTGTGGGATCGCCGGACTTGCCAATTGCGGGGACAGGGAAACACTGGGACGGATGACGCACGTCCTGTCTCATCGCGGTCCCGACGACTCCGGCGTGTGGGAACGAAGATTTCCCGATGGCTCCTACGTCGGTCTCGGCAGCCGCCGCCTCGCCATTCTTGATCTTTCAGCCGACGGCCACATGCCAATGTGCAATGAGGATCGCACGGTCTGGATCACGTACAACGGGGAGATCTACAACTTTGTTGAACTGCGCCGTGAACTCCAGGCCAAAGGCCACCACTTTGCTTCCAACACCGATACCGAAGTGGTGATCCATCTCTATGAACAGGAGGGCGAGGATTGCGTTCAACGCCTCAAAGGCATGTTTGCCTTTGTCATCTGCGATCTCCGCTCGGGAAAGCCTGAGTTGTTTCTGGCACGCGATCATTTTGGAGTGAAGCCGTTCTACTATGCGCAGCAGGGGGAAAAACTGGCATTCGCTTCCGAAGTGAAAGCCCTGCTTCATGCACCTGCCCTTCAGGCTGAGATCGATCTCGAGTCGTTGCACCAGTACCTGACCTTCCTCTGGGTTCCGGATCCGAAGACAATGTTCCGCGGGATCTTCAAGCTTCCCGCGGGACATTGCGCGACCTTTCGCGATGGCGAGCTGAAAATTCGGCCGTACTGGGATTTGACCTTTCCGCGAGCCGATGCGCCGTATCCAAGATCCGAAGCCGATTTGATCGACGAGGTGGGTGAGCGCTTTCGCCAGTCGGTAGAAGCCCAGATGGTAAGCGATGTCCCCATTGGTGCATTTCTCAGCGCCGGGCTGGATTCTTCCAGCATCGTGGCCATGATGTGCCGAGCGGCCGGACAGCCCATCCAGACCTACACGATCACCTTCCCGCATAAATATCGCGTCGGCGAAACCACGCTGGATGATCCCAACGTTCCCGCGCGCCTGGCGCGGCAGTTGGGTTGTGCGAATCAGCAGATCGTGGTCGAGCCGGATGTGACCGAGTTGCTGCCTCGTCTTATTTGGCACATGGATGAACCCACTGCCGATCCTGCGATCATCACGGCCTATCTCGTGTGCCGCGAAGCGCGCAAGCAGGCTACGGTCATGCTTTCCGGCGTTGGCGGAGATGAGCTCTTTGCCGGATATCGAAAACACGCCGCGCATCGCTGGGCCAGTGCGTACCAGAAGATGCCTGCTTTTCTCCGAAGCGGAATCGAATCCAGTCTGGATGCACTGCCCAGCTTTCGAGGGACGGCGATGAAGGGGAGAGTTCGGCTGGCCAAAAAGATGGCCCGTAGCGCATCCCTGGATCCCGAAGACCGTTTCATCCGCAACTGCACCTATCTCGATTCCGAACAGAAGACGAGTTTGTACACAGCGGAGGTTCAGGATCACGTACGCACCAAAGATGCCGCGGGTCGCCATCGTCGCACCTTTGGTGCCGTGCGCGACGCAGACTTCCTGAACCAGATGCTTTATCTCGACACCAAAATCTTCATGGTCAGTCTCAACCTGAACTACAACGACAAGATGAGCATGGCTTCGTCGGTTGAAGTGCGGGTTCCATTTCTTGATCGTGAGCTGGCCGAGTTCGCCGCCTGGAATATCCCACCCAATCTGAAGCTAAAGGGATTCTTCCAGCCGACTACGAAGCACATTTTCCGCCAGGCAATGCGTGACGTTCTGCCCGCTGAAGTGCTGCGCCAGCCAAAGGCCGGCTTCGCCGCTCCGGTCGACTACTGGCTGGCACACGATCTCAGGGAAATGGTGGATGACCTGCTGTCTGAGACGAACATCCGAAACCGCGGGCTCTTCCGGCCGGAGACAGTGCACCGTTTTATCGATGAACATCGCAGCGGAGCCGAGGATTGGTCGATGCAAATCTGGCAATTTCTTACTCTGGAAAACTGGATGCGGATTTTTCTTGACGCCGGCGTGCAACAGAGAACGGAAGAGTTCGCTCATCCATGTGAGGCTGCCAGTGCGTGAGTCTACCGAATTGACTCGGGTGCGCACCTTCGGGGATAGAGTTTGAGATGACTGACTTCTGCGCTACTCCCAAGCAAGCCGCGAAGGGCAACGCCGCGCCGACTGTTCTCGCAAAGGCTGTCACCGAAGCGATAGGCCTGCTGCGTGGACCGCAGCGTGTGGGCCCGTTGATTCAAAAGCTGGTGTCCGACAAGGTAAGTGTCACTTTCGAGCAGAGGCATCTTTACTCGTATGTGACGACCAGGCGGCCCAGCGAAGAGGTCCTCAACTTATTGTTGCGCTGGATTCTGGATGCGCAAAGTCCCGACGGAGGAATCGCAGCGTATTACAGTCTGCTCACGGGATATTCGGAATCGTACCCTGAGGTCACCGGCTACATTATTCCTACGCTCTACGATTTTGCGCGTACCACCAACGATCGCGGCGCTGTTGCCGCAGCAGAAAACGCAACACGTTGGTTGCTTTCGCTCCAAATGCCTAAGGGCGCGTTTCCCGGCGGATTACATAGCGGCCATGCGCACCCGTCAGTGTTCAACACAGGGCAAATCCTGCAAGGTTTGGTTCGGGGTTACGCCGAGACAAATCGTCCCGATATTTTGAATGCCGCTGTCGCGGCCGGCGATTGGCTGGTCGATATGCAGCAGGCAGACGGGTCGTGGTCTGGCCCCGGCGCCTATCAAAACGCCGCTCACACTTACTACAGCATGGTTGCTTGGGCGCTCGCGGAGTTATCCGAACTCACTGGAGTTCGGTCATACAGTTCGAGATTTGGTCTCGCCGCGGGAAGGAATCTGGATTGGGTGTTGGCACATTTCCAACCCAGCGGATGGGTCGATGGCATCAAACTCCAAGGCCATCCCAACTATCTGCATTTTATTGCCTACGTGCTGCAAGGAGCGCTCGAATGTGGGGTTCTGCGCGGCCGGACCGATGCGATCGAGGCGGTTGCGAAATCAGCCTGGGTGCTGCTGCGAAAGTTTGAGACGAGTAAATATTTGCCGGGCGCATATGAGCAGGATTTCAAGAATCCGCAGCGCTTTACTTGTCTCACCGGAAATGCGCAAATGTCCTGCGTGTGGCTGCGCCTGTTTGAGATCACCGATGATCTGCGCTATTTCAATGCCGCACTTAAAATGAACGAGATGCTTAAACAGAGGATTCCTTTGCGTGGCCGGCCGGGGATAGCCGGCGGAGTCAGCGGATCGTTCCCCGTTTGGGGCCGATACCAGCCGTTACGCTACATCAGTTGGGGATGCAAGTTCTTCGCCGACGCCCTCATTCTCGAACAGCGTTTCAAGCGGTCATTCGACGCGTCGGCACTCAAGACATTGCCATGCGCATCGTAGTTCTTAGTTCCAGTGCCTATAGCGAAACCGCGTGTGCGACGGCGGTGCGCGTGGCCGAACTGGGGCATGTTCCCGTCGGTGTTCTCGCGCTTTCCGCCCTCGATCGCGGAACTTTGCTGCGCAAACTTAGGCAGTGGGGAGTGCGAGGTTTTACCCGCTACGCACGCACCAAACTGAGCCCGCTTAACGGAGATGTTGCGGCAGACCTCCGGAATCCTTACCTTCGTCCTCTGCTCAAGCGCGAAAGCGGAAAAGGAGTCTTCCGCAGCTTGCATGAAGTAGCGGCATTCTATCGCTTCCCAGTTGCAACTTGCGCAGACCAGAATACGCGCGAATCCATCGCTCGCCTCAAGGAGTGGTCTCCCGACATCATCCTCTTCGCGGGCGGCAACATCCTGCGTAAGCCTTTGCTGGAAGTGCCTCACCGCGCCGTGCTCAACGTGCACCTAGGATTGCTGCCAGAAGTTCGCGGCATGAGCAGCCCGGAATGGTCGCTGCTGAAAAACATCCCCGTCGGCATCACCATTCACTACATGGACGATGGAATTGATACCGGCCCGATTCTTAAGAGATATGAATTTTCCGAGACAGCCGCGTGCGAATCGCTCACGGACCTGCGCGACCGGCTCATCGCATTCGGCATCGAAAAAATCGCAGAGGTGGTTTCAGCTCTTGATCGCGGCACGATCTCAGCAATACCACAGCCGGATCTCGATTGTGATCCTCAATTCTTCGTGATGCATGAATGGCTGCAGCAACGCGCGGCCGAACGGCTTGCGACCAGTCGCGAGACCGTGAAGGCGACGGCGCACAGGTAAGGCACATGGGTAAGGCACATGAGTAAAGCAATCGATACGCTCGACACCGTGTTGCAGGCTGGTCGCGCCTTCGGCATGCGCGAAGGCATGCTGAGGATGCAATACGAGCTGCAGCGCGGCAGCGGCTTGATGCTGCGGAAAATGCGTTCCGTGCAGGGCTGGGATTCCTGGGACCTGAAGCGAATCGCGCCGGGAGCGCAGGCTGAAGATACTCATCGCTTTCTCCGCGATGGGACACGGCCGTTCTTCTTCACAGATGTTCGAAGCTTGGGACCGAGCATACGAAAAATTATCGGAGTCGACGGAGAGCAGTTGGTTCTGACCGAGGCAGAGCAAATTCTCGAATGTCAACTGCCATTCTTCGGACAACTGTCGTTCCCCTCTGGTTTCCCGCCGAACTGGTTCCAGAATCCTGCTACGGGGCAGAGAGTGTCACCAGGCCAGCCCTGGACTCAGATGCGCTTCGCCTCTCCGGATTACGGCGATCTGAAGTTCATTCTTGAGCCGTCAAGATTCTTGTTCGTCTACCCCTTGATTCGGGCGTACGCGCTGACCGGGGATGAAAGATTTCCCGAGGCGTTTTGGACCACCATTGAAGACTGGGCTCTCCATAGTCCGCCTATGGCAGGTCCGCTCTGGATTTGCGGGCAGGAGTGCTCGTTGCGCATTCTGGCGTGGTCGTTTGCGCTGCACGCGTTCATCCACGCGCCCTCTACAACAAGCAAGCGTGTCGCTTTGCTCCTTTCCATGATCGCTGCTCATGCCTGGCGTACCGCACAGACCATAGGCTATGCGCGCTCCCAGCGCAGTAATCATTTGATCAGCGAGGCCGTCGGCCTGTGGACCGCCGGCACGCTCTATCCGGAGTTCAGAGAGGCGCAGGTTTGGCAGAATCTCGGTGCGCGTCTGTTGCATGAAGCAGTTCTAGATCAGATCACCCCCGAGGGAGTTTCCCAGCAGCATTCTTTTAACTACCAGCGCATGATTCTGCATCTGCTGCTGTGGACGTTGCGGCTCGCCGAAATCCGCGACTTTGCACTCCACGACGACATTCGCATGCGCGCGCAAGCCGCCCATGCCTTTATCAGCGCGTTCGTGGATCCCATCAGTGGGCATGCGCCCCATTACGGTTCCGATGATGGCAGCTCGATCCTGCCTCTTTCCCCCGGTTCATATCGCGATTTTCGTCCGCTGCAGCAATTGGGCGCTGCGGTTCTGAATCGTCCGGGGTTGAAAAAAGGCCCGTGGAACGAGGCCGTGCTCTGGTTCGGCATCACGCCTGATGTCGTGGAACAACCGCAGTCCGCTCCACCCCCTTCTACCGAAAGCGGATACTTCCGTTTGGGCGATGAGAATTCCTGGGCGCTGATTCGAGCCGGCCACTACACCCGCAGGCCGTTCCAGGCGGATCAGTTGCATTTGGATCTCTGGTGGCAAGGCATGAACGTGGCGCGTGATCCGGGAACGTATCTCTATAACGGAGCGATCCCGTGGAATAATGGACTCGCGAGAACTGCCGTCCACAACACCGTCACAGTCGATCATCAGGACCAGATGCGCCGAGCCGGTCGCTTTCTCTGGCTCGACTGGGCGCAAGCGAAAGGCCGCACTTACGCCTCGCCCAAAAGCGCTTTCCCTGACCGGTTTGAGGGCGAGCACGATGGCTACAAGCGCTTGGGCGTGACGCATCGCAGGGCCGTTCAATGGCTCCCCTACTGCGGCTGGATGATTGTGGATGACATTGACGGGACCAGCGAGCATGATGTTTGCCTGCATTGGTTGGTTGCGGATTTGCCATACGAAGTCACTCACTCGCCGTTTCAAGTGGCATTCGCGTCGGGCCGTTCGCGGATTCGCTGGAGCATTTTCTCCAGTGCTCCAGGAGACGCGGCGATCATTAGGGCAGGGAAGCAAGCAGATCATCTTATGAACCCGACAGCTTCGACGCACAAGATCGCGGGCAGGCACATCCCTTTGCTGGGCTGGGAGTCTCCCACATACGGTGATCTTCAGCCGGCGGTATCCCTTGTCTACCAAACTCGATCCCAATTGCCCGTTCGATTCGTCACGCTTGTGCTCACGGGCGACCGGTGCAGGCTCCAATCGCAAGAAGACGAGATCGTTATTCTGGGTGATGAATTCCACGGAGAATCCGCGATCGAATCGGAGATTTATCGACTGAATCTTTCAGCAAAGAATTCGTATGCTGTTCGAACCCAGAACCCTCCGGTGAGCGTGCCCACCGCATGAAACAGGTCTTCCAGAATACTCACGGGGCCGAGATCACCGTAGTAGAGGTTCCTGCTCCGAAGTTGCTGGCGGGATGCGTGCTTGTGCGCACCGCTGCCTCTCTCGTTTCTGCCGGCACCGAACGCGCTTCTTCCGAGTTCGCCAGCAAGACCTTGCTGCAAAAAGCGAAAATGCGGCCCGATCTTGTGCGCGAGGTTCTGAACAAGATCAGCCGTGACGGACTGGCGGCGACGGTTTCCGCCGTTCGCAATCGTCTCGATCAACCTGCCGCTCTCGGCTATAGCAGCGCCGGAACTGTAGTTTCCGTGGGCGAAGGAGTTGTCGATGTCAACCCCGGAGATCGCGTGGCCTGCGCCGGTGCAGGTCATGCCGTGCACGCCGAGTTTGCCTGTGTACCGCGTCTCTTGCTGGCGAAAATCCCGTCCGAAGAAGTTACGTTTGACGAAGCTTCTTTCACCACGCTCGGTTCCGTTGCGCTTCATGGGGTCCGAAATGCCGAAGCAAAGCTGGGTGACGTTGTCGCTGTGATCGGACTAGGGCTGCTGGGACAACTGATGGTGCAGATTCTTAAGGCTGCAGGTTGTTGCGTGCTTGGGATGGATATTTCTGCCGAGCGGGTAGAACTCGCTTTGCGCCTCGGTGCCGACGCCGTAAGTTCCTCCCCTTCCAGCTTTCTGGATTTATGCCTGCAACACTCGGCTGGGCATGGCGTCGACGCGGTTCTCATTGCGGCGCAAACCGCGAGCAACGATCCGGTCAATCTTGCGGGATCGGTCGCGCGGAATCGTGCCGTGGTCGTTGCCGTCGGAACCGTTGCCATGGATATTCCTCGGCGCTCCTTCTATGAGAAAGAACTCGAGTTCCGTCTCTCCCGCTCCTACGGTCCCGGGCGTTACGACTCCGCCTATGAGCAGAAGGGAATTGACTATCCCATCGGCTATGTGCGCTGGACCGAAACGCGGAATATGGAAGCTTTCCTGAAGCTTGTGGCCGATCGAAAACTGAACCTGCACCCGCTAATCACGCATCGCTTTCCGATTGCGCAAGCACACTCCGCTTATCAACTGATTACTGGGAAAACATCCGAGGCGTTCCTCGGAGTGGTGATCTCTTATCCAGAGGACGCTGACAACAGCCGTCATATAAGCTTGGAGCCTTCTGATCGACCGGTTTCGGGCCAGCGCTCCATTCAGATCGGTTTTGTTGGGGCGGGTAGCTTCGCCACGAGCACGCTCCTGCCTGTGATCAAGCGAGCAGCCACCGTCGAATTGGTCACAGCCAGCGCGGCCAGCGGTTCTCACGCGCGGCATTCAGCAGAAAAATTTGGATTCCGGTCTTGCACCACCAACGAGCAGGAAATTTTCGACAATCCAGCCATCAACACCGTGGTGATTGCCACTCGCCATCACCTGCACGCCGGGCAAGTGATCGCCGCCATACGCTCCGGCAAGCATATCTTCTGCGAAAAGCCTCTGTGTCTCAGCGAAGCCGAGCTCAGGGACATCGTCGCGGCTTATCAGAGTTCAGGTCCCTCTCGCCCCCTTCTGATGGTCGGTTTCAACCGTCGCTTTGCTCCGTTGGCGGTTCGAGCGAAAAGCTTTCTTCAGCAGGCAGACGAACCCCTTGCGCTTCACTACCGGGTGAATGCGGGTTTCCTTCCTGCCGACCACTGGTTGAACGATCCGTTGCAGGGCGGTGGCCGCCTCCTCGGAGAGGTTTGCCACTTTGTCGACTTTCTGTCCTTCCTCACGGGCTCGGTTCCCGTTGAAGTTGAAACTCGCAGCCTGCTGAATCCCGGTCGATACAGCAATGACAACATTGTGTGCTCGCTGCGTTTTGCCGATGGTTCCCAGGGGACGATCAGCTACCTGGCAAACGGCGACAAATCCTATTCGAAAGAAAGACTTGAAGTTTTCGGCGGCGGCAGCGTGGCCGTGCTCGATGACTTCCGGCTGTTGGAGCTTGTTCGCGGAGGCAAGAAGCGCGTCTTTCGTTCGCTCCTGCGCCAGGACAAAGGCCATCGCGGCGAATGGAACGCCTTCACCACAGCGATCCAAACCGGAGTGGAGTCACCGATTCGCCTCCAGGAAATTGTGAGCACCATGTTGGCGGCGTTTGCTCTCGAAGAGTCGAGGTGCTTGGGCCAGCCCGTCGCTGTGAAGGAGCTTTCCTTGAGTAGTGGTGCTCCCGATGTTGCTGGATTCGATCGAGCCTCTTGAGTACTGTCTTTCAACTTTTGCAGGCCGCATGAAAATTCTCTACATCTCGCAATACTTCCCTCCGGAGATGGGCGCACCAGCGGCGCGAGCCGCAGAATTGTCGCGGCATTGGGCCAACCTGGGCCATCGGGTGACTGTGCTGACCGGTTTCCCCAACCATCCTACGGGCGTGGTACCGGCCGAATACCGCGGTCTGTTCTGGCGGTTGGTCTGGCGCGAGCGAATAAACGGCGCGAATGTGGTTCGCACCTGGCTCCTTCCTTTTCCGAACCGAAAAGCCTACGAGCGGATATTGAACTACTCTTCGTTTTGCATCTCATCGGCGAGTACAGGTCTCTTCCTGTCAAGGCCGGATGTGGTGGTTGCGAGCTCACCTCAGTTGCTGGTTGGGCTTTCCGGCTGGTGGCTGGCACGTTGGAAACGCGTCCCGTTTGTCTTTGAGGTGCGCGATCTCTGGCCGGAATCGCTCGCCGCGGTTGGCATGAGCAGCCACGATTCCCTGCTGCACAAAACTCTGGCTGAGATCGCCGGATTCTTGTATCGCCATGCGGATCGAGTGGTGGTGGTCACGGCAGCTTTTGAAGATTATCTGGTGGAACACTGGCGAGTTCCCCGCGAAAAGATTTCCGTAGTCGAGAATGGAGTCGAGACGCAGCTTTTCTCTCCCGACGCCGGAAGCGCTTTGAAAAGGGAACTGGGCGCTGAAGGAAAATTTGTTGTCGCCTACATCGGCACCATGGGAATGGCGCATGGACTGGAAACAATCGTTGCCGCCGCCGCCCAGTTGCAGGACACAGATCCCCAGATCATTTTTCTGGTGGTGGGAGAAGGCGCCGAGAAGGAGCGCATTGTGGCGCTCGCGCGAGAGCGTGGCCTCGCCAATTTACGATTCGTTGATCAACAGTCTCGCGAAAAAATTCCAGCCTATATTTGCGCATCCGACGTTTGTCTCGTCCCCCTCAAGAAATCGGATGTCTTTAAAACCGTTATTCCCACAAAGATGCTGGAGTTCATGTCGTGTGCACGACCGGTCATCCTCGGAGTGGACGGGCAAGCTCGGATGATTCTGGAGGAAGCCCGCGCCGGCTTGGCCGTCGAGCCGGAGAACTCCGACGCCCTGGCGAATGCTATTCGTTATCTGGCAGCGAATCGCGAACTGGCCAGCGAGTTCGGACGTAACGGCAGGGAATATATCCTGCGCAAGTTTTCGCGTGGCCAGACCGCGGAAAAATACATCAGCGTTCTTGAACAGCTCCTTGGCTTGCCGGAACCGCACAAAACAAAAGTTGCCGCGTAGATAATCTATTGCAGACTCGCCTCAGGGGTGGGCAGCCAGAACGGCTATTCCGACGGTCGCCGATATTGCCGCACTAAGAGTTTGTCCCGCCGCCACTCGAACTCCGCTGAGCGGCACGAAAAGAATGTCATCGGCTTGGAGGTTGACGTCGGGGGCCTTTGCCTCCAGCATCTTCTTCAGTGGAAGCTCGTGTCTCCGTCATTCCGGATGGGCCTTTGCGAATGATGCGGACGCCATTCATCTTAGCCGTGTGATTGGTCCCGCCTGCCAGGGCCAACGCCTGCAAAACGGTCAAGGTACCATTGTCTACTAGTAAACCAGCGGGACGCCCGACATCACCGACGACGTAGATAATTGGCGCCCGAGGCACGGTGATCGTGTCTCCCGGCTGAATGTCGATGTTGTCCTGTAACCCTTCGGCCAGATTCCTCGGCAGACTGACCGTTATTGGCTCAGAACTATTCTGACGAATGATGCTGACCTTTCGTCCCGCCGCGGCCGTGAAGCCCCCGGCAGCGGAGATCAAATCGTACAACTTGCGGTTCCCCAGGGCTGGATAGATGCCAGGTCTACTCACTTCCCCCAGAATCGTCACTCCCTGCGAAGCAGATTCGTCCACGAAAATCGTGACATGTGCGCCGCGCACAAAGCCTCCGTCTTCCAGACGTTTCTCAATCAAGGCCTGCGCCTCTTCCACCGTAAGATCGGCGACGTGCACATAGTCAATCAGCGGTAGATAGACATCTCCTGAATTGCCGATTCTTGCCTTAGTGGACAATTCCGGCACGTTGTAGACGCTCACTTCAAGCAAATCACCGGTACCCAGTCGGAGCGATGACCCGGGCGGATCGGTAGAGGCAGTGGAGTTCGATGAAGGCGCGCTCGATGGAGCCTTTAAAACTGCGGGAACCGCCGGCACTTGGGATCGCAGCTTGCGAGATCGGCCGTGCCGCCGGCAGCGTAGGCACGGCACTCTCTGCCGGCGAAGATGCCGGGGCCTGTTGCGCCAGCGCCTCGGACCCCAAACCGCAAAGCAAAACCATTGCGAACGCGAGCATGCTACCGCTCTGGGCAATATCTGAATCTGCCGAACTCCATCACACAGGCCTCTGGTGGAAGAAGGATCGCTGGAAAGTTTAGCACGGCGACCTGCGTCGGTTGCACCGCATTTATCGCTATCACGGCAAATGCGGTCTTGTTTTCCACAGCTTTTTCGGTGCAAGGAATTGAAAGCCCGCAGTAACGCTGTTAAATTCCAACCAACTCTTAAACGCAGACTGAAAAAAGGGAACCCGTTAACTCACTACCAGGCAGCATTCAACTGCTGCAATACTCGACTGTCGAATAAAAACGCGCGCCGACGCTTGGCAATTGGCCCAGGGGGAGCAGTTGACGGTTGTATTTTTTTCGATCTTTTTCCTGTCGCTGCTGTTCTCGTTCGTCCTCACTCGCTACGTGCGGGACTTGGCAGCCCGTCGCGGCTGGGTGGCCATCCCGGCGAATGAGAGACATCTGCATTCTGCTCCTTTGCCACGCCTGGGCGGCGTGGCTATTTTCGTCTCTTTTTCGCTAAGCATGGTTGCCGTGGTCGTCCTGAGCCATTATGTGCCCCGGCTGGAGTCAGCTTTATCGCTGAAGACTGTGCTCACGATTCTGGTGCCGGCTTCGATCGTTTTTCTTCTCGGCGTCTATGACGACCTGTACACCGTCGGGCCCTACGTCAAGTTTGCCGTGCAATCTCTTGCGGCGACCATGCTTTTCATGGGCGGCCTGCGTATTCTCAATATTCCTGTGCTCTTTGGTCAGCACGAATTGCCGTGGTTTATTGGTCTGCCGTTCACCATTCTGTGGGTCTTGGCCATCACCAATGCGTTCAACCTGATCGACGGGCTGGATGGTCTGGCCGCGGGCTCGGCTCTGTTCTCAACGCTGGTCGCGTTCGTAGTCGCGCTGCTGAGCGGATACTCGCTGGTTACGGTGATGACTATCGCTCTGGCCGGGGCCATCCTCGGTTTTTTGCGCTACAACTTCAATCCCGCAACCATCTTTCTCGGCGACTCGGGCAGCCTGTTCATCGGCTTCCTGCTGAGCGCGCTCGCCCTCGCCGGAGCCCAGAAGGCTCCTACCATCGTTGCCGTCGCCATTCCTGTTGTCTCTTTCGGCCTGCCGATTCTTGAAACCTCGCTCTCCATCTTGCGTCGCTTGATCAGTGGCCGTCCCGTTTTCACCGCGGACCGCGAGCACATCCATCACAAACTTCTGCAGCATGGACTCACTCACCGCCAGGTGGTGATCGTGCTTTACGGAGTGTCCGCTGTATTCGCTCTGCTGAGTTTGTTTCTGCTTTGGCCCACCGGCAGTTCCCTGGGACTGGTTCTTGCCGTCCTCGGAACCGGCATCTGGATCGGAGTTCAGCGCCTTGGCTATCTCGAGTTGGGGGAGCTGGCCCGGGTCGCGCAACGCACCTTCGAGCAGCGTCAAATCGTTATCAATAACCTCGCGATCCGGCGGGCTACCGAAGAACTGAAGGTCGCCCGGGACTGCGAACAAGTTCGTCGTGTGCTCGAGGCCGCTTTCAATTCCAACGACTTTGATGGATTCGACGTTCGCTTCAAACTCTTTCCCGGGGAGTCGCACCCAGACGATGGCCTTGACGCTGCTCTATCTCCAAGGCTGGCAGAAGTTTCGTTTCACTGGGGAAGAACTGGACCCAGATCTCTTGACAGCGTGGCGCTTTGGACTCTGTCGCTCGATCTTGTGAGCTCGTCCAATCGGCATCGGGGTGCGTTGATCCTCCGCCGGCTCTACTCCCAGCGCGATTTGCAACTTGACATCAATCTTCTTACGACGAGCTTTCCCGTCGCTCTTGCGGATGCTTTGGATCGTACCCTTCAATCCGGCGTGGAAGTCAACCCGCACACTCGTCACGATGACCGTGGATTTGCCGCCGCCCAGGCAGGCTAGTTTTTTCCGGGAAAATCAAGAAAGGTATCGCGAATAAACGGAGACACACACGCTCACCCAGCTCGGGCTATGCGTGAAGCAGAGGTAAAATTAAATTAAAGGGAAGGCTGTCGGTTAGAGTTTTGCGCTGGCGTAAGAGTTAATCTCGCAATTCAAGCAAACTTCCTGAAAAACGGGCGCTGTCCACTGCATAAATTTCCCCCAGTATCAAGGCATTCAACCTGCCTCGACTATTTGCCTATTTTAGACGAACAAACCCGTCAAATCAACTGCTACGAACATAGGCATTTCTCCCAAAATCGTCTCCTGATTCGACCCTATTTACAACCGAAGCCCGACTATGGATGAGTTTTCCACATGTGGAACCAGTTCGGCTACTTCTTCGTCACGCTCTCGGTATTTACCTTAGGGCACTGGATTTTCTTGAGGATTTTTGAGGGATACGCAATCATGTTGGGCAAAACGGTATACGGCACCACGTTCAAGGATGTTCATTTCGTTCCGCTGCAGTCCGCCACGTTTTGCATTCAGTGCGAACTGATCAGTACGAATAGCAGACCTTACTGCCTGGCGTGCGGCAACACGTCGCTGCTCAGTCTCTCTCGCGTTCTCGGTGGAAGTCTGAGAAATCAGCAGACGGCGCATCTCATTACCGACTCCGAGCTCGACAGCCTGGTTCGCGATCTGTTGCGCACCGTGCCCGATCCGCAGGTCTTGAACGTGGCGGACCATCATGCCCGCATACCCTCGATCGCTCTGCGCAGCCAGCTTCGCGTAGCCAATGCAGCGCATCCCGTTTCCGGTTTTCGTGCGGTGCATGCTGGTGAAGAAGTTGAGATTTACTCGGCCGAACTGGATCTGGAACCCGCGATAAGCGCCATCACCGAACGCGCGCAGCACCTCACCGGAGCCACTGGCGCTGCCATCGCACTGCGCGCTGGCGATGAGATCGTTTGCCGAGCCCGCGCCGGCCGCACCGCTCCCGACCTCGGCGTCCGCTTGCAGACCGATGCCGGAATCTCCGCCGAAGCCGTCCGCACGGGCGAGGTCATGCTCTGTCACGACGCCGAGCGCAATCCGCGCGTGGACCTTGCCAGCTGCCGTCGCCTGGGGGTTCGCTCCATCCTGGTGTCCCCGCTGCGCTACTATCGTCGCACTCTGGGCGTGTTCGAAGTGCTCTCGTCCTCTCCGAGTGCGTTCGACGAAAAGGATGTGGCTACCATGCAACTGCTTTCCAGCATGATGGTGGCAGCAATCTCCCGCATCTCCAGCTTGCATCGATCGCGCCTGGCCACGAGCAGAGATTCTTTCTGAGATTTCGGACGCAGTTTTAATAGGCCCAGAAAGGGCCCACGCCGCCAGGCGTACTCATACCCTCGATGGCCGTAAACACGTTGCGACCGTAGAAGAAGGGAAGTCCCCAATCAAAGGAATTCGACTTCGACACCGGACCTCCGAGATCGCCAAACGCGCTATCGCTTTCATTTGCGAACAAGGCGTCGGCATTTGCCACGCTGAAATCGACAGTTCCGCTGGCCGCGCCCGCCTGATTCACAGCTGAAAGGTTCTCCGTACTGGAAGGACAATAGAAATCGTTGTCACTGCAGGCAGGTATGCTGCTATCCGTAAAGAAGTAACCATTCGATCCGCTATCAACAAAGCTTGCTGCGTAAGGCTGGTTCTTGTAAGTGGTCGTGAAGGTTCCGTCCGGAGCCATGTAAATCTTCGCTGTGCCTAGCGCGTTGTTCGTTTGCGTTCCAATGCCAAATATAAGGGAACCACTCACCGTCGCCTCACCTCCTGAAACCGCCGGCAACTCGATGATTACCCCGTTATTGTCAGTAGTGAACAGAGCAACCGGGTTGATCACTTGCTGCGACAGGGGCTCACCCGTTACCACGCAACCGGTAGAAGGGCACTCATAGTAAAGACCCGCACTGCCCGACTGTACGCAGGAAGCACTGCTGCCGCAATCTTGTGCCGCCAGACCAACCCCAAGAATACCGTTGGCTCCCAGAGTGGGGAGAGTGTCCGCTGAAGGAAAACCCTGGGAGCAAGCAGTAGGAGCGGCGAAATCAGTGTCGCTGAGCACCTGGATTGGAACGGATGCAGCCTTCTCGCTCGCAATGTCCACGTCCGCCGTCTGGACGGGCCCCCATGTGTAGGAGTCCACGAACGGCAGGCATTCCACCACCGGATTTCCATCAGAGGCCTTCTGCTGCGGCAGCGCCACCGTGAGAGCGGAGGAAACGATTCTCAAGCCCGAAGATCCGGTGTCCACCAATATGCCCCCAATCGTCTGGCAAGTGGAAGTTCCCGGCACGCAAACCGTTACGCTCGCAAATGCTCCGTTCGCGTATGGAAAGCCCACAGTGGCGGCCGGGCCGGAGTTCACGGTAATCGGCGCAACGTTTGCTCCAGATGTCGTGATCGTATTGGGCGGGATTGTACTGCTATTGCCGCCGCCGCACGCGGCCAGGAACGCGAACGCAGGGACAATCGCAAAAATAAGAATCAGGAGGATCCGCAGACTTCTCATTGGATTTCCTCTGTGCGTACTCCAGTCGGCAGCATCTCGGGGACATAGGCCCTGCCGCTAAACGCCCGCGCGTGCCCGCTCTGCTCCACCACCAATCCGGGCAGCTCGATCATGAGCGGCCTCCGTCCCATCCGGATTTTGCTTTGTGACTGAGCCGCTTGACCAAACTGCTGGAAATAATTTCCTAGAATCTGCCGCATGTCAGGACGCCAGGGCCCTTGCCATGCCACCGCAAATACTTTGCCGGCGGAAGAAGCGTATTCCCTTACAACCGTGCCGTTGGCGCCTTGGATCTCATGCGTGGTGTACGCCGCCTTGGAGGTCGTCCGCAGACTCCCTTGCATGTGCAGCTGATCGGCCTGGACAGAAGTAATATCGCCACCCAGAGCCCCCGATGCGGGGAGCGCAGGGCACACCACTGCTAAAGCGGCACCAATCGCCAGTAGGCGCCTCACTTTCAGACGCTCTGAACACGTGACGCAGGTCCTTGGCATTCTCTTAGTCCGGTATTCGCACTTAGATTGGTTCGCCTAGGGACGGGGTTGCCCGGCTACGGGGTGTCTCGGAAACCATCCCAAGCGACCTCCAGCCTCATTCCGGCTTTATTCTCAAGGCCTTACAGCCAGCCGATTCCTGTAGATTTCTTCTTACTTACTTTTTGGCAATTCGGGTTAATATGTACGAACCAGAGTCTGATTTTCGCCTCATGGCCGCCACTCTTCACGTACCTCGATCTGCTACCCCGAATCGCCGCAGCCGCGTACGCCAAAAGGTACACGTGCCCGCCTACGCGAACATTCTCGGCGCTTCGTCCAAGTCCAACGACCTTCTTGATCTCTACGAGGTCCTGGACATGAGTGAGCGCGGAGTAGCTCTGCAATGTTCGTTGCCACTGTCCGTCGACCAGACCGTGGCGTTGACTTTGAGTCTCGCAGAAGCCGGTGGACAGATCTCCACTACCGCGCGCGTGGCCTGGGTGGACTCTATTGGTCGTGTCGGCCTCGCCTTCTCCCAGTTGGAGCAGTCTGCCGTGCACCAGCTGCAAGAGTGGTTGTTTCTGAACGCTCTCGCTGCCGCAGCGTACGCAGAGACTCCTGCGCAGCCGGCCCAGGATCAAGATAAGGATCCGCAGCAGTTCGTTCCCCGGCAGAATTACACCGATCTTCTTAGCGCCGCATCTGCAGTTCAGCGGGAGATCGAAGGACTGGGCACTGATTTGGAAGCGATCCTTTCCTTGATTGCCTCCCGTGCTCGATCACTGCTTCGAGCTTCCGGTGCGGCCATCGCTCTTGTAGGGAAAGATGCCGGTACCATGATTTGCCGCGCCAGTGCCGGTGAGAGTGCGCCGCCGGTCGGAGCGGAGTTGCAAGTCGGTTCCGGTTTTTCCGGAGAATGCGTTCGCACTGGAAAACTCTCGAGCTGCGAAAATACGGAAACAGATGAACGCGTCGATCGTCAGAGTTGTCGCGCCCTCGGGGTTCGTTCCATCATGGCCGCTCCGCTTCGTATGGAAGGGAAAGTGATCGGATTGCTGGAAGTTTTTTCCGCCAATCCCGGTGCTTTTCGCGAGAGCGATGGCGAGATGCTGCAACGCTTTGCGGAAACGATTGTCGCCGCCATCACTCGCACTGCTCAGGCCTACGATCCCCCTCCCGCACCCCCGCCTGCGTCAAAACCTTATTCTCCGCCACCGGGCAGCGTCCTGTTTGCTAACATGCCGGACGAAACTGTGGAGATCGAAGAAGTCTCCGAACATCCGGACAACGTCGGTGGTATTCGCCTTCCTCGATCTCATCTTTTCCTTCTCATCGCGACGGCCGCGACCATATTTATGGTGCTTGGTTTCCTAAGCTCCTCCTCGATCCAGCCATGGATCCACGAAAAGCTTCACTCCCGCGCGCGAAATGGAGAACAGACCGTCCTTGCTTCCTCAAAGCCGCCTCTCGACTCCACTTCTTCTGCGGCGAAGCTTTCGGCCGATTCTGCCAACCTCTCGCAACTCCGGGACCTAGCGGGACGCGACGACCCAGCCGCCGAAAACGCCCTGGGCCTCCTCTACGCTCAGGGGGATGAAAAGCAGGGGATCAAGCTGGATGAAAGGGAAGCGGCTCGTTGGTTTCTTAAGGCCGCGCAGCAGGGTAGCGTGCCCGCTCAATCCAAGTTGGGATCGCTATACTTAAGTGGCCGCGGCGTGCCGCAAGATCCCCATGAAGCATACTTCTGGACCGTGCTCGCCCGCGCCAGTGGCGATAGTGCCAGCAAAGTTCTTGCCCCTTTTATTGCGACGCGTCTCACCCAGCAGCAACGAACAGCCGTCGAACAGCAAGCCGAGCAGTGGCTGCAGCAGCACGAGTCCTCCACCAAGGCTTCGCGCTAGTGTTCTGGGTCTGACGGCGAAACTCCTTTCCGCTGCACCGTTCAAAACCGAGTCCGAAGTCCACTGCCGGGGTAAGAGTCGCGTTCCCGTTCCTTTGTGATGCGGCAACTCGTCGACGAATGCCTCGGCCTGCGGGCCGCTTTGACAGGCTTCAGCCCCGCCGCTTTGAAAGGCCGCGGCTTCAGCCACGTCGCTCCCAGCTATTGCGAATCGGGGCTTTAGCCCCTGGAGAGTCTCCATGTTATAAACGAACGCCTGCAATCGAGCTAGAATAACCTCAGAGGTTCCCGTGCGCACCCTCCGCAGTGTTCTCGACGAGCAAGTTCGGGAAGCCGATTCCCGTCTATACGAAAAGCTCGAAAACAATCGAGTGCGTTGCTTTGCTTGCGGACATTGCTGCCCCATCCCCGAAGGCCAGCCCGGAGTCTGCAAAGTCCGCTATAACCGCGGCGGAACGCTGTTCGTACCTTGGGGCTACACGGCCGGAACGCAATGCGATCCTGTGGAGAAGAAGCCTTTTTTCCACGCGCATCCCGGCGCCCTTGCCTACAGTTTCGGCATGCTGGGCTGCGATTTGCACTGTGCTTATTGCCAAAACTGGGTTACGTCGCAGGCTCTGCGCGATTCGAATGCCGTCTCGCCCCCACTTCACGCCTCTCCCGAACATCTTGTGCGCGATGCCGTGGCCCAGGGCGCAAAAATTCTGGTCAGCACCTACAACGAGCCTCTCATTACCAGCGAATGGGCGGTCGCCGTCTTCAAGGAAGCGAAGGCCGCCGGACTTCTCACCGGCTTCGTTTCCAACGGCAACGGCACGCCGCAGGTTCTCGAATACCTGCGTCCCTGGCTCGATTTATACAAAGTGGATCTAAAAAGTTTTGACGACCGTCACTACCATGAGCTGGGCGGCCGCATCGGCCCTATCCTCGAGAGCATCCGCCGCATCCACAAGATGGGTCTGTGGATTGAGATCGTTACGCTTCTCATACCGGGCTTCAACGATTCCGCCGATGAATTGCGCCGCCTGACCGAGTTCCTCGCCGGTATATCGCCGGACATCCCGTGGCATGTAACCGCGTTTCACGGTGACTATAAGATGCAAAATGACGTCGCCCGCGACACGCGCCCTGAGGATCTCCTCCGAGCGATCGAAATCGCCCAGCAATCCGGTCTTCGCTATATTTACGCCGGAAATCTTTCCGGCATGGTTGGCCAGTGGGAAAATACCCGCTGCCCCCAGTGCCGCAAAACGTTGATCAAACGCCACGGCTACCTCATCACGGACTATCGCCTTACTCCAGACGGTCGTTGTCCCCAGTGTTCAAACCCCATTCCCGGCCGCTGGTCTGATCGCTTTGATGGTCAGATTACCTCCCGTCCTTTCTTGCCGCGCAGAAGGCCGCTTTTGTTTACAATCCAAAACCAGTGATCTGAGACATTCGATTCCTTCATGCGGAAACCATTCATCGTTCTCGGTATTACTGCGCTGCTCGTCCTTTGCTCATGTTCCCCTCGCGACTTTCTCACGCGCCGTTTAGCCGCTGACTTGATCGCAAGTTCCGATGTCTTCCGCGTCCCGCAACATTTTCAGGTCCGCACCGGAGTCGTATCCAACGATGACTACCTCGCTCCGGAGTATCGAATGTTGGAACATCGCGGCTGGATGACTACAGCCAAAGCTCCGTGCCCCGCAGTTCTGTCCCCGCCGCCCTGCTGGGATTTCACGCTAACCCCTGCGGGCGTCGACACCTTTCAAAGTCTGATCGCCCCCGGCGATTCGGAAAAACAATCGTTCAGTATTCCTATAGCGAGAAGAGAACTGGTCGCTATCACCGGCATTGCCAAACAGGGTAATGTTGCCGACGTAGAATTTATCTGGAAATGGGTTCCGCTCAACGAAGTTGGCGCGACGATTTATCACACCAACCTCCGCTACCGCTCTACCGCAAGCTTTCGCTGTTACGACGAGGGCTGGCGTGTGGTTCTAGGTGCATCTCATAACGGCCAGCCTCTCGACGATGCTCTTAAGAATGCTGAACCTCTGCAGTAGAAGCCTCGCCATCAAATCCGCATGAATGAACCTCACACCTGACCTTGAGTCAGCTCAGTCGCCGAAATTTGCTTAAGACGAAACCATCCGTGTATAAACTTTCTTCCCACAAGACAGGGCCCCTATGAAAATCTCAATGCATTTTCTGTTAGTGCTGATCGTTCTCGGTTGCATCTCACTGAGCTTTGCCGACGCCAAACCCAAGCTCACTCTCGACGAATTCTTCAATTCGGTAAGTTACCCAGCAGTGGCTCTCTCGCCCGACGGCAATTCCGTAGTGATCGGCACGGAACGCGCAGATTGGGACCAACAAATCTTCCGCAACGACCTCTGGCTCTATCGTGATGATGGCAAAGGTGGATCCCTGATCCAACTCACCCAGTCCGGACACGAGGTCGATCCTCAGTGGTCGCCCGACGGCCGCTGGATCGCATTTCGCTCCGAGCGCAAGTCTTCGGCGGAAAGGTATTCCGCCGGCATCAGTGAATCGGAAAAGGACGACAAAGAAGAAGTGAGCCAGTTGTATGTGATTTCTCCGACGGGCGGCGAGGCCATCCAGTTGACCCAGGGCCAGGAAGACGTGCACACATTTTCCTGGTCGGCCGACTCGCATACCTTGTACTTCTCTACTCGCCATCCTTGGACCAAGGCCCAGAAAGACGAATACAAGAAGCAATGGAAAGATGTAGTGCTGTATCGTACTTCGGAACGCGGAGACACGATTTTTGCGCTCGACCTTGCCGATGCGCTCGCCCGCAACGCTGCCGCTCCAGCGAAAGAAACTGACGCGGAAAAGGAATCCGATCTCACTCCCGGCGCCCAGGAGATTGCGAACTTGCCGTTGCGAATCGACGATATCGTTACGTCGCCCGACGGTACTAAACTCGCCTTCCTGACCAACGCTATCAACCAGCGGCAAGAAAAGGTTGAGGACGTCGAAATCTACGTTTGTGGTTTAGGAGTCCAGGGCTCTTTCGGAGCCGACCAGAAGTTTTGCACCCCTCCCCGCCGTCTAACCCACAACCAAGCCGTGGAAACCCGCCCCCACTGGGCGAATGATAGCCGCCACATCTTTTTCAGCGTCGAAGTCGGCGATGTAGCCGGCCCCTATCGTGACCTCCAGCCTCACCTATATTGGGTCGACTCGGAAACCGGCGCGGTCGAGCAGTGGAGCAAAGACTTCGTCGGTCCGGTCGATCACTACACCGTTGCTGCCGAAAACGTTCTAGCCTCGGCACGTCTCGGCACGGAAGTCTCCATTTACTCCGTTGGTCAGCCCAGCCAGTCTCTCCACAAACTCAACGGCTGGGATGGCACGTACGAAATCCTCTCGGCCACTCAGCACTCCCACCGCATTGCGTTCGTGTATTCATCGTTGCAGAAGCCCACGGAAGTCTACCTGGCCGATAGCTCGGACAAACTTGACCAGGCACGTCCCATCACAGCGCTCAACCACCTCTTCGCCGAACGCGAACTCCCGCAAGGCAAGCCCTATCGCTGGAAAGCCGACGACGGAACCACCGTCGAAGGGATGCTGATTTATCCTCCAGGAAAATTTGAGTCGAAACAGTTGCCGATGCTCACATTCATTCACGGCGGTCCCGCCGATGCCGACGGCAACCACTTCGAAGCCGACTGGTATCAGTGGGCCGCACTCGCCGCCACTAACGGCTGGCTGGTCTTCGAGCCCAACTACCGCGGATCCACCGGCTACGGCGATAAATTCCTGCAGCAGATTGTTCCTGTCATCGTCTCGCGCCCCGGCAAAGATATTCTCGAAGGCGTCGATGCCCTGGTGAAAGACGGCAGCGCCGATCCCGATCATCTCGTCGTCGGCGGCTACAGTTATGGCGGCTACATGACCA
Organism: uncultured Acidobacteriaceae bacterium; assembly: GCA_963760855.1. Classification (GTDB taxonomy): domain Bacteria; phylum Acidobacteriota; class Terriglobia; order Terriglobales; family Acidobacteriaceae; genus Sulfotelmatobacter. Next base: position 84,832 of record CAVXFD010000004.1, on the reverse strand, counting down.
ATTGGCTGATCACGCAAACCACTCGCTTCAAGGCCGCCGTTACCGGAGCAGGTGCCGTGGAGAACGTTGGCAACTGGGGCAACGACGACACCACCTTCGACGATGCCTACTTCCTCGGCGGACGTCCCTGGGAAGCCCAGCCGCGCTATCACGACGAAGCCGCTATTTTTCAGATCGACAAGGTCCGCACTCCCACGCACATGGTCGCCGGCGCAGACGACATCCGCGTCGCCGTGCTTGAAGATTACTTGCTCGAGCACGCTCTCTATTCGTTGGGAATTCCGAACGCTCTTCTGGTCTTCCCCGGCGAAGGCCATTCGCTCGACAAAAATCCCTGGCACGGCAAAATCAAAGTGCGCGAAGAGTTGAAGTGGCTGCAGAAGTACGGAGGGGTTCCAACAGGCAACTAACCCCCAATCGGAGCAGAGATAATCGCGATGCGATTATCTCTGCGGAGTCGAAGCATCCCTACCCTCACCCATTTCCGTCCGTAGCCCGAATCGCGACTCGCGCCATGTGACATCTGCCCTTGTCTTCCACAGCCTCAACCAAAAAGAATGGTCGAGGCCCACAGTCCAAAAATAAAACGGACTGCGAGCCAAGTCTTCAATTCGAAAAATTTTGATGTCTAAGCTCTTTGACATCAAGATTTTGCCCGCAAGCGATTGTGACCCATAGATTAATTCGCATTTTTGCCCTAACACGATGATTCCAACCAGGCGAGGTAGGGGAGGGTATATCGAGAGGAATTCATCAGCGCGAGTAACGCAGCTCGCTACTACTTCGCAGCGCTCGCCATCTTCACTCCCCGCGAGCCAGCCGCATACCGCGCAATTCCTCGATACAGCGCTTCCGCAATCTGCTCGCGGTAGCCTTCGCTGCGCAGCTTCTGCTCGTCCGCGGGACAGCTCACGAACGAAACTTCCGCCAGAATTCCCGGCATCGCAGTTTCGGTAAGAACCACGTACGATGCCTCTCTCACGCCCCGGTCACGCAGCCCGGGATTTTGCAGCGACAAAGTTCCGTAGAGCGACCGCTGCACGCTGGCCGCCAGTCGCCGCGATTGCTCAATCCTGTCATGCAAATCGGCGGGAGAGAGCGTCGCCGTTACAGCGTTCTTGTTGCCCGCTCCATCCTGGCGCGTCTCCATGTCTTTCGAATTGGGCGACGAAAAGAAATTTGTGTAGTAAGTTTCCACGCCGCGCGCCGAGGGCAAGTCGCTGTAGTTCGCATGTACCGAGACGAACAAATCCGCCTGCGCCTGATTCGCCATTCCCGCGCGCTCATCCAGAGGAATGTAATTGTCGTCTTTTCGCGTGAGAATCACTTCCGCGCCCAGCCGGCTCTCGAGCAGTTTGCCCAATCTCTGGGCAATTTCGAGCACCACATCTTTTTCCAGCAGCCCTCGCCGGCCCACCGTTCCCAAGTCCCAGCCGCCGTGGCCGGCATCCACCACGATGCGCATCTTCGGCACCCGGGCTCGCAGCAGCAGGTCTTCGTGAGTGGGCGGTGGAACCACAATCGCCAGCTTCGCCCGGTCGCTCGGCGCTCCGGGGAAAAGATTCACCTCGCCTTTGCTGACCGAGCCGGGCTTGCGCACCTCCACCACCAGGCGGTAAGGATTGGTTTCCAGGCTGACGGAAAAGTTCGGGTTGCCTTTCGTCTCGAGCACCACGCGTGTCAATCCTGGAACCGGCTGGGCCACGCGAACCCGCGTCAGCAGCGGGTCGCCGATCTCGATGGACTTTCCTACCAGCTCAGGAGCAAGCGAAGTGTCGTGCAAGTCAAAGTAAATTCGATCTGGCGACGCCAGGCGATGCGCCTCGTACTGCACCTGATCCTGCAAATCCAGCACCACCGTGCTGGAATCCGCGGACGACCAATGCCGGATGCCCGTGATGCGCGCCAACTTAGACAGTTCCTGTGGCGTCCCAGTCGACGCACTCAGCGTCGATGGCGCTGACGGCGCATTAACGTCCACCCAACCGGAATTCGACGTTGAACTGGTCTGTCCCTGCAGAGGAGTCGATGAAACAGAACCAGATGGATTGCCCGGGCGTGCGGCAGGTTTTGCCGCGGAATTCATCGCTGTTTGCTGCGCCGGCTGAACCAAAGCCTTGCCCATCTGAACATTCTTGAGCTTCCACCACACACCGGCGGCCACCAGAACGAAGACGACCAGCAGAATTAAAACGAACACAATGCCCGGATGATGACGCTCCAGCGGCACTGGTTCCTCCGCAGGTTCGGGTGTAAATGTCTCCTCGATGAACGGTGCCGGTTCGCTGATCGCGGTTGGTGTGGTCGTCAGTTCCGGAAGATCCACGGTTCCCTGCGCTCGAGGCGAAAGCTCCTGCTGCGCTATCCGCAACGCTCGCCATAGGCGCTGTGTTTGTCGCACCGGTTTCAGGAGGACTTGCTTCTTGAATCGGCGGCGTTGTCGGAGCGGCCAGCGCCGGCGCGACCAACTCCTCTTCAGCGACTCTTGCCGATTCTGCGAAGCGATCTTCATCCTCCGGCTTGAGCGCGCCAAGAATCAACTCGGCCAGCAGTTCCAGGCTGCCCACGTCGCTGTCATTGAAGCCGAAGGGCTCTGCCGAGAAGGCTTCCAGCAGTCCAATCACGCGCCGTCGTCCGCAGAGCGGCACCGCCACCATGGAACGCGCACCCAGCTTCCGGCAAGCATCGAGGTTTACGCGGTCATCGGTCTCCGTGTCATCGCAGCGGATGATCTGCGCCGTGCGGAAACATGCTCCCGAAAATGCCGAGTCGCGCTGGATCCGCGCGCCCACATCCGGCTTGATCGTTCCCGCCGACGCTCGCAATACAATCTCATTATTCTCCGCCAGGGCGATACCTAATCCATCACCGCCGGTAATGACGACGGCGCGCTCCGCGACCAGCTGCAGCACATCGTCCAGAACGAATTGCTCGGCCTGTTCAAACTCGGAGGCGCGTCCAACCACCTCGAAACCGTGGTTCCGCGAGGCCAGAGCCCGGCGCTGTCGCACCTGCTGATGAAGTGCTGAGAATCCTAAGAGAGCCTGCAGGGCATCGCTCCCCACTGGTCGCAGGCGTCCTTCCGGCTGAGAATCGGATTGTGGAGTGGCATCCCGGTCATCAGCCCCTTGCCCGGCAGGCATTGCGCTTCGTGCCCCGGGCCACGACGGCACCCCCGCATCCGGTAGGCCGGCGGCGGTAATCTCAGTCATCGCTTTGGTGGGAGTCGTTGCCATGCCGTGCCGGACGGGCCTATCCGCCTTGGAAGTGTGGTCACGCGAACCAGCCCCTGTCAATTGATCCCTTGGCTTAACCTGCTTAGGCGATCTCCAACGCTTAGATGCAGTTACGGTCAAGTCCGGCCATTGCCGAGTTTAACAAGAGCTTACGGGCATTTTAACCGACTAGTGGCATTCCCGGCATTGACCCGTTGGCCATGGCCTTTGGTAAGGCGGGTCTTTAAGCCTTATCGAATCAACTCAGTTACTGCCTGCGCATACGGAGCGAAATTAGAATATCTGGAACTGGGCCCCATCCGAACCATTCCTGGCGGATAGTATGCAGGTCGTATCATTTCCCGCGCGGCAAGCTCGCATCCACTACCGGCATAAGCTGCGAACGCTGACCTACGTTACCCTTGATACCGCCAACGGCGGGATTGTCCGCAACCTCAACAGCGATGGCGTCGCTGTGCAGGCGGTTGCTCCCTTGCATGAGCAACAGCGGGTGCGCGTGCGCTTTGAATTAAGGTTCCCCCGCCTGCGCATTGAAAGCTACGGAGAAGTCAGCTGGGCCAATCGGTCGGGGCAATGCGGAATTCGGTTCGTGGACTTGCCTCCACGAACTCGTCGCGAGATCAACCAGTGGATTTTTTCCAACCTTCTCGAAGGCATCGAGCGCGAAGCCGCGCAACGCTCGGTCTTCCAGAATTCAGGCTTGATGGTTGAAGATGCGATCGCAGAAAACGACGGGCTGATGGTGTCCGCACAACCTCGCCCGTCAATCCGCCCGGATAGCAGTTATGCGGCGGCGCACGGAGTAAAAGACTTGCATGCGCGCCGGCAGGAAGACGTGGCAATGCAACCTGGCTATGCGCCAGAGCCGCAACTGAGCTGGCTCTCCCGTCCGCTCTCTGGCCGCACTCTAGCGGGATTGGTCGATGGCCTGGTTGTGACGGCGGCCTTGCTCCTGTTCACGCTTATTTTTCTCTCCATCACTCATGAGCTTCCTGCTTGGCCGCTTACTCTTGAAGCGGCCACGGCGGCCGCAGCCTTCGTCGTCGGCTCTTACTGGGCTCTGTTTGCACTGTTTGGAGGCGCAAGTTTGGGAGTTCGCATGGCGCGAGCCGCCTTGATCGTGGAAGAAGAGGAAGGCAATGAAGCAGATCGCTTTCGCTGACCCGCGTTCTAAATGGATCCAGAGGAACCGAGGAAAACGCGAAACTGAGAACTGCTTCTTCTAGTTAGCAAAATACTGCTGCGCCAACCAAATCCGCAGCGTGGACTGCATCTGCGCCGCAATCTTTGTAAATCGAATCCCAACATTTCCGCGCTTGTCCGACCACGCCACTTCCACTTCCGCTCTCACGCCGCACTTCGTGCCGGGCAGATCGAAAGCTGCGCGCCGCAGATCGCTCGCATCAAATCCCTCATCGAGGCGAACTTGCAGCCCGCCCTGACTGAGGTTGATGAGTTGCGCCCCCACCCGCTTCTGGCGACGTCCGCTCAGCGTCACAGGCACTTCCAGCCCAGCTCGATGGTAGCGTAGACGGCCGTCGAGAATCATGTTGCGCGCCGCGGAGAGAGTTCGCACCGCCTGCTCCACGGAAATCGGCTTGTCGAAAGCGAACATCGCGCCGGTCGACTGCATCTCCGGCCTCCCTTTCGCGCAGCCCATGATCACCAGCGGCACCGTATTGGCGCGCGGAGATTCCTCCTGCAGTTCACGAAAAAACTGTCCCGTGCCATTCAAATCGGTGTCCACGATCAGCGCATCGATTTTGGACTTGGCCAGCCGTGTCAAGGCGCGCTGCGGTTCGCTTTCCACCGCGACATCCATGTGCAATCCGCCAAGAATGCATTCCAGAACACTAACTTCCTGCCAATCGCGCGAAACCACCATCGATGAGAGTGTCATGCCTCAACTCTACCTACACCAGTAATCGGCCCGTAGATCACTAACGTAATGCGGCTCCCGGCTTCGGCTTTCCGGTGCTGGAGGCAGTCTTGAATGTGAAAGGCAAACGCGGGGAGCGGAAGCCGGAAGCCGCATTTACGAATTCCTGTACCATTCCACGGTTCGCCGCAGGCCTTCTTCAAAATTCACCGTGGGCTTATAGCCCAGATGTTGCTCCGCCTGAGAAATATCGGCCAGCGAATGCTTGATATCGCCGCCGCGTTCTGCGCCATAAGCCGGAGCTCCCGAATAAGCAGTGAGTGGCTGCAGCAGTTTGAATGTCTCATTGAGCGTGGCCCGCCGCCCGGTCGCCACATTGAACACTTTGCCGGCGACTTTCTCCCCGGGAGCTTTGCACGCCAGCAGGTTGGCCTCTACCGCATTGTCAATGTAGGTAAAATCACGGCTCTGTTCGCCATCGCCAAATACGGTTGGCTGCTCGCCGCGCAGCATCATCGTGATGAACTTCGCCAGCACTCCCGAGTAAGGCGACGAGGGATCTTGCCGTGGGCCGAACACATTAAAATAGCGCAGCGCCACCGTCTCCAGCCCATAACAGCGATAAAACGACGTCATGTAATACTCGCTGGCCAGCTTGGCCACGGCGTAGGGAGAAATCGGATCGGGAGTCATGCGCTCGTGTTTCGGAAGGGTCGGCGTATCCCCGTAGGCCGACGACGACGCGGCATAAACCACCCGCTTCACTTTGGCATCGCGTGCCGCAACCAGCACATTCACCGTGCCATCCACATTCGCCCGATTGCTTCCGATCGGATCCAGCACCGACTTTGGAACCGACGGGATCGCGGCTTGATGCAAAACGTAATCCACGCCAGTGCACGCGGATTTCATGGCGTTGAGATCGAGGAGGTCGGTCTCACGAAAATCAACTTGCCCAAGAATCTGGTTGAGGTTTTCTCGCTTGCCGGTCGAAAAATTGTCGACCCCGCGAACTTGTTCCCCGCGCTGCAACAGCTCCCGCGCCAGAGACGATCCAATAAATCCAGCGATACCCGTGACGAGATAAAGTGGCATAGTCCTTCATCATAACCAATCGAACCCACTCTTTGGGCGGCCAAAGCCTCCTGTCCTCGCTAACCAGAGTCATTCCTGCTTCTTCGGGTGAGCGAATCGGCCGATTGCGGAAAAAAGTAAGAACGATATACGGTCCTACGTTCCTGAGGTCTGGCACCTTCGCAGGATCCGTAAGAATTCTTCCCGACTGAGGATGTGTCGCTCCTCAAAAAATTCGGTCACGGCCTGCAGCGCCTTCGCCGGATTCGAGATAGTGGGGGCTTCCGCGCGAGAGGGTGGAGGCATGGGTTGAGAATAGGGCGCAGTCTGCGGAGACAAGATCACCGATGGCCGCGATAGCGACCGCAAGAGTTCGCACAGGCGCTCACGGTCTAGATCCGCCATGGTGGTGAAGGAGATTCCCATACCCAGGTTGGGGTAGACCACCCTCACTTCGCCCCCGCTTTCTACTCGAAAGCCGTTGACCTCCAGCCTCAATCCGAGCTTCGCCCCCACCCGAAAAGTGGACATCGCCTCCACATAACAGCCGTGCATGCTGATATCCGTGAATGTCGCCCAGGTCGCCACTCCGCTGCTGATCTCACGCAAGTGCGTGCTTCCCTGGCAACGGTATCGCGGGCTTCTCCGCTTTTCGACAGCAGGATTTTCTCGGCCGGGCGAGAGGCTATTGGCGGTTCGACTTTCAGGCGGCGAAAGCGGTGCACGTGCCGGCGCCGCACCGGCCGCCTGGGGCGTGGACCTTTTTAAGGCGGCTAGATAGGCGGCACCGGAGTTATTTTCCTCAGACATGGTGCGCAGAAATACTGCGGACTCGGGCGGCTTCGGCCCGAAATCACAAACGGAGTTCTCAGCGCCGTCGAACGGCCCTCTTCGTTACTCTACGGAGCTTTCAAGCGGGAGACTTAGAGGAACTGCGAATGGCGTTCAACGAAGGGATGGGGCGCGTTCCATCGCGGGAGAAGTTCAGGATTGGAACGTGGCGCCCGAGAATTTCGCGACACTCTGCCGAATCTTGTTCCAAACCTCGTCCCTCCCCGCCCGGGTTTTTGCTGAGAAGGGAATCACGTCCGCGGTTGGATACGCCTCGCCAAGACTTTTGAGCGCGTTGCGCAGTTGATTGTTGGAGAGCCGGTCGCTCTTGGTCGCGACCAGGAGTAAGTCACGGCCCGAAGCGTTAAGAAAATCTAGGAGGTGCCGGTCGCTGTCTTGCGGAGGAACGTTCACGTCCACCAGCGCCAGGCATAAAGCCAAAGTTGGACGGTCGTTCAGATAAGGCTCGATAAACTTGGGCCATTCCTGCGAGATCTCTCGGGAAAGCTTCGCGTATCCGTAACCTGGCAGGTCCGCAAACACCACCTCCGGCTGCGGCTTTCCCGGCCAACGAACTTCGAAGAAGTTAATGCTGCGTGTCCGCCCTGGAGTAGAACTGGTGCGAGCCAGCTTGGTCTCGACGAGCGTGTTGATCACGCTCGACTTGCCCACGTTCGATCGTCCAAGGAACGCAATCTCCGGCAAGCCGGGAGCAGGGAATTGTGCGGCGTCCGTTGCCGCCGCCATAAATCGGGCGATGACCCTCATGTCCCAGTGTGCAATGCCGCGGCGGAAATTGGCAAGCCAGCGTGACGCTTTTGCGGGACACGTCAAATGCAAAACGCCTGCATGTGCAGGCGTTCGCTAACTGATACCTAGAGTGAGGCTGCTTACTTACTGATGTGCCGTTGGACTGTCGCCGGCACCGGAAGTCAGAGGAGCGATAGGACGCGTCGTCTCTTCCTCGCTGATCGACTGTAGCGGACCTTCTAAAGCGATCTGCAGCACCTGATCCATGGTGTCCACGAAGTGCATCTTCATGGCAGTACGCAGGTTTTCTGGGACCTCGGCCAAATCTTTTTCATTGTCCCGCGGCAGGATCACTTCGAAAAGTCCGGCACGATGCGCCGCCAGCAGCTTTTCCTTCAGGCCGCCAATGGGCAGAACTTTGCCGCGCAGCGTGATCTCTCCGGTCATTGCCAGATCGCGCCGCACCGGAATCTTGCTGAGCGCGCTGGCAATTGCGGTCGCAATCGTAATTCCAGCGGAAGGACCGTCCTTCGGAATCGCACCCTCCGGCACGTGCACATGCAGATCAAGGTTGCGATAGAAGTCACGAGTCAGACCGAGCCGGTGCGCCCGCGACCGAACGTAGGACAGTGCGGCCTGCGCCGATTCCTGCATGACGTCACCCAGCTTCCCAGTCAGCGTGAGCTTGCCCTTCCCGTCGACCACAGTCGCTTCGGTGCTCAGAATCGAGCCGCCGACCTCCGTCCAAGCCAAACCGGTAACCAATCCCACTTCGCTTTTTTCATGCGCCAGTGTATCGCGGAACTTGATTACGCCCAGGAAGTCCGTCACATTCTCGCCAGTCACTGCGACCGTGTAGTTTTCACCTTCCTTCACTACCTTGCGCGCGACCTTGCGACAGACGTTGCCGATTTCGCGCTCCAGATTGCGAACCCCAGCCTCGCGTGTGTAAGCGCGGATGAGCGTAGTGATGGCGTCATCAGAGAACTTCACGTTCTTTTCCGACAATCCAGCCTGCGCCATCTGCTTCTTCACCAGAAATTGCTTGGCGATCTCCACCTTCTCCTGCTCGGTGTAGCCATGCAGCCGCAGCACTTCCATGCGGTCCTGCAGCGCGGGAGGAATGGTGTGCATCACATTGGCGGTAGCCACAAAGAACACCTGCGACAGGTCATACTCCACGTCGAGGTAGTGGTCGACAAACATGAAGTTCTGTTCAGGATCGAGCACTTCGAGCAGGGCCGCCGAGGGGTCGCCGCGGAAATCCATCGACATCTTGTCGACTTCGTCGAGCATGAAGACCGGGTTCTTCGTGCCCGCCTTCTTCATCATCTGGATGATCTGGCCCGGCAATGCGCCGATATAAGTGCGCCGGTGTCCGCGAATTTCAGCCTCATCGCGCACCCCGCCCAAAGACATACGCACGAATTTGCGCCCCGTGGCCTTGGCAATCGACATACCCAGCGAGGTCTTGCCGACGCCCGGAGGCCCAACAAAGCAAAGAATCGATCCCTTGGGGTTCTTCACCAACTGCCGCACCGCGAGAAATTCCAGGATGCGTTCCTTGATCTTCTCCAGCCCGTAATGATCTTCGTTCAGAACTTTCTCGGCACGCGAGATGTTGCGGATTTCCTTCGAGCGCTTTTTCCAGGGCACCGCCAGCAGCCAATCGAGATAGTTCCGAGAAACCGTGGATTCGGCCGACATCGGCGGCATCGCTTCCAGCTTCTTCAGCTCCTGCAGCGCCTTGTCTTTGACGTCCTTGGGCATACCGGCGGCTTCGACCTTTTTCTTCAGTTCGTCGAACTCGCTCTTTTCGCCGCGGCCCAGTTCCTTTTGAATGGCCTTGATCTTCTCGTTGAGGTAGTACTCTTTTTGCGCCTTCTCCATCTGCCGCTTCACGCGCGACTGGATGGTCCGATCGACGTTCAGTTTTTCAATCTCAACATCCAGCACGTCGGCGATGCGGTTCAACCGCTCCGAAGGATCGAAAATCTCCAGCAGTTCCTGTTTTTCCTCAATGGAGAGCTGCAGATTGGCGGCAATAATGTCGGTAAGCTTGGCCGGATCTTCCATCCGGACTGCCGAGATCATGGTCTCGTAGTTGAGCGCCTGGCAAAGCTTCACATACTGCTCAAACAGGGTAGTCACGCGCTGCATGCCCGCTTCGATCTGGGCATTCATTTCGGTGGGATAACGAGCCACCCGCACGGATGCCTGCATGTATCCGTCGGCATCGGTGGCTTGCAGAAGCCGGCCCCGCTCAATGCCTTCGACCAGCACTTTAATATTGCCGTCGGGCAGCTTGAGGCTCTGTACGATGTTGACGATGGTTCCTACCTGGTAGATTTCAGTCGACTTGGGTTCGTCGATCGAGGCATCGTGCTGGGTCGCCAGGAAAATCTTCTTGTCGGCGGCCAGCGCCTCTTCCAAAGCGCGTACGCTGGACTCGCGGCCCACCACGAACGGCGTCATCATGTGGGGGAAGATGACCACGTCCCGGATGGGCATCATGGGCAGCTTTTTGCTTTCGAATTTTTCTTTGGATGTGGTCACTCAATCTCCCTGGGTTAGCGCTGAAATTACGTTGCTGAATGACAATCACAGCTCGTTTCTCCGCGACCTACCGCACGCAACCAGTCTACTACTGTTTCAGGGCCCGTTGGCTATCCGGCCTTTTCCATCATCGAAAGGGAGGCGGTGTGTTTCTCCACCATCTCCCGGGTTACCTCGAATTCCTTTAGTTTCTTCTGGCTGGGCAAGTTAAACATCAAGTCCAGCATCAGTTCTTCCAGAATCATGCGCAGCCCGCGAGCTCCCACTTTGCGGGCCATCGCCTGGCGGGCAATGGCCCGCAAGGCCTCGTCGCTGAACTTCAACCGCACGTTCTCAAACTCAAACAACCGCTGGTACTGCTTGATGATAGCGTTCTTGGGACGGGTGAGAATCTCGATCAACGCAAACTCGTCGAGATCCTCCAGCATACCCATGACTGGCAGGCGCCCCACGAATTCCGGAATCAAGCCGAACTTGATCAGATCTTCTGGTTGCATCTCGCTAAGTAATTCGAAGTTGCGTTTGCTGCGCGCGACTACCGCCTCTTCTTTCTCCGCCTCTTCGCCAGCGCGGAAGCCTAGGGACTTCTTTCCCACGCGGCGGCCGATAATCTTCTCCAGGCCAACAAACGCCCCTCCGCAGATGAACAGGATGTTAGTCGTGTCCACCGGAGTGAATTCCTGGTGAGGATGCTTGCGGCCACCTTGAGGAGGAACATTCGCGATCGTTCCTTCCAGAATTTTTAGCAGAGCTTGCTGCACGCCCTCGCCGGAAACATCACGCGTAATCGAGGGATTCTCATCCTTGCGCCCAATTTTATCGATTTCATCGATGTAGATGATGCCGGTCTGGGTGCGGCTCACATCGCCTTCGGCGGCTTGCAGCAATTTGAGGATGATGTTCTCCACATCCTCGCCCACATAACCGGCCTCGGTAAGCGTAGTGGCATCGACAATGGCGAAGGGCACGTCCAGCATTCGAGCCAGGGTTTGCGCCAGCAGCGTCTTGCCCGTTCCTGTGGGACCGATGAGCAGGATATTGGACTTGCTGAGTTCGATCCCGTCTCCCGCCGTTTTCTGGCGGTTCATGAAGATGCGTTTGTAATGGTTGTAAACCGCGACCGCCAGCTTCTTCTTGGTTTGCTCCTGCCCGATGACGTACTCGTCGAGGAAGGTCTTGACCTCCTGCGGCTTCGGCAGTTGATTCGGGGTCGCGGTTTGAGGGGTCGCAGTGCGGTCGTCTTCCAGAATGGAATTGCAAACCGCCACACACTCGTCGCAAATATAGGCGCGGGGATAATCGCTGGGCGATGAGATCAGCTTCGCAACGGCGTCCTGCGACTTGTGGCAGAACGAACAGCGCAGAATCTCATCGGAGCCTGTCTTATTTTTCACTCGGCTCTACTCCTTCATATTCTCGGTATGAGCTGGGCCCCGCCTGTTTCGACCCTTCTAGCCTGCTTTCGCACCTAAGTCCAAGAGTGCAGAGTCGAGCGCGAAGGCCGATCATACCGCTTTTGCGGTCTTATAGATGATATCGTCTATGATTCCGTATTCCTTAGCCTGCTGCGCGTTCATAATGAAGTCGCGCTCCACGTCCTTTTCCACCTTGTCCAGCTTCTGACCGCTATGCTTGGAGAGTAACTGGTTTGTAATCTCGCGCATGCGCAGGATCTCGCGGGCGTGGATGTCGATGTCGGTCGCCTGCCCGGACAACCCTCCCATTGAAGGCTGGTGTATCAGGATACGAGAATTAGGTAGCGCTAATCTCTTCTTCGGTTCACCGGCTGCCAACAGCAATGCCGCCATCGACGCCGCCTGGCCCACGCATAGCGTCATCACGTCATTCTTTACATACTGCATGGTGTCGTAGATGGCCATGCCCGCCGTAATCGAGCCACCCGGCGAGTTGACATAAAGCTGAATGTCCTTTTCAGGATCTTCCTGAGCAAGAAACAACATCTGGGCGATCACCAGATTGGCGATGTTGTCGTCAATCGGTGTTCCGATGAAAATAATGTTATCGCGGAGCAGACGGGAATAAATATCGTAGGCGCGTTCGCCCCGCCCGGTCTGCTCAATGACCATCGGTACCAGCATCATTTGCGGATCATTTGGTTTCATTGTTTACCGGACCTGTCACCGGACCTGCCACACTCCGCCCCGAAGCAACGTTTTGGTTTCTCGGGGAGGGTCGAAAGTGTCCACGTCTTTTTCTGATCACTACGCGGACTGGTGATAAAGAAAATCGAGGGTCTTTTCGCTGCGGATTCTCATTCGGATTCTATCGAGGCCCCCATCCTCTGTCAAACGGGCGCGCACCGCTTCGGACGTCTGTTTCGACTGTTTCGCCAGAGCTTCGAGCTCCCGGTTCACTTCCTCGTCGCTGACCTGAATATTCTCCAACTCCGCGATGCGCTCGAGCAGCAGCGAGGACTTCACATCGTTCACCGCCTGGTCCCGCTGGCCGGCCCGGAGCCGGGGCAGGTCCATCTTCTTCAAGTCTTCCATCTTCATGCCCTGCGCGGCCAGTGCTCGCAGACCACGCTCCAGGCGCAGATCAATCTGGCGGTCCACCAGGGACTCGGGCACTTCGAAATCATTGCGCTTCACCAGTTCCGCGACCAGCTTGTCTTTTGCCTCGCGCTCGGCGTTATGCCGGCGTTCCGCATCCATGTTCTCGCGGATCTGCTTCCGCACTTGGTCCACGCTGGTAAAATCGCCCAACTCCTTGGCGAAATCGTCGTTCAACTCCGGCAGGCTCTTCTGCTTGATGCCGTTTACCTTTACGGTATAAACAAAAGTCTTGCCCGCAAGCCGCTTGTCGGAAATGTCTTCCGGATAACTCACATCGAAAGTGCGCTCCTCGCCCGCGGAGGCGCCGATGAGGTTTTGTGAAAATTCCGAAACAGTGTTTTTGCCGCCCATCTCGATCAATACCTCATCCATGTGCACAGGATTGGCGCTGGCCGCTTCCACGTCCTTGCCATCTTTCGGCTTTCCATCCATGGAAGCCTGTGCGAAATCGCCCTCCGCCAGCGCGCGTCCTTCCACAGTGGTATAGGTCGCGTGTTGCTCACGCACGCTGGTGAGCGCCTGCTGAACTTCCTCGTCGGTGACGGTGATCTCCGGCTTCTCGGCGCGCAGTTCCTTGTAGCCTTCGACTTGCACTTCGGGTAAAACCTCGAAGCTGGCCTTGAAGCGCATCGGCTCGCCATCGTGCATCTGAAGGTCGGTGATGCGAGGCTGCGAAACCGGTATCAGACCTTGTTTTTCTGCTTCCTTGCGGAAGTATCGTGGCGCCAGAACTTCGATCACATCATTCTTGAGGCCATCGCCGAAGCGCTGGCGAATAATGGAGGCGGGCACGTGTCCCGCGCGAAAGCCTGGCAGCCGCGCGCTCTTTTGATAGCGCTGAATCTGCAACTCGGTTTCCCGCGTAACCTCGGCGGCTGGGACCTCGACCGAGATCTCCCGCTTGATATCTTTGTTCTTCGTTTCCGTGTTGCTCGTTTCCGCTTTTGCCGCGTCGGTAGTCTCTGTGGGGCTCACGTTTACCTTTCACGACCGCTGCATCCGGATGTCCCCCTAAAAGGAACGACAACCGAATTTCACACGGCGTTTCCTTGAGTGTAAAGACAGAAGGAGAGGACCGTCAAACGCGCAGATGCATTACGCCGCGCATTTAAGACAGACTTCCCATCTCGGCAGGCGAACGGAATCTGAGATCAGGCGCAAATATCCCGCAACACCGTGGAAAGGCGTTCGGAGAACCGATCGGTTTTAGGGATCACATCTTTCACGCCAACTTGCAGAGCCGCTTTCAGTAACGCGCCCGACGCGTGCATCGTGACCATCACCATCGCCGTGTGCGGAGCCAGAGCGCTTATCCTCTGCGCCGCCTCCAGTCCATTCATCACCGGCATCTGGAAATCCAGGATGACGATATCGGGTTGCAATTCCTCGACTTTTTCCACGGCTATCCGGCCGTTCTCGGCCTCGCCGCACACTTCCCAGTCCGAATTTCCCCTAAGCCAGGAGCGCAGCGAGGATCGAATCAAAGAGCTGTCATCGACTATGAGAATTCTGTGTGCCATGTGCCGAGCCAATTCGCCCCTGGCAGGCTGCTGGCCGGGCCATGTTCGGCTCGACGCTACGAGGAAGGGTAGGCTCATCCTAGTCAGCCAAACCCACACAGCACCATACCATCGATACTGTACGCTAGCGTACATATATGTGACGAAGATATTACATTCTAGGTTTGGTCTTGATGCTCCTCGGAGAGCTGTTTTCTCAGCTTGGTATCGATTTTGACATGCTCCAGTTCGCCCTCCATTTTGACGTCACTGGCGCATCGAAAAGGTGGATAATCCATTTCGGGAGATCAATCTCCGGGAGCGTGAGCCGTGAGAGTAGGGAGTTGCGGTCGGCTCTGTATTGGTTCCGCGCTTCTGTTTGGTTTGTTGCCGATTCTCACCGCAGCCCAGCAGCCTCCTGATACCAGGGACGTCCCGGATAAATTCAACCTCGATCGGAAGACCGCTGCCCGACTGCGCCCGCAACTGCTGGCCCAGAGCATCGCCGCGGCAGGGAGCTATCCCACAGGTTCCCAGGTGTTCGAAAGGCTCGCGGTCCAAGTGATGGGCCAGCGCAGCATAAAGTACTCCTGGGAGCTGCGCATTGTGAAGGATGGCCAGTTCAATGCATTTTCCTCGCCCGATGGAACCATCTACGTCGAGAGTGGATTGGCCGATCTCACCGGCGACAGTGCGGGGCTGTGGGCGGCGATTCTGTCGCACGAGATTGCGCACGTGGTGCGGCGGGATTGGGCGCGACGTTATCTTTATGAAGACTCGCTACGTCAAGGGAGTGGGCTGGTAGTGCTGGGCGATCCGGGGCTTGCTTCCGCCGCCTGGACCGACTCGAAAAATGCTTCCGCCAATCTGGCGCAGTTCTGCCGGCAACTGGAGGTGGAAGCTGACCTCATGGGACTTTTGCTGATGGCGCACGCAGGATACCACCCAGACTTCGTGCCGGCTCTGCACCACATGCTGCACGCCCAAAGCGCGAGCAAACCTGCGGATTCAGTGTTTGCCATGCACCCATGCTGGGAAGAGCGCGACCGAGAATTGGACCGTGCTTACATCGCAGCCAGCGTCGAATTCGAGCACCGTTGGCCAGAAACCTACGCTTCGCCCGGGGGCAACCCACCCACTCTGGTATTTGCCGATGGGCCCAGCGTGAAGAAGATGGGCATCAAGGAATGGGAAATTCGAGTTCCCATGCGCTGCCAAAATCTCGCGGGCGCCGTCGAGGTAGTCTTGCAGACTTACGCCGCGACCGCGCGTGCACCGGGTGCACCATCAACCTTCGAGCCGGTTGCGCCACTCGCGTCCGATGACAAAAAGCGACAGCTCACAGGATGCACTTCGCCCAAGACCACGGTCACTTTCACTGTTTCCAACGAGTCTAGAAAAGAACTCTGGGCCGAAGTGTTCGTGCTGGATGGCCAAGGCACAGTGCTTTCGCGTGAGGCCGTTCCCCGGTTGCCTTGATGCTATTCTGAAGCCCTTCCCGCTCAAATCGCAGTGGGAAGACTCACGAAGAATACAAACATTGACCAGGAACCAGCAACCATCGATGCCTCACTGGCTCACTGTTCTCCACAACGAACTGATCGTCTGCACGCGTTGCCCCCGGCTGGTCGCCTATCGCGAACAAGTGGCTCGCGAGAAACGCCGCGCCTATCGCGACTGCGAATACTGGGGCAAACCGGTGCCCGGCTTCGGCGATCCCGACGCACGAGTGCTCATCCTCGGTCTGGCCCCTGGAGCCCACGGCTCCAATCGCACTGGACGTCCTTTCACCGGTGACGCTTCCGGCAAGTTCATGTTCCCGGTCCTGTACGAGACGGGATTCGCCAACCAGCCCAATGCCACCGATCGCAACGATGGTCTCAAGCTGAAGGATCTCTACATTACTGCCGCAGTCCGCTGCGCTCCGCCTGCCAACAAGCCCACTCCGCGGGAACTTGCCGAGTGCTCCCAGTTTCTCGACCGGGAGATTGCCGGATTACAAAAAGTAAAGGTGGTGGTTGCGCTGGGCAAGATCGGTTTCGACGCCTATCTGAACTATTTCAAACGCCGCACCGTTCCTGTCGATCGGCAACTCTTCAGGACTTATCTCTTCAAACATGGCGCCAGTTACCGGTTACCCGATGGTAAGGTGTTACTAGCCTCTTACCATCCTTCGAATCAGAACACGCAAACTGGCAAGCTCACGCGGGAAATGTTTGTGCAGATCTTTAAAGAGGCGGCAAGACTTGCCGATGATTAGATTAAGGCGCCGTCGGGGCCGGATCGCTGCACCCACCCCGAAATGGGGTCATAGTTCACAAAACCGGGTCAGGAACCGGGGCGGCGCCGTTTTTGTTTATCTGGTGGGCACTGCGCGCGTGCCCACCAGCACGCGCACGCATCCAGACTACACCTGGAAGCCCACCATCACCGGTTCCGTCTCCAACTTCACCCCCCATATTTCTTCCACCCGATGCTGAATCTGCTCCTTCAACGCCATCACCTCCGCAGCGGTGGCGCCGCCGCGATTCACGATGGCCAGCGCGTGCTTGTTCGAAATTCCTGCGTGCCCCGTACCGTACCCCTTGGTGAATCCTGAGTGCTCCACCAGCCACGCCGCTGAGACTTTCTTGTGAGTTTCGAGCGCAGGATAGCTGGGCACGGTGAGTCCTCGCGCCTCAGCGCGTCGTTTCAAATCTTCATGCTGTGCTAACGACAGCACCGGATTCTTGAAGAAAGACCCCGCGCTTAAGCAATCCGCATCTCCCGCAACAATCAGCATTCCTTTCAAAGCCCGGATGTGGCGAACGGCTTCACGCGTTTCGGCCAGATTCGGTATGGTCTCACGTCCCGCGAAATGGCGCTTCAGATCGGCATAGCTGATGCGTGGTTTACCTCCGGGCGTGAGTGCATAGCGGACGCGCAGCACAATGAAACGTCCGCGCTCGCTCGTATTGAAGATGCTTGTCCGGTAACCGAACCCGCAGGCCTCTCGGCAGAGTTCACGCACCTGGCTGTCTTTCAAGTCGAGTACCTGCACCGTGGCAATGGTCTCCGATACTTCCTGCCCGTAAGCGCCGACATTCTGAACCGGGGTTCCGCCCACGCTGCCTGGGATGCCGCTCAAGCACTCGACACCGGCGCAGCCGGCCATCACAGCTCGAGAAACCAACTTGTCCCAGGACTCGCCAGCGCCTGCGTCGAAAACAACATTGCCATTTTCGTCATGTCCAGCCTCTTGTTCGATACCGGAGACTGCAATTTTCAATATCAGTCCGGGCCAACCCGCGTCCGCCACCAGAAGATTGCTGCCGCCGCCCAGAACGAACAGAGGTAAATCGCGCGAGCCCGCGAACCGAACCGCCTCCTGCACTTCGCCAATGTCCCTGGCTTCGACCAAGTACCTGGCCGGACCTCCGATCCGGATGGTGGTGAGGGGCGCCAGCGGGATGTTTTCAAGCAGTTCCACGAAACATTTCATCTTACACACGCGATTGGGGCGGCGCACATGTCCAGACGGAACGTTTGGTCATGCCCCGTCTCTCTATATTCGGGCGCCTCGCCTCCGCTTCATCTTCGGATGTGGAAAGGCGACAACTCGGTTTGTCCACGAGCGCATACCAGTGCTAGACTGCGCCCATGGCTACCAAAAAGAAGAAAAAAACGAAGGCCAAAAAAGCTGCCAACCGAAGCGCGTCGACTAAGCCAGCGAGCCACTGGGGTTCCAAGAAATCGGCGAAGAAGAAATTGGCAAAGAAGGGGGCTGTTCCGAATAAGGCCGTCGCAAAGAGGAAAAGCTCGGGCAAAGCCAGCGCCGGGAAGGCCCAGAAAAAACCGAGCCAGAGCATTCGGACTCAAACTCGCCGCAGCCCGTCGTCATCCGCGTTTGAGACCTCGGTTGCGCATTCGGGCGAGCAATCGGGAGATCTGCAGGACTTGTCCACTCTCGAAACTGTGGATTCGGAGAGTGTTGACGAGTTGATGGAAGAAGGTAACGCCTTCGAAGCCGAAGTGATCTCGGGGGTTGAAGAAGCCGGGAAACGCTACGATAGAGAAGTTCATACCCATGAAGTGCCCGAGGATGACGTGCCCGAAGAATATCTGGATAAAGACTGAACTCGCGCGCTCGCGCGAGGCCCTCATGCACCTTTGTGTGCGATAAGCATCTACGAGCGCTTGTAGTAGCAAAGCGATGGTGTTACTTTGTTCCCGCAAGAGCGCTGCAAAGCCGCTTCCACCAAGGGCGAAAGTGATCGACTCGTTGTTGTTGGCAGTTCCGCCTCCTGTACGGGCACCCGAGCAAGCGCCCAGTGTCTGATTGAACGTGCCGCTAGTCTCGTTGGCACTCAACACAATTTTTTGCTTTAGTCTCTTGACCCCATGGACTTCATGGTCACATCCTTCGTTGTCGCACTACTTCTTGTCCTTCTGCCGCGACAGGCCAAAAAGACGGGAAAATGGTAGATGGCCGTTGCTATCCAGCGACGAACCTCAATCTCGACTATCAGGCCTTCATCCGCCGGATTCCAACGGGTTGCCCGCTGGTTCCTTCTTAAACCTCCTCTTACACAGACCCCCGGCATGATAGAAATTATTCTGCACGCCTTTCGGTGAGCATCGGCTGCCGACAGGGCCCTGTCCGCCGTCTCTCTGGGAGAGAACAATGGAAGCCAGTCCGCTTCTGTTCCGTGATCTGACCTATATCTTCGTGGCTGCGGTACTTGGCGGGCTGGTCGCGTGGCGCCTCCGTCTGCCTCTGATTCTGGGGTTCATCCTGGGCGGGATCGTGGTGAGTCCGTTCACTCCCGGCCCTCACCTCTCTGACTTGCACACCTTCGAAGTATTTGCAGAGGTCGGCGTTGTTCTACTGATGTTCTCGATTGGGGTCGAGTTCTCGGTTCCAGACTTGATGCGGGTGAAGTGGGTCGCCCTCGTCGGCGCGCCCCTTGGAATTCTGTTGATGGTGGGCATCTCGGTCGCGGTCGCAAGGCTCCTGGGATGGAGCTTTACTGAAGGCGTCGTCATCGGTGCAACCATCTCGGTAGCCAGCACGATGGTCTTGGCGCGCCTGCTGAGCGACTCCGGAATGCTGGCCACGACCCATGGCCGCGTCATGATTGGGATCACACTCGTAGAAGATCTCGCCGTGATCTGCATGACCGTCGTCCTCCCAGTATTTGGCGGTTCCGGCGAAGGCCGCTTCACCAAGGCGGCATGGACCCTCGGCAAAGCGTTGCTCCTGCTGATTCCTCTGGGCTTCATGGCGATAAAGATAATCCCACGCCTACTCCGGTGGGTGAAGCTGACCTGCAACACGGAACTGCTCCTGCTGGTCGCAATCGCAATCTGTCTCGGGACCGCAGCCCTGGCGCAAGCGGTCGGATTCTCCGTTGCACTGGGCGCGTTCCTCGCCGGGCTATCCATTAGTGGTTTGCCGGATCTTCACGATGCGCATACTCAGCTTTTGCCCCTGCGGGATGCGTTTGTGGCGCTCTTCTTTGTTTCCCTTGGGACTCTCATCGATCCCAGTGTGCTCCGCCATAGCCTGCCGCTTCTCGGACTGATGCTCCTCCTCATCGTGGTAGGTAAATTTCTGGTGTGGATAGCGATTGTCTGGCTCTTCCGCTATCCCATCAGAACGGCCATTGCCGTGGCCGCAGGGCTCACGCAGATCGGCGAGTTGTCCTTCGTGGTGGTGCAGGTGGCGCGATCGGCGCAGATCGTAGCCGAGGACGTTTTCAGCACGGTGATCATCGCGTCATTGCTTTCGATACTTTTGAACGTTTTCATTGTGCGCGGCACCTTTCATTGGCTGAAGCGAAGATTTCCTGGCCAGGCTGCTGCTGGTCAAGAGAAGGTTGCTTAATGGATTTATCCACGGGGATGCAGACCAAGAAACTGTAGATAAGTGTTGGAGGGCTCCAGCGATGAGCGCACCGCTAGTAAGAGCCGCGCTGTACTGCGGTTTGACTCTGGGAATTGCAGTCTCCGCGAGCGCGGCGCAGGAGAAATCCGCACCGGTAGACACTTGGGTGCAGCATTCCGCAAATCCAGACCTGCTTCCCTTTGAGGATCTCGTTGCGTTGGCCTCGACAGCCAAGCCAGAAGGCGCACTGGCGTCGCGCTACAACGCTCTGCTGAACACTCCCTTCCTTCATAGCGAGACTGCAACCGCAGACATCCAGTCCCACCGTCCGAGTGTCTCCGGCCTCGGCACTGTCCTTCGAGTGGGTCTGTGGAACATTGAGAGAGGTCTGAATTTCGACCACATTCGCTCGGCCCTTAACGATCCAGCCGAGTTTCGGCGGATGATCGCAACCCAAAAACTCGGCCGAAAGGAAATCATCGAGTCCCAACTGGCTACTCTGCAAGGCGTTGACGTTCTGATCTTGAACGAAGCCGATTGGGGCATGAAACGGACTGAATACCGGAACGTAACTCGGGAACTCGCCGCCGCCCTTCACATGAATTACGCCTACGGTGTCGAGTTCGTCGAGGTAGATCCAATATTCGATCTCGGCACAGAACAAGTTCACTTGACCGATGCGCAAGAAGACCAGCGTCTGCAGCAAGATTTGAAAGTAGACCGTCAGCGATATCGCGGTTTGCACGGAACAGCCATCCTGAGCCGCTATCCCATCGAGAACGCCCACATCCTGCGGCTGCCGGTCTGCTATGACTGGTACAGCAAGGAGTACAACGCCATCTCCAAGCTTGAGCAGGGCAGACGATGGTCAGCGCGAAAATTGTTCCGCGAACGAGTGGAGCGTGAACTACGCCAAGGCGGGCGCATGGCGCTGATCGCAGACATCTCGGTGCCCGACCTGCCGACCGGGCGAGCCACAATCGTCGCGACCCACCTGGAAAATAAGTGTCCGCCGGAATGCCGCCGCCGGCAAATGCAAGCTTTGCTCACGGATGTGAAGACGGACAGTAATCCCCTGGTCATCGCAGGAGATCTAAACACGACGAGCCGCGATAATACCCCCACGTCGATCCGCAACGAAATCATGACGCGGGTTACAGACTACAAGTTCTGGATCGGCCAGGCAGTCTCCCATTTCAACCCCCTTGGCATTTTTCAGTACACACTCACCCCGGTCCGCTATTTTCACGGATACAACGATCCGACTGCGTTTCATCTACCGATTTTGTGGGACAACCGGGAACAACCGCTGTTTAAGACCATGCAGCAGTTCCGCTTCGCCGACAATCATGCTTTCGATTTTCGAGGCGAGCCGATTCGCACGCTTCCGCCGAGGAAGCGGACGCTGGCCGACAGCAACCAACGGGCCGGCAAAGGTTTCGTTCCCACCTACGCCTTCAGTCGCGATTACGGCGGACTTGTCGGCCGCTTCAAGCTGGATTGGATTTTTGTCAAACCGTTCATCGACGATCCGCGGCGCAAGGACCAGAGCTACCGCTTTGCTCCGCACTTTCCAGTAAGCATGCGCGAATTGAACGAGTCCGTTGAAGATCGCATCTCGGACCATCCGCCGATGACCGTCGACTTGCCCCTAACCGAGCCCCCAAAACCCTCGCGTCGAGGAGAAAGCGGAGAGTAGACCCTCGTGATTCGGCGGTCCTCTTTCTGCTCCCTCAGTCGTAAGCCATCTCTAACCTTTGGTTCAGAGACCTCCGCGGCCGAGGTCTTTGACCTAAAATACTTGAAGGAACATTGACTGGAGGCAGCGTGACAACGGCAAAGGATGCCAAGGAAAAACTGAAGAATCTGCTGCAGCGGGATCGTCAGATCAACATCAGCGTCATCGGCCGGAAGTCGGGGAAGGCCATCTCCCGTCCGGTTTGGTTTGTGCTTGAGGGAGACAAGCTCTACCTCGTCCCCGTAGAAGGTTCCGACACACAGTGGTACCGGAACTTGTTGCATAACCCCTGGATTCAAGTTTCCACCAGAAGCGCCTCTGCGGACTTTCAGGCCACCCTCATCACCGATCCCGACGAAGTTTCTTCAACCGTCGAAAAATTTCGGCAAAAATATGGAGCGGGCGACGTCAAGAAATACTATTCGAAGTTTGACGTCGCGGTTGTGGTCGATCTCGCGGATGGCGCCACCATCGCGAAAGCAAAAGCCAGCAGAAATTAAAGTTGAAGCTAGCGCCTGCGGCTCATCAGTGACATTGAGGAAGGTTGGTTCGAGTGGCTGGCCGGCGAAGACGACCACGGAGCTACCCGGCTGTTGGTTTGCGACTAGTGATCGGTATGGGGTCCTGGATCTAAGCGCGCTTAATCCTCCATCGAGGAGGGCTAAACGGAAACATGCTCCTCTCCTTTTTGACTACTTTATGGCTCGGAGCGAAGATATGAAGGTATAAAAATTCAGCGATTGGACGGTTGCGAACACTTGTGAGTAACCCGCGAGCGCTCTTATACTCACGGGTCAAGCCAATGGTCGATGGCAAACCATCATTCGGTCGTCGCCGTGTAGTTTTGTTCGTCTGGTACTGAGGTGACGTAACAGGCTCCAGCGTGGCTATGAGAACACCAATTTCGATATTTCTTTTGGGGGCTCTGCTGGTCGGGATTTTGACTCCGACGGGTGTGTGCGCATTCATGTGCCAACGCTACTCCCGTGCGGAAGATCACCACCACTGCGTTCAGGCTCCGGGCGCTATGCTAGGAATGGCCCACAATCATTCTGCCATGCATCACCATGCGGTGTCGGGCGTAACTACCGTAGTGGAAGCACCATCGTGTCGGACAGGGTGCTCTAAGGGTGAGCAGATCATCCTCGCAAGAAAGGTTGTCCTTGCGGTGACAGTTGTCCCGACACGCGCCCTAGCCTTGGATGCAACCCCCAAGTTACTCCTTCCCCATCTCGTGGCCGCGTGGACTCTAGACAGCGGGCCTCCCTCTCCTTTCTCTGCACACACCGCCTCTTACAGCATTCTTCGGATCTGATTTCTCCCCTCTCGTCTAGATCGGTATAGCCACGACCAGGATGCGCTTGCTCGGCTATGCGTCTCTGTTTGACCCAAGGTCAATGAGTTTCCTGTAGGCAGTTGGGTCCATTAACTCTTGAAGAGGAAGAACCATGAAGAATCGACGTGATTTTCTTAGAAGTGCTTTTGGACTAAGCGCCGGTTTGGCGGCATCGCCTCGACTGCTTGCGACGCCAACTCAAACGAACGGAGAAAGCATGGAGATGGCACATAGGCGCCATGCGAGTCCCCAAAGTCGAGGAGTCGTTTCCGTCGAAACTCCCGACGTGCCGCAACTCCCTTGGCGCATAGTCGATGGCGCGAAGGAGTTCCATCTCATCGCCGAACCGGTAAAGCAGGAGCTGATTCCCGGTAAGGTCGTAAATCTCTGGGGATACAACGGCAGCGCTCCCGGTCCAACGATTCAAGTGATCCAGGGTGATCGAGTGAGGATCATCGTGGACAATCATCTTCCAGAACCCACGTCGATGCACTGGCATGGATTTGAGATTCCGGTAGAGGTGGATGGGGCGCCGGGAAGCAGCCAAGATCCGATTCTGCCCGGCGGCCGTTTCGTGTATGAGTTTACCCTTCACCAGTCGGGAACGTTCTTTTACCACTCGCACATGGCGATGCAGGAAATGATGGGGATGATCGGGGCCTTCATCATGCATCCCAAAGAAAACTACTCACCACACGTAGAGAGAGACTTCGCGATCATCCTTCAAGAATTCGCAATCCTTCCCAATAATCCCATTCCGAATTCCATGAATATGGAGTTCAACTGGCTAACTCTCAATGGCAAGTCGGGTCCAGCAACTACTCCGCTGGTGGTTCGTCTGAATGATCGGGTTCGTGTACGCTTCATCAACCTGGGGATGGACCACCATCCCATTCACCTGCACGGGCACACCTTCGTCGTCACCGGCACCGAGGGAGGCCGACAACCCCAGTCGACTTGGGGGCCCGGAAATACGGTGTTAGTGGGAGTCGCGCAATCTCGGGATGTCGAATTTGTAGCTAACAATCCCGGCGACTGGATGATCCACTGCCACCTGCCACACCACATGATGAACCAAATGTCGTCAGTGGTCGGCCCGATCACACGACGCGGCAGTGGAATGCCGGCGGGGTTGGGTATGGAAGAAGGGATGGGCATTCTACGGCAGGAACAAGCTACCTCCGAGGACAAGGGTCCGAGTTTGGGTCGTGGAATGGGAGTCGGTTCTGCTCGCGACAAGATCAGGGGCAATGGGCCCCACGCGACTCAGCAGGCCGGGCAGTCGATGAGCAATATGCCCGGAATGGAGCACGGGCCGATGCCCGGGACGCAGCGCGAAGCCATGCAAATGACGGCATCGAAAAATGCCAACGCAGTTCCTGGGTTCCCGCAGGATGCCTTCATGGAAGGGCCAGCCATGGCGATGGACAAGATGGTGGAAAAGCCGGAAAACTACGGACTTCGGTCGGGTTGGAGTGGATTCATGCAGGGGATGATGACTTTCCTGCGAGTGCTCACGCCCGAGATGTACGACAAGGTGATGGCTTTGCGGGAACAGCAGAAGAACAAGCGGGAGCCCATGCTAGAAATGCAGCACCACCCCCAGGGGTAGCTGGATGAAATTCATTCGAAAGGAGCACGCAATGAAGTCACAACATCTTCCGACCTGGCTCACCGTGACGGCAGGAATTTTGTTAACCGTTCTGGCGATCTCGCCGCTTGGATCAGGTCAGGATCAGCCGATGTTGGGTGTTCCAACTCAGCCAATCGCGCCGTCCGCGCCGGATCAGGCGGGATCGCAATCTGGCCTGACGCTGGCTGAACTGGAACAGATGGCACTCACTGACAATCCGACACTGGCCCAGGCTGCTTCTAAAGTCCGCGCTGCGACTGCTCGAGAGCTGCAAGGTGGACTCTATCCCAATCCTACTGTTGGCTACGAGGGGGAACAGATACGAGGTGGAATCCAAGGCGGAGGCGAACAAGGTTTCTTTGTCAGTCAGGACATCGTGCTTGGCGGTAAGCTCGGACTTAACCGTAACATTCTCGAACAGGAAAAAAGGCAGGCCCAAGTCGAAACCGAGGAGCAGCGGCAGCGCGTGATCAACAATGTACGAATGTTTTACTACCAGGCGCTAGCCACACAACAGTTGGTCGACCTTCGTCACAAACTCAGCAAACTTGCTCAAGATGCCATCGAAACCTCACGCCAGCTTGGCAACGTGGGCCAGGCGGACCAACCGGACGTCTTGCAGGCGGAGGTCGAAGGGGAGCAGGCGGAGTTAGCTGTTGCAGCAGCTGAGCAGAAACAGAACCGTGTCTGGCGAGCGTTAGCGGCAATGATCGGGAAGCCGGAGATTCCGCTCACACACCTCGCCGGCAATCTGGAGGACCTGCCTGAAGGGAATCCTGACCAGTGGTTGCAGACGATTGTCCGGGAGAGTCCGGCAGTAAAGGTCGCGCAATTGGGAATGCTAAAAGCGGAGGCATCGCTTGCACGCGCGAAGCGTGAACCGATACCCAACCTGCAACTTCGCGCTGGCATCGAGAAGAATCTGGAATTGGAGGCGATCACAAACCACCCCATCGGCCTGCAAGGTTTTGCCGAAGTAGGTGTTCAAATTCCTATATTCAATCGTAATCAGGGAAACGTTGGGGCTGCAAAGGCCGACTTCGAACGATCGCAGCAGGAAATTCAGCGGGTTCGGCTCGTCCTGCAAGAACGTGCCGCCGCTCTTCTCCAAAACTATGCGACTTCGCGTTCGACGGTTGAAAGTTATCGTGACCGTATGATTCCCCGTGCGAGGCAAGCATACGAACTTTACTTGAAGAGCTACAGCGGGATGGCGGCTGCCTATCCTCAGGTACTGATCGCCCAGCGGACTCTATTCCAGCTTCAGACAAACTACATCACCGCCCTGGAGGACGTTTGGGTGAATTCGGTTGCCTTGCGGGGTTTCCTTCTGACTGATGGCCTGGAGCCGCCAAGCCGTGCAAGCGAAAGGGATCGGCCAGTCGGTAAGTTCACCGTGCCATCCTCGACCACAGCCATCCAGCCTGAGTGAGCAGAGATATGCGAAAAGGCAGAGCCCTCTTCTTTCTTGTGTTTGCGGCTGCTGTGATGACGATTGCAGGGGTTGGGTCCGAATACCGTTAATGGCGTAGAACGTCCAGCTGCCCAACTAAGCATCCTGAATTCGCCCAAGTCACCGATATGGTCGGAGTGGGTTTCGTCGGTTCTGAAGCCTCTTGCGATCAGGCCTCTGGTGATGCTGGGTCAGGCCTCGCTCCGGTTTTCCAGATGACGGACGCGCAGCGATGGCATGGCGCTCAAGCTCAACGGTGCGTGTCGTTTGACCATACAGGCTTGGGACGCTTTGAAGGCCTCAAGCGGGTCTGTAGTGCTGATGTCGGGGAGCGCGGCCCTCGACCCCAAACCGGGTTTTGCGCCAGTCGCGACAATCAATGCAGCCATCAATGCGCTCGCCAAGGCATTCGCGGAGCAAGGAATCAAAGACGGAGTGCAGGTCAACAGCGTATCGCCTGGAGCGGTTATGACGGGACGCCGGCAATCCTTCTTTGAAAAGTGGGCGCCTGCCCACAACCTCACAGTGGAAGAGGCAATCAGGAAATTTCCGGAGCATGCTGGCACCACCCGCTTTGGGGCCGAAGGCGGTCCTCTCGACACTTTCTATGCAAAAGACGGAGGTCCCCTGGGTCTTTGGCGGCAATGGGCCCCGCACGCGGAGGGACATGCGATGAAGGGTGGTCACTTCTTGCCGGAAGAGAACCCTAACCAATGCCTTAACACTGTGCAGTCAGGCGTGAAGAAGGGGAGCTCCAAACGGGTACCTGTGGCTCCGCCATCCACCATCAGCTCAACTGCATTGACGTATGAGGAATCGTCCGAGGCAAGGAAGAGCACGGCTTTGGCAATGTCTTCCGGCTCGCCCCAACGGCCCAGCGGAATGGCAGACGAGACGAACTTCGCCAGCTTGGCGGACTCGTCGGTGGAAATAGAGGTGCGGGGCCCGCGCTTCCAAATAGGAGTCTTGGTCGCGCCCGGTGCGACGACGTTCACGCGAATGTTGCGCGGTGCAAGGTCGGCGGCGATGGAACGCGCCATCGAGACGAGACCACCCTTGGTGGCTGCATATGCGGCGACGCCAGGTTGGCCGAGATAGTTGTGTACCGACCCATTAAAATGATGCTGCCATTGTCGTTCAGCAGAGGCGCCGCTGAATTCACCGTAAAGAAAGCGCCATTAAGGTTGGTGTGGATCATGTTCTCAAAGATGGCCTCGTCAGTGGAACCGGTAGGCGTCCGGCCAGAGATGCCGGCATTGGCGAAGACAATCTCTAGCTTCCCGAAATCTTTGGCCAGGGCTGCGAAGAGCCGCTTGCGATCTTCCGCAATGGTCACGTCTGCGCGGTAGCCACGCGCCTTGGGTCCAAGTTCTGCAACCGCCTCATCTAGCGTTTTCTGGTCGCGACCAGTAATGGGCGACCTGCGCGCCCTCCGCAATGAAAAGTCGGGCTGTGGCCAGATGCCACTGTTACCGCCGGTAATAAGAGCCTTTTTGCCTGTGAGCTTCATAATGCCTCCTTTTTGAATGACTGGTATCAACTATGATGACCGTCATACATGTGATATGATGACCATCATAGATGGAGGATGCAGAAAAAATATGCGCTATCCCGTCGCGGAGACCGCAGCAAAACATGAACGGATTGTGAAGGAGGCTTCCCGCCTGTTTCGTGAACGGGGATTCGAGAACGTAAGCGTGGGCGAAGTGATGAAGGCCGCCGGCCTGACGCACGGGGCGTTTTATGCCCACTTCGATTCGAAGGAAGAACTGCAGGCGGCTGCCGTTGCCTACGGCCAAAAGGTTTCGCTAGGGCGCGCGCAGCGCAGCAAGAGTAATAAGAAGAGCAAAGGATCGTTTGCTGACCTGTACCTGAGCCGATGGCATCGAGATAATCCCGGCGACGGCTGCACCATGGCCGCGCTGGCTCAGGAGGTGGCTCGCTCGACTCCCGAACTCAAAGCCGCGTTCGAGCAGGGACTTGAGGAAATTCTTCCCGCTATAGGTGGGGGACGGAAAGAAGCTATCTTTCAGGCAGCGGCGATGATCGGTGGCGTGGTACTGGCTCGTGCCGTGCACGACCCGCGACTTTCTGACGAAATCCTGGAGAGCGTCCGACAAAAGCTCGGCTGATCATGCCCTCGCGAATCCGAGTGTCGCTCGCCGCCTCTTGTGATTTGAAAGCAAACCAAGCTCGTCGAGGGTCGGCCAACCGGAATCTACGTGAGCCTGCCCCAGAACGGCGTCACGCCGTTTCTCCGCTTCAGAATCTCATTGTACGAAATTGAAAATTAACATGTAAACTACTGATAATACAATAATTATTGGTGGAGGCGGCGGGAGTCGAACCCGCGTCCGAAAATGTTACTGGTCAAGAGACTACATGCTTATTCCAGTTCATGCCCCGGGCGTTTGGCGCCATTGCTGGCGCTTCCCCCAGGACGTTCGCGGCCCACGCTCAGAACGGACAAGAAACGCTAGCCGCTAGCCTGTGATCTTAACCTCCCCGCCCAGACGTAGCGGAGAAGAGCAGCCCTCTGTGTGACGCTCGCTCACCGCCCAAGGGCGAAGCGGTGGAGAGCGGCCGCCTAATTAATTAGGCTGCGTATGCCATTTGTTGATTGGCAATTATCATTTTGCCCACGATTACGGGTGTGTGCACCCCGGCATGCCTCTTGGCCGCAAGCATCTCCGTCGAAGCCGTGACGCCCCCACTGGTGGGATTGGCCATTTTGAAAGAGCTGTTTCCAGACTAGGGTTCGCAGAACCGGAAGTCAATTTATTAGATGAGGCAGCCCTCCCTATCGTCTCCCCGCGCGCTCGACTGTGAGTACGACGAGTGTTATAACATTTAATCAATATATGTTGACAATCATATTGACAAAATAAATATTGTTATCGTATAAAATCATAAATATTAAATTGGATATGGAAGAGACACGAAACCCCGCTACCGATTGGCAGGAACTGATCCACTTAACTCGTGGCCAACATATCGTGGTCGAGCGCGTCCGGATCCCCGAAAAAGACATTGCCATCGAGGGCAGCTTCGAGCTTCCCCAGTTGGCTCGGCTCGGTCTGGAGGACCAGGTCTTCATCACGGCTTTTGTCCGCTCGCACGGATCCATCAAGGAAATGGAGAGGGTTTTCGGAGTCAGCTATCCCACCATCAAAGCACGGCTCAATCGGATCGCCGGCAGTCTGGAGTTCGTAGAGACGAATCCGACCTCGCCCAAGGGTGAAATTCTCGAACGACTGCAAAAAGGATTGATTACGCCGGAGGAAGCCATCCGGGAAATCGAGGCATTGCAATGATTCCCTTTGTGGCAGTGGTGAGCTTACGCGGCTGGAAAAGCCGCACCATTCGTTTGTGGATTCCGCTGATTCTGCTGTGGCTGCTCCTGGTGCCGCTGGCCGTGTTGTTATCGCCGCTGCTCTTCATCGTTTGTCTGGCCTGCCGGGTGAATCCCTTCCGCACCTTTTCCGTTGGGTGGCAAATTTTGTGCGCGCTGCATCATGCGGAGGTTGAAGTCGAGAACCCTAGCGCCGGCGTTTCCATTTGCGTTTTCTAGGAGTCCAATATGAATGAACATCGCCGTCAGATTTTACAGATGCTGTCCGAAGGCAAGATCAGCGCCGACGAAGCGGAACGCCTGATTTCGGCCCTGGAAGCTGGTCCCTCGGGTTCGTCCTCGCAGAACGCCTCTGATTCGGCAGCCAAACCGCGTCCCAAATACCTTCGCGTCCAGGTGGACTCGGAAGACGATGGGCATGACGGCCCGACCAAGGTCAACGTCCGCGTGCCCATGCAATTGCTGCGTGCCGGCGTGAAACTGGCTGGCCTCATTCCACAGCAAGCGCTCAATCGCGCCAATATTGCGATCCACGAGAAAGGCATTCCGTTCGATCTGAGCCAGATCAAACCCGAAAATCTTGAAGAGCTGATTGACCACCTCAGCGACTTGAGTGCCGACGTCGATCAGTCGGATCACGACGCGAAGGTGAAGGTTAGAGTATTCTGTGAGTGAAAACAACAGCGCAGATTCTATGTCGCTCGAGTGTTTCGCTGTAAACCTCAGCTGCGCTGCAAGCCATCTATGGGTTAAAGGAGAACTACATAACATGACTTCTACAGTTGTCGCTGACGAGAAAAGTTCAACTAAGACGGGCAAAGCCTATCCGGCAAGAGTGTATGCGGCCCAGAGTGCGGCTTCCGGCTTGGCGCCGGCTTCTATTCGGCGTCGGGAGCCGGGACCGACGGATGTGCAACTCGATATTTTATTTTGCGGCGTCTGCCACTCCGACCTGCACCAGGTGCGTAACGAGTGGGAAAACATGATGCCGACGATTTACCCGTGCGTACCCGGTCATGAAATTGTAGGCCGTGTGGTGAAGGCCGGTAGTGCGGTCAAGAAGTTCAAGGAAGGCGACTTGGCTGCTGTGGGCTGCATGGTCGATTCCGACCGCGTCTGCCCGAATTGTCGCGCCGGCTTCGAGCAGTTCTGCGACAGCATGCCGACGTTCACCTATAACTCGGAAGACAAGCATCTGGGCGGGGTAACCTACGGCGGATACTCGGACAGCATCGTCGTCGATGAGGCGTTCGTGTTGCGTGTGCCCAAAACCCTGGACCCGGCCGCAGCCGCGCCGCTGCTCTGTGCTGGCATCACGACCTACTCTCCGATGCGCCACTGGAACGTGCGCAAAGGGCAAAAGGTCGGAGTGGTTGGCCTGGGCGGGCTCGGACACATGGGCGTGAAATTCGCTCACGCCTTCGGCGCGCACACGGTGCTGTTTACCACGTCGGCGAACAAGGTTAACGACGGTCTCCGGCTGGGCGCGGACGAAGTGGTGATTTCGAAGAATGATGCGGAGATGCAAAAGCATGCAGGCAGCTTTGACTTCATTCTCGATACCGTCTCCGCGGAACACAATGTGAACGCCTATCTGGATTTAATCAAGCTCGACGGCACGCTCACCATGGTGGGGGCGTCTCCCACTCCATTGCCCGTCGGCGTTGGCAGCCTGCTGTTCCGCCGCCGTTCGCTTGCTGGTTCGATCATCGGCGGAATTCGCGAGACGCAAGAGATGCTGGATTTTTGCGCGGAGCATCAGATGGCCGCCGACATCGAAATGATACGCATTCAGCAGATCAACGAAGCCTACGAGCGGTTGGCCAAGAGTGATGTGAAATATCGCTTCGTCATCGATATGGCGTCACTGAAGTAGCGGTCGGCAGGTGACATAAGTGGTTTTGGGTAGGGCACGACTTTCAGTCGTGCCGCCCAGAGCCAATAGAGACGCGGGCTTTAGCCCCTGAGGGAACCTACAATCTTTTCTTCCAGCCACGATCGTACCTCCGGCCACTCCGTGTCCAGAATGCTGAAGTAGACCGAATCGCGTACCCGCCCCGTCCACGTGACCACGTGTTTCCGCAACGTGCCCTCTTCCTTCGCTCCGATCCGCAGGATCGCATTGCGCGATCTCTGATTCAATGCATCCGTTTTGAGTTCCACGCGAAAGCATTGCCAGACTTCGAAGGCATGCCGCAGCATCAGATACTTCGCTTCCGTATTGACCGCAGTGCGCTGCCACTGCGGCGCAATCCATGTGGAACCAATCTCCACCCGGCGATTCGCCCGGTCGATGTTCATGAAGCGAGTGCTGCCGATCACGAGCTCTGATTTACGTTCTACGGTAGCAAAGACGACCGATTCACCACGCTCCTGCTCGCCCAGTGCTTTCTCCACGAGACGTTCGAAGTCCTCAAGCGTTTTCATCTGGTAAGGAATCCATTGAAAGATGTCGTCGAGCCCGTCCTTAGCGGCTTGCCAGAAGGCTTCCGCATGATCCCGGCGAATCGGCTCCAGGCGGATCACCGAACCTTCCAGCGTCATCGGCGTTACGATATGCAAAGGGGGATGGTCGCACTCAAAGCGAGTTTCCTTTCCTGGAAAACGATGCACCCATTATCTTGCATCTCGCGCGGATTTGCGGGCATCTGTAGTATGGCCTCGCGGTTTCTGCGGAATAGAGGGCTAACGGGCAATGGTCAAAGCCGTCCAACACAAAACACGTATGCGATGTGAGGGGTGTTGCCGTTGAAATCTCAGTGTCTGCCTTTTTCCAGGATCCCGCACACCACCCCGCTCTTCATTGACTTCCTCGCATATTCCCCCAACGTTCGGCCCTTTTATCCCCACTCCCCGCACTTTAGCGAATTGTTGAAAGCGGAAGCTTCCGCAGTGCAATATGACGACTCGCGCCGCGAACGCGTCAGCGCGATTCTCGAACGGCAAAACAAATCCTGGGATGCCTCATCGCAGACCGTGGCCAACCTTGAGCGTCTGCGCCGCGGCGCGGCCGCAATCGTAACCGGCCAGCAAGTCGGTCTGTTCGGCGGACCGATGTTCGCCATCTACAAGGCGCTTACTGCTGTGAAGCTGGCGGAGGAAGCGACCGCGGCAGGGATTGATGCAGTCGCTGTCTTCTGGCTTGCCACGTACGATCACGATCTGGCCGAGGTTAATCACATCTCCATGCCGGGCCCAGATGGCCTGCTGCGCAAGCTCACCACATCCAGCCACAGTATCCCGGGCGCTCCGGTGAGCGACGTTCGTTTGGGTGATGAGATTCTGCCAGTGGTAGAGGAGGCCGTATCGTTGCTCGGCGATTCGGAAGCTTCGCAAATTCTGCACGAGTGCTATCGTCCCGGAGAAAGCTTAGGCACTGCATTCGCCCGCTTCTATGCGCGTTTGTTCGCCGCGTGGGGCGTGATCCTTCTGGACGCTTCCGATCCCGATCTGCACCGAGTCGCCGAACCCATCTATCGAGCTGCAGTCGAACGAGCCTCGGAGATCGATGGTGCGTTGCTGGCTCGTGGACGAGATCTCGAAGCCGCTCGCTATCACCAGCAGGTGAAAGTGACCTCTTCATCTGTTCTTCTGTTTACGCTGCAAAACGGCGCTCGCACCCCGATCCAGCGCCACTCCAATGGCGGTGTTTCCGAATTCGTGATCGCCAGCGAAGCCGCTACGCAGAAATTGTCGTCGAAAGAGTTGCTGGAGCGCATTTCTGCAACCCCTGAACATTTCAGTCCCAACGTGCTCTTGCGTCCCGTTGTGCAGGACTATCTCTTGCCCACGCTCGCCTACACCGGAGGCGCAGCCGAAACTGCTTACTTTGCGCAGGCCGGTGCCGTGTACGAAAAAGTTCTGGGCCGTGTGACCCCGATCGTCCCGCGTTTCTCCGCCACTCTGGTTGAACCCAAGGTCCAGCGCTGGCTGCGCCAATACGGAATCACTGCGCCAGATACGTTCCAGGGGCCGGACCTATTTCGTCAGATGCTGGCTGCGCGCACCCTACCGCCAGATTTGCAAGCAGCCTTCGAACGAGCAAGCAAATCGGTGGAAGAATCGTTTTCCGGCCTGCACGAAGCGTTGGCCAAGCTTGATCCCACGCTCGTCGAGGCCAGCCAGACCGGCGCTTCTAAAGTGCGCTACCAGCTGGACCGTCTGCGGGAACGCGCCATGGCCGCCGAGTTGCGCCGCAGCGAGGTCGTCAACCGCCATGCCGAATCCCTGGTTCAAGCTCTCTATCCCGAAGGCGCACTGCAAGAGCGTGGCATCGCCGGCGTTTATTACGTGGCTCGCCACGGAACCGAGCTTGTGAAGAATCTCCACGATTCCATGCGCACCGACTGCCTTGATCATCAGATTGTGGAGTTGTAGGCAGCGGCGGCCCAAGCCCGCGCTCAGTGGCTCTCGCTGGTCGCTAAATACGTCCCCAGCCCAATCATGATCGCGCCGGTTAAGGTTCTCTGCCGGCGACGGAACACTGCCGACGAGCGAATCTTCCCCCCCAACGGCCCAGAGAGCAGGATCACAATCAGATCCGCTGATGTATTCAGCAAAACCGAAGCCGTCCCCAACAGCACGAACTGCAAAAACACATGCCCAGCCTCGCGATTCACAAACTGCGGAATAAAAGAAAGGAAAAATAGCGCTGTCTTCGGATTGAGCACCTCCGTCGCCACCCCCTGCCACAGCGGATTTCGAGCGCCCACACTGGCCGCCGTGCTGAGATCGTCCGGCGACAACGCCTCCGGCTTCCGCGCGTCCAAAATCATTCTTATCCCTAGAAAACAGAGATAGGCTGCCCCTGCATACTTGATGGTTGAGAATGCGGCCGCCGATCGCGCCAGGATGACGGAAACTCCAAGCGCCGCGCCGAACACGTGGACCATGCCTCCAAGAAACGTGCCCAACGCGGAAAGAACGCCTTCGCGTTTTCCTCCAGCCAGACTTCGGGCCAGCACATACAGCATTCCCGGGCCCGGCGCAACCGCCAGCAATATTGCAGCGCTAAGAAACAACAATAGGCGTGTGGAATGAAACATAATGGGAAAGATTTTACTTCAGGATGCTATTGCTCCAGCCAGTTTTCCAGCTGCTCCACCGATTCCACCCGGGCTTCCTGCCGCTCGCGGTAAGCTCCGGCCACGTCCATCAGCACCGCCTGCATACCTGCTTTCCGCGCGCCCACGTAGTCCACTGAGTAGACATCTCCCACGTACAGGCTCTCGTCGGCGCGCGCATTCATGCGTTTCAGCGCCGCCTCAAAAATTTCAGGACGCGGCTTCTCGAATCCCACTGTTCCTGAATCCGTGATGCTCTCAAAACATTCCGCTATGCCGCAGCGCGTGAGCACACTCTCAATCTTCCCATCGGCGTTGGAAATCACCGCGATACGAAACTTCTCGCGGATTCGATCGAGCGCCGCGCGCGTTCCCGGCAGAATCCGGTCCCAGTTCGCGGAGTTCTGCGTATTTTCCACCAACTCCTGCAGCAGCCCATCGCGAGCTTCATCCAGCTCTTCGAGTAGATGTCTGTGAAATATCCACCAGAATCCCTGGTCGTCGCGGCCGCTTTGCATGTCGTGATCAAATTCCACCTTCGTCCTGCGCTCCAGCGCCTGCCATTGCTCAAGCGTAGGATGTCGCTCACTCGCGATCGGGGCCAGCATTTTCCTTCGGTTCGGAAACAACAACGTGTTGCCCACATCGAAAAAGATGACACGCCGTTCAGCCATATTTCCATCATATCGAAACCTTGGGTCCCTTCGGGCTAGCCGGTGGTACCGATAATGATCTCTCCTTCCTTCTCGTGACCTCAGCCTAAAAAAAATGTAATATCCAATCGATCGCTCTCTGGTGGCAGCGTCTTCTGGCGAGCGCTTCGGCGGGCTATGACTCTTCTAACAACCCGAGTGGTCGCAGGTGTCACCCGAACTAAATTCGTGGCCTCGTCCGTTTACAACTTCGCTCACGCCCCCTTGATTGCGGCACTCGTGCTGCTTCAGCGCCATTCCAACCGTCGTAACGATATCTACAACATCCTTTGGGCGGTCGTGTTTGGCTTCGCCACCATCAACATTCTCAGCCTCGCCTCCCGCCGATTTGAGCCCAACCGCCGTGGCCTCACCTTCGGAGAACTGATGGCCGTGCTCATCGTCTTCCTCTCCATTTTTCTTCTCGGCTGGGAACTCTTGAATGTTTTCCGCATCTTCCCCATCAAACTCCAGCGCTGAGCGCGGGGCCCAATTTTGCGGTATGATGCGCAAAATGACGAAGAATCCCCCGACTTTTGAAGTCACTTGTCCCTGCTGCAGCGCGCTTCTCAAAGTGGATACCGAAACCCGCGCCGTAATTGCGCACACCGCCGCCGTGAAGCCGCGCATGTTTAACGACATGGAAGACGCCGCCCGCGCCATGAAGGAACAGGACACCCGCCGCGAATCTATTTTCCGGCAATCGGTCGAGGCGCAAAAACATGCTTCGGAACTTCTGGAAAAAAAATTCCAGGAAGCGGTGAAGAAAGCCAAGGAATCGCCGGACACGGGTAAGCCCATCCGCGACTTCGATTTGGATTAGGCTCCGGCAACGATCGTCATGCCGATTCGTCCCTTGCTTCTAGGTCATCGCGGTGCCAGAGCTGAGAAGTCGGTTCCCGAGAACACTCCGGATTCGTTTGATCTCGCACTCGCTCAGGGATGCGATGGCTTTGAATTTGATGTTCGTCTGTCGTCCGACAGCCAGCCAGTCATCTGCCACGATGCGAATATCCGCGGCCTCGAGGTTGCGCAGACATCAGCTCAGCAGTTAGGCCTTCCACTTCTTCACGAAATCCTGCAACGTTATCAGACTAACGCTATGCTCGACATCGAGCTGAAGGTTGCAGGATTAGAACGCATCACGCTCGAGTTGTTGCGGTCGCATCCGCCGGCTCGCGGTTACGTGGTTTCTTCGTTCCTTCCAGAAGTCCTGCAGGCAATTCAACGACATTGACGGCTCAATCCCGCTCGGCCTGATTTGCGAGACCCCAGCTCAGTTTCGCGCTATGGCCCACGATGCCGGTCCAATATTTGATCCTGCACCGCAATCTGCTTCGGCAAAGCACCATCCGCAAGATCCAGGGTGCAGGCAGGAAGATATTCGTATGGACTGTGAACGCGCCCGCAGATATAAAACGATTTGCTGGGTGGGGCGTCGACGGCATCGTCTCCGACGATCCCGAACGCCTGGTAGCCCTTGTCGATCGCCAGCCAAAACCCAAAAACAAGGTATAGGCATCAATCCGCCGCAGCTTCGAGCGCCGCTTCAGTTCTAGGCGCGGGACGCAAGAAAGCAGAACGCTCCATCTCAAAAGCTTCCAGGTTGGCGCCCATCGTGTGGTCATTCCAGCCGAGAACCGCGCCAATGCGCAACGCCGCCTCGCGGCTGCAGGATTCCGACCAGCACGCGCCCAATGCCACCGGCACTCGGCGTAACAGCACGTCCGCGAGCGTCACTGCGTACTCTCTGCGATACGCTTCCACCACCTCCGCGATCACGTGCGAAGAATGCGGACAAATCGGCGCACGCAACTCCGCACTCACCAGTGCCATGCGAGCGATATCTGGCGCGCGCTTGCCATGCCACTCCAGCATCCCCCGCGCCGATTCTTCGCTCACCGCCCCAATCCGCGCAATCTCCAGCACGGCGTCGTCCAGCATCGGATCGAGCGCCCCTCCCGGTCCCATGGCAAGCATGCTCGGTTCTGTAACCCGCAATCCGATCTTCTGCGCACAGTCCCGAGCTAACGAAGCCGCCGTCGTGAGTTTGCCGCCGATGACTGAAATCATGCGCGCCGCGCCATCATCGGCATGATCGTGCAGGATGTGCCGCCGGGTCACTGCCGAAGGTCGATCACCCGGAGAATAGGGCAGCGGCCGGATTCCGGCAAACGCGTGCTTCACGTTCTGTGCCGAAATCTTTGCCTTCGGAAACAGTTGCGCCACCGAGTTCACCAGATAGTTGACTTCATTCGCCGAGGCCACCGTTTGTCCCGGATCGCCGTTGTCGGAAACCTCGGTTGTTCCCACCAGAACTTGGTCGTTCCAAGGAAGAACAAAAATTGGTCGTTCATCCACCGCCTCGGTGTAAATCGCAGCGCCTGGCGAGCCTGAAAACCGGGGCAGGACGATGTGGGATCCTCGAATACCGCCCAGCATCGGCTTGCTCGTGCGAATCGACGAGCGCTGGCAAACTCGATCGGCCCACGGTCCACTGCAATTGATCACCCAGCTTGCATCGACGCGCTGATCCCGGCCTGTAGCCTGATCCCGCAGCAGCACGCCGTGGATCCGGCCATGAGCCACATTCACCGCCAGCGCTTCCATGTGATTGCGGACCACCGCTCCGGCTTCCACCGCTTCCATCAACCACTCCGCGACCAGCCGCTCCGGAAATTCACACTGCGCATCTTCATAATTGAAAATGGTCCAGCGATGTCCTGCGTCCAGCGCCCGTTCCAACTGTTTCAATTCCATCTCGGTAGCGCCCGCGCTCGGCGGTTTCCCAGCCATGCGCTGGTAAAGCCATAATCCCGCGCGCACTTTCATCGCATTGCGTCCGCTGTTTTCGTTTAGCAGCAGCAGGAAGTGCAAGGGATGAACCAGATGAGATTTTTCTCGAAGCAGCTTCTCACGGTCGCGTAGCGACTCCCGCACCAGGCCTAATTCTCCGTGCTCAAGGTAGCGGAGCCCCCCGTGGATAATTCGGGTGGAACGGCTCGTAACCCCCGAGGCGAAGTCGTTCTGCTCGATCAGCAATGTGGACCTGCCTGCGCGGGCGCACTCTCGCGCGACGGCGACGCCATTGATGCCGCCGCCAATCACCACCACGTGGAAGTGCTGGCCATCAAGGCTGGCCCGCGGATTTGCTGTTAACACCATACAGATCGATGCCACACCACAGTAACCGCTAACAAGGTTACTAAAAGTGCAGGTTCGCGCACATACACTGCGACCGATAGAGTGTGCATCGAGTCTGTGGCAACGAGTAGGTCACCTTGGTGCTGGAAAATTGCCTGACCAAAAGTGGGACTGGCCTGGAGGAAAGTCCTAAATCACAAACTGCCGGCCCGCTGCACATGCAACTGGGCCGGTTTCATCTCGTCCTTGCCTCGATTTATGCCACCTTACGCTCACTCTTTCCGCTAGCATTCGCGCCCTTGGAGAACAAGTTGATCATCTCGCGATTGAATGCAGGAATATCATCAGGCTTGCGACTCGTAACCACTCCGTTGCTCGAAACCACTTCTTCGTCTACCCAGGTGCCACCCGCATTTCGAATGTCGGTCTTCAGCGAGGGCCACGAAGTAAGGGTGCGCCCCTGCACCGCACCCGCTTCCACCAGCATCCACGGCCCATGGCAGATCGACGCCACTGGCTTGGCCTGCTCGAAGAAGTGTTTCACAAACCGCACCGCATCCGGATTCATCCTCAAATGATCGGGATTCATCACTCCCCCTGGTAGGAGCAGTGCATCGTACTTGGATGGATCGGCCGACTGCAGTGGAACGTCAACCAGGACCTCGTCGCCCCAGTCCTTTTTGTCCCAGCCTTTAATTTTTTTCTCCGTCGGAGAGACTACCTGGGTGCGCGCCCCCGCTTCTTCCAGTGCTTTTCTCGGTTGGGTCAGTTCCGCCTGCTCGAAGCCATGGGTCGCCAGAATTGCGATGGTCTTTCCTTGAAGATTATTGGGCATCGAATTCTCCTTAGACAGTTTGATTGCCAGCACTCGCTTGGATGCCGCAGGCGCGATCGCGGTTTATCGCTATTGCAAGCGCGTGCTGCACGTGCATTGCTCCGATTGCGGCGGGTCATTTAAAGTGGTTGCCAATGTCCACGACGGGTGAACGTTTCGAACGCGCGGTCGCCATCATGGAGCGTCTGCGCGCTCCCGGAGGCTGTCCCTGGGATCGCGAGCAAACTTTCGATTCCATCAAGCCCTACACGCTGGAAGAGACGTACGAAGTTCTCGAGGCCATCGATAATCGCGACTGGAACGAACTTCCCGGCGAACTCGGCGACCTGCTGCTGCAAGTGCTCTTCTATTCAGAAATGGCGAAAGAGCAGGGAACGTTCTCTATCGATGAGGTTCTCGATCGTCTCTCTAACAAACTGGTGAACCGCCATCCTCACGTTTTTGGCGACGCCAGAGCCGACACCGCCGCAGACGTGAAGCGCAACTGGGAGGCGCTAAAGACCGAAGAAAGGAAGAAGCGTTTCGGCGACAACGCAGATGCCGCTGACGACGCGAAGACTTCGGCTCTGGCATCGATTCTCGCTGGCATTTCTTCGTCGATGCCATCGCTTTTGGAGGCGCACAAGCTCAGTTCGCGCGCAGCCCAGATCGGCTTCGACTGGCCTGACATGGAAGGATTATTCGATAAACTTGGCGAAGAGACGGCGGAACTTCGCGAGCATCTGCAGGAATTTCCCGCTCCCGGTCCGCGCCCGCAAGGCCGCGGCATCGCCGGCTCCGGGAGGCAGACCGTTCCAGAAAATCTGCGAGTTCGCCTGGAAGAAGAGGTTGGCGACCTTTTTTTCGTGCTGGTCAACATCGCCCGCTATCTCTCAGTCGATCCCGAATCCGCCCTGCGCAAAACCAACCGCAAGTTTCGTCGCCGCTTTCAATGGATGGAACAGCGCCTGCATGAAAACGGAAGCACACTCGATCAAGCTTCGATGGATGAACTCGAATCCCTATGGCAACAGGCCAAGCAACAGGAGAAACCAGCTTGACCCCGGACTCCGTTGTGATCCGTCGCTGCCAGGGTATCGAGGAATTGCGAACCTGTGTCGCCCTTCAAAAAGAAATCTGGAATTTCACAGACGCGGAACTGGTTCCGCTGCGCCTCTTCGTCGTGGCGGAAAAAGTTGGCGGGCAAGTGCTGGGCGCATTCGACGGTGCCGCAATGGTTGGTTTTGCGCTATCGGTCCCGGGTACTCGCTCCGGACACATCTATCTTCACTCCCACATGCTCGCCGTCCGCCGGCAGTACCGCAACAGCGGATTGGGCCGCCGCCTCAAGCTGCTGCAGCGGGAAGACGCACTGGCCCGCGGTATCGAGCTGATCGAATGGACCTTCGATCCGCTCGAGATTAAGAACGCTTATTTGAACATCGAAAAACTGGGAGCGATCTCGCGCCGCTACAACATCAATCAGTACGGGATCACGTCGTCGCCCCTGCAAGGTGGACTGCCCAGTGATCGTCTGATTGCCGAATGGTGGCTGAAGTCGCGGCGCGTCGAAACCCTGCTGGCGACCGGAAAGATTCCCCCATTCAAGCAACTGGAAGCGATTGAAGTTCCGGCGGAGATCTATGCGTGGAAGGCCGCCGCGGAAACAAGAATCAAGGCGCAGCAAGTGCAAGAGCGCAACCGCGAACAATTTCTGCGGGCCTTCAACGAGGGTCCAGCCGTGTTGGGCTACGAACGCGATCCGAAAGGCAACGGCAGATTCCTGCTAGGCAACTGGGATGAGAAATGGTCGTACGCGTCGCAATTCACCATCAGAGACACAGAGGCACAATAAAGTCTTAAAAAGTAAAGATGCGAAAGTTGTTTTTCTCTGTGACTCCGTGGTGAATTCGTTTTTTACTACACATTATGAAAATTGAAGCTCTCACCCTCCGCGAGATTCACATGCCCCTCGTCCATTTTTTCGAGACGAGCTTCGGACGAACTTACAGCCGCCGCATCTTGCTTCTCACCGCCCACTGTGACGGAGTGGACGGCTGGAGCGAGTGCGTCGCCGGCGAAGATCCTTTCTATAGCAGCGAATGGATCGACGGCAGTTGGCCCACGATCACTCGTTACCTGGCGCCCGCGCTGCTCGGTCGCAACCTCGACTCCGCGCGCGACTGCGCGAGTCGTTTCGCAAGAGTTCGTGGACACCGCATGGCCAAGGCCGCCGTCGAAAACGCTGTATGGGACGCCGAGGCGAAGCAGAAGGATCAGCCCTTATGGAACCTGCTGGGCGGCACAAGAAAGGAAATCCCTTGCGGAGTCTCCATCGGTATTCAGGATTCGGTCGAGCAGTTGCTCGACAAGATCCAGACCGAGCTCGCCGCCGGTTATCGCCGGATCAAGGTGAAAGTGAAACCGGGGTGGGACGTCAACGTCTTGGAGAAGATCCGCCACCGCTGGGCCGACATCACTCTCAGTTGCGACGCCAACTCCGCCTATACGCTCGATCAGGTGGAGCATCTCCGCAACTTCGATCAGTTCAACCTGCTGATGATCGAGCAGCCGCTCTGGGATGACGATATTTTCTACCATGCCCGCCTGCAAAAAGAATTGCATACCGCCATCTGCCTGGACGAATCGATCGTCAGCGCGCGCGCCGCGGCCATTGCCACAGAAACCGGTGCCTGCCGCATCATCAACATTAAAGTCGGCCGCGTGGGCGGTTTTACCGAAGCCAAGAAAATCCACGACATCTGCCAGGCGCAAAAGATTCCCGTCTGGTGCGGCGGCATGCTCGAATCCGGTGTCGGCCGCGCCCACAACATCGCCCTTTCCACGCTCGAGAATTTCCATCTGCCCGGAGACGTTTCCGCTTCCCGGCGCTACTGGAAGGAAGACATCATTGAGCCGGAAGTGCAGGTTTCTTCCCAGGGCATGATTGCGATCAGCGATCAGCCAGGAACCGGCTATCGCATCCGGGAAGACCTGATCGAAAAGTTGACAGTGCGCAAGGAAACAGTTCGCGCAGCCGCATGACGAGTGGAAAATACCTGGCGAGAAACGCTGGCGCCTTAACGGATTATTGAGACGGGTTCTTCATTGTCTCGGCAGAGCGATTCTGCGCCAGCTTCGCTTCTTCCGCCTTCAACATCTGCACTCCTTGAGCAAACGTGGTGTTTGCCGGAACGCTGCGGAAGTCGCTCAACACTTCGTCCGACCTATACGAAAGATTCTTGAACAGAAGAATTTTGCCCGTAATACTCAGAGCCATACGGGAAACTTCCCAACACCCATTTCCCACATTCCGCTGCTCGACGAGAAAATGTCCACCCTTGTCGAGATGCCCAA
This sequence comes from uncultured Acidobacteriaceae bacterium, assembly GCA_963760855.1. Lineage (GTDB taxonomy): Bacteria > Acidobacteriota > Terriglobia > Terriglobales > Acidobacteriaceae > Sulfotelmatobacter. Next base: position 41,983 of record CAVXFD010000004.1, on the reverse strand, counting down.
GAATTCCCCAGCCAAAACTCACTTCTCTGAATAATGTGCCGTCGATCATCGCGATCCTGCGGGCCGCCGGATCGACGACAAGAAACCCTCGCATCCCGATAAGAACTTGTTCCACGTGTGAAGGCGGCTGATAAACGGGGTTCGGTGTGAATTTCAACCGCACCAGCCGCGCCCCTGGCTCGCCCAACGCCGTGCTGCCGTTCTGCTCACCGTCATACTGGTAGAGAAAAGCGGTTGGCAACGCCTTGACAATTCGCAGGGTGCGGTCGGCGGCTTCCTGTTCTTGCGAATGTTTGTGCCGAAGCTGCTCGGGATTGCTCATCAGGCCGGCCAGACGGTTTTCCTCTCCGTCGATTTGTTCGGACGTAAGCGGCTTGTCGTTGTAGGAGATCGTCATGCCGGCCATGGCCTCCCGTGTCTCCACATATAGCCGAGTCTGTGTGCCCTGTGGGGTCTGCTTGTGCGAGAGGAACATGTGTTTCGAAGTGTCATTGCTGGCTGCGACCTCGTTTGCCACCACAGATCGCACTAACGCCAGGCACGAAGCCGGATCCATATCTGACGAGGACGCCGTATCCCCTGCCATCGCCGCAACCGATGCAACGCAAACACCGGCCATCCCGGCAATCAACCACGCCGCAATGCCCTTTTGCCAAGCCTTTTGACAGAAACCGGTCATATCCACCCAAGCTACCCTAATCTTAGTGTAACAACTTGACCGGCGGCGATCTCTACAGGGAACTGAGTATTTCCGAGGCCCAGACAAGGCTTGCCGCGCCCTCTGTGGCTTGCGTATAGTCGTTAGAAGGCGTGAGTTTGCGGCTTCCTCGCGTAGATGCTATTTCGCAGCGAACCTCGCAGTGATCTTGCTGCAATGATCCTGTTGAACTAATCTTGATCCACCAGTCTTGAGGAACCGGTTCTAAGGAACGGGTTCTAAGGAACCAGGAGAGCGCGTCGAATGAGCACACCAGCCAGTGGCTTGGCACAAATCGGCAAATCGGTAGTTATTAAAGGCGAGCTTTCGGGCAGCGAAGATCTCTATCTGGATGGCCAGGTGGAGGGCAGCATCGCTCTGAAGGGCAACAGCCTTACGGTCGGTCCCAATGGCCAAGTCAAGGCAAGCGTCGATGCCAAAGCGATCGTCGTGCAAGGAAAACTGGACGGGAACATACTGGCCAGCGATCGAGTGGACCTGCGTAAGTCTGCCGTCGTTAACGGAGATATCACCGCGCAGCGCATTTCCATTGAAGAAGGCGCTTTCCTGAAAGGCAAAGTCGACATCCACCGCTCGGACGGGAAGTAGTTGCGCCCGGATGGCGCCGCATACGATGAAGACCAGTAGGATGATGGGTCAATCGACAGGTAACCGAAGTTAGGAACTTAATTGTCGTCAGTCTCGCAGAATTTCATGAAACTTTTTCGGGGTTCAACCGGACCGGAAACCATCCCCGCGCAGGGCTCGCAAAAGCTTACTCGCCGCTCCAGTGGGCTGGGTGAACTATCTCGCTCCTGGGAATCTGCCGAAAACCTGTGCGTGCTTGACCTCGGATCGACCTCACCCATCAATATTCGCCACTTCACCGAACACGGCCATAGAATTTATAGCGAAGATTTGCTCACCGCCTCCACCGATCCCGAACTGCTCACCAAAGACGAGCAGGGGAATGCCATTCTCGACAGCCGGAAATTTCTCGCCGACAATCTAGTCTACCCCGCCGCTCATTTCGACGTCGTATTCTGCTGGAATCTGCCCGACTATCTCGATGAGAGCCTGGTGAAGCCTGTGGTCGGCCGCCTGTGGTCGGTGCTGAAGCCCGGAGGCATGCTGTTGGCGTTCTTCCACACCCGAGACGCGGGCCCCGACGCGCCCTGCCACCGCTTCCACATCGTCGGCGCCGACACGCTCGAGATGCAGAAAATTGTGCTCCGCCGCGAAGCCCGCCGCGGTCCTACGGGAGCGGTTCACACCGCTGTCTCAGACGGCTTCCAGTTGCAGCGCGTCTTCAACAACCGGCACATCGAAAATCTTTTCCGAGACTTTGCTTCGATCAAATTTTTCCTTGCCCGAGACAACGTGCGCGAAGTCCTGGTCGTCCGCTAGCTAGATCCTTTCTTCGGCCGCATTCTTCCATACGATCACGCCCATGCGAAAAAGGTAGTGCCGCGAAATCTCTACTCGCGCAGCCACCGTCCCCAAACCATCGCAGGCGAGCATGCTTCGAATTTCATCCGGTACATACGACCGGCGCACCGAAGTCAGCCCATCCAGCCACGCCACCCGGTTGCGGATAATTGGATAACCGGCATACGCCAAAAACAAATGCAGCGGATGCCGCACAAGATCGTTGATCAGCAACGCCACTCGGCTCACTCTCAAACCCTCCCAGACGAATAGCTGCAATCGCTGTGGGTCCAAATGGTGAGCAAAAAGATTGCAGCTCACCAGGTCGAACGCTCCATCGCCGAACGGGAGAACCAGCGCGTCGGCCACGACGCAACGATTTTGTTGGCCACGGGCTCCGGCAGGAATTCTGGTCGGCAGATGCGACGATGCGATGTCCAGCAGAGTTATGTCCACCGTGATTCCTCGCCGTGCCAACTTCTCGCGCGCAATCTGGGGAACCTCGCCCAGGCCGGCGGCCACTTCCAGGAGAGAGAAGTGATTTAATCCGGTCGCGCGCGACACTCGTTCCACCATTTTCTGCGTAGTCGCAATCCCGCCGAACCATCGGTTGACTCGGCCAATACCCTCCAACACGGCCTGCGCGTCGTCAGGCGAACAGGCGTCAGAATCGAGAATCTCTGGTGCGTCGATTCGCTGCATGGGAACGGTTGAGTTTGCCGAAGCACGTCGTTCGCTCAACGCTAGACGCATTCCGGCGCGTCTCACCAATGGCCTTGAAAGGGAGCCCCGTTCTAGACTTCTGCCAGTTCCTCTTCCAGCATTTGCTTGTTATACAGGTCGCTGTAGTAGCCGTTCAAGGCCAGCAGTTCTTCGTGGGTGCCAAGTTCCACGATCTGACCGCCGTGCAGCACGGCGATGCGGTCCGCATTGCGTACCGTGGAAACGCGATGGGAGATGAAGATTGTGGTGCGCCCCTGCATCACCTCGCGCAGATGATTGAGAATTTTGTCTTCCGTGTGAGTGTCCACGCTGGAGAGCGCGTCATCGAGTATCAAAATTCGCGGATTGCGGATCAATGCTCTGGCGATCGCAGTCCGCTGTTTCTGCCCTCCCGAAAGCGTGATGCCGCGTTCGCCCACCATGGTCTGATAGCCGTCAGGAAAGCCTTCGATATCACCCGCGATATTCGCCGCATCGGCTGCATCGTGAATCTCCTGATCGCTGGCCGATTCAACGCCCAACGCAATATTTTCCCGTATCCGGTCGCTGAACAAAAATGTTTCCTGCGGCACAAAGCCGATATTCTGCCGCAGCGACGCCAGAGAAAACTCGCGGATCGGCCGTCCATCCACTAGCACCATCCCCGGCGCCGCGTCGTAAACTCGCGGAATCAGATTGACCAGTGTGCTTTTTCCCGAGCCCGTCGGACCCACGATCGCCATGCTGCTGCCCGCGGGAATCCGCAGGTTCAAGTTATGCAGCACCCGCTTCCCGTCGTAGTCAAAATTCAGTCCGCGGAATTCAATTTCCCCTTCCAATTGCTGGTCTTGCGCGTTGGCTTCATCCTTGATCTCAGGCCGCTCATGCATAATTTCATTCAGCCGCACCAGTGATGCCGTGCCTCGCTGGAAGATGTTCACCACCCATCCCAAAGCAATGATCGGGAAGGTGAGTTGCATCATGTAAATGTTGAATGCGGTGAAGGCGCCAATTTGCATTCGCCCGGCTAAAACTTCGCGTCCTCCGATCCATAACACCAGCACCAGCGCGAGGCCAAGCATGAACTCCAGCGTGGGCCATAGCATGCCCATCAGCCGCACCAGCTTCAGGCTACGCTCAACGTACTCCTGGTTGGCCGCTTCGAATGACGCAATCTCCGCCTCTTCCTGCACGTAAGCGCGAATCACCCGCGCTCCCGAAAAGTTTTCCTGCGCGCGCGCCGAAATGTCGGAGAACATCGCCTGAATTCTCTCGAAGCGTTCGTGAATGCGTCGTCCGAAATATTGAATCGTCACGCTGATAATGGGCAGCGGTAGAAACGCATACAACGTCAGTTTTGGACTGTTGTGCACCATGAACCAGAGGGCCAAAGCCGTGAACACCAGCGTATTCGCCGAATACATGATCGCCGGGCCCATCAGCATGCGTACCGCATTTAGATCATTCGTCATTCTGGCCATGATGTCGCCGGTGCGCATGCGCTGGTAATAGGAGTAGGACAGCGTTTCCAGGTGAGCAAAAAGATCGTTGCGCAGATCGAACTCAATATCGCGCGAGATGCCGATTACGATCCAGCGCGTAAAAAACAGGAAAATACCCCGAACCGCCGCCAACCCCAGCACCTGCAAGGTGAAGATCAAGAGCTTGTGCCGGTTGACCCCGCTGGCCAGGCTTTGAGCGGCGTTGCCGATGACTCTCGGCAGTCCCGCCTGGGCGCCGTTGCTCAGCACGATGCAAAGCGCGCCAATCACGAATCCCCAGCGATAGCGCTTGAGATAGGGCAGCAGCGGTCGCATGCTCTTCGGAATCATGAAGGAGTGGTAGATGAAATTCTAGCAGGGGGGAGTCAAACTTTTCGAAATTGCGCCGATCGCGATGAACCAGCGCTTGCGCAGGATCGGACCCGGTGTGTCACCTCGTGGCGATCCTAATGCCGGTCCGGTTGGCGAGTAAGTCGTGGGAAGACTGCCGCAATATCCCGCCCAAAGGCGATCACGCTAACCATCGCCAGCACCAATCCCCAGGCGGCGAAGAAGAGCCATCCTATATCGAAAATGAAGGCTTGTTCCAAATCCATGACATCTTTCCTTCGAGGGGATCCTCCCGCCGCGGCGTGCCCAGAGATGTTTTAGGCACGCCGGTCAGTGAACCCTCAACAAAACCACGAAGCCACTCCTCAGTTCTGATCAACCGCCGGGCCGTTCTGCATTCTTTGCTGCATACGCGCTGCCCGGTTGGCCTCGAACTCCTTGAGCTTGCTCTGTTGGTCTGGCGTCAGCAATTGGTAGAGCTCGTTGTGAATCCGCGTTTCCTCTACCTTCAGTTGCACCAGCGTCTGCGCCTGTTGCGCGACCGCGGCTTGGACCTTGGCTGCGTCATAGGTGCCTTCCTCATAGGGCTTCAGTTGTTGTTCCAGCTGACGAGCCTGCTGCATCAAGGGTTTCAGCGTGGCTCGTTCTTTCTGCATAACAGCCTTCATCTGCGTCTTCTGGTCATCGGTCACATTCAGAAGCTTCGCGTAGAACTGCATGATGTGACCGTCCATGCCGAACCCAGGACCGCGGCCATGCGCCGCAGGGGGCGGAGTTGCATCCGTGGTTTGAGATCTCGCCAGCGCACCGCCCAGCAGTACCGCCAACGCCGCTATCAGCAAACGAACTCGAATTGATTTCATGAATCTGCTCCTTAAGAGCGGCTCCTTCGAAAAACTTCAGAAACTCGGCTCTTTTGCGTACACTCATAGGAACACGATTTGAACCGGAAAGTAGTAAAACCTGAGTAAATCCGGGTAAAGTTTTGTCAATCAGTAAACGCAGGCCTTTTGACAATTCTTTACCGCGAGTTGCAGGTCGATTGGTGCACAATGAAAACCAGAAATATGGAACGCATTCTGGTCATCGATGATGACGTTGAACTCTGCACTCTTGTGGGCGAATACCTGCAGGCCGAAGGTTTTATCGTGGAAGCCGCTCACGACGGCGAGAGTGGGCTGCAGCGCGCCACTGGCGGAGGATATCTGCTGGTCATCCTCGACGTAATGCTGCCTGGCATCAATGGTTTCGAAGTGCTGCGCCGCATTCGTGCCACCTCGCGCCTTCCCGTACTCCTGCTCACCGCCAGGGGTGAGGACGTGGACCGCATCGTTGGTCTGGAGATCGGCGCCGACGATTATCTACCCAAGCCTTTTAACCCCAGAGAACTTGTGGCCCGGATTCGAGCCGTGCTCCGCCGTACCCGTGGCGATAAGTCGTCGCCGGCCGCGCCTGACATCGTGCGGGTCGGCGAGATCGAACTGGATCCCGCCACGCGTAGTGTGAGGCGGGATGGCCAACCCGTCGACCTCACCTCGGTGGAATTTAACTTGCTTGAAGTTCTCTTGCGTGAGGCGGGCCGCGTCGTGCCGCGCGAGCGCCTGGTCAATGCCGTGCTCAGCCGCAAGTTTTCTCCCTTTGACCGGAGCATCGACATGCACGTCAGCAAAGTGCGCAAGAAGCTCGGCGATACCGACAACGACGAGCACATCAAAACCATCCGCGGCGTGGGTTACATCTTTGCCCGTCCGCGTGAGAAGGCGGGGGAAAAGGAAAAAGCCAGAGTCGATTCATGAACAGCCTCTTCCTCAAGATTTTTCTTTCCTTCTGGGCGGCCATTGCCTTGTTCGTCGTGCTTGCCATATTGGTGACCCTGGTTTTTCGCCCCCACAGCGCCACGTGGGAGGCTTTGCGTACGACGGCGTTGAACGATGCTGTCAGCGCCTACGAAGAAGGAGGAACTCCTCAGCTGCGGCAGTATCTGGAGAATCTGGAAGCGACCCAGCGTGTGCGCGCCTATCTTTTCGACGAGCAAGGTGAAGAACTGTCCCACCGGGGCCCCCCTGACTGGGCTATACGCGTGGCTTTAGGCAGGACCCGCTCGGCACGCGACGGAATTGTTTTTCCCCCTCCTCCCATACAGCGGGATTCGCGATCCTCTTCCGATGGAAAACATCGTTACACGCTGGTGATGGGCCTGCCTCCGGGCCCGCGTGTATTTTTCGGTCCACGAGGCCTGCCCGTCCCTGGATTGATCATCCTGGTGCTATGTTCAGGCTTTGTTTGTTACCTCCTCGCCTGGTATATGACCAAGCCCGTCTCTCGCCTGAGGGCTGCTACTCAACAAATTGCCGCCGGCGATCTGACGGCTCGGGCCGGCAATCCCAGGAGCAGAAGGCACGATGAGATCGCAGGGCTGGTCCGCGATTTCGATACCATGGCCGGCCGGCTGGAGACTTTGGTCAAAGCGCAGTCCCGTCTGCTGAACGATATCTCTCACGAGTTGCGGTCCCCGCTGGCGCGCCTCAATGTGGCTCTTGGCCTCGCGCGGCAGCGCTCCGGACCGGAGAGCGCTACCATGCTCGAACGCATTGAACTCGAGGCCAGCCGCCTGAACGAACTGATTGGGCGTGTGCTCACTCTGGCCCGCCTGGAGGATGGTGAGCAGCGCGTGCCGCCCACGCCGGTTCTGCTCGATGAAGTCGTGCTCAGTGTCGCCGAAGATGCCGAGTTCGAAGCTCAGGCCCGGCATTGCCACGTGCGCAGCGATATTCCCGTGGGTGATTGGCGAGTCCTTGGAGAAGCTTCGCTGTTACACAGTGCTATCGAGAACGTCGTGCGCAACGCGGTTCGTTACACGCGCGAAGGTACGACGGTTCAGATTCACCTGGACCGGAAAGCGACGCCCGATGGCGCCGAAGCGGTGGTGAGTATCACGGATTGCGGATCCGGCGTTCCGCCCGACGCGCTCGAGAAATTGTTTCAGCCCTTCTACCGCCTGGACGATGATCGCGGTCGACAGACCGGCGGAGTTGGTCTCGGTCTGGCAATCACGGAGCGGGCGGTCCGGTTTCACGGTGGCCGCGTTGCCGCCTTTAACCGGTCCGAAGGCGGGCTCCTGATCGAGATACATCTTCCCCTGGAAGTCACCTCCAAACTTGGGAAAGCTCCGGAACCCATTCCCACAGAGCAAGAAGCGTAAGAGCTATCTAATAAATGGCTTTGGCTTTGAAAGGGCGCGACTTCAGTCGTGCCACCCAGAGCCACGAGAGACGCGGGCTTTGGCCCCTGAAAGAACGGCAAAGGATCCCAGCCCGCTGATCCCTAACCACTGCCCACTGACCACTAATCACTGTCTCAGGCAACTCCCAACCTTCCCCGCGGTTCCAACCGGCTTGAGCCGTTTGCTCTTCCCGCTCATTCCTGATACATAAATGGATGGCAATTCATGTCTTCACAAAGTGTTCCCGCCCGGTGCGTTACGCCGGTGAGTGCACCAGCACGTTCACAGGAGACAAAGCGAAGAATGCGGACTAGGTTTACCTGGATTCTGGGAGTCGCGGTTCTGATTTCGATCGCGGCGCTGCTGGCGTGCAGCACGAAGTACTCGTCCTCCAACAACGGCTTGGTAGTGGTTTCCACCCAGGGCAATGCCGACATGGACACTTTCAGCCTCGATCTCGGCAACGGCCATATCACTCAGATCTTCAATTCCGCCGGACCGCCCACAAGCGGACAGCCAACCGCCGTGGTTCTCGATCCAGCCGGCGACTATGCCTACGTGATGGTCTTTCAGAGTGCGGCGGTGAATGCCAGCGTCACCGGAATCGAATCCTTTCAAGTCGCTTCTGACGGGAAATTGGGATCGGGAACAACCTACACCTTGAACGGTGGCGCTACGCCCCTCGCGATGGTGATCGATTCGGCCGGCAAATTCCTTTTCGTGGCTGATTCCGCTCCCGCCGCCGTATCTGTTCTCGCCGTTGGAAGCGGCGGCAAGTTAAGCGAAGTGGCAGGTTCGCCTTTTCCGGTGACTGAGCTTCCTGGCGGTATCACGCGAGGTCAGACTCCCGCTCCTTCGGCGCTCGCCATAAGCCCAACAGTCTACCCTCCCGCCTTCGCAGTTTGCTCAGGGAACGTTCCTCCTACCACGGAGAATCTTTACGTCACGGATTCCAACAACTACGTCGTACTGAACTACTCGGTTTCCTCGAGTGGCACTCTAACGCCTGTGTCGGAAAACGCTACAGGCACTGTTCCTTCGGGGGTCACCGTGGACCCGTGTAACCGCTTCGTCTACGTGTCAAACTCCCAGCCCGACAACAGCGTCAGCGCCTTCACCATCTGCAGTACTATTTCCTTACCCACTTGTCCCAATGCGGACTACAGCCTTCTCCCGGTTAGCAGTACTCTTGCTACTACGGGCAACAATCCGGGACCCTTGCTAATGGACGCGTATGCAAATTTCTTATATGTGCTGAACACAGCTGGCAACTCCATCTCAGCCTTTAAAGTCAGCACTACCACGGGCAGCCTGACGCCTTTAAGTCCTACTCCGATTACTACCAGCGGCCCCAATGGCTCTCCCACGTCGATGGCCATCCGCAGCGACGATAGCTGGCTGTTCGTGGCCAATCTCAATGCCGCCAATCTTTCGCAATACGCCATCACTCCTTCGACCGGAGCGCTCATCCCGCAAGCCCCAATCCAGACCGATAACTTTCCCTGGGGTGTAGCAGTGAAGTAAGTAGGGGTGAAGTAAGTAGCAGTGAAGTATTCTGTGGTGCGGCAACGCCGGCAGTCACGTCGGAATCTTCAGAATCATATAAGCGCCCACTAGTGCGAAGATCAGGTCCGGTGACCAGGCTGCCAGAGCGGGCGGCAGCTGGCTGAGATTCCCCATCGCCTCGAAAAGCCGCGATACCACCGTATAGACCACCGCAATTCCCACCGCAACCGCGACCCCGGTGATTGCGCCTTTCTTCGATGCCGACAGGGAAAACGGAATGGCCAGCACGGCCATGATCAGCGTGATCATCGGGAACGAAAGTTTCTTGTTGAGCTGCACCCGGAGCCGCACCACGTCGAAGCCGCTTTGCTGCAGATCGCGGATGTAGCGCCTCAACTCCTCGTAGTTCATCTCGGAATCCTGTTTCACTTCCTTCTTGAAATAAGGCGGAGCCTCGCTGAGCTCCGGAAACGTCGAGACTTCGAAAGTGTAGAAGCCGGCGATCGCTGGACCATTCAGCGAGCGCTGCCAGCCGCGTTCGAAGATCCAGCGATTCAGATTGTCGGCCCAATGGGCGGAATCGGCGTGGATGCGCTGCGCGATCGTGAAGCTGGCCGGATCGATTTGAAAGACAGTGACATTGCCGAACTGATCGCGATCGGGATCGAAAAACTGGTAATAGTAAATGTCGTTGTGCTGTCCAAAAATCCACTTGCGGTCCGGCCGCAGATAAGTCTGTGCCGGCTTGCCCTTGATCTGGTTGTGCAGCGCTTCCTGGCGCTGGTTCGTACGAGGCAGGTAGAACTGGTCGGCAAAAAATAGTCCCGCCGCCAGAAACGCGGCCGCGACCAACACCGGCGTAACAATGCGGTAGATGCTGGTTCCCGTCGCTTTGATGGCCGTGATCTCGTTGGAGCGGTTCATCAGCCCGAACGTGATGAGCACCGCCAGCAGCATGATCAAGGGCGCAACGCTATAAAGCAGGTAAGGAGCGACGTTGAGAAGATACTCCGCGACCACAAGAAAAGGTGTCTGATTCCGCAGGATGTCGCTCAGCAACTCGAACAGCGTGAACACCAGCAGCAGCACCAGGAATGCAGACAGGATCATTCCCAGGTAGACGAAGAAATCGCGCAGCACGTAGTCGTCCAGCAGCGTGGGAAAGCTGGCGCTGAAGACGCGGCGGCGGGTGGAGGCACGCTCGAATGCGTTGGCGCTATCGCGGCGTCCCAACCGGAACGTGGGGACGCGGCCGTTCGAACGATGATTGTCGCGCTTTCCCCACAGCCGGAGCCGGAAGGCCGAAAGTGCAATCGGCCGTCGTTCCGCCTGCCACAGCAGAACTGCCCCTGCCACTAAGAATGCAATATTCGCCAGCCACGCTCCCAGCATGGGACCGACCCTACCTTGCCGCGCTAGCGACACTCCGATCAGAGAAACGAAGTAATAAATGAAAACCAGCGCGATGGTGAGAACGAAACCACCCGATTTTCCGCTTTTCTTCGACGAAAGCCCCAGCGGGATTCCAACCATCGCCAAAACCAGGCAAGCCGTGGGAAGCGCAAAGCGCCGGTGAAATTCAATCAAATACCAGCGTGCCGATATCGGATCCACACGGCGCGCATAACCGCGCAGCGCCCCCGTGCTTACCAGTCCCACTGGGACTGGTTCATCTGCCTTGCTCTCCGTCGAGGGCAAATCCATCGGAATATCGGTCTGCTGAAAAGTGGAAATCTGATAATGGTCCGCGAGCTTGGGATCCGTTTCGTGGGTCGAGCCGTCGATCAAATGCAGATGCAGCCGATCCTGCCCCTCAGGTACAAGGACGCCCTCATGCGCCAGCGTAATCCGCGGATTGGCCGGATCGGAAATGTCCGCAAGAAACACGCCTTTCCAAATCGCGGCTCCTTGCGCCTCATGCACATCCTGCACGTACAGCACGATCTTGGGAAAGCCTTCGTAAAAAACTCGAGGCTGCACTTCGAAAGAAACCTGCGAGCCTTTGAGTTGATCCTCCAGACGTCCCAGCGACGCCAGCGAGTAAGGAGCCAGGTAGAGTCCGTTGCCCAGGGCCAGCAGCCACGCCGCCACAACAAAAATCGCCAGCACGCGGCCAAAGTTCCACACCCCCATGCCGCTCGCCCGCATTGCCGTGATTTCGCTATCGGCGGCAAGACGGCTCAGTCCGATAAGAATCCCCACCAGCACGCTCATCGGGATGGTGTAGGTGAGGGCGAGGGGAACCGTGTAGAAGAAAATCGCGGCCACGCTGGGCAGCGGCGCACTAGCCCGCACCACCAGTTCCAGAATGCGTCCCAGGTCGCGCGTGAACAGCACGAATGTGAAAACGCCTGCGCCGATGAGGGCGTGCGAGCTTACTTCGCGAAGAATGTAGCGGGTGAGGATCCGCATCAGTGCGCTTCTTACCGCAGTCTAGCATGGGGTTAGAAGCGCGAAACCGCAGATGGATTCGCTATCCCATCTTCAGAAACAGCGCCGCCAGCGGCGGCAGCGTCAGCTTCAGCGAATACGGGCGCCCGTGCGTCGGCTCGGCTTCCGCATGCACGCCGCCAAGGTTCCCCACCCCGGTGCCGCCATATTCCAAAGCGTCGCTGTTCAGCAGTTCGCGCCAGTAGCCACCCGAAGGCACGCCGATGCGATAGCCGATCCGCGGAACGGGCGTGAAGTTACAAACGACCAGGACGGTGTCATTGGCGGATTCAGTCTTGCGCAGAAGCGAAATCGTGCTAGTAAGACTGTCGTTGCAATCCACCCACTCGAAGCCCGCAACATTGGCATCCAGCACGTGCAGCGCGGGTTCGGCACGGTAAAGCCGGTTCAACTGTCCCACCCAGTCCTGCAAGCCGCTATGAACCGGATACTGCAGCACGTGCCACTCCAGGCTGCTGTCGTGGGTCCACTCGCGGACCTGGCCAAATTCGTCACCCATGAACAGCAATTTCTTTCCCGGCTGCGCGAACATATAGCCATATAAAAGCCGCAAGTTGGCAAAGCGCTGCTTCTCGTCCCCGGGCATTTTGCCGATCAACGATCCCTTGCCGTGCACCACCTCGTCGTGCGAAAGCGGCAGCACAAAATTCTCCTGGAACGAATACAACATGCGGAAGGTGAGCTTGCTGTGGTGGTATCTGCGGTGGATGGGATCCTGCTCGAAGTATTCGAGCGTGTCGTGCATCCACCCCATATCCCACTTCATGCCAAACCCAAGACCGCCCAGATAAACCGGCCGTGAAACCATGGGCCAGGCAGTCGACTCCTCCGCAGTGGTCTGTATATCGGGATGCTCTTTGTACGCTTCCTGATTGAAGCGCCGGAGGAAGTCGATCGCATCCAGGTTTTCCCGCCCGCCGAATTTGTTGGGAATCCACTCCCCCGCGTTGCGCGAGTAATCCAGATAGAGCATGGATGCAACCGCGTCCACGCGCAGGCCATCTGCATGATATTTATCGAACCAGAACATTGCGCTCGACATCAAAAAGCTGCGCACTTCCGTCCGCCCGTAATTGAAGATGTGCGTCTTCCAATCGGGATGGAAGCCCTGCCGCGAGTCTGCATGTTCGTAGAGATGCGTGCCGTCAAAGTAGGCGAGCCCGTGGGCGTCGGAAGGGAAGTGCGAAGGCACCCAATCAAGAATTACCGCAATGCCATGCTGGTGCAGATAATCCACCAGGTACATGAAATCCTGCGGCGTGCCGTAGCGCGAGGTCGGCGCGAAGTAGCCTGTCGTCTGATATCCCCACGAACCGTAGAAGGGATGTTCCATCACCGGCATGAATTCCACGTGCGTGAAGCCCATGCGTCCCACATATTCGGCAAGCCGCGGCGCGGTCTCGCGATACGTCAGCGGACGATTATGTTCCTCCGGAACCCGCATCCACGAACCAAGGTGAACTTCATAAATGGATTGTGGAGCCCGTAGCGAGTTGTGGCCGGCACGTCTTTCCATCCACTCGCGATCGCCCCATTCGTACTCGAGATCCCATACCACCGAAGCCGTGCGCGGCGGCTTCTCGTGCCAGAAGCCCAGCGGGTCTGCCTTGTCGATTTGGTAGCCGTGGCTTCGCGATTCGATATGAAACTTGTAGAGCGCTCCTTTGGTTACGCCCGGGATGAATCCTTCCCAGATTCCAGAGGCGCCACGGGATTGCAACAGGTTGCTGCGCGCGCCCCAGGAGTTAAAGTTCCCAATCACCGACACCAGGTTTGCATTCGGAGCCCAGACGCTGAACATCGCGCCGGCTTTTCCGTCACGCGTCACCAGATGCGCGCCCACGGTTTCGTACAGACGATAGTTGCTACCCTCGTTGAACAGGTAAAGATCCTGCTCCGAGAGTAGAGTGGGGCGATCCGCGGCGATGGAAGTTTCGGGCATGTTACGAGTTCTTAGTGTACCGGAAGATGCATTAGACAACACGCACGGACTTAGGATGCACCCAACTCGCAGAAGGATGATGCGCGATTTTCGCTCGCTCTTTTTGGCATGTTCTTTGGTGCGCTTTCGCGCCGAATCGACATGCTAGACTGGCTCTTCCGTCATGCCCGCCCTGCGTCTGATTCTTCTCTGGCATCAGCACCAGCCCTTCTACAAGGATTTGGTGACCGGCGAATACCGTTTGCCCTGGGTCCGCCTGCACGCTCTCAAGGATTATTACGGCATGGTGAAACTGCTGGACGAGTTTCCCAACGTCCACCAGAACTTCAACCTGGTGCCTTCCTTGATGACGCAAATTCAGGACTACGTCGCTGGCACGGCCCAGGATCCGTTTCTGAATGTGGCGGCCAAGCCCGCCCGGGATTTGACCCTCAAGGAGCGCCTCTTCGCTCTGCAATATCTCTTTCAAGCTAACCCGGCGAACTTGATCGGCCGCTATCCCCGCTATCGGGAGCTCTACGAACGCTTCCGCGAGCATGGCTCTTCGCCCGAGAAGGCAGAAAAATATTTCCATCCTCGCGATTTCACGGACTTGCAGGTTCTTTCCCAAATCGCCTGGTTCGACGAGTTTTTTCTCGAAGAAAAAGATATTACGGCGCTGATCAGGAAAGAGCGCGACTATTCTCTCGAAGACCAGAATTTTGTGATCGCCCGCGAGCGCGAACTGATGGGCAAGGTTCTGCCTGCGTATGCCGCGGCCGCAAAGAAAAAATCTATCGAGATTTCGGCGACGCCCTTTTATCACCCCATCCTTCCCCTGGTCTGCGACACCAACGCGGGAGCGGTTTCCTCGCCCGGTCTGCCGCTCCCGCAGAACCGCTTTCGCCATCCCGAAGACGCACGCGAGCAACTGGTGCGCGCGCTCGATCTTCACCAGCAGGTGTTTGGCGTCCGTCCGCAAGGCGTATGGCCGTCGGAAGGCAGCATCTCAGAAGAGGTGCTGGCGATCGCTCACAGCCTCGGTATCAAGTGGATGGCCACCGACGAGGGCGTGCTCGGTCGCAGCACCGGTGTTTTCTTCCAGCGCGATGGCAATGGCCGCCTACCCGTGCCTTTGGCCGAGCGACTCTATAACATCCACCGCTATGAGAGCGGCGAAACCAGCATGCACCTGGTCTTTCGCGACCACACGATCTCCGACCTGATCGGTTTTGTCTATTCCGGAATGGCGCCCGGCGATGCTGCCGGGCATCTTCTGCGCAACATCAAAGACGCGGCCGAGCCGGTGCTGGCCCAAGGACGCGACGCCGTCGTATCCGTCATCCTCGATGGCGAGAACGCCTGGGAGTATTACCCAAAATCCGGACGCGAATTTCTGCGCCGCTTCTATGACGCCCTTCAGCGCGAACCCGGCTTGGAGGCGGTTACGATATCCGAGGCAATCGCCCGTCAGAGCAACATCTCGTCTTTGAAATCTCTGGTTCCGGGTTCGTGGATCAATGCCAACTTCAACGTCTGGATCGGCGCTCCGGAGGACAACCGCGCCTGGGATTATCTCCATCACGCTCGCGAGTTTTATGCCCAGAACGCTCCCCGCGCCAGCCAGCCGCAACGCAAGCTGGCCTTCGAAGAGCTCATGATCGCCGAGGGCAGCGACTGGAACTGGTGGTACGGCCCCGAGCATCACTCGGCCAACGACCGCGATTTTGACGAACTCTACCGCAAGCACCTTTCAAACGTCTACCAAGCCCTCGGAGCCGCGCCCCCGGATTATCTGGCGCAACCGATTACTGCCGGCGAAGTGCGCCCCGCCTTTACTCCGCAGACGGCCTACATTCATCCCCGCGTGTCCGGCGACAAGATTCGCTACTTCGAATGGATGGGAGCCGCCATTTTCACCGCAGATCAGCGTGCCGGCGCCATGCACGGAAAACAGTTCCTGCTCGATTCCGTTTACGCCGGCATCGACAGCACATTCGTTTACGGCCGGTTGGATTTCGCGGGTGCGGTTCCGGACATGGATTTTCAGTTGGTCGTGAACCTGGAATCATGGGCTAATGGCGAATCACGCCCGCGGCGCACTTTGCGCCTCGATGCCAAGGTTGAAGACGGCAAGCTTAGCGAGTGGAAGGTCGACGGGCGAGATCCCTCTTCATCCACCGCTTCGCCAAAGGCCGAGGAGAGCCCCAAAGTCGCACTGCTTCGGAACTTCGAGTTTCGGTTGCCGCTCAGTTGGCTGCTCGCGAAACCTGTCTCCGGCAATCACACCGAGACCGCCCCTTCAAGCGCAACGCAAGTTGCACCCACCAGCAGCCTGAAGCTGCGCTTCAGCCTCTGGCACAATCGTCTTCCCGTGGATGCCTTGCCGGTCGAAGGCTGGATCGAACTGCAGTTGCTGAGCGAATGGGAACTGGCCGCAGGTATGTAGCCGTGAAATGTTGCTGCTCGAAAAAAAACGCCGGAGGCATACGCCTCCGGCGTCCTTCACAAAAGTGCTTTACTGTCCCGAACTAGCCAACGAAGTGGTCATCGCCAGCGGCCGATTCAACTCCAGCGTCAGCTCCGTGCCCGCCGGCATCGTCGCCGAGCGATGCTTGCTGAGCCAGTGAGCCCCAGTTGCGCCCGCGCCCACGACTCCGCCAATCAGGATTCCCGGAGGACCGCCGATCAGCCCCCCGATCAGCATGCCCCCGGCCGTGCCCCCGCCAGTCTCGATTTCGTCGCGCCGGTCATGACCCGATCCCTTGAACTGGCCCTCCTGGTTCACGTCCGTGCCCGGAATATTGGTATCAACCAGCGTGGCATCCAGGAACAGTCGCTCGCCCGTCGGCAACACCAGCGCTTCCGGCAAAATTCCAATGGTCGGTTTGCCCGTGATGCGGCGCGGTTCAGCCACTTTTGTCACGCGACCCTCCACCACCGTTCCCGCCGGAATCAATGTCTTGCCGTTCAGCACGACCGGTTGCGTCAATCGCGCCTGGAAAGGATCGCCGGCTTTATTGCTGAAGGTAGCGAGCGTGGTTTCCAGCTTCACCATAAGCGCGGTTCCCGCTGGCACAGGGCCGCTGGCCTGCGCCGCCGCCATGACTGCCACAAGCAACATGCAGGGAAAAACTGTCCACTTTCTCATAACTCCTCCACAAATCTACAACCCTGAAATCTCCCGATTGTTGTTTTGACTCTAGATGAGACCGATGGCCGGAACAACCCCTGGAGTTGCCACGGAACCAGCAAAGATAAGGGCGGTCATCGTTCCGACGAGGGAATCAAAAACCCGCACTGTGCGCGTTGTCACGTTACCGTCATCTTCTGTCCGCTATAATCGTGAGTCTCACACCGCACAGTGGAAGTGACACACCGCCGTCCATTGGTCGGGAGGACCAGGGGCGCATCGTTCTCATTATCAATTCAAAGGAAACGGACCTAATCCATGTCAAATATCGCGGCAGTTCATGCACGAGAAGTCCTCGACTCACGTGGCAATCCTACGGTGGAAGCGGAAGTATTTCTGGGCGACGGCTCCATGGGCCGCGCCATCGTTCCCAGCGGCGCATCAACCGGCGAACATGAGGCGGTCGAACTGCGCGACGACGACAAAGCTCGCTTTCTCGGCAAAGGCGTGCTCAAGGCCGTCGAGAACGTAAACAGCGAAATCGCGGAGGCCCTTGCGAATTACGACGCCTTCGATCAACGCGGACTCGACAGCAAGATGATCGAACTCGATGGCACCGAGACCAAAGGCCGTCTGGGTGCAAACGCAATTCTCGCCGTCTCCATGGCCGCGGCCCGTGCCTCCGCCGTCTCGCTGGACATACCGCTCTATCGCTATCTCGGTGGTGCCGGCGCCAACACTCTCCCCACGCCCATGATGAACATCCTGAACGGTGGCGCCCACGCCGACAACAACGTTGACTTCCAGGAGTTCATGGTGATGCCCGTCGGCGCGCCCACGTTCTCCGAAGCCTTGCGCTGGGGCGTGGAAGTTTTCCACACGCTCAAAGGAGTGCTGAGAAAGCGCGGCTACAACACGGCGGTCGGCGACGAAGGCGGATTTGCCCCGTCGGTGAAGTCCAATGTCGAAGCCATCGAAGTGGTGCTCGAAGCCATCCAGCAAGCCGGATACAAGCCCGGCGAAGAGATCGCGATCGCTCTCGATCCCGCCGCCAGCGAGTTCTATCAGGATGGCAAATATGTTTTCAAGAAGTCGGACAAATCGGCCAAGAGCTCCGACGATATGGTGAAGTTCTATGCCAAATGGGTCAAAGACTATCCCATCGTCTCGCTGGAGGATGGATTAGCCGAAGGCGATTGGGAGGGCTGGCAAAACCTGACCAAAGAACTCGGCGGCAAGATTCAGCTCGTCGGTGACGACATCTTCGTCACCAACATCGAATTTTTGCAAGAAGGAATCGACAAGGGCGTTGCCAACTCGATTCTCATCAAAGTGAATCAGATCGGCACCGTCAGCGAGACCTTCGACGCCATCGATCTCGCGCGCCGCAATGGCTACACCTCGGTCATCTCGCATCGCTCCGGTGAGACGGAGGACACCTTCATCGCAGACTTTGCCGTCGCGACTGGTGTCGGACAGATCAAGACCGGATCCGCCTCCCGCACCGACCGCATTTCCAAATACAATCAGTTGCTCAGAATTGAAGAGGAGTTGGGCGATTCCGCGCGCTTCCTGGGGTTGAAAGCGCTAAACTACAAGGGCTAAAAGCGCTGGGGGACCGGGGTTTAACTCGGTTCATTGTGAGATGGCTTCTCATCGAGACTGTTCTCTTTAGCGGAGGTTCTATGCAGCTGAAGTCATTGCTATCGGTGTGTGTTCTAGCTCTATCGCTGTCCGCCACTGCGCAGACCACGGTCTCCATCGCCCCCGACGCAGCCTCCCGGGAAGACGTCAAGAAGCTCTTTGACGTCATGGCCAGCCGCGAGCAGATGACCCAGATGATGCAGCAGTTGTTTGCCCAAATGCGGGCCATGAATCGCGAGCAGATGAAGAATCGGCGTCCCGATATTTCCGATGCAGAACTCGCACACATGGACCAGCAGTCCCAGGATCTCATCAAGAACTTTCCTCTCGACGAAATGCTGAACGACATGGTCCCGGTCTACCAGCGGCACTTCACGAAGTCCGACATCGATGCGCTGACCGTGTTTTACTCGTCTCCCACCGGTCAGAAGTTTCTTCACGAGATGCCCACTGTGACCGCGGAGACCATGAAGGCAGTCTATCCCCGCATACAGGCAGAAGTGGATTCGGCACTCAAGGGGTCCGAAGACAAGACCGATTCACCGCAGAAGTGAGGCCGCGATTTGTTCCTGCGCTCTCGCTCAAAATCCCATCGTGTCATCCGCAGACGGTCCATAGATCGCGGGTACCGGCTTATCGTTCAATCGCAAATAAACCCCAAGCTGCGCGCGATGATGGACCAGATGATTCAGAAACATCTCCCGGTAAGCCAGAAATCGCTCTCCCTCGAAAATCGATTTGCCCTGAAAGCTCAATTTCCAGTTTTCTTTCCAGGCTGTATCGGGCGTGGCTTGCAGCGCCGCGCGAACTTTCGCTGCCCCTTCATCGAAAGCCTTCAGCAATTGAGCCGAACCTTCGAACGGCAACGGCTTGATGCTGCCCTTGGAGAAGTCCAGCTCGGGCGTCGTCAGGATCGTTACCCCAAAATTCGTCAGCTGCGCCACATGAGGCGCCAGCTTGCCCAGCGGCATCGACTTGGCATGAGGCGCGAACTCTTTCTTGTCCGCAGGAACCCGTTCCAGAGTCGTGCGCGTCTTTTTCATCTCTACGTCCAACTCCGGCAGCAACAGTTCACTAATCGACATGAATCCCTCCCTCGGTGCAGTATACCCGCTATGCCAACCCCCTACCGATCCCTCACCCGAACCCTCAGTCTAGAATGAATATCTTCCCATGAACCCAGCAACCAGCGGTGCAACGATTACTCCGCGGTACAGGGTCCTGTGCCGACTCATCGCCCTCCTTTTCGGTGCGACGCAACTTTTCCTGGCTCGCAACGGCTTTGGCCCGGACCCGCGATCCTACACTGAAATCGCAGAAGCCTATCTACGCCACGATTGGGCAATGGCAGTCAACGCCTACTGGAGCCCGTTATACCCGTGGCTGGTCGCTCTCACGCTGCGGTTAGCCAGGCCGTCCATGAGGTCGGAGTTTCCACTCCTGCACTTGTTGAACTTCTCCATCTTTATAGTTACCGTCGCAACCTTCGAGTTCTTCTGGAGCGGCCTTCTGTCGGCCGAAGCCACACACAGACCACAATCGCACCCAGACCGGCCTGCTCCTTTGCCCACTCTCGCCCTCTGGACTCTCGGCTATGCCCTATTCATCTGGCTGACTGTTGGATCGATCATCGGAATACTAGGCGCGGACTTGGGTGTGGCCACGGTCGCTCTCTTCGTGGCCGGTCTCTTGCTCAGAATCAAGACCTCGGTCTCAACTCGAAAAAGTTTATTCGTGTGGCTCGGAATCGCGCTCGGCCTGGGCTATCTGACCAAGGCAGTGATGTTCCCCATGGCCTTCGTTTTTCTCGGCGTCGCCTTCTTCCTGAACCTCAACCGGCGGAATCTCGCCGGTGTTGACCTCGCGCTCGTGATCTTTCTTGCCATCGCGGCTCCTCAGATCATCGTCCTTTCAAGAGCCAAGGGAAGGTTTACATTCTCCGACAGCGGCAAGTTGACTTTTGCCTGGAGCAATTACAATTTGCCAATCTGCGATTGGCAGGGTCAGCCTCCGGATAGCGGCACACCCCTGCATCCCACTCGAATGCTCTATGCGCATCCCGAAATGTTTGAATTTAACGGCCCCATCCGTGCGAGCTATCCCCCGTGGTACGACCCCTCGTATTGGAACGATGGAATCTTTCCCAAGTTTAACTTCGATATGGTCTTTCGCCACTTCCTGCACAACGCGGCGAATATTCTTGTGGACTTTACCCGCCCCAGAGTATGGCTTCTCGGCATCGTCCTCTTGCTTCTCCTCTGCGATCCCGCCTCCACGCTTCGATCTATTTCTCGCTACTGGTACTTGATCGTCCCGAGCGTAAGCGTGTTCGCCGCTTACTCCCTCACCTACACCGAGTTTCGATATATGCCGGCCTGGCTGCTGATGGTCTGGGCCTCGGTGCTAGCCGGTCTGCGATTTCGCCGTGGCTTTGCCTCCCCCGCCATCGCGAACTCAATCGCCATCTCGGTAGCAGCCGTAATGCTAGCCTCCATAGCCTATGGCTTTTACGGTCAAACGAAATCAGTCCCCTTTGACGATGCCAGCAAGCATTACCCGATCGCCGAAGGCCTGACTAAACTCGGTTTGCATCGTGGTGATAAAGTCGGTGCCATCGGCTTCGACAATGACGCCCATTGGGCCTATCTCGACCACCTCATGATCGTCGCAGAAATCCACACCGACGGTGTATGCACCTTCTGGAATCTCTCGCCCGCGGACAAAAGCGACGTCCTGCACAAGTTTGCGCAAGCCGGCGCCACCGCCATCGTCGTCAACGCCGATCACCATTTCAAAAGCACCAGCCGCGAGGAGCCCTTCGATTTTGCAACCTGTTCCAGCCCAGACCTTGGCTGGCGCCGGATCGGCAGTACGGAAGACTACGTTTATTTTCTGCAGGCCCAGTAATCCAAGTAGCTGGAGCATCTGCATTCTTTTCGGTAAACTCGACCGGTCCTTGCGCGCGTTCAGGGGCGGCTTTGGCGCATTCGACTGAACCGCGCGGCGATCTTTCCATCTCTCTCGGTCGAGTAAGGATTATCCAAAGGAGGCAACGTGGAGTTTGTCATGTTTGAAGATGTGGATGGCATGGAAGTTTTCGTGAATCCCGAACATGTGATATGGGTCAGAGAGTATCCCGGCGAAGTTACGGTCATCAGCTGCGGAGACGAGGACAAGTTCAAGGTCCGCCTCAGCCCTGCTCAAACCGTTGCCGCATTGGGCCGGTCCGTTCGCTGAACCACGATTGCGAATGAGTAAAGTTCGTTTTGTCCGGTAACAAATACCACGTAACGCTCTACAGCGTCTCGTGCGCGGACGCCGCCCGATCATTGAACGTTTTGAAGAAAGTGTCGTAGTCGTAGCTGCCGCTCGCCTCTGCGCGCTGCAACGGCTTCACCTGCTCCACACGAATTTGCCACGCCTCAGGGGAGCGCTCGGAAGACGTCAATGAGTTCTATAAAAAGGGATGTTGCGTCAACCGGCTATGATCCCGGCAGCGCAGTGGGGGAAGACTGTACGCCGCATACAGTGAATTCCACGCCGCAAAAAACCAACCGCCGAATTTCACAAGGCATCCCATTTCGCGCGATCTGTTTCCCTTTTCTGGTTGTCCGCTCCCTCCAGTATTCGATCGCGGCAAAGGCGCTCACGCTCTCCTAGAGTTCGAAAACTTAAGAATGGCGCGAAGTAACACAAAGCAAGTCCAGGAGCAACATGAATATGAAGACTCCCGCAAAAGTATTGGTTTCCCTTGTCGCCCCGCTGTGTGCGTTGGCCTTCGGGCAAACTAGGTCGCTGCCGGCCGCCGGTGAAGGAGCTCAGAACAGCAGTTCGCCGGTGGCCTATGTCTATGTTTCCAGTTCGCCGGGCAACGGCAAATACCTGATCAACTCCTACGCGGCGAATTCGAGCGGCGCTCTGAAACCGATTGCCGGTTCGCCGTTTGCGGCGAACGGCACGGCGATGGCGCTGACCAGTAAATGGTTTTTCACCACCGACGGAGTGGACATTTATACGTCTTCCATTTCTTCTTCTTCGAGCGGCGCGCTGAAACCGGTTTCATCGATTAACGCGCAGAAACACAATGCGGGCGATTCGGGCGGCCCGGACCTGCTGTTCCTCGACCACACCGGCTCGACGCTGTATGACTGGGATTACAACAGCGAGGGCACCGGCAACAACGGCTACCAGTCGTTCGACGTGGACTCGGACACGGGAGCGCTGAGCTATACGGGAGCCACATCAGCGAGCGCATATTTCTATGGGCCGCTCAGTTTCGTCGGGGACAACACGGATGCGTATGGAGGTTCGTGCTACCACGGCACGCCCGTGCTTTATGGATTCAGCCGAACCGCCAGTGGAACGCTGACGGACTTGAATCTGAATCCGCCGATTCCGCCTGCGCCTCCGGGAAAAGGAGCTTATTGCCCAGGCTCGGTCGCGGCTGACCGAACCAACCATATTGCGGTGCCGCTGACGCCAGACAATGATATGGCGGTTGACGGACCAACCCAACTCGGCGTATTCACAGCAGAAAGTTCGGGCACTCTGACGACGACCAGCACTTATAAGAATATGCCGACGCCGGAGACAGGGGTTTATGACCTGTGGGCGTCGCCTTCGGGCCTGCTACTGGCGGTTGGCGGGAACGGATTGGAGGTATTTCACTTCAACGGTGGCAGCCCGATTACGAAATATACCGGTCTACTGACTTCGGACAAGATCGTGCAGGTGTTCTGGGACAATGACAATCATCTCTACGCTCTCAGTGCGAGCGCCAACAAACTCTTCGTGTTCACAGTGACGCCGACGAGCGTCAGCTAGGCGCCAGGATCGCCGTACACGATCAGCAATCCGGTGGCGCTAGCGGTGCTGCCGGAATAGGCCGAGGCGGCGCGATTTGAAGGGAGTTCCAACGCGTTCCAGACCAAACTTGAAGTATCGACACAAAAGATTGTCAGTTGGCGAAACGTCCCGATTACGCTCGTTCACCGGGATCATGAGTGTAATCGGCCCTTTTTCAACAGTCAGACTTCCTGTTTGCTGAGATCCAAGCAGACGTGATACTTGGCGCTACATTTGGGGGTTAGGCGTTTGAGGTGCTCGGTGGGAAGATAATTCCCCAGAAGGTTTCCGCCCGTTCGTCCTGCTCGACAAACTCAATTGCGTACGTGGAAACGCCCTCCAGTACCGCCAATTGCGCAACTACGCGGGCCTCGAGCTTGATGCCTTGCTTGTTATTTACGGAGACGACCGAGCCCACCAGAAGCTCACGACTGAGTTGAACGGCAGCGCCGTGCTTATTCAATTTCGTTGCCTTGGCCGCCATCGTAAAGGAACATTTCTGCCGATCTTCCCCGGATAACCCGACAGAAGCGTGGAGCGCCATGCGATTGCTTCGGCGTTTTGCCATCAGGCCGCGGCTGGCGGTTGCGTTAGCAACCAGGTCTGGACGGTGCGATTTCGGGCGGGGATTTGCAGGTTTCAGGTTCATTCTGATCGGGACATTAGAATGTGCTCTTGGCCGCTGCAACGTGCCGTTCGTTACCTCGCCAAGGTTACCCCGTAGAACTCCTTGATTCTTCAAACTGAGAGGCGCATTGCATCAACCAGGAAATAGGACATGTACCAGATCGGCGCGAAGCCAAGTTGAGGCGTTTTGGCGGGCGCCGAGCTCACAGCCGAAATCCTGATCGCCAGCGAAGGATCCTGCGTAGAGCGGAGGAACTGGTGGTGCGAAAGGGGGGACTCGAACCCCCACGGTTTTACCCGCCAGATCCTAAGTCTGGTGAGAAACAATCAGTAATGCTTTAGAATCAACGTTATTTCGAAGAATCAAGGAAATTACTGTAGGCAAACTGTAGGCAGCGCATCTTTCTAAATGGTGCGGGGCACAGGACTTGAACCTGCACGGCCTTGCGGCCACTGGCTCCTAAGGCCAGCGCGTCTGCCAGTTCCGCCAGCCCCGCGCTTTTCACTTATTGTTCGCTCCTGCACTCATCCGGCTGATCGCATTCTCCATACGTTCAGGTGTGGGATGCACGTATCGTTGCGAGATCGTGATGGAGCTGTGTCCTGCCAGATTCATGATTGTGAAAGCATCGCAGTTGGACTCACCCAGCCGCGTGCAGAACGTATGCCTCATACTATGAATCACGCAATCGTCAGGGAGATTCATTTCATCCCGCAATATCCTAAACTGCTCGCTCGGCCAGTGCCTCGACAGCTGCTTATCATCAGCGGCAGGGAACACGTAGTCGGACTTTGTGTCCTCTTTTAATTTCCGCAGGATACCATGAGCCCGTTCCGTCAGTGGAACGTGACGCTTCGCTTTTTTCGACTTGCCCTTCGCTACATAAACCCAACCAAGGGATGCATCCTGCTTCGGCTCTAAGCCTACGTTATCCCATGTCAACGCCAAGGCTTCTGAAATTCTCAACCCAGTATCGATCAGGAATGGAAGAAGTACCTTCAGGAGATCAGTGCATTTCTCGTGCGCCAACATTTTCGTAAGCAACTCTTCCTTGACCACGAACTCACGTTGACGTTCACCCGGCAGCAGTTTAATTTTCGGAGCCCGGTCAATGTACTTCCATTCCTCAGCCATGCGCAGAGCACGGCGCAAAGTTCGCAAAGAAGCGTTGACTCGCGTAGCTGAAACCTGCGTAAGTCTCCATTGCGTCCACTCCTGAATCAGGGAGGGTGTAATCTCGGAAAGCTTAGGAGCACCAAAGAGCGGTCCGAATTCCAACGGTTTGTAAGCCTGTTTATAAAATTCGACAGTTCGCGGTCCTGCGACGTTGTCCTTCAGATAGGCAAAAAACCGCTCACTGAATTGCGTGAGACTAACCGGGCGCATCCTCTCACGGTTTGCCCGCCGGTTGTTCCTGACGGTCAGCATGGTATCGACGCTGTTATCGTTGAGTTCAACCAACCATTTGGCTTCAACGCTTTGAGCATCGGCTCTGTTCCGTCGCTTCGTGGACCGGTCGAGGCGTTCACCATGCCTGACGATTCGAGACCAGTAAACGCCACCACGCTTATATAAGGACATGTGAATCTCACCTCACCAGACTATTTTATCTACAGCGGGCCAGCCGAGCCCATGGCACGACGGTGCAATCGCCGTGGCCTCGGTAGCCAGATGGCATGTGATGCACTAGGGGGCATGTCATGGAAGGTAAGAGCAAACATCTGCCCCTGCTCCGCACGCCCGTTTTACGTCATCCCGATGCCCTGCCACTCACCATCTTTGCCCCACAGTACCCGCAAAAGTGTTTGCGGCTCTGTACGCCTTTTCCATTCATGCGAAAGGAGTGCCAGTAGATCGCAAACGGGGCGTGGCGAATGCCGCATGTGATGCAGAACTCATTCCAAGTGGCTTGTGTACTGTAGTGGCGACAGGCTACGAACATTAAAGCAGGACATCGCGGAGGGATTGCCGAGTCGTGTCCGTTTGGGCATCGCGGTTCGCCCGGTTCAGGATCGGCAGCATCTGGAACCGTTATTTCGATTATCCCTGTCAGTGGAGAAAGACAGATAATCTGTTTCATCGTTGGGTGTCCTTTTGCGATCTTCGTCGCCGCATCCAGCCTGCTAGGCTGTAACCACCGTGGACGTTGTGGATTCGTCTCGGATGGCGGAGTCGGAGCATGTCCGGCTCGCTCTGGATGCTAAAGGGATTCTACCTGCCTGCGGCTGTCGGACGATATGGCCCGAAAGTTTGGCGGGTAATCAATCGGATGGCATCCTAGGAGGTTCAAGGCCCGTCCGCATGCAGTACAAAAATGTAGACGTGCACCCCGCGTTTCCTTTTAAGGGTCCCCTTTCGGGGGGATATCCGGGGTTCAAACGGCCAAGAAAAATCGTCTTGGCAGTGCGCTCTAGCCACCTGTTCTCCTATTCTCACCATGATTGATTACGTTCCAAAACTTTCGGAATTCCATCTGATCGCCGACACAAGTAAAATGAGTCAACAGAGACAGCGCGTCCTCTAGCGTGATTTTCATGACTCTGGGGAATCGCGCAGGGGTACGTCTAAGCTGCTTTCTTCTGTTGCGCCTTTACCTTTGCCCAGCGTGCGCGTTGCGCTGCCGCGATTCTCCTACGTCCAGCAGCAGACATCGTTCGCTTAGGTCTCGCCTTCTCCTTTGCCCAACGCGCCTTCTGCGCCATGGATCAAAAAGCCCGTTGACGACAAACATGTGGTGTACCCATCGGAACAATTTTGAACCAAATAGCTAGGGCTAGGGCGGTCATACTGAGGCTGGGTGTACGCAATACAGTTGTGACACCTAGCGAGCTTCTAACACACCCGAATGCATGAACAGAGTTGTTGACCTTGCCGAAGAGCTTCGAGAGGGGTTCGAGAGCGGGTTCGGGAGGGGGTTCGGGAGTCCGAAATCGAACCCTTGGCGGGAATCTGTAATTAGGGACTAAACTCCTGTTACTTTCGCATTCTAAAGGACTTAGCTTGGACTTTGGTTTGCGTGGCGCAAGGTTGCTCGGACTAAAAGGTACGAACTTAGGGGGTGCGAGCAAGACAATTCCTTTGAGAATATTTGTTTACACTCTGGGGGGACTTTCTACAGAGAACGGTCGGTTGTCTTCGACTGAAGTTAGCACGAGGCAGGGATCCATCGGTTGCAAGCGCATTCGCTGCATCCAGATTCCCCTGCCTTTCGGTCTGAAAAGATGTCGTACCCCTTCCCACGCAGCAATGCCTCGTCTACCTTCATCGTGCCCGTCTCGTGAATGTTTTTCGCGTGCGAGGAGAACGGGTGCCCACACTTGCAGGGGCCTTTTGCTTTCTCCATGTTCGCAGACGCCTCTGCTGCCAGTCTCTCTCTTTCGTCAAAGCAATGGCGGAAATCTCGCAAGTCTCCTTCGTCGGTGACTACTTCCCATCGGTCGAGCACCATGTCAGTTTTGCGGATTATCGTTCCAGCCGGATCGCGAGCAATCATAAGAGAGTTGCGTTCGCCCTCTGAATGGCTGAAACGGACCTGCATTGCGTCCCATCCTGCTCCGAGCACCTCGTTGGTGCCAGAGAGATAGGTCACCGTGGTTGTGAGTTCCGGCTCCCTCATGCTTCTGAGAATAGGAGGCTACTTCAGCGCCGCTGCCTTTTTCTTCTCCCTCACAGCCGCAACCTGCGCCATAGACGGCGTGAGGTTCTTGGGAAGGTGTAGTCCTTCAGTTCGATCAAGACCGAAGCTTTGTTCTTGCCCGCTGCAAACTGCTTGCCGGGGTGGTCGAGGTAGCCACAGTAGACGGAGATATGATCGAAGGTATTGCCCATTGGTGCACCCCTCGAAATGCTTGGGATTTTTCGCGAATCCCATCACCATCGGCATGTGCGAGAGGGGGTGCGAGGGGGTACTAATTAGAGCTTCTCGGACCCAGGACCGGGCCTGCAATTCTGACGTAATTGCCGTGCGATGGCCGCATTCAAAATGAGCGACCAAGGGACGCGAGCGCCAACTACCTTTCCTCGCCCTCATCAACTCCAACTGCCTTGTTAAGCATGTACGTAGGTTGACTCGTCTCGATCTCGAAAAGCTGTCCCATTTCTTGTGACAATCGATAGTCGGTGTTACGGAGGTACAAGAACTCGGACACTAGATCCCGAAGAATCTTGTACGAAAAATAGTTCTTTCTTAAATCCTTTTCAAGCTCGTAGATCTCGCTCTTCGGTACATCCCGAAAATATTCCAGTAAAATAGATAAATGGATTAGCTTGACTGAGGTTAGCCCCCCAAGCCCCTTACGCACTTCTTCAAAGGTAAGCTCCAGATCCTTTAGGCCCACCGATCTGGAGATCCGCTTGATCACGCCGTACGCGGCGGCTCCAGTCAACCAAATCAACGTCTGATCGGCTCCTTCGGCTAATTCTTCCTGCGTTCGGAAAGGATCCGCTTCCTTCAACACCTCGGCAAAGCCTATACGCAAATCCTGCATGTTGTGTTGAGCCAAATCGAGTACCCTACGCAAGAGGCGCAAGCCCAGCAGATAGCTTTGCTCTGTGAGTCGCCGCTTTGGTTCCTTAGGCAGTACTCCCGGGAAGTTTCGCAACACCTGGCCCATAACCCTCAACGTCTGAAGAGCGATAGCGATCTTGACCAATTCGTGTAAAGTTGGTTCATACGGTACGCGGTTGCTTGGAGCAGGAAATGATTGTGACCGTTCCGATTCCTGGATTGAATCCTGCCTTGTTCGATATTCGTCTCGGTTGGCCGAAATATCCGAGCTCGGCAAACACAATTTTTGAGGCTTTTCCTTAATCAAGCGGTTGACAAACGTCACATCAGTATCCAACGCAGCAGGCTGGCACTCTGCATAAATTTTTGCCGCATTAGCCAACAATCGGTCGATTGTCCGGGAATCACGACTCAGGTACAGATAAAACATTACGATGTTTGTGTAATCTTCCCATGCCAACCGATCGGTCATGTCGTCTAGCTCCGATCGAAGAGACGATTTGTTCTGCTCCATGTTCTCGAACAGATACCGGGCCACGCTGTAACAATACAGACCTTTGTATGCAAATCGGTAGGAGTCACCTTCCTTGCGAATGATCTTTGCCTCTGTGAGATTGGCAATCATCTGCGTTTCCGATAATCGCATTTCGTAAACGGTGCAGTACTCAGAATGCACATCGCTCATTTCCTTTCCAGACAGGAAGGGTCGATCTTTCTTGAACATGCAATAAGCAATTCGAGACAGGTACGTGTACATCGTGCCGATGTCTGCCACACTCTTGCTTACCAATGTCAACCTGTCGGTGATTATTAGCTCGACGATGTGACCATAAGCACCAGCGCTACGCGACGCTGTCGAGGAAGACGACACATCCGCCTGGAGCAGGCCAATAATAAAAATCGGAAATGTCGGTAGAACTCCCTTTCGATATACGGCGGCAACCTTATCTTCGCTGCATGCAACCGCGTAGTGGAAATCGCGAAAGTCTACTGAGTCTTCATGGCCCAACGCGTGCCATTTTTCGATAAGGCGGCCAGTAGAACGTTTGCCAAACTCTTGAATGTCGCAAAACTGGAAGTCGGCAAACATTTTGCGGGCGGGACCCGAGTCAGCTAGCTCCTCCAATGCGTAAATACTACTGCTAAGCAGAATAACCTTTCCACAGTAAGCCTGGAGCTGGTCTACAACGGCGCCTTTGCCTTTTGTCGCGTATTTAAGTTCATGCCAGTCGTCAACGATAATGACCCGTTGACTCACATCCAGATCTAAATACTGATCGCTCCACTCGGCCCCATATTGTTCCTCAACCGCTTTTTTGAGGAGACGGCGGATGTCACGGGCTTGGTACCCATCGATATCTTTTGCCTTAACGAGAACAGGGACAAATGCACCGTTTGCCAACAGGTCCCGACAAAGCTTTTTTGCGAGACACGTCTTGCCGGACATTTCATCCCCCACAATGACGATTCGAGGATTGGAACGCACAAACTCAAGCACATCCCGACCCTCCATCATTCGGAGAAGTTGAAATTTTCTCTCTGGGTCCTTGCATGCCAGAGTCGGATAGATGAACAGATCGTCAATTGTGACATCGTGCTTGCGCGGATGAAGAATCGGTAGCCCTGGATCGGCGAGACTCTTGGAAAAAGTGTTGCAGTGCTGAAATACTGACTTCCGTGCCAGTCTGTTGCGTATGAACGGGCGGTCGCCTAGGCTCTTACAGGCATACTTATCATCTTTCCACGTACATAGAAATACCTCATAGTTCTGCACTTTGTCGTCGATTGCTATGACATGGAACGCTGAGGAAGCCGAGGCGCCGGAAACTTGAAGCACGGCCCCTTCGACATGTTGTGTGTCGCCAGTATCAACGTCATGTTTCCGATACACTGCCGTTTCATGTTCATGACCAGTCAAAATAAGGTCGGAGGTACTCTCAACTCCGACACGGAACTTTCGAGCATTCTCGGGAATTAACCAATTGAGAGGATGATGAAAGGCTGATATTTCTAAATCGGCCGCTTCACCCGATTGCTTCAGCAAGGCATTCGGGAACACGAGAGTCCCTGGCATTTCAGGATTTGTAGATACCCATGCCGTATTAAAGCAATTCACTCGACATTTGGTTCCGTCAACCTCAAATGTCAGGCGATAAGCGAGCCGGTCTTTCTCGGGCCTCGTCGCAGAATTGAGCATGGTTGACTCAAAGTCAAAGAAATTATTTTGAACGCTCAATATCTGCTTGACCGTCTCGCCCGCTGGATCAATGGTTTCAGAATTTTTCCTGACGTGCTGGAGCAGAGCATTCCGGGTATCCGGTTGGGAGGTAAAATCTAAATCGTGATTTCCGGGGATATAGAATTGCAAAACTTTGGTATGTTTATTCTCCAGTCCGCTTACAATCGCTGAGCACAGCGCGGTAGCCAGTTCGTATTGTTTCTTGGTGCCAGAATATGCAATGTCACCTGTCACTGCTATGAGATAAGCATTCGCTCTAGGAGCGACGTTCTTGACTGCGGATACTATGTCGCTTGCCCTTAGTAGGACCAGGTCTTCGGGCGTCTTGATGTGAACGTCGCTAATTTGTACTATCGCAAGTTTCAACATCTCTACCTCGTCACGTAGTTTGTGAGTTCTTAATTGTTACTCTTGTCAGGGAAGAAAATCTATCAGGTTTCCACGTGCTGGGTCGGAAAGTGAGCGGATCACTGCGCCTCGCAGTGCCTTATGAGCGTGTCCTTTGGCACTCCTACCTCAACCGAGATGTCGCGCCAGCTAAGCCCCTCGCCGCGGAGTTTACCTACCAGAACTGTATCGACATGCACGGCAGGCCGTCCGAAGCGGACGCCCCGTCTCTTGGCTGCTTTCTGCCCAGCAATAACACGCTCCCTGATGGTGGAGCGTTCCAGTTCTGCGACCGCTGCGAGAACTGTGAATATCATCTTCCCGGTCGGTGTGCTGGTGTCGATACTTTCTTTCAGGCTCACGAAGTCAATTCCTAGCGCCGCGAACTCTTCCAAGGCTCGGAGCAAGTGCGAAGTAGACCGCGCGAACCTGTCAAAACGCCAGACGGCAACTACATCGAACTTCCCACGTTTGGCATCGGCCATAAGCCGATCTAGCGCAGGCCGCTTATCCTTTGCTCCGGTCATCTTGTCGGAGTAGGTTTCAACTATGTGCCATTTACGGAACTGAGCATATTCGTCGAGTTCGTTGACTTGCATATCCTCATTCTGCACGCCCGTGCTGACTCGGACGTACAGCGCCAGTCTTTTTGGTTTCATGGATGATTGCCCTCCAGCGCAAACCTAACATCTGATTTTGAGCCGCAAGCAGAATGGCTTTCAAGTGATATAAACGGTTGTAAATAAAGTTCTTGACATGTCGCATAAGTTATAATAAATGCGACACTAAAACGGCAGAAATCAAGTGAGCGGAATCAGTCACTTGCAGATCAGCTTTCAAAGGGACTTTTGCGACACCAACGAATCTGCCACGGGGCACCCTGTTCCGGGGGGCTTGCGCCGGGGTTGGCAAAGACCCCCAATCATAGGAATGGTATTGGATGGTATGGCGACAGCCCCTGTAAAGGCTGGTGCCATGTTGCGTGGAGGTTTTGCCTTACAGGATCGTGGTCTACACGCCCAATGTGGATGCCCTCGATTTCAATGCAGTGCCACAAGGGTTGAATCAAGTAACCGACAAGTTCACCCAACGGCCCGGTCAATAACTGTAATCTGGATTTTGCAACAACCATCCAGCAGTCTGGGTTTTGGTGCTTGTTGGTGCAATCTTTCAGTGATACAAAATCGCTATGGATGAACGAGAGTCCCTAAGAGCAAAGTTCGTGCTGAATGTGGTGTTGCTAATCCTCCCACTTCTTTACCTCGGTTTCATTCTTGCAGATCGTTTTGGTATTTGGGACCGTCTCGGGGGATTGGATTTGGTTGAACATGCAGCCACGAATTTTGAATCGTCTTACGCTCCTGACGCGAGCACTCCTGTGCGATTGGGCGATAAGGAATGGGCACCGCTTCTGAAGCTAACGTACAAATACTCGAATGCACGATTTCTGACCGACAAACAGCCACTTTTGTTCGCGCGTTTTGTCGCGATTATTTCCGGCAGGACCCCATCAGAGGGTCCCGTTCAGGCTGAATGGACCGCTCCATTGACACCGTTGGCACTGCTTTATCACGATTGGCCTGGCCATGGCGATATTCAGCCTGCGGATTATCGTGTCGTAGGCACGATCGGCGATTTGAGAGAATGGATTTCCAAGGCGAAGGACTACAGACGTTTCCTCGTGCAAGATGTGTTTCTGGGCACATTCACACCGCTATTGGGTTTCGCTTTGTTTCTCATCGACTGGAAGAAAGAACGGGTTTGATTAACAACCAACTTTAAACGCTATTGAAAACGCGAATGGCAGTTTCGAACGGCGTGGAAGAAAGCATCTACAGGCTTGAGACTCGGCATAAATCGCCTAAACTTCCAACTGCGTTTGTTCTCTTTTGGCTGTTTGTAGCTGTTCATGGAAATGCAACGGAGGTCGCGGTTATCGTTACAAGAGATTGGGCCGCATTTGCGACGGATAGTCTTTTCCTCGCTAATGGGGTGGTCCCCATTCAAGGATGCAAAATCAATCAACTGCCCAATCACAATGTCTTTTGGGCGGCTGCTGGAATACCGAGCGACCCCCTTACTGGCTTCGATATCGCCGCTTTTTTCGCTCGTGCCAAAGAACAGCCAGTCGGCAAAATATTGGACACCCTCGCTCCGAACCTCGTGAGCGCTTTGGAAAAGGAAATACCAATTATCAAAAGGCTGGAGCCGTCCATCTATGCCGACATGATGCGCGGGGGCTTCATTCTGACCCTTGCTGTGGTCGGCATCGAGAGAGGGCACCCAGCAACCTATTGGAAGGATTTTGCTGTTATAGGAGATAGTGTTGTCGCGAAGCCCGCGGTCACATGTAAACCTTCCAGTGCTCAGAAGCACTGCATCATCGTGAACATACCCGAGTCGATGCAATACGCTGCCAGGAATCCAGAGATTTGGGAGAGCAGCACAATAGACGTTATCGATCGACTTATGACGATCGGCCAAACTGCTAGACCTCAAGCCATTGGACCGCCTTTCAGTGTCATCTTGATTAGACAGCAAGGTTCTGAATGGCTGAGGCAAAATGATTGCCTGAACGTACAGACAACCAAGCGCTCCACCTTCAACAAGCGACATGGTTTTTAAGACGCTTGAGGTAGGTGTCGCAAACAGGCGTTACTCAAGCCCCGGTCACCCGGGTCGATGCATCATGAGAGAGCGTCCCGCTTCAGAAGGTCGCGGCTGTGATGGGGCGCCGCGACACGGTTGTTCCTCCCTGTGTATCCCGCATGGCATTTGAACCACAGCTTGCTAGGAGATGCTGTAAAGTGCTAGCTGCTAGGGCTAGCAAGCTGGGGTTCCTTCACAACCAAGGCCACATCGCCAGTGTGTCTGGCATCACACGTGCTTCTCACACCGCGCTGTAGGATGTCTCTCTGCAACACATTAACTCGTTGGAGGAGAACGCCATGGAAGGGGCGGTCGGTTACATCCGCGTTTCGACAACTGAGCAGGCCAAAGGAAACAACAGTCTGGTCGTTCAGGAGCGGAAAATTGGGGATTATTGCAAAGCCCACGATCTGCCCCTTCTCAAGGTTTTTATTGATCCCGGCGAGAGTGCGCGAACAACGGACAGACCAGCATTTCAAAAGATGATGGCGTATTGTCGTCAGCACCGTCGCAATGTTTCCTTGTTGCTTGTCGCTGACCTTTCGCGTTTGGCTCGGAACGTCAGAGATCAGGGCGACATCATTGCCACACTGGGACATCTCGGCATCAGCCTCGAATCGATTGATGAGCCGATGACCGAAGATTCTGCGGCTTCACGGCTCCACCGTAACATTATTGGAACAATGAACGAGTTTTACAGCGATTCTCTGGGTGAGAGAACCCGCTATCGGATGAGAGCTGCGGTCACCGCGGGGCGCTTTCCATGGCCGTCTCCTATTGGATACCTAAACCAGAGCAAGAGGTTGTGCGTCGATCCGCAGCGTGCTCCTCTGATTAGACAAGCCTTTGAATTGATCGCTTCAGGCCGCTTCTCAACGGGTGACGCCGTCTTGAAACTCATTACCAGCATGGGTCTGGTCACTAAGAAGGGCCGCCCTCTCACCAAACAGAGCTTTGCCCGGATGCTGTCAAATCCGGTCTACGTGGGGTGGATTGTCACTAGGGGCGAACGCATACACGGCAGTCACGTTCCCTTAGTTTCGGATGAACTATTTCATGCTGTGCAGGATCGTCTGAATGGGAAGTCTCACCCACACAAGAAGCTTAATGAAGACTTCCCTCTTCGTGGGATTGTTCGCTGTGCGAGATGTCGCGCGCATCTGACGGCTGGATGGGCTAGGGGCAGAACTCAGCGTTACGCACGCTACTGGTGCTGGACTCCCAAATGTGGAGCGGTGGGGATAAGCCGAGAAGAGCTGGAGGAGCAATTTGCAAGTCTGCTCTCACGAATGCAGCCTACGGCTGAGGCGTTGGCCCAGTTGCCCGAGCGAGTGGCGGCACACTGGCAGGTGCGTAAGGCCCAGGTCGCAGCAAGCGCGCAGTCGTTGAGAAGCCGGCTGGCCGATCAGGGAACTTTGAACCAGAGGGCAATCGTTGCGAAACTCGATGGAACGCTTTCCCCTGAAGATTTCAACTGCCTGAAGAAGTCCATTACGGAGGAATCCGCCCGTATCGAAACCGAGATAAAGGCCCTAGATTCTGAACGTTCCACGATGGAAGACTTGCTCAAAGACGCCCAAGCTCATGCAGTTGACCTTGTTGGAGCGTGGAAAGGAGGAAATGTAAACCAGCGCCACGAGCTGGCAACATCATTCTTTCCCGACGGCCTTGTGTTTAGCCATGAAAGAGTCTTCTTTGAACCGGCTAACACCGTGCTAAATGAGATGTTTTGGCGCTTTGTTACCGACCTCAGTAACGTTGGCGTCCCCGACGGGATTTGAGCCGTGTTTACGCCCGTGAAAGAACGGCCCACACACGACTTTAAAGGACTTACAAGAGGCGGACGACCTCTAAGTCGTTGGAAATTCCCGGTAGCGGGAACAGAACCGTAGCGTAATCCGTAGTGCAGTGAAGCCGATATGAGTGCCGGATTGAGAGACAGCGAGCGTGTGCGAATCGCGAATTTCGGTGAGGAATTCTGAATAGTAGAGAATAAGCGGTCTCCGTATGTACCTGATCTGAGCAGATTGCCCATACTAGGTGGGCCAAAGTATTGCGTTGATACCTTGGTCCAATTGCCTTCCTTCAGCGGTGCTGGTGAGATCTCCCTATGACATCCATTAGACGATGTCTGACAACAGAGCGGAGATATTTATGTTGCGAAACCTGCGATCATTGCTGTCTGCTCGGATTGCTTTTCTAACGCTTGCCCTCACGTGCCTTAGTGCCTCTGCGCAAATGAACGCACCTGACTCGCTATCATCCAATTTGCAGGAGTCGGTACAAAGCAAAATTGCGCGCGCCCTCTCCGCAGGGCCTCCCAATGTGACGAAAAACGCCACGGTCGCTGAGATCGACGCCCAAGGACAGATGAAAATCCTCCGGCCAGGAACCAATGACTTCACGTGCCTGCCGGGAGATCCCAAAGGCATCGGATCACCTCCGATGTGTGAGGACAAAGTCGCAATGCAATGGAATCACGATTTCGCGGAACACAAGGCAAAGCCGACTACCACCGTTCCGGGCATCGAATACATGCTCGCGGGAGCGACGCAGCGAAGCGACTCCGACCCGTTCGACAAAACTGACCCACCTATCAGAATTGGACCGCATTGGATGATTCTTTGGCCCTTTGATCCGAAGACCACGGGCCTGCCTACGACTCACAAGCCAACAGGCGCTTACATTATGTGGGCAGGCACTCCTTGGGCTCACGTCCATATTATGGGCAGGCCCTAGGACTGGCCGTTACCGTTAGCAGCGCAGTTGGCAAAACAGCAAAGTCGAATGAAAGGAGTATGTCGATGACGGACAAACCGAACATTCTCTTAGTGCACGGCGCCTGGGGCGACGCTTCACACTGGCGGCATGTCATTCCGCCCCTGCATGAAAAAGGCTACCGCGTCTTCGCGGTGCAGAACCCTCTGACATCGTTGTCCGACGATATCGACCGAACCATCAAAATGGCCGCTGCGCAGGATGCTCCCACGCTATTAGTCGGCCATGCTTATGGTTGCGCAGTCGTCACGAGCGCTGGCCTCACGCCGAATGTCGTCGGCCTCGTCTATTTGGCAGGACCTGCTCTTGATGAAGGGGAGAGTCTCAAGAGCCTTTGGGCGCGGCGGGCACCACCCGAGGGCGCGGCTAATATCCGTGAGGACAGGTATGGGTTTTTATGGATCGAAGTTGGGAAGTTTCACGAGACTTTCTGTCATGATCTCGAAGACCGAACAGAATCGCTAGTGTGGGCGCTTACGCAGAAGCCCACAGCATCGCGATGCTTCGAAGAAAAGTCGGGACCACCAGCGTGGAAAGTGAAGCCGAGTTGGTATCAGATCTCGGCCAACGATCGGTTGATTCCTACCGAGACCGAAAAGTGGATGGCGGAGCGAATCAACGCAAGAAGGACGATCACGTTGCCAACGAGCCACGCTTCCATTGCAACTCGCCCCGATGACATCGTGCAACTAATCGAGGAAGCAAGTAATGCAGTCGTCGCGAAGGCTGCCGGTTTCCGCTAGAAAAACGGACGTGCTACGTATGGCGCACCACAGTTTCATTACCTGCTGTAATCCAATTACGAAGATAAGGAGTATTTCGATGTCGACTCTTGCTGATGCTTCCTCAGATCTCAAAGCGGGACTGGAAGTGGTGCTGGTCAGCCTTTTCGCCCAGATGCCGCACGGAGCTTAGCGTCCATCTTCACCAACCCCGCGAGAGAGTCAGCCTTCATCTTTTGCATCACTTTGCCTCGGTGCGTTTTTACGGTAATCACGCTGATGCCGAGTTCATCGGCGATCTGTTTATTCAATAAACCCGAAACCACCAATGCCATGACTTGCCGTTCGCGAGGCGAAACTGACCCGTAACGGTCCCGGAGTTCCTGAATTTCCGCCGCATGACCGAGAACGGCGCGGCTCCGTTCAAGGGCCTGCCCGATGGACGCCAATAGTTCTTCATTACTGACTGGTTTGGTCAAGAATTCGACCGCGCCCGCTTTCATGGCTTGGACTGATTTGGGTACGTCCCCATGACCTGTGATGAAAATAATCGGCATGTCCGTCCGCTCAACAGCAATACGCTTCTGAAGTTCGAGACCGCTAAGGCCAGGAAGAGAAATGTCAAGAACGAGACAACTCGGAACCAGTGAACGAGGGCGATCGAGGAATTCCTGTGCCGATGCGAAAATCTCTGGCTGCCAGCCTACCTTGCGGATTAATAACTCTAGAGCTTCACGCACTGACACGTCGTCGTCAACGACGAACACGATAGGCCTCGCAGTCGGCACTGGTGATGACTCCGCTGCACGAGCAAGTGATCTCGCCGAGCTCGTTTTATCACCCCGGCTTGCAGGGTGGGAAATGTCAGTTTCCTCGAAGTGCAACACTGACGGCCTCCAACAGAACTGTGCCTTTGACTGGCTTGAGCAGGAATCCCGCCGCTCCTTGTTCAAGGGCTCGCTTCCGAATTCCTTCGTCTTTCTGACCGGTAATAAAGATGATTGGAAGCGCTGGACTCCGAAGCTTCAATTGTCGTTGAAGATCGAGTCCCGTTACGCCCGGCATGACGACGTCAAGGATCAGACAGCGGGTCTGGCTCATGCAATCGGAAGCGAGAAACTCTTCCGCCGACGAAAACGCGCGGGCGGAAAAACCGAACTGCCTCAGCAAACTAGGGAGGGACTCGCGGACTGATACATCGTCATCAACCACCGTCACAAGTGGACGTTCGATGGATTCCTGTTCTCGGTTGGACTCCATAAGCGAAGGATGCGCTGCTGCTAGGCGGGGCGTCAATCGCACCAAGGTATGAACCTCGGAATCGGTGTTCAGCGTCGAACCTAAATCATGCGGCATCCATCGCACCATCTGGCTGGCTGCGGCGAGCTTCCTCTGCCACCAAACCGGCCGCCCTGCAGGGTATTGAAAATGAGAACGTGGCTCCCGGACCATCATTCGCAGTCGCCCACAAACGCCCCTCATGAGCCTCGATGATGGAACGACTGATCGACAGGCCGATTCCCATACCTTCATTCTTTGTCGTATAGAAGGCTTCGAAGAGTCTGTCCGCAGCCTGGGGTTCGAAACCGACCCCTGCGTCTTTCACGCTAAGCTGCACCCGATCGCCTTCCTCTCTTTCCGTTCTGATCAATAATTCTCTCGGACGATCGTCGACACTGCTCATCGCGTCTGAAGCGTTTCGTACTAGATTCATAATGACCTGCTGAACTTGGACACGGTCCGCCATGAGGAGTGGGAGATTGTCGGCAAGTTCCTGCAGAACGATCACCCGCCATCTTTGCAAATCGCTCAACGACAGGGAAATCACCTCCCGTGTGGCCTGATTCAGGTCCATCAATTCGGGGGACGGATCTTTTTTGCTATAAAGCGCGCGTAATCGCTTGATCACGTCAGAGGCTCGGTTTGCATCACGCATCGTGCGCTGTGTAGTTTCCCGAGCGCCGTCGATATCGGGAGGATCGGTAGAAAGCATTAACAAACAGGTGTCGGTGTTGGTCATAATGCCAAATAGCGGCTGGTTGACTTCGTGCGCGATCGATGAGGTAAGCTCTCCCATTGTCATCACACGCGCCACGCGCGCGAGTTCGGCTTGCGTGTTGCGTAGCTCTTCCTGCGCATGCCTCCAATCGTGCATATCCACAACTGTGCCGTACCACTTTAGAATCCGCCCTTGTTGGTCGAGCAGCGGAAGCGCGCTCGTTACGCACCATCGATAGGTGCGATCGGCAGCGTGGAATGTGCGAATCTCGACTCGGTACGGGGCCCCGGTTGTGACACAGGATCTCCACGTTCGAGCTGTCCGTTCAACATCTTCTGGATGAAGAAGTTTTGTCCAACCGCTACCCATGATTTCTTCGGCAGAGAAGCCGGTGTAGTCGAGCACGCGAGCATTGCAATAATCGATTGTCCCTTCTGCGGTGGCGCTCCAGAGCATTTCCGGTATGGTCTCGGTCATCTGGCGCAGGTTGAGTTCGCTCTCTCTTAGTCTTTTTTCTGCTAGTTTGGAGTCGGTAATGTCCCGAATGAAGGCGCCAAAAAACCAATTCTGGCCCAGTCTCATTGGCGAGACTTCCAACTCAGCCGGGAACTCAACACCGTTGCGCCGGACGGCCGTGACTTCGATACGCCGTCGCAAGATGGGGCCATTACCGGTAGCCAAGAAGTGACGTAATCCGCGCTCGTGGGCCATCCGTAGTCGCTCCGGGATAATCAGATCCGACATGTGCTGGCCGATCGCCTCCTTATTACTCCATCCGAACACCATTTCAGCTTGCTTATTCCAATCGGTAATCGCCCCTTCAGCATCCATTGTGATAACCGCATCTAACGCGGTGTCGACGATCAGCCGGTTCGTTTCCACAGCCCTCCGTAAATTCTCTTGGGACTGTTTCTGATCCTCAATGTCGGTGGATGTACACACAAACCGAAGGAGATTTCCCTGCGCATCACGTAACGCCGCGGCTCGATTGAGATGCCAGCGATATACCCCGTCCTGCGCGCGGCGAAACCTCGCTTCCATTGTAAAATCCTGCCCTGAGCGTATCCCGTCGCAAATACTCTTTGACGCTGTTTCTCGATCCTCAGGGTGAATCGCAGTCATCCACGCCTCGGAATTTGATTGGACGTAATCGAGTGACTGACCTGAGTATTCCAGCCAGCTTCGGTTCACGAAATCCGGCGTCCCATCAGGCCTGAGTGTCCACGCCGCTACAGGGATTTGTTGAAGGAGGCCAACCTGGAACTGTAGGTCTTCGTTGGCTTCGGCAAGTTCTCGGGTGCTACGTTCCAACTCCTGGGTCCGAACTCGAACCTGTGTCTCCAACCCGTTTGCCAGTTCGCGCACTGCTGTTTCCGCTTTTTCGCGCGCTGCGTTTTCCAATTTGAGGTTCTCAATCGACGCTAGGACCTGACATGCCGCTGACGCGAAACGGCTCGTGCGTTCGAGCAGCCTTAGGTCCTCGGCGTCGAATTTGCGACGATTATCGTGTGCGAATGCCCAAATTGTACCGACCGGTTTACCGTTTGCGTAAAACGGAACAAAGAGTCCTTCTTCCGTTACGGGCATCGTCCTGCTGAAATTCAGATAACGCCGTTCCCAATGCGTGAATAGCATCGGGACATTGCGGTCGAGCACTTCGCCGCATGGGCAGGAATTGCGCGGGACATTGGAGCCGGCGTGGGGCCGCCACGCGCCGGCAATAGCTGCCCAGTAGAACCTCTTTTCGTCTCTCGTCAGCAGACTTAGGCCGGCAGAATCAGCATGCAATAGATCGAGGACTCTATCAGCCAATGTTTGCAGAATGGTACTCGGGGAGTCAGCTAGCGCGTTGGCCAGTGCCACAAGTGCTCGGTTCTCCGTCTCATAGTCGGGCGAACGCGAGGGGCGCTCGCGTAATTCCTGGGTGCGGAGAATCGATTCCAAAGGAACCCCTGGAATTGGAGTTTCCAGTAGAAAATCATCTCGCAAATTAACGGAGTCGGTCACGTTTTCACCTCCACGCAGGAACCCGAAGTGAGCGCCAATCCGTCTGTACCCACATACGGCGTGGCGTAGTGCTTTGCGCCTAAGCTCGTTCTCGATGGTGATCCCCTGTCCATATGGAAGGATCTGCCGCAAGGGGTGTCAATCATACTTTGGTATTGATCCGTTATAGGTATCAGCAAACGTGTGCTCCTAGATCTCTCCATGGAAGGTTCCTCGCATAAGCATTTACTGCCCACGGGTCTTCGGTCGAGGACCTCGAACCCTTGATCTTCATTCGGCCAGCGTTTACGAGGCTAACGACGCCTTTGAGGATAAGAGAAACGGTTGGCCCGCACTTGCGGTGATTCCAATTCCTGCAGTTCTGATTTGGATAGCAGTGTGCCGCGCAGAACGTCAATCAGTAGTTTGCTGTAGCTCCGTACGTGCTTTTCCCGGCATGCAGCTCTAGAGGATAAGCGTGATCGCGATGTGCCATCGGGATGTTTCGAACGTCCCTCGTACCTAATGCAAATCGAAAGTTGTGACGCGCTCCGCACAAATCATGCAAAGGTATCAATTCATACCCTTGTCTAATAGATTCGGCTCTGCTCGTCTGGTTCAATCATCATCAAGCGAGACAAGTTCGAACGAGAACTCGCCATCGCACACTGACCGAATCAATTAAAAGGGAGAGCTGATATGACAA